>JBCNPK010000006.1:0-168356 GCA_039593355.1 Pseudoduganella sp.
CCCTGGCGCCGGCCTCAGCCTCCTTCAGCACGCCAATAATCTGCTCTTCGGTAAATCGCTTTTTCATGCCTGCCTCCCATGTGGCAGACTCTAGCTTAGCACCGTACTAATTTTGGGTAGCAGGTCAAGCTGGCGCGCCAGTTGCACCAGGATCGAGCCGACGCCGCCGGCGGCGCCCGTGACCAGCAGCGATTTGCCGGCTTCGCGCGCCGTGTCGCGGCTGGCGCCAAGACGGTCGAACAGCAATTCCCAGGCCGTGATGGCAGTCAGGGGCAGGGCGGCCGCGTCGGCAAAGCCGAGCTTGCCCGGCTTGTGGCCGACGATGCGCTCGTCCACCAGGTGCAGTTCGGCATTGGTGCCTGAGCGGCCGAGCGCCCCGGCGTACCAGACTTCATCGCCCGGCTTGAACAGGGTGACGTCGGGGCCAACGGCGCGCACGATGCCCGCAGCGTCCCAGCCCAGCACCTTGTGCTCGCCTTCCGCCGGGCTGACGTTGCGGCGGATCTTGGTATCGACCGGGTTGACGGAAACCGCCTTGATCTCGACCAGCAGGTCGCGGCCGGTGGCGACGGGCGCCGGCAGTTCGACGTCGATCAAGGCGTCGGCATGTTCAATGGGAAGGGAGGCACGGTAGGCGACAGCTTTCATGGCTTGGTCTTTCGTAAGTGTTTGCGATAGATGCATCTTCGGTCATCACAGCTTCAAGAAAAAGACTAAAATCACGGAAACACTTTCAAGGAAATGAAGAGAATGTTGCGCCTGGACGATATCGAAGTCTTCGTCAGCACCGCGGACCGGGGCAGCTTGTCGGCGGCGGCACGTTCGCTCGATATTTCACCAGCCCTGGCAAGCGCTGCACTGAAGCGGCTGGAAGAGGAATTGAAGCTGCGCCTGTTCGCCCGTACCACCCGTTCCCTGCGGCTGACGGCGGAAGGCGAGCACTACTTGCGCCATGCGCGCGAAGCGCTGCGCCAGCTGAAGGAAGGCCATGAGGCGATACGCCAGGGCCAGCAGGAGCTGGCGGGGCTGTTGAAAATGTCGATGCCGTCCGATGTGGGACGCAATGTGCTGCTGCCGTGGCTGGATGCCTTCCAGGCCGCATACCCGGCTATCAGCCTGCAATTATTTGTCAGCGACCGGGTCGCGGACATGTACCGCCAACCGGTCGACCTGGCCCTGCGCTATGGGAAATTGGACGATTCCAGCCTGGTGTCGATGCAAATCGCCCCGGAAAACCGCCGCGTGCTGGTCGCTTCGCCCGACTACCTGCGCAAGCATGGCGCTCCGGCCAATCTGGATGAACTGGTGCATCACAACTGCCTGCGCTTTGCGCTGGACGATATGCTGTATGACCGTTGGTCCTTCCCCGCCCAGGGCAAAGTCGTGCAGGTCAGGGGCAATCGCAGTAGCGACGATGCCGACCTGGTGCGCCGCTGGGCGGTAGCGGGATTGGGTATTGCCTATAAATCACGGTTGGACGTGACCGCCGACATCAATGCCGGCCGCTTGCGTTTGCTGCTACCAGATGTAATGGGTGAAGAGGTGCCATTACAGCTGGTTTGCATGCACCGCTCGCAGGTCACGCCCGTCGTGATTCGTTTGCGCGACTATTTGCGCGCCCGGTATGAACAGCTGTGCGAGACTGGAGCCAGCGCTTAGTGGGCCTTGGAGAAGATCAGCAGCCAGCGGCTGAACAGCAGAACTTCCAGGTGGCCAGGCTGCACGCCGGTATCGCACTCGATGATCGGGTTCACAGCGTAGAAGCGCTTGCGGAAGTCGCGGCACACCAGCACTTCACGTTTGCCGAAGCGAACCAGGAAAGACATAGGGGCATATTCCAGGCCAAAGCGGGAGCCGAAGGTGCTGTTCATAGTGGACATGACGAATTCCTTTTGCTGTGATGTGTTTAACGAGTCATCAGAATAACATAAATACTGTATGAATCAACAGTACTGGATGAAAAATCAGGTTTTTTTATTAATCGTTGTATGAGAGACACGATCCGACTCCCTTTGCACTTGGTGGCCGGGCTGATCCTGCTGATCTGTGCCGCTGCCGCCTTCCAGGCGGTTGCCAGCGCCGCGCTGGGACCCGGCGCGCGCCTGGCGGCCCTCGATATCCGCGTGGCGCACTGGCTGCATGCCCACGCCAGCGCGCCATTGACTGCACTGCTGCTGGCGGTCACCCATCTGCATAGCGTGGCTGGCATCGCATTCCTCACGCTGCTGTTTGCCTGGCACCTGTGGCGCAGGCAGGCCAGGTATTGGATGCTGACCCTGCTGCTGGCAGTGCCGCCCGGCATGCTGCTGAACGTTCTGCTCAAGGACAATTACCGGCGCTTGCGGCCCAGCTTCGATGCGCCACTCCTGACCCTGCCCACCTACAGCTTCCCCAGCGGCCACACCCTGGCGGCGACCGTGTTTTACGGCGTGCTGGCCTGCTATCTGTGGCAGCGCGCGCGCAGTGTCGCGCAGCGTGCCGCCGTCGTGGCCGGGACAGTGCTGATGGTGGCCCTGGTGGCATTCAGCCGCATTTACCTGGGCGTGCACTTTCTTAGCGACGTGCTGGCGGCAGTGGCGGAAGGACTGGCCTGGCTGGCGATCTGCGTTACGGGCGTGTCGAGCCTGCGCCGGCACCGGCAGCGGGAACTGCCGTGAGCCGGATGGCTGTGATCGTCAATGCGGGCGCAGGCCAGGGATACGGCCCGACCTGGCACGCGTCGCTGGCCGCGCGCTTCTCTGCCCATGGCCTGGATGCCGATATCACGCTGGCGTCCGATGCCAACCATATGATGGAGGCGGCGCGCGCGGCACTCGCCGGCGGCGCGCCCGTCGTGGTGGCGGGCGGCGGCGACGGCACGGTCAATGCGGTGGCCTCGGTCGTGCTGGACAGCGGCGCCGTGTTCGGCGTGCTGCCCATGGGAACCCTGAACCATTTCGCGCGCGACTTGCGCATCCCTTCCCAGCTCGACGCCGCGATTGCCATCCTGGCGGCGGGGCAGGTGGCGCGCGTTGACGTGGGCGAAGTCAATGGCCGCATCTTCCTCAACAATTCCGGCCTTGGCCTGTATCCCGACGTGGTACGCGACCGCCAGCGGCAGCAGCGCCGACTCGGCCGTGGCAAGTGGACGGCTTTCGGCTGGGCAGCACTGGCGGCGCTGCGGCGCTATCCCTTTCTCAGCCTGCGGCTGACAATGGGCGAAGCGGGCCTTGCGCGGCGCACCCCTTTCGTCTTCATCGGCAATAATGAATACCAGATGCAGGGTTTTAATATCGGCGAACGGGCGCGCATCGACGGCGGCATGCTGAGCGTCTACGTGGCGCAGCGCCCGACGCGCTTCGGCTTGCTGAAGCTGGCCTTGCGCGCCCTGTTCGGGCGGCTGCGCCAGTCGCGCGAGTTCCATATATTCCAGGCCGCTGAAATGGTGATTGAAACCCGGCACCACCGTTTGCGCGTGGCCACCGATGGCGAGGTGACCGTGATGGCGCCGCCTTTGCGCTACCGTATCCGGCCCGCAGCATTACCCGTCATCGTGCCGCGCCGGAAGGAGGATTGATGCGAACCATAGTCCATATCTCCGACTTGCACTTTGGCCGCGTGGACAACGCGCTGCTGGCGCCGCTGCGCGAGCTGATCGGTGACTTCCTGCGCCCGGATGTGGTGGTTGTCTCGGGCGACCTGACCCAGCGCGCCCGCAGCGCCCAGTTTCGCCAGGCGCGGCGTTACCTCGACACCCTGCCCAAGCCGCAGATCGTGGTGCCCGGCAATCACGACATTCCCCTTTATAACGTCGCCGCCCGTTTCTTCCAGCCCCTGGTCAAATACCGGCGCTACATCACGCGCGACCTGGCACCGGAATTCGTGGACGATGAAATCGCCGTGCTGGGCCTGAATACGGCGCGCTCGCTGACCTTCAAGGACGGCCGCGTCAACCGGCGCCAGGTCGATTACCTGCACCGTCGTTTCGCCCGGCTGCCGCGCAGCGTGACGCGCGTGGTGGTCACCCACCATCCCTTCGACCTGCCGCAGCATCTCAACGACGACGATCTGGTGGACCGCGCGCCGATGGCGATGGAAATGTTTGCCCGCTGCGGCGTGGATTTGCTGCTGGCCGGGCACCTGCACACCAGCCACACGCACAACACCGCCGAGCGCTACGAAATCGACGGCTATGCCGCGCTGGTGGTACAGGCCGGTACCGCTACTTCCACCCGTAGCCGCGGAGAAACCAATTCCTTCAACGTCCTGCGCGTGCAGCATGACCAGATCCAGGTTGAGCGCTACAGCTGGTTCGAAGGCAGCGGCTTCACGCTTGCCGCCACCGACATCTTCTGCCGCCAGGGCGACATCTGGCGCCCCGCCAGTTAAATAACGCCGAGCACCTTTGCAAGCAAGCCAAGCAAACCTGCAATCATAGCGGTCAGGAACATGAACAGCAGGTGGTAGAACCGGTCGAAGCGGGCATTCAATGCTTCGAATTGCTTGAAGGTTGCCTCCCGGTTGGCATCGATCTTGTCGTTGAGCTTGCTGATGTCGTGGGAGACTTTGTCGTTCAGCTTTTCCAGCCCAGCATCGATCTTGTCGTTGAGCTTTTCCAGTCCCGCGTCGATCTTGTCATTGAGCTTTTCCAGTCCCAGATCGATCTTGTCATTGAGCTTTTCCAGTCCCAGGTCGATTTTCTCATTAAGCTTTTCCAGTCCCAGATCGATTTTGTCGTTGAGCTTTTCCAGTCCCGCATCAAGCTTATGGTCCAGCCGATCAATTTTCGCATCGAGCTTATCCAAGCGTAAAATGACTCCCTCCACCATTACCTCCAACTTTGCGACGCGCATGGGGATATCCGCATGGTCGTCGCCAGGCAGAGGCTTGTCAAGCGAGGTGGGCGGTTCATGATCGCTCATGGTCTTTTCAGCCTAGGCCAAAAAGCATGGGGCAAATTGATCTATCTCAAGCCTCAAAGCCAGTAGTCCCACACCCGTGCAAGCCATTCTTTCATCCGCATGACAAGCGGGCGCTTGTTCCAGGCCGCGAGGGTAATTTCGGTGGAATTATGCAGATCTTCCTTGAAAGCGTTCTCCATTTCGAGCCCGAACACATCGCCCATCACGATCACGTTCACTTCGCTGTTGTGGAGGAAGCTGCGCCGGTCCAGGTTGGTCGAGCCGACGGTAGACCACACGCCATCGATCACCACCGTTTTCGCATGCAGCACCGACAGCTTGAGCTCGAATATCTTGACGCCGCCTTCCAGCAAGGGCTGGTAGAACGCCCGCCCCGCGTGGAATACCAGCCCGCTATCGGAGACGCTGGGCAGGACCAGCTGCACATCCACGCCGCGCCGCGCCGCATCGATCAGAGCCTGCTGGATCTGCTCGTCCGGCACGAAGTAGGCGCAGGTGATGTGGATCGACTTCTTCGCTTCCTGCATCGCGAGCAGCAAGGCTTTATAGATCTCGAAGCGCCCGCCGGGCTGCGAGCCGAGCACCCGAACCACCTTGTCGCCGGCCGGCGGCACCGTGATGAAATACTTGGCATCGCGCAGGTCGTCGGCATCCTGCGCGATCCAGTTCTGCACGAACAGCCACTGCATGGCCTGCACGGCCGGTCCCTCGATGCGCACGTGCGTGTCGCGCCAGCCCACTTCGTCCGGACTCTTGGCCCGTGCCGGACCGGAGCCGCCTCCGGATGGGGGGCCGCCGCCATGCGAGCCGCCGCGGAATGGCGAACTGCGGGAATAGGTGTCGCTGATATTGATGCCGCCCGTGAAGCCCACCTTGCCGTCTACGATCAGCATTTTGCGATGGTCGCGGTTATTCAGGATCCAGCCGTTGCCGCGCGCCTTGGCGGGATTGATCGGGTTGAAAGCCAACAGCTTGACGCCACCTTCCCGCATATGGTCGAAGAATTCCTGCGGCACGCCTATGGTGCCGACGCTGTCGTAAATCACATTCACCACCACGCCTTCGCGCTGCTTCTGTATCAGCAGGTCGGCGAACTTCATGCCCAGTTCATCCTGGTCGAAGATATAGGTCTCGAAGTTGATATGGTCCTTGGCGGCGGCGATGGCCTTCATCATCTCCGCCATGGTTTGCGGGCCATCGAACAGCAACTGCACCTTGTTGCCTGCGATGAGGGGCACACCGGTGGCAGACTCTTCCAGCGCGGCCTGGGCCTTCAGGTCCAGCGTCGACTTGGCCCAGCGCTTCTTCAGTAACTGCTCGGTGGTCTGGCGCGGCAATTTGCCGCTGGATGTCACCACCGCCGGCACGGCACTGGCACGCGACTTCGCCTGGCCGGGGTCGACCTCGGGCAACGACGCGCAGGCCAGCAGCGTCCAGCCCGCGAAGATAACAGCCAGCCAGCGACATGCCTTCATGAGCACCTCCGAAGGCCAGTCTAAGACAGCAGCGAACGCTTGAATGTTCGCTGCCGAACATAGGTCAACTGTAGTTCAGCCGGGCGGCTTCGCGCCGCAGCTCGCCGCGGAAATCGGGATGCGCAATGGCAATCAACGCTTCGGCGCGCTGTTTGGCCGATTTGCCGCGCAGTTGGGCCACGCCGTACTCGGTGACCACGTAATTGATGTCGTTCTTGCTGGTCGTCACATGCGTGCCGGCGCTCAGCGTCGGGACGATGCGGGAAATACTGCCCTCCTTGGCGGTCGATGGCAACACGATAAAGGATTTGCCGCCGCGCGAACGGTTGGCCGCGCGCACAAAGTCCACCTGGCCGCCGGTGCCGGAGTAGGGCAGGTGGGCCAGGCTCTCCGAACCGCATTGGCCCAGCAGGTCGATCTGCAGGCTGGCATTGATCGATACCAGCTTGTCGTTTTGCCCGGCGATGCACGGGTCGTTGGTAAAGCTGACCGGATGCATTTCCAGCATCGGGTTATGGTGCATGAAGTCGTACAGCTTGCGCGAACCCAGTGCAAAAGTGGCCACCATGCGCCCCGGCATGAAAGTCTTGCGCCGGTTGGTCACCGCGCCGGCTTCCACCAGCTTGAGGATGCCGTCGCCGATCATCTCCGTATGGATGCCAAGGTCCTGCTTGCTGGTCAGCTGCATCACCACCGCATCGGGAATGCCGCCATAACCGATCTGCAGGGTCGAACCATCCTCGATCATCGGCGCCACGTGGCCAGCGATCGCCTCCTGCACCGGGCCAATCGCCGGCAGGCCTACTTCAATGACGGGCTCATTGCTCTCGACCACCGCGCTGACCTGGGAGACATGGATATGGCACTGCCCATGTGCAAACGGCACGTTGGGATTGGACTCGAGCACGATCACCCGCGCTTTCTGCAGGGCCGCCATGGTGTAGTCGGCGCCAAGGCTGAGCGAGAAGTTGCCGTGCTCATCCATTTCCGACGCCAGCGCAAACACCACGTCGGCCGGCATCTGGTCGCGCTCGATCAGCGCAGGGATTTCCGAGAAATAGGCGGGGATGAAATCGGCCCAGCCGCCTTGCCCTGCAGCCCGCGAAGCGCCGCCAAAAAACAGCGCGCAATGGCGCACATGGTGCGCGGTTTCCGGGTCGAAGTAATCGTACTTTCGCATGGCCAGGATCTGCGCCACCTGCACGCCCTTGAAGCTGCGGCGCTGCGCCGACAATTCCTTCAACAGGGTGGGCGGCTCGCCGGCGCCGGTGGGAACGATGATCATATCGCCGTCACGCACGAGGCGGATGGCATCGGCGGCGCTGCAACGCTTGCTGGACATACGGTCTCCGAATAGTTTTGTTTGTCTCCGCACAGATTGCATGACTGTGCTTACCCTAAGCTGACAAGCATGAAAGTTCTTGCCATCCTGCTCATGAGCCCTACGCTGGCGCTGGCGCAGACCAGGGAGCCGGCGGCGGGAGAGGGCGTCCAGGTCTACGGCGTGCTCGATGCCGGTGTGGTGGTCGAGCGCGGTTGCAAGGACAAATGCGCCAGCAGCAAACTGTCGCCCGGCATTTCCGAAGGGTCGCGCATCGGCGTCAGCGGCCGTGAACCGCTCGGCAGCAGCGGCAACTCGGCCATTTTCACGGTGGAAGGCGGCGTGGAGAACGATACCGGCCGCTCGGAGGAAGGTCGGCTGTTCGGCCGCCAGGCCTGGGTCGGGCTGGACGGCCGCTGGGGCGCGCTGACCCTCGGGCGCCAGTACAACCTGCAATACGAAGCACTGGCTGAGGTCGCCGATCCCTTCCACGCCGGCTTGGCAGGCACCGCGACCAACCTGATGGGATTTACGGGCAAGCGCTACGATAATTCGCTCAAATACCGCACCCCGTCAGGAAACCATTGGAGCGCCAGTGCCATCTATAGCTTCGGCGAGTCGGACTACAGCACGGCGCGCAATCGGGCCTATGGCGCTACCATCGGTTTTGCGGACGGCATCTTCAACCTGCGCGTCGCCCACCAGCGCAAGCGCAATCCGATCGAGGCAGTGGGCACCACCCAGCCGGTGGACCTGTCGGCGCGTAATACCCTGGTAGCGGCCAATGTCAAGCTTGGGAGCGCCACCATTTTCGCCGCCTATGGTGTCAACCGCGGGCTGGGCAGCTCGCCCTTCGATCCAGTCAATCCCTACGGCGCGCTGACGCTTTCCACGCCATCGCTCTACAGCCACGATCTGTTGGCCGGCTTGTCCTACACCAGCGGCCGCGCCACGTATATGGCCTCCTTCATCCACAAGGACGACCGCAGCCCGGCCAACCAGGACGCGGACCAGGCCGCCGTCGGCGTGATGTATTCCTTGTCCAGGCGCACGGCGTTGCACGCTTCCTTTGCCCACATCCGCAATCGCAACGGTGCGCCGTATACCGCCGGCACCGCTACCGAGACTGGCAAGGGCAACCGCGCCATCACTTTCGGGCTGCGGCACGCGTTTTGAGCCCTTGTGTTAAATTCCTCAGCTGGAACTTTTCAGCGGGGAACACCATGTATCTGACTTACTTCAATGGAAACTGGGCCGAGGGCAATGCGCCACTGTTCGGCGCAATGGACCACAGCGTCTGGCTCGGCTCGTCCGTCTTCGATGGCGCGCGCGCCATACACGGCAAGCTGCCCGACCTGCGTCCACACCTCGAGCGCGTGGTGCGCTCGGCGCGCAGCCTGGGCCTGGAATGCCCGCTCAGCGTGGATGAAATGGAAAAGCTGGTGAACGAGGGCGTGGCGCGCTTCCCGGCCAATGCCGAGCTGTACATCCGCCCGCTGGTGTTCGCTACCGACGGCTTGCTGATCCCGGTCGCGGAAAAATCGGCCTTCGCGCTGACCCTGTTCGATGCGCCGCTGCCGCCGTTCACCGGTTTTTCCGCCTGCCTGTCGGCCATGCGCCGCCCGGACCCCGATATGGCGCCCACCGACGCCAAGGCTTCCGCCCTGTACGCCAACTCGACCCGCGTGCTGCGCGAAGCCAAGGAGCGTGGCTACGACAACGCCGTGGTCTGCGACAGCCAGGGCAATGTGGCGGAATTCGCCACCGCCAACCTGTTCTTCGTCACGCCGCAAGGCAAGGTCGTCACACCGGCGCTGAACGGCACCTTCCTGGCCGGAATTACCCGCGCCCGCGTGATCCGGCTGTTGGCCGAGGCCGGCATCCAGGTCGAAGAACGCACGGTCAGGCCGGAAGAGCTGGAGCAGGCGAGCGAGATCTTCAACACCGGCAACTTCGGCAAGGTCATGCCCTGCGTGCGCTACAACGGGCGCGAATTGCCCGCAGGCCCTATCGCCAGCAAGGCCCGCGAGCTGTACTGGGCCTTTATTGCGCGCGGCGAGTAGGCTGGGGAACTTCCGGCCCCGGCTTGCTTGGCGGGGCAATGGGCGCAGCCGGTTTCACGCTGCCGCATTCGGCGCTGAGCCAGCGGCCATCGCCTTCCACCACCATGTTCTGCGGCTTGCCCTGCACGGTGCTGTTGACGTTCATGCGCATGCTGTAAGCCGTATTGCCGTTGAAGATGACCTGGCCGTTGCCGCTCGATGGTGGCTTGGCACAGTTGAAAGTCACGTTCAGTCCGCCGGGGACCGGCGTGCGTGTGGTCGTGCATTGGCCGGGCTGGCCGGCCGGCAGGTCCTGCTTCTCGGCCATATCCTTGGTCAGGCAATACGTCAGCTTGACGCCGCCGGCGTCGCCCAGGTTCATGTTGACGCCGTGGCCGGCCATCATCTGCTCCATGGCCTTGCGCTGCTCGGGCGGCATATTCGCCATCTGCTGCTGCGCCGCCTGCATGATCGCCATGGTTTCCGGACTGGCGGATGCCACCCGGTTGTTCAACTCCCACAGCCCGGGCTTCAGGGTCTGCGCCATCGCCGGTAAGGTCAGGCAAAACATGAGGAGGGCGGGCACTTTCATGGTGGCTCCTTGGACAGTGTGCAATGCCAGGATTGTAGCGCTGGGGGCGCGTAATAGCGCACACTGAATCGTTGAAATATGGAATCTATAATCGCTCGGAAATAAGGAGGGAGCAAGAATGGGCGCAAAAAGCCGTACAGCACTGTCGGTGGCGTTCCTGTTTGCGATGTCGGCGAACAGTCGCGCAAGCGAAGTGGTTGGGACTGTGTTTGAGGCAAAGAGCGGCAAGCCAGTGCCGGGAGCGTATGTGATGGCCGTCTATTTTGAATCCGGCGGCACATGGTTCGGGCATAGCGGAAGGTGGTGCGTGCGGACGGCAGGCATGCAGACAGCGCTGGATGGCAGTTTTTCCCTTCCTGCGGGAGACCACATGGAACTGCATGTGATCAAGGAGGGACTGGTCGAAAACAAGGCGCTCAGCGAACGTCCTCACATTAGCCGTTGGTACGAGACGAAGTCCGAGCGAAGCACCAAGCTCTTTGTCGAGCCGATGGTGGCGGGTGGACGAAAAAGCCGGTATGTCGAATGCGAGCGCCCGGCAACACGGGCCGATGTCGACGCAAATATCGCATATCTCAAGCTATTGGAAAAAGAGCAGGAAATGAACGGCGCCAACCAGCAAGCCCTTTCGGCTCCGCGTCAGGCGCTCGCCCGGTTTGACAAGATGAAATAAAGGCGCGCTTGCCAGGCTGGCGCGCCTTCGACACTCACCCTTGCGGCGGACGGGGCTCGGCCACGTAGATTTCCACGCGGCGGTTGCGTGCGCGGCCGGCTGCGTCGTCGTTGGAGGCAACAGGCTCCTGCTCGCCGCGGCCTTCGATCACGATGCGGGTCGGCGAGACGCCGCGCGAGGCCAGGTAGTCGCGGGTATGGGCGGCGCGCTCGACCGACAGCGGCTGGTTGACGGCGGCGCTGCCGGTGCTGTCGGTATGGCCGACGATGCTCACTGTGGTCGCCGGATTCTCGTTCAGGGTGGTGGCGAAACGGTCCAGGATGGGGCGGAAGTCCGGCTTGATGTCGGAGCGGTTGGTGTCGAACGAGATATCGCTCGGGATCTCCAGTTTCAGGCGATTGTCGCCCGTCTGCGTGACCTGCACGCCGGTGCCCCTGGTGGCCTGTTCCATCTGCTGCTTCTGCGCTTCCATGCGCTTGGACCACACGTTGCCGACCACGGCGCCTACCGCCGCGCCCAGTACGGCGCCCCCGGCCGCGCGGCCGCTGCCGCCATGACCGGTGGCCGCACCGAGCACGGCGCCGATGCCGGCCCCGACGCCGGCGCCGGTGGCCGTGCCGCGCTGGGTGGCATCCATATCCGCGCAGCCGGTGGCTGCGATGGCTGCGATCAGCAGGGCAGCAAGGGTTTTATTAGGCATAAGCTTCTCCTTCCTTAGTTTGGACAAAAAAAGCGGGACGGGACCTGCGCAGCAGTCCCCGCCCCGATAGTGTACGCCGGCTTGGCCGGCTCGACTAAATGCCGCGTCCGCTGATAAGGCGCAGCAAGACCATAATGATTGCAACGACCAGCAAGATATGGATGAAACCGCCCACTGTGTAGGAGGTGACCATACCGAGCAGCCACAAGATGATGAGTACGACAGCGATGGTATAGAGCATGATGTTTTCCTCTCATATTCCGTAATCCTGGATGCATTATTGCCGCGTCCAGCGCCGCCATCTGTTCGGTGCCGAACGATTAACGGCGTTGCAGGTGTCCGTTCACGATTTTCACGCGATCGCCGGACTGCCAGTCGCCGGAGCTGCTGGTGACGGTGCGTTCCTTGCCGTCATTCATGCGCACCCGCACCTGGTAATGGGTGGTCGACTTCATATTGCCTTCCACCTGGTTGCCGACCACGGCGCCGCCAACGGCGCCGGCGACGGTGGCCAGCTTGCGGCCCGTGCCGCCGCCGACCTGGTTGCCCAGCAGGCCGCCAACGATGGCGCCGCCGGCCGCGCCCAAGCCGCTGCCCTGGCCGCGCTGGGTGACCGCGTGCACCGACTGCACCACGCCGCAGCTATGGCACACCGCCGGCGCATGTTGCGCGGCCGGTGCGGCCACGGGCGCCGCCTGTGGGGCTTCGGCATAACGGGCATCGGCGCCGGCGCGTTCGGATGGCGCGGCGCCGCCATAACTGCCGCCGCCGCCACCGGAGTAGCCCGAAGTGTCAGCCGCCCGGCCAGGCGCGCGCTCAGCGGCAGCAAGGCTGGATGGCGGCGGCGGCGGGGCCATTTCGCTGCCGCCCACCTGCACCGGTGCTTCCGCGACCGGCGGCCCCATGCTGGCGCCCGACTTCGGCAGCCAGCCCATGACGGCGGCAATGCCGACGCCGCAGAACAGGATGATGGCGATGGCTGCGATCAGCAGCATCGGATGGGTGGTGTAGCGGCTTAGCTTGGTGTTGTTGGGTTCCATTGTGCAAATCCTTTCCTATTGGATATACGCATTGTGGCGGGCGGCCTGGCTTGCTTCCGTGCGTCAGCGTACATACAGCATTTTTAATAGCCGATACGCTCCGCCTAAACTCCACCAGGCTGACGGCAATGACCCTGAATCTTCATACCGTTCCAAGCAGTGAATCGCCACCCCCCATCGGCAACCGCCTGCTGGCAAACCTGCCGGAAGACGACCTCGAACACATCGAGGGCTTGTGCGAGCTGGTGGAACTGGAGGCCGGCGAGGTGCTGCTCGAAGCCGGCCAGCGCATCGACTACATCTATTTCCCGCTCGATGCCCTGGTCTCCCTGCTCGCGGTGACCGAAGGCCGCATGACGCTGGAAGTCGGTTCGGCCGGACGGGAAGGCATGGTGGGCGCCTCGGTTGCGCTCGGCCAGCACTTCGCCCAGGTCAGGGCGGTGGTCCAGCGCAGCGGCCAGGCGCTGCGCATGGAAGCCGAGGATTTCAGTGCCGAGTACGCGGAGATGGCATCCTTGCAGCACCTGCTGCACCGCTATACCGACAGCCTGCTGGCGCAAGCGATCCAGATCGCCGTCTGCAGCCGCTTCCACGTGCTGGAGGCGCGCCTGGCGCGCTCGCTGCTGGTCACGCGCGACCGCCTGCAAAGCGACCGCTTCCACATGACCCACGAATTCCTGGCCCATGCCCTGGGCGTACGCCGGGTTGGCGTGACCAAGGCGGCCAGTGCCCTGCAGGGCCAGGGCTTGATCAGCTACAGCCGGGGCAATATCGAAATATTGGACCCGGCTGGGCTGGAAGCGGTGTCCTGCCATTGCTACCAGCAGGTCCGCATGCCGTCTTAACGGCGTGGCTTGTCGACCTGGTTACCGATCACGCCGCCGACCACGGCACCGCCTACAGTACCGGTCGTGGAGCCGCCGGTCAGCACCGAGCCGGCTACTGCGCCGACACCGGCGCCGATGGCCGTGTTTTTATCCTGCTGCGACATCGAGGAGCATGCACCCAGGCCCAGCATGGCAGTAGCAATGGCAAGGCGGGCTGCGATCTGTTTGGTTTTCATGATGTTTCCTCCGTATCTGGGAATGCAGTTTCCAGCTTACGGAAGAAGGGCTGTGTGATCTGTTCGCTATTTCACCGTGTAACGGTTTGTTACCTTTGCGTCTTGCCCGGCGGCGGCGCCTTGGGCTTTTCCCTGGCTGCGGCAAGCAGGGTGGCGCACTGGTTGCTTTCCGCGCCGCCCGCGCTGATCAGGGGCGCCAGCGCCGCCACCGGGGCCGCGATGGCGCCCAGGGCCAGCGCACCCCCGGCGCGCATGGCGATCACACCCTTGTCGATGTCGACGTCGGGCTGTTTCAGCGTGCCGCGCACATAGATCGGGGCGCGCAGCGAGATGATGCGCAAGCCCTTGGTTTCAGGCTTGAGCGTGAGATCGATTTTTTCGCTGGCGAGGTTGACCTCGCCGTTCACGCGCACCACGGCGTCGTCCGTGTCGGCCAGCAGGTAGCGCGTCTGCGCCAGGCCGTCCTTCACGCCGAAATCGCCGGCCAGGCAATTCAGGTGCACCGGCTTGTCGCCGAACAGCTTGGTGAGCACGATATTGCCGATGTTCAGGCCCATCTGCTCCAGCAGCAGTTTGCTGACCGTGCCGTCGTTGACCAGGGTTTTCAGTTCGCCATTCGAATGGGCCAGCATGCTGGCCACCGAATTGCCCTTGGCCGTCAGCTTGGCATCGGCATTGATTTCGCCGATGGTCGCTTGCTTCAGTTCGGGCAGCCTCGGCAGCAGTTGCCTGAGCTTGACGTGCCGGGCGCTGGCGTCGAGGGTGGCGGCGACCGCTGCGCCGCTGCTGCCGTCCAGCGTGGCTTTGGAGGCTACCTGGCCGCCGGCGAAGTCGAAGTTCAGCGGCGTCAGGCGCAGCACGCCATCCTTCAGGTGGAACTCCGTTTTCAGTTTCGACAGCGGCAGTTCCTTGGTGCGCACGATGCGGTCGGCGTGGAAGCTGACGTCTGCGTCCAGCGCGGTCCAGCGTTCGGTCTTGAAGGTTTCCACCGGCAGCAGCTTGCCGGGCGGCTGCACGGCCGCCACGCCGCGCTCTTCCTTCTTGGCGTTGGAGTCGGCGCCGATCAGCGGGCCGAGGTCGGCAAATTGCAGCAGGTGCGATTGCACGGCCCCGGTCAGCAAGCCGCGCGGCTGGCGCTGCTGGTAGGACAGGGTGCCGGAGATATCGCTGTCGCCGACGCGGCCGGTGAACTTTTCATAGGTCCACTGGCTGGCCCCTTCGGCCAGGTGCCCGCTCAGGCGGCCGGCCGTGGTGAAGGGCGGCGTTTCCGGCAGCAGCAGGCCGGTCAGCGCATACAGCCGGGCGGCGGAAGCGCCCGCCACCTTCAGCTGCAGATCGATGGCGGCCAGCTGCGCCGGGTTGGTCAGCGTGCCTTCGGCCGCCACGCTGACCAGGCCGAGCTTGGCGTCGGCCTGGATCGGGAAGGGCAGGCTGGTGTCGCGCAGGGCCAGCACGGCGCCGGTCTTGCCCTTGCCGGTGATGTCCTGCTTGTTCCACTTGCCTTCCAGCGTCCAGCGCACGCCGTAGCGCGGATCGTTGTCGAGCGTGTCGACGTGGGCGGTGGCCGCGATCTTCTGCTGTGCGTCGTCCAGCCTGATGGTGCCTTGCGTGAACACCACGCGGTCGAGCTCCATGCGCCATTCGGACGGCGGGCGCTTGGGCAGGGTCCAGTTGTTGCGGCCGTCGGCCTGGCGCAGCAGGTCAAGCTGCGGCTGGTCGAAACGCAGCTCGGGGATGGAAATCTTGCGTGCCAGCAGGGCGAACGGGCTCAGCGAGAACGCCAGGGTCTGGGCCGCGGCCGTATCGCCCGGCGGCAAACCGGCTGGATTGCCGACGTGCACATCGCGCGCCACCAGGTGCGGCCAGGGAATATGGTCGCGCCAGCTGCGCTGCTGAGGCGGCAACACTTGTTGTTGCCAGGTCAGCGACAGGTTGCCGCGCAATTCCACCGGCCTTTGCAGCGCCTCGCTGGCGCGCGCCCCCAGCCAGGGCCGGGCGCGGTTCCAGTCGTAGTTGAGCAGGATAACGAGGGCCACCGCCGGTATGGCCAGCAAGACGCCCAGCACAGCCAGGCTGATCTTTGCGCGGCGTGAAAGTGTATGTGCCATGGCGACAGACTACACCCGGCAGCCCGACTGCAATGTGCGGCACCGTACTGAACCCAGCGGGGACAGCTTATATAACTGCGATACCCCAATCGCTTTGAGGAGAACAACAATGGATAAGCAGATTCGCCTGCCACTGTTGACTATCGTCGGCGCACTTGCCCTGGCCGGCTGCAGCAGCATGAAGACACCGGCCACGGCCGAAGTCGCATCGTCGCGCACCGCGGTGGAAGCCGCCGCCTCGACCGGTGCGCCGGAACTGGCGCCGGCAGAAATGGCGGCAGCGCGCGACAAGATGCTGCGCGCCAACCAGGCGCTGGCCGCCAAGGATTACCGCACGGCCCAGGACCTGGCGCAGCAGGCGCAGGCTGACGCCAAGCTGGCGCAAAGCAAGGCCAGCAGCGCCAAGGCCACCGAAGCGGCCAACAAGCTGCAGGAAGACATTCGCGTGCTGCGTGAAGAACTCGAGCGCGCCAACAGCAGCATGACTCGCTGAGAAAGGA
The DNA here is from genome assembly GCA_039593355.1 of Pseudoduganella sp. Lineage (GTDB taxonomy): Bacteria > Pseudomonadota > Gammaproteobacteria > Burkholderiales > Burkholderiaceae_D > Rugamonas. The sequence goes on from JBCNPK010000006.1 coordinate 16,416, forward strand.
GCCATCATGTTCAAGCCCATCTTAAAACCGCTTGCGCTGGCCGCGGCCCTGGCCCTGGCAGCTTGCGGCACCACGCCCACCACCACCAGCGAACTGGAGACCGCGCGCGCCGATTATGCGGCGGCCCAGTCCAACCCGCTGGTTGCCAAGTATGCCCCGGCGGAAATGGCCGCCGCCACCCGCGCCCTGGACCAGGCCAATGTTGCCTCGGCCCGCGGTGAAAGCCTGCAGGATATCGACAAGCTGGCCTATGTCGCCAAGCAGAAGATCGCCAGCGCGCAGGAAGTGGCGCGCGCCAAGTCCGCCGAAGACCAGCTGAAGGATGCCGCCGCCCAGCGCGACCAGGTGCGCCTGGAAGCCCGTACGGCGGAAGCCGAAGCGGCCAAGCGCCGCGCCGACCAGGCGCGCATGGAGGCCGAGGCCGCACAGGCCCAGGCCGCCAGCGCCGAAGCGGCCAAGGGCGATGCCCAGGCCCGCGCGGCGGCCCTGGCAGCCCAGCTGGCCGACCTGCAAGCCAAGCAGACCGAGCGCGGCATCGTGATCACTTTCGGCGACGTGTTGTTCAGCACGGATAGCGCCAACCTGACGTCGCAAGGCATGGCCGTGGCCCAGCGCTTGGCCGATGTGCTGCGCGATAACCCGGACCGTACCGTGCTGGTCGAAGGCTTCACCGACAGCACCGGCAGCGATGCCTACAACCTGCAACTGTCGCAGCGGCGCGCCGAAGCCGTGCGCGCGGCCCTGAGCCAGATGGGCATCGACCGTTCGCGCATCGAAACGCGCGGGTACGGCGAAGCCTATCCGGTGGCCAGCAACGCCACCGCCAGCGAACGGCAGCTGAACCGCCGGGTGGAAATCGTGCTGTCCGAAGCCGGCCGCCCGATCAATTACCGCCGCTGACGCGGCCAACAGGGAGCATCCATGATCGACAAGAACGCAATCCGCGCGGCGGCCCGCAATATGGCCGACGGTGCCGTGACCGAAGGCTACAAGGGCAACCGCGCCCAGGTACTGCAATTGCTGAACGAAGCGCTGGCCACCGAGCTGGTCTGCATCAACCGCTACAAGCGTCACTACTACACGGTAAGCGGCCTGGCCCATGCGACCGTCAAGGCCGAGTTCCTGCAGCACGCGACGGAAGAGCAGCAGCATGCCGACTGGCTGGCCGAGCGCATCGTCCAGCTCAATGGGCAGCCGGATTTCAATCCAGCAACGTTGCTCGAACGGAGCCATGCCGAGTATGATGACTCAAGGGAGGTGCAAGCGATGGTGCGCGCCAACCTGCTCGCGGAGCGGGTGGCGATCGAGAGCTATCGCCAGATGATCGAACTGATTGGCGACAGCGACCCGACGACCAAGCAACTCTTGACGCAAATCATGGCGGCGGAGGAAGAACACGCCGACGATATGCGAGACTTATTGGCGTAAAACACTTACCTCAGAGGAGCCCTATCATGCTGGAACAGAACATCAGTACCGTCAACAACGATGTGAAAACCCTGGTCAAGGATGCGCAAGCCCTGTTTACTGCCGCTACTGCGCTGACTGGTGAAAAAGCGGACGAACTGCGCGGCCGCGGCATGAAGGCGCTCGACACCGCCCTGGCCAAAGCCCACGAAGCCCAGGCCAGCGCGATTGCCGGCGCCAAGCAGGCAGCCGCTTCGACCGATGCTTACGTCAAGGAAAACCCTTGGCGTTCGATCGCCGTGGCAGCCGGCGTCGGCCTGCTGGTAGGCGTTATCCTCGGCCGCAAATAAGCGATGGCCAGCGAGAACCAGGTCCCACCACCGCCCGGCCTGATCGCCTCGTTGGCCGGGCTTGCCAAAAACAGCCTGCACCTTTTACTGTCGCGCCTGGAGCTGGCAGCCCTCGAGCTGACCGAAGTGCGCGACACGCTGCTGCAATTGTCCATTGTCTTCGCCGTCGCCATGCTCGCTGCCTGGTTCGCCATCGCGTTCGGCACGGCGACCCTGATCTATCTGTGCTGGGAAGCGATGGGCTGGAAAATCCTGCTGCTGCTGGCGATGGCCTTTGCGGTGCTGGCGATCGGCCTGGTGCTGTGGGGGCGCAGCCTGGTGCGGCAAGGCAAGCTGGGCTTGACCGCCACGATGGCCGAGCTCAAGTCCGACCGCGACATGCTGCTTTGAAAGGGAGACCATGGCGTCCAGAAAGGAATTGGAAGGATTGGCTGTCGCCAAGGAAAGGCTGATCAGGCAAGGCGAGCTGTACCGCCTGAGCACCCTGCGCTCCAGGCATGAAGTGGTCAATGCACTGCAGCCGCAAGCCTTGCTGCATAGCGCGGTCGACCATGCCATCGGTGCGCTGCAGGCGCGCCTTGGCGGCTTGATCAGCGAGGGCGGCGGCCTGTCGAGCCTGAGCTTGAAGAGTGTGCTGCCCTATGCACTGCCGCTGGTATCGTGGGTTGCCCGCAAGCGTTTGTGGAAGCCGGCCGCGGCTGCCGGCGTGCTGGCGGCGCTCGGCGCCTGGTGGCTGCTGCGGCGCAAGCCGGATGCTTGAGTAGCGTCAAGCGGCCTTGCGCAGGCGCGACATGTACTGGGTCGTGATGCCGAGGTAGGAAGCCAGCGCGCGCTGGGTGATGCGCTGTTCCAGGCCGGGAAATTGCTGGCGGAACGCTTCCAGCCGCGCTTCCGCCGAGGCGTGGCTGCGGATGTGCAGGTTGGCCGCGTAGCGGCGGATGCTGCATTCGATAATCTTCAGGTAGTACTCGTGCACAAAGCTATGCTCGGCCTTGTGGCGCTGCATGGCCAGCCAGTCGATGCGCCAGGCTTCCACAGCGGTCTCGGCGACGAAAAATTCGCGTGCCGGCTCGCCCTGCAGGCCGCCCATCATATCGCTGTGCGAACCGGTGTTTTCGCCTTCGGTGATAAAGCCCAGGGTCAGGTCTTCGCCGGCCACGGAAAAATGGCCGCGCCGCGCCACGCCGCTGGAAATCCAGCAGTAATGCGTGGCCCGGGTGCCGGCTTCTTGCAGCATCGTGCCCTTGCGCACGCGCACCGGCGTCACATGCGCGGCGCTCAGCATGGTGTAGCGGTCGTAGAGCTCGTTGTCGATGCCCAGGCGCTGGACAGTGGCGGCCCGGTGTTGCTCTCTATGTAATTGGTATGCAGGTGGCATGCCCGCATCATAACCGACCTGGCCTTCAACCAGGCCGGCTTGTTACGGGACTGATACAAAAACAACTGGCACAAGGGCCTGGTTGCGGCCGGTGTAGGGCTTATTTGCCGCTCGTTTCGTAGGTTTTCGACAAGTCGCGCGAGGCCAGGTTGATTTCGCGCAGGTTGGACATGTCGGCCCGCGCCGTCTCGCGCGCTTCTTTCACGCAGGCGCTGTTGGCGCCGGCGCCCTGTTGCTTGCAGGCTTCCAGGGCTTCGCGCAAGGCAGCGTTGATTTCCTTGCGCAGCGTGGCAAGCTGGGCCGCTTGTGTGCGGTCCGGCTTGCTCCAGCGCGGCGGATCGCCGCGCTGGAGTTCTTGCTGTTGATGCCGGGCGACGTCCGGCGGGGTGACCTGGGCGCCGGCCAGCCCGGCCCAAGCCAGGGCCAGGACGGCGCCAATCAGCATTTTCATGATGGGCTCCTTGGCTACAGCCTGCCGGTCAGCAGCAGGATGAGCAGAACGACAACGATCAGCCCTGCGATGCCGCTCGGGGCATAGCCCCAGTTGCGGCTATGCGGCCAGGTGGGCAGGGCGCCAATGACAAGCAGGACCAGCACGACCAGCAGGATGGTAGCCATGGCGACCTCCTGTTAGTAGCGGTAGACGCGGCCATCGACCACGCGCACGCGGCTGCCGACCCGCAGGTCGTAGGCGCTGTCCTGGTTGATGGTGCGGTAGTCGCCGTTGTCGAGCCGCACGCTGATCTGGTACACATCGCGCGGCGCGTTGCGGTTTTCCTCGACGCGGTTGCCGATCACGGCGCCGCCGATGGCGCCGGCGGCAGTGGCGGCGGTCTTGCCGGAACCGGAGCCGATCTGGCTGCCGGCCAGCGCGCCCAGCAAGCCGCCGGCGACGGCGCCGGCGCCGCTGGTGGCCGGGTCAACGCGCACGACGCGGATCGAATCGACCGTGCCGTAGGTCGAAATGTCGGCCTGGCTCGAGTAATCGGTCGCTTGCGGGTAGGAAGAATTACTGGCGCAGCCAGTGCTCAGGGCGGCCACCGCCACCATGATTGCTGCTAGGGATACAGTCGGTTTCATGACGTCTCCTCCTGTGGGTGGGATTAGGCGCAGCTTATGGCTGGCTGCATGCGCTCGTCTGTGCGATCCCGCACAATGTTCGGTAGCGAACAGAATTCGGGGCTTGTTAGCTGGACACTAGGGGCCGGAACACCCACCACACATAGGAGAAGCGCCATGAAATTCACACATCGATTCGCTACTGCCGTGTTCATTGCATCCACCCTCAGCCTGGTTGGCTGCGCCTCGACCCCGACCAAGGAAAGCGCCGGCGAATATATCGACGACGCCGCCCTGACCACCAAGGTCAAGGCCAGCATCTTCAACGAGCCCTCGCTGAAGTCGACTGAGATCAATGTCGAAACCTTCAAAGGCACCGTGCAGCTGAGCGGCTTCGTGGCCCAGCCTGCCGATATCACCCGCGCCGGCGAAATCGCACGCGGCGTGAAAGGTGTCAAAGAAGTCAAGAACGACATCCGCGTCAAATAAACGCGGCTGGCACGGCGCATGCGCCTGGCGCAGACTATCCTCGCCACCGTTGCCTTCCTGTACGCCTTGCAGTGGGGCCGGGGTTTCCTGGTGCCCCTGCTGCTGGGCATCCTGCTGGCCTATACCCTGAATCCCCTGGTCGCCTGGCTCGAGCGCCTGCATGTGCGGCGTGCGCTGGGCACCGCCCTGGTCACCTGCGCCATCCTGGTCGGGGGCGCCATCACGGCGCAGACCGTGCAGAATGAATTTTCCAATATCATCGAAGAGCTGCCCGACGCGGGCCGCAAGCTGTCGCGCCTGGTGGCTTCGACCACCAGCGGCAAGGACAGCACACTGAAGCGCATCCAGGACGTCGCCACCCAGATCGAGCAGGCCACGGCCGGCAAGCCGCCGCCGCGCAAGCCGGCGCCGGTGGCGGCGGAAGCGGGACACATCAAGGTGATCGACTGGGTCTGGGCCGGTTCGCGCGGCCTGCTGTCCTTCCTGAGCCAGGCCACCATGGTGGTGTTCCTGGTGTTCTTCCTGCTGCTCTCGGGCGATACCTTCAAGCGCAAGCTGGTCAAGCTGGCCGGGCCTTCGCTCACGCGCAAGAAGATCACGCTGCAGATCCTCGACGAGATCAACACCTCGATCCAGGGCTATATGTTCATGCTGCTGGTGACCAATGTGCTGCTGGCGCTGATGATGTGGCTGGCCCTGCATTTCATCGGCCTGGAGAACGCGGGCGCCTGGGCCATCGTGGCCGGGCTGCTGCACCTGATGCCTTATTTCGGCCCGCTCCTGATCGTCTGCGCGCTGGGCCTGGCGACCTTCCTGCAGACGGAGTCGCTGCAGATGGTGGCGCTGGTGGCGATCGCCACGAGCGCCATCGCGACCCTGGTCGGCACCGTGATCGCCACCTGGATGACGGGACGCATCGCGCGCATGAACCCCGCGGCCGTCTTCGTCAGCCTGCTGTTCTGGGGCTGGCTGTGGGGCGTGTGGGGCTTGCTGCTTGGCGTGCCGGTGGTGGTGATCGTCAAAGTGGTCGCCGAGAAGGTCGATGGCATGCAGGTGGTTGCCGAACTGCTTGGCGAATAAGCGGGCGCTCAGTGCCGGTGGCGCAAGCTGCCAAGCTGGAGCGCGTACTGGCGCGCGAATTCGGCGCCGAGAAAGAACACCTGGGCCGAGTAGTAGACCCAGAGCAGCACGGCAATCAGCGAGCCGGCCGCGCCGAAGCTGTCGGTGACGCCGCTATTGCCGATGTACATGCCGATCGCGTACTTGCCCAAGGTGAAGAGCGCTGCCGTGCCCAGGGCGCCGATCACCACGTCGCGCCAGGACAGCTTTATGCGCGGCAGCATCTTGTAGATCACGCCGAACAGGGCGGAGATCACGACAAAGCTGATGACGTGGTTGACGATGGTGAGCAGCAGCGCTGCATCGTGCCAGTAGGCGCCCATCCTCTTTTCCAGGAAGGCGAGGGCGGCGCTGACGGCGAGCGACACCAGCAGCAGGAAGCCGAGCACCAGGACCATGCCGAAGGACAGCAGGCGGGTGCGCACGGTATCCCAGAGGCCGCCATTGGCCAGCGGAGACAGTTGCCAGATTTCGTCGAGGCTGCTTTTCAGTTCGGCGAACACGCTGGTGGCGCCGAACAGCAGCAGGGCGCCCGCCACCAGGGTGGCGATCATGCCCTGTTTTTCATTGGCCGCGCCGGACAGGATCAGCTGGATCGCTTCCGCGCCCTGGCTGCCCACCAGGCCGCGCAGCTGGAAGAACAGCTCGCCCTGCGCCGCCTCCTTGCCATAGAACAGGCCGGCGATGGCGATCACCAGCACCAGGATGGGCGCCAGTGAAAACAGGGTGTAAAACGCCAGTGCCGCGCCTTTGCTGCTGGCGCGGTGCTCCAGCCACTCGGTGATGGCGCACCAGCCGACGGCGGGCAGTTTTTTCGCGATGTGGGGAAAGCGTCGCCAACTCATGAGGGCAACCTTACGCCGCCATGGCCGGCCTGACGGTGCGCCGGGCCACAAAAGAAAAGGGGCCCGAAGGCCCCTGGTCGGACTGCGCCGGCAGCGCTTACTTCACGCGGCGTTCGACGGTCACCTGGTCGATTTCGACGCGGCGGTTTGGTTCCAGGCACTTGATCAGCTCAGCGCGCTTCATCTTCTTGTCGTTGCACTGTACGACTGGCTGGGACTTGCCCTTGCCCTGTGCGGTCAGACGGGAAGCGGAAACACCCTTGCTTACCAGGTAGGCCTTGACGGCTTCGGCGCGGCGCTCGGACAGCTTCTGGTTGTACTTGTCGGAACCCAGGCGGTCGGTGTGGCCGGTGATGACCACGTTGTTGACCGAGGTGTCGGCGTTCAGCAGGTTGGCCATGTCGTCCAGCTTAGGCTGGTTTGGCGCCAGGGTGGCGCTGTCGAAGCCGAACAGTTCGTTGGCGGACATGGTCACTTTTTCGAACTTGGGCGCTGGTGGCGGCGGCGCGACTGGCGCTGGTGCCGGGGCTGGTGCCGGTTCTGGTGCGGCGACGACCGGAGCCGGTGCCGGCGCTGGAGCTGGCTGAGGCGCTGCGCCCAGCAGGTAGTTCAGCGAGAACATCAGGTACTTGTTGTTCGACTTGGCGTTGCTGAACTCTTCGCCGCGGATGAAGCCGTGCACATTGCGCAGGTCAGCCTGGAAGAACAGGCGCGGGGTGATGCTCGCTTGCACGCCCAGGCCGGCGGCGATGAAGGGCGACCAGCGGCTTGGCTCGGCCAGGCAGCAGGAGTAATTGTTCTTGTCCTTTTCCATGCCGGCGCCAACCAGCAGGAATGGACGCACGGTCTTGCGGCTGAACATGTACAGGCCGTCAGCGCCCAGCAGCTTCTGGGTGTAGCGGTTCATGTTTTCCTTGCTGGAGCCGTAGGTGCCGTTCAGTTGCAGGTCCCACTGTTCGTTCAGGGCCTTGCCCAGTTTCAAGCCGTAAGCGGCACGGTCCTTGTCGGCGGCCCAGTCGCTGTCCGGACGGAGCACGCCGGCTTGGGCGCCGACATACCAGTTTTGGTTGAGAAGGTCCTGCGCCGAGGCAGCGAAAGATGCAGACATCAGGGCTGCGGCGATAGCGATATTTTTGATCTTGTTCACAAGAAAGCTCCCGTTATTTGAGTAGGCAGTCGCAGAAAAAAGTTGCGCGACTCTCTGTCCCAGCTTGTTGGCTGTGGTTTGAGTGTAGGCGGTGATGCCCGCCAGCATCAGTGCGATACCGCACATTTGCCTTGAAGTATAGCAAGTATGTGGCTTTTCTACAACGTAGACCAAAGTATATCGGTTGACTGAAACTCAAAAAATAATTTCGGCCGCCAGCCAAACGGGGATGGCTGGCGGCCTGCGGGGTGCACTGCGCTTACTGTTTGGCCGGTTCCGGCGGCGGGGTTTGCGGCTGCACGATCACCGTGTCGCCGCCGGGTTTGCCGGGTTCGCCTTGCGGGCCGGGCGTGCCGGGGTCGCCCTTCGGCCCCGGTGGGCCCGGCACGACGGCTGGCGGCGGCGCCGGCTCAACGACGGCCGGCGGCGGGTTGTTGGTGACGGTCTTTTCGCAGGCGCTCAGGGCCACCAGGGCCAGGGCTGCGAGCAGGACTGGAGCTTTCATGGTCATTCCTCTCTGGTTGGTTGATGCCGCCTCCAGCATAGGTCGCTGCCGCGTTATCAATCTGTTCGGGAACACACACAGCTCCCGCGTGTCTAAATCAACGTTGGCAAATAGCCAATGTTTGTGCGTTTGTATGTTCGTTGCCGCACAGACCGATGAGCCGCGGGCGGGCACTCTGGAGCCTGCGAATCCACCCTGGCATCTACAAGGAGTGTTCAAATGCACGCTATCAGAGAATCGTCCCATGGCCTCGAAATCGAAGCTACCCTGGAACTGCCGGCCCCATTGCCGGCCGTGCCGTCCCGTCCGCGCCTGGCGCTGGTCGAACGTCCAGGTCCCGTGACGGAGCGCAAAGCCCTGTCGCTAGCCCCGATCGAGCGCGTCCGTTCCACCTCGGCAACTTTGCGCCGTATCGAAAATATGCAGAAACTGGTGGCGGAATTACAAAACCACGAAATGCTGGCGGACGAAATCGCCTGGTTCCTGAAGTTTTCGCCTTCCGGAGCCCGTAAATACATCCGCGACCTGCGCGAAGCAGGCGTGATCGAACTGGCGCGCTATATTGAAGGCACGGCGACTTACCTCGGCAAGGCTGTCTACCAGCTGACCCCGGACGCCGAACGCGTGCAAGCCTTCCTGGCGGCGATCGCCCAGCCGAAACGCGAAGGCGCGCCGCCACGCAAGGAACGCCCAAGCCTGCGCGAGCAGAGCATGGCGGGCAATGGCCGTCACTTCCATATCCTGGCCGACGACACCCATTATGCGATCCGCGTGAACCGCGGCCCGGTGCAGCGCGACCCCCTGGTGGCCGCCCTGTTCGGTGCCCCGGCCTCCATGCAAAAGGCGCACCCCTGAGCCGGCAACAGTGCTAAGCTTCCTTTGCATGGCATGTTGAAATGCCACACAAGGGCCCCATCTGTGGCGGAACGAGTTCTGTTATGGACGGCATCATGGAAGCTTGGCTTTGGCTTATTCTGACGGCGCTGGTGTGTGCGGCGCCTTTCGCGTATCCACGCTGGACTTTGCGGCGCGCGCTGGCCCGCCCTTTGTCCGCGGCCGACCAGGCCGTGCTGGAACGCAGTCTTCCCTTTTACCGCAAGCTGGCGCCCGACCTTCAGCGCCAGTTGCAGCGCATGGTGCTGCAGTTCCTGCACCAGAAAAAATTCGTCGGCTGCGCCGGCCTGGAAGTGACGCAGGAGATGCGCATCACCATCGCGGCCCAGGCCTGCCTGCTGCTGTTGAACAAGCCGAGCAAGGTCTACCGCGCCCTGCACACCATCCTGCTCTATCCCGGCGCCTTCATTGCCGACCGCCAGGAAGTGGGGGCGGGCGGGGTGATCACGCCGGCGCGCCAGCAGATGCTGGGCGAATCCTGGAGCGATGGCCGCATCGTCCTGTCCTGGGACGACGTGGAACGCGGCACCCTGGACTGGCAGAGCGCCAATAACGTGGTGCTGCACGAATTCGCCCACCAGCTCGACAGCGAGTCCGGCAGCAATAATGGCGCACCCTACCTGGGCAGCCCGGACAGCTACCGCAGCTGGTCGCAAGTGCTGTCGCGCGACTACGCCAACCTGCGCCATGAGGCCTGGACCGGGCGCCAGGACAGCGTGCTCGACCACTACGGCGCCACCAGCCCGGCCGAATTCTTCGCCGTGGCGACGGAAACCTTTTTCACCCGGCCGTGGCAGCTGGCCGAGCGCCATGCCGCCTTGTACAACGAGCTGCAAAAATACTACCGGGTCGATCCGCGTGAATGGCTGGCGGCGCCGCCGCCACCGGTCCCGGAACCCGGCTTCCTGTCGATGGCGATGCCGGCACCTTCCTTTGCCTGGGCCGATTGGTAAGCGAGAATGGAATTCGAGGACTTTGATTTCATCACCAGCGAAGCGCCGGCCCGCGCCAGTGAACCGGCCGATCCGCTGCAGCGCCTCAAGTACCTCGTCGACAACACCCCCGCCATCATCTACAGCACCGTGCCCAGCGGCGACTTCAAGATGACCTTCGTCAGCGCCAACGCGCTGAATGTGCTGGGCTACCGGCCGGAGGAGATGGTGGCCGATCCCAACTTCTGGTTCGACCACATCCACCCCGACGACGCGCCCAACATCTTTTCCAGCCTGGCGCAGATTTTCACGGAAGGCGAGCGCGCCTACGAGTACCGCTTCCGCACCGCCGACGGGCGCTACCTGTGGATGCACGACCAGTTGCGCCTGATCCGCGATGCCCAGGGCGCTCCGCTGGAGGTGATCGGCTCGCTGACCGACATCACCGACCGCAAGCAGATGGAAGAGACGCTGCTGCAGACGCAGAACATGGCATCGATCGGCCAGCTGGCGGCGGGCGTGGCGCACGAGATCAACAACCCGGTCGGCTTTGTCACCTCCAATATCGGCACCCTGAAAAGCTATGCCGACACCCTGTTCCAGCTGGTCGAGCAGAGCACCTCGGCCGAACAGCGGCGCCAGGCCGACTTTGATTTCATGAAGGAAGATACGGCGGCCCTGCTGCGCGAATCGATGGATGGCCTGCACCGCGTGCGCGACATCGTGCAGGCGCTGAAGGATTTTTCCGCGGCCGGCGAGAGCCAATGGCAAATGGCCGACCTGCACGAGGGCCTGGACAGCACGCTGAATGCGCTGGCCAGCGAGCTGCGCTTCAAGGTCAGGGTGGAAAAGCATTACGGCAAGCTGGCGCCGCTGCGCTGCATGCCGGGCCAGCTGAACCAGGTGTTCCGCAATATCCTGCTGAACGCCATCCAGGCCATTCCCGAGCAAGGGGTGATACGCATCGTGACCGGCAGCGCGCGCGACGGGGTGTATGTGCGCATCCAGGATAACGGCAGCGGCATCCTGCCGGCCAACCTGGGACGCATCTTCGACCCCTTCTTCACCACCAAGCCGGTGGGCAGCGGCACCGGGCTCGGGCTATACCTCGCTTACGGCATCGTCCACCGGCACGGCGGGCGCATCAACGTGATTTCCGAGCCGGGCAAGGGGACGGCCTTCACCGTGCACCTGCCACTCCCCGCTGAACCCAGATAGGCAGCCGGTGGCCGCTTTTTTTCTCGAAATCCTGCAGCTGCTGGATCATGCGCTCGTTGAGCACGTGGTCGGAGGCAAGCAGCATCAGCCCGTCGCGGCTGACCACATCGCGTGACAGCACCATGCCCGGCACCAGTTCGCCCGACAGCAGTTCGACGTCGCTGCTCTCCACCGCGCCGCGCACGCCGCCGTCGACCACCTGCCGGAAAGCCTGCACCACGGAGGGATCGTAGCGCTTGCCGCTGCCGTCCAATATCAGCGATTTCGCTTCTTCCGGCTTCAGGTGGCGCTGCACCAGCGCACCCTGCTGCAGGTTGTAGTAGTCGACCGCCAGCATCAGGATGCGCGAACCGATCGGGATCGCGAAGCCGGCCAGGCGGTCCGGGAAGCCCTGGCCGTCGAAGCGTTCCATCTGGTGCCGCACGATGGCCGCCACGCCGGCCATGTCGGTCAGCGGCATCAGGAGCTGGGCGGCGTAGACGGGGTGCTTGCGGAATTGCGCCAGGTCGGCGCCCTGCAGCATGGTCATCGGGGTGCGCAGCATGTCGTCGGTAAAGCCGATGCGGCCCAGGTCGTGCAGCAGGGCGGCGATGAAGACATCCTGCACCTCGTTCGTTTCAAGCTTGAGCTGGGCTGCCATCTTGCGCGCCAGGTCGGCCACCTGGCGCGTCTGGCCGGTCTGGCCGGTGCCGCGCATTTCGGCGATGCTGGACAGGATCTTGATGGTGGTGAGGAAGGTGGCCTTGAGCTGGCGCGTGCGTTCCTCGACTTTCTGTTCCAGGCCGGCGTTGAGGGCCTTCAGCTCCTCGTTCTGCTTCAGGGTCAGCGCTTCCAGTCGCTGCTTTTCCAGCTCCAGCTGGTGGCGTTCGAGCGCGTGGCGCACGATCAGCAGGATGTCGTTGTCGTCCCAGGGCTTGGTGATGTAGCGGTAGATTTCGCCGCAGTTGATGGCGTCCTGGATCGACTGCACGTCGGAGTAGCCGGTCAGCAGCAGGCGCACAGTGTTGGGCCAGCGCTCGCGCACCTGGGCCAGGAAGCGCGCGCCGTCCATTTCCGGCATGCGCATGTCGGAAATCACCAGGTCCACCGGCTGCTGCGCCAGCAGCTCCAGCCCCTGGGCGCCGCTGATGGCCGTCAGCACCTCGTAGCCCTTGCCGCGGAACAGGCGGCGCAGCGAAGAGAGGATGTTCGGCTCGTCGTCGACGCACAGGATGGTCATCATGGATTGGCTTCCTTCTGCTCGTTGGGAGGGCGCACCTTCGGTAGCGTGACGCGGAACGTGGTGCCTTTGCCGAGGGCGGAATCGACCTCGATGCGGCCGCGGTGCTTTTGCACGATGCCGTAGGACAGCGACAGGCCAAGGCCGGTGCCTTTGCCAACTTCCTTGGTGGTGAAAAAGGGATCGAAGATGCGGCCCAGGTTTTCAGGCGCGATGCCGCTGCCGTTATCGCTGATGCTGAACCAGACGTCGTCGCCATCGCAGCCGGTGCGCACTTCGATGCGGCCGCGCGTATTGCCGATGGCGTGGGCGGCGTTGACCAGCAGGTTCATCACCACCTGGTTGATTTGCAGCGGCAGGCATTCGATGTCGGGGATGTCGCCGTATTCGCGCACCACGTCGGCCTTGTACTTGATTTCGTTGGCGACGATGTTGAGGGTGGAGTCGATGCCCTGGCGCAGGTCGGCCCAGACCCATTCCTGCTGGCTGTCCACGCGCGAGAAATCCTTCAGGTCCTGCACGATGTGGCGCACGCGCACGATGCCTTCCTTCGATTCCTGCATCAGGGTCGGGATGTCGGTGCGCAGGAAGTCCAGCTCCACCTGCTCGCGCATGGCGCGCAGGCGCGCCGCCACCGCCGGGTCGACGATGGCCACCTCGGCTTGCTGGTAGGCGTCGAGCATGGCGAACAGGCTGTCGAGGTAGCTTTGCAGCGTGCCGAAGTTGGAGAAGATGTAGCCGATCGGGTTGTTGATTTCATGCGCCACGCCGGCCGCCAGCTGGCCGATCGAGGCCAGCTTGTCCGACTGCACCAGCTGCTGCTGTGTACGGCTGAGCTGTTCGTTCAGTTCGGTCAGTTCAATATTGCGGCGGCGCAGCTCCTCCTCGGCGCTCTGGCGCTGGCGGATATCTTCGGCCAACTGGGCCGTGCGCTGGCGCACCGTGTGTTCCAGGTTGTCGTGCGCGCGGCGCAGGGCGTTTTCCGCCACGCGCCGCTCGGTGACGTCGCGCAGGCTCTGGATCGCGCCCACCAGCTTGCCGTCGCGCCCGCGCAGCGGGGCCGCCGTGAATTGCAGCCAGTGTCCGGCCGCGCCGATATTGGGGAAGAAGTCTTCCTCTTCGTAGGCGCCGTCGATCAGGGAGGAAGCCCGGTACTTGTCGCGAAAATGGTGGTCGCTGGCGGGGTCGATATTGTCGACGATCAGGTCGGCCAGCAAGGCGCGCGGCTTGGTGTAAAAGGCTTGCCAGTGCTGGCGGGTGCCGACCATTTCCTGCGTGCTCCAGCCCAGCAGGTGTTCGCAAGCCTTGTTCCAGTGGGTGATGACATGGTCGCTATCGATGACAAAAGTCGCGACCGGATGGCCGTCCAGCAGTTCGGACAGCGAAATGGCCGTGCGCTCGACCGTCCTTTCGTCGTGGAAGCTACTCATATCAAAGTGGCATCTGTGTGGACGAACCGATTATACGGCGGGAAAGAGAAAAGCGGGCCTGGATTTGTGCGCTAGCTAACTGTCGGCGCGCCCAGGCTTGGGCACGCTGGAACTTTTGGGGAGAACGCCATGAGCACCATTATTGCGGGACATTTCCAGTTGCAGGATAGCGCGCTCGACGCCTGCCAGGCCTTCCAGGCGGCCGGTTTTGACGCGGGCCGTATCAGCACCTTCTTCAACAATCCTCCGGGCCAGCACAATGTGATCCCGACCGGCGGCGACCAGGCCCAGTCGCAGGGCGCCAAGGAGACGCCGGAAGCGGTGGCCAAGGGCGAGGTGACCGGGGCGGCGATCGGCGCCGCCGCGGGCGCGGCGACGATACCGCTCACCGGGCCGCTGGGTCCAGTGCTCGGCGGCCTGGTGGGGGCCCACGTCGGATCGCTGTACAGCTTTTCCGGCATGCAGGAAAAAGACGAGTCCGGCCCGCCGCCGCGCCAGTCCTGCATGATGGTGGCGGTCGCCGTGGACGGGGCGGACGAGGCGCGCGCCGTCGAGCTGATGCGCCGGCAGGGCGCCGAAAAGGTCGAGCGCGCCGAGGGTATTGTCGAGAAGGGCGACTGGAAAGATTTCAATCCCTTGTCAGTCCCTCAATTTATTTAAGGGTGTTGCGCTGTCCTGTTGCGGAATGCAAACGCCCCCTGTGCGAAAAGTAATTTTCGGTATGATAGTTGCTACAATAAAAGCAGCGAACTAGACGTGGATCATGACCACGCCCTGCCGTCCAGTACATCATCTGCCACATGCGCTACGCGCTGGTTTTCAGGGGGAGAGCGTCAATGACACAGGCATGGGTAGTCCTTTCGCGGCCGGACCGCCGCGATATTTCGGCGCCGACCGAAGCCCAACTGGTGGCGGCACTGGCGGACGTCTACGGCGGCAAGATCCACGGCCCGGACGGCATCCCGGGCAGCGCCACCTTGAAGTTCGGTTACGACGACGGCCTGATGTACCAGGTGGAAGTCGGCCAGAACGGTGCCGTGCGCTACGAGGAGTGGTCGGACCGCGATTGCGAAATCGCGCTGGCCTCGCCGCGCCACATGAGCTGCAAGCAGGAAGATGCGCTGCAAATCTGGAAGTGGCTGGCCTTGCGCCAGGTGTCGAAGATCCGCAGCCAGGCCTGGCAGTCGGACGATTAATGCGACATCAGCAAGGGTAGCGTCATCGCATCGAGCATGCTGCGCGTGACGCCGCCCAGCAGGGTTTCGCGGAAGCGCGAATGCCCGTACGCCCCCATCACCAGGAAGTCGCAATCGCGCTCGGCCGCCAGGGCCAGCAAGCGTTCGCCCACATTGCCGGGACGTTTCAGCAAGCCTTGGCGCTCGCCCTGGGCCTGGGCAACCGTGGCCAATACGCCATGCCGTTCCAGCCAGGCCAGCACGTCGCTGCCGGCCGGATCGCCGAACACGCCGGGGCGCGCCTCGGCGTCGAGGATGGCCACCGTCACGCTGTCGGCGCGGCGCAGCAGCGGCAGGGCGTCCTGCAAGGCGCGGCCCGCTTCGCGGCTGGCGTTCCAGGCGGCGAGGATGTGGCGCGCCGGCGCCGGTCCGCCCGGGCTGGCGACGCCGTCGCGCGTCACCGCGATGGTTGCCGAGGTGCGCGCGGCGAAGGGCAGCACCAGCACCGGCTTGCCGCTGCCCAGCACGACGTCGGCCGGCACGTCGGGACCGCGCCCGTTCGGGTCGAGCTGGCCGACGATGACCAGGTCGGCGTGGCGGGCCAGCAGGCTCAGGCCGGCGGACGCTTCGTCATCGAGGATGCGCTGCTCGTAAGATTGCACGCCCAGCGACTGCAGGCGCGGCGCGAATTCGGCCAAGGCGTGGCGCGCGCGCTCGCGCAGGATGTCGAGGTGGCGCGCCAGGTTGGGATCCTTGTCGTCCACCGTTTCGTTCTGGTACAGGAAGCGCGAAATGCCGGTGGTGGCCACGCCCACCACGTGGGCGCCTTCCTGCAGCGCCAGTTCGCCCGCCAGCAGGATGCGCGCCGCGCTGTGCGGGGCTTCATCGACATGGACCAGGATGGTTTTGTAAGCCATGGCTTTTCCTTCAGCGCAGGGCGGCCGTCGCTTTCTCCAGCCGCGTCTGGCAGGCGATGCACAGCGGCGCTTCCGGCCGCGCATTCAGGCGCGAGAAGGGGATTTCATTGCCGCAGTTGTCGCACAGGCCGTAGCTGCCGTCGTCGATCTTGGCCAGGGCATGGCGAATACTGCTGAGCTGGGCCTGCTTGTGTTCGTCGGCTTCCATTTCCAGCTGGTTCAGCGTGCGGTTGCTGGCGCTGTCGGCCGGGGAGGTTTCGATTTCCTCGACCGCCGGCACGCGCGCCAGCTCGCCGTCCATGCGGCCGGCAAGCTGCTGCAGGAGTGCAAGCTTGCGTTGCTCCAGCGCGGCTTGCAGAGATGCAAGCTGATCCGGCGACAGGCCCATGACGGTCTCCACGAATTCATTGTTCGGAAGACCATTGTATGCCTGCTGCGCTATTTACGCACTCTCCTGTGTTTGCCGTGCGGCCAGTTGCTTTTTCAGGCTTTGCAAAGGAGCGGCCAGGTGCTCGGGGCGCGCCGCCGCGATGGCCGCCGCCACGGCCAGCAGGTCGGCGCTGATGCCAGCTAGCTCCTTCACCCGATCGATGTGGCGGATGGCCAGGCGCGCCTGGTCCGCCAGGCGCAGCAGCTCGGGCAGGGTGGCGCCCATGCCTTCCAGCGAATGGCTGGCGGCGTCGGCATACAGGCTGTTGGCTTGCTGGCGCAGCGCCACTTCGTTCTCGAACAAGGCTCGGGCGGCGCCTTGCGTCAGCGGGACCGGGCCGCCCTTGCCGTGGCCGCCTTCCAGCCGCTGCTGCTTGCGGATGCCGCGCATGATGCGCTGGTGCAGTTCGTCGGCGCTGGCCGACAGGCTGTCGGCCAGGGTTTCCAGGTCTTGCGGCAGGCTGGCGGTCAGGCTCATGGCAGGGCTCCTTGGGCGTTGGCGGTTGGGATGGCGGGCGGCGCGGCGGCACTGCTGCCCTCCTTGCCGGTGTCCGCAGGCAGGGGATCGAGTCCGCGGAACAGCGCGGCGTGCCGTGCGCGGATGGCGTCGATATGCTGGGCGGCCAGGGTGTGGCGCAGGCCGAGCAGACGGTATTCCTTCAGTTTTTCCTGCTGGTGGGAGCGGGCCAGGGCAGCCAGCAGGCGGTCGCGCGGTGCGTCGGCGTAGGGAATCTCGACTTCCAGCATGCCGAGCACGATGCGCTGTTCGTTGTCGTGGTTCTTGTTGAAGAAGCGCAGCAGGGTGTCCATGGCGTCGAGCGTGCCCTGCAGCGGCTCATAACCCTCGCGCAGCATGGCTTGCACGGCCTTGTCCTGCTCGCGGCTGGTGGCGGCACGCAGCAGTACACGCACCAGGCGCGAGTAGGCATCGACGTGGCGGTCGGTCAGGCCGGTGTCCGGCCAGGCCTTGATGCTGGCCGACATCTGTCTGGCCTGGTCGCTGAAGTCGTAGGCGCCGCCGCCGGCCAGGGCGCCGAGTGCGCGCAGATAGGTGGTGGCGGCGGCGTGCAGGGCCACGAAGTCGGGATAGGCTTCGTGGCGCTTGCGGTCGATGGCTTGCTCGCGCTCGGCGGCCGCGGCGCTGAGATAGGGTTGCTCACGCTGGAAGGTGTCACGGTAGCGTTGGCTGAGGTCGTTGAAGCCGGCCAGCTTGGGCGCCTCATCGGCGAGGGCGCGCGCTTCGTCCAGGCGCGGATTGCTGGCGCAGGCGGCCAGCAGCAGGCACGACAGTATGCAGAGGTAGCGTTTCATGATGGTCTCCCCGGGCGGCAGAGACCATCTTGCGCCTTGATGCGGGCGGCGCGTTTGCGCCAGCGCAAAGGTCAGGCGCGAAGATAAGGCAAGAGCCAGGACAAGCTGTCTTCGGTGCGCGCGCTGGGCAGGTATTCGCAGCCGAGCCAGCCCTGGTAGCCCAGTTCGTCGAGCAGGCGGAACAGGAAAGGATAGTTGATCTCGCCGGTGCCGGGCTCGTGACGGCCTGGCGTATCCGCCAGCTGCATGTGGCGGATCTGCGGCAGGCAGGCACGGATGGTGTTGGCCAGTTCGCCCTCCATGCGCTGCATATGATAGATGTCGTATTGCAGGAACAGGTTGGAACGGGCCGCATCGCGCAGGACGTCCAGCGCCTGACGGCTATGGTTCAGGAAGTAGCCGGGGATGTCGTAGTGGTTGATCGGTTCGATCAAGACCTCGATGCCGTGCGGCGCGAACTGGTCGGCGGCGTATTGCAGGGCGCGGATATAGGCCTCGCGCGCCCGCTCCGGCGCCACGCCGCCGGGCATGATGCCAGCCATGCAGTGCACGCGCGGCGTGCCCAGCTCAAGGGCGTATTCGAGCGCAATGCCGACGCTGTCCTGGAATTCCTCGAAGCGGCGCGGATCGCAAGCCATGCCGCGTTCGCCCGCCTGCCAGTCGCCGGGCGGCAGGTTGTGCAGCACCAGCTGCAGCTGGTGGCGCTGCAGGCGTTCTTTGATGTGGTCGGAATCGAAGGCGTAGGGGAAGAGGAATTCCACGCCTTTGAAGCCCGCTCCATGCGCCAGCGCGAAGCGCTCGATGAAGGGCGCTTCGGTGAACAGCATGGAGAGGTTGGCAGCGAATTGTGGCATGCCCGCGATTATAGCGGGCCTGGCCTTCGCTTAGCGGGTGCGTTGGCGCGGAGCGTTGGAGGAGCGGGGGCCGCCGCCACCGCCACCGCCCGGGCGGGCGTCGCGGCGGATCCCGGAGGGAGCAGCGCCGCGTGGTGCGCCGCTGCCGTTGCCGTTGGCAGCCACGCGCGGCTTGCCCTGGCCGTTCTGGCTGCGGTTGCCGCCGCCGTTGCCATTGCCGCCGCCGTTGCCGCCCTGGCGTGGCGGCCGGTTCTGGTGACGGCCGACGCCGCTGCGCAGCTGGATCGGCTGGGCCTTGGCGTTCGGGTCCGGCTCGAATCCGGGGATCACTTCGCGCGGCAGCGTCTGTTTGATCAGGCGTTCGATGTCGCGCAGCATCGTGTGCTCATCGACGCAGACCAGCGAGACCGCTTCCCCCTTGGCGCCGGCGCGGCCGGTACGGCCGATGCGGTGCACATAGTCTTCCGGCACGTTCGGCAGGTCGTAGTTGACCACGTGCGGCAGCTGGTCGATGTCGATGCCGCGCGCCGCGATGTCGGTGGCGACCAGGCATTGCAGCGAACCATCCTTGAACTCGGCCAGGGCGCGGGTGCGCGCGGTCTGGCTCTTGTTGCCGTGGATGGCCATGGCTTTCACGCCGTCGCGGCCCAGCTGTTCGACCAGCTTGTTGGCGCCATGCTTGGTGCGGGTGAAGACCAGCACCTGGGTCCAGGCGTGCGTGCGGATCAGGTGCGACAGCATCGGGTGCTTCTTGTCGCGGTCGACCGGGTGGATTTTCTGCGAAATGATTTCGACCGTCGAATTGCGGCGCGCCACTTCGATGGTTTTCGGGTTGTCCAGCAGGCCGTCGGCCAGGGCCTTGATCTCGTCCGAGAAGGTGGCCGAGAACAGCAGGTTCTGACGCTTCGGCGGCAGGGCGGCCAGCACTTTGCGGATGTCGCGGATGAAGCCCATGTCCAGCATGCGGTCGGCTTCGTCCAGGATCAGGATTTCGATCTTGTCCAGGTTGACGGTGCCCTGGCCCATGTGGTCCAGCAGGCGGCCCGGCGTGGCGACCAGGATGTCGACTCCGTGCTTCAACAGCTTGATCTGCGGGTTGATGCTCACGCCGCCGAAGATCACGGCCGAATTCAGCTTGGTGTATTTGCCGTAGGTCTTGACGCTTTCTTCCACCTGGGCCGCCAGTTCGCGGGTCGGGGTCAGGATCAGGGCGCGGATGGCGCGCGGCGACGTGTTGTTGGCCAGCTTGCTGCCGACGGCGTCGGTCGACAGGCGATGCAGGATCGGCAGGGTAAAGCCGGCGGTCTTGCCGGTGCCGGTCTGGGCGCCGGCCAGCAGGTCGCCGCCGTTCAGTACCGCCGGGATGGCCTGGCTTTGAATCGGGGTAGGGGCTGTATAGCCGGTTTCGGCTACCGCACGCACGATGGCATCTGACAGGCCGAGATCGGAGAAAGACATAATGTAGTTATTCTGGAAATTATATGGATTTTATTGCCACAAGGAAACGTCTGGCATGAACGGAGTATAACAGTAAAGCCCCCTTCATTGACGCACGGCAATAAGAAAAGAGGCCCCGCGGGGCCTCTTGTGTGGCGATTTGAGGCTTGTATTTATGCAAACTCTGCCAGGAGGCCAACCATCTGGCCGAAGATTTTCGGCGAGCCGGCAACGATGTGGCCGGTATTCATATAGTTGGATTCGCCGTTGAACTCGCCGGCGATGCCGCCCGCCTCGGTCACCAGCAGGGCGCCGGCGGCGATGTCCCAAGGCTTCAGGTTCTTTTCGTAGTAGCCGTCCAGGCGGCCGCAGGCGACGTAGGCCAGGTCCAGGGCGGCGGAGCCGGCGCGGCGGATGCCGTGCGAACGCTCGGCCATCAGGGTGAACATCTTGGCGAATTCGGCGATGGCGGCTGGCGAGCCTGGCTTGTAGCCGGATGCGAGCAGGGCGCCGCTGATGCGGTCCAGCTTGTTGACGCGGATGCGCTTTTCGTTCAGGTAGGCGCCGGCGCCCTTGGTGGCGGTGAACAGGTCGTTGTGGACCGGATCGTAAACGACAGCCTGGGTCACCACGCCTTTCTGCTGAAGGGCGATGGAGATGGCGTACTGCGGGAAGCCGTGCATGAAGTTGGTGGTGCCGTCCAGTGGATCGATGATCCACACATATTCGCTCTCGTCATTGACGGTGCCGGTCACGCCGGATTCTTCGGCGAAGATGGCGTGGTCAGGGTAGGCTTTCAGCAGCACCTCGATAATCGCAGCCTCGGCGGCCTGGTCAACATCAGTGACGAAGTCATTGTGTTGTTTTTCCGTTACGTTCACGCGGTCCAGGTCGAAGGATGCGCGGTTAATCACAGCGGCGCCACGGCGCGCGGCCTTGATGGCCGTATTCAGCATTGGGTGCATACTAGCTTCCGTAAAATAGCCATTGCCGCCCACGGAAACGCTTCGCGCATCCGGCAGCGGAAATGATGACAAGATTGAAAAAGAGCGGCGCGTTGGGCTGGCAGAGTAAAATGCGGGCCAACGCAGAATCCCGCTATTGTAAATGAAGCAGACCGAAACCGCATCCTCCGCCTTCCAACGTCTCAGGGTGATACTGGTGCAGACTAGCCGCCCGGGCAATATCGGGTCGGTGGCGCGCGCCATGAAAACCATGGGTTTTTCCGACCTGGTGCTGGTCAATCCGCGCTTTGAGGGGGCATGCGAGCATGAGGAGGCGGTGGCTTTTGCCTCGGGTGCGCAAGATATTCTGTCTTCCGCGCGCGTGGTCGGCAGCATGGCCGAAGCACTGGAAGGCATCAACTTCACGGCGGCCGTGTCGGCGCGCCTGCGCGAGTTTTCGCCGCCGGTGGTGACGCCGCGCGAATTCGCGGGCCAGCTGGCTGGGGGCGAGGAGCTGCATGCCGCCCTCATTTTCGGCAATGAGCGCTTCGGCCTGCCGAACGAGATTGTCGAGCCGTGCAATGTGCTGGTGAATATCCCGGCCAATCCCGATTATTCCTCGCTCAACCTGGCGCAGGCGGCGCAGGTGCTGGTCTACGAGTGCCGCATGGCGGCGCTGGAGGGGCAGCGTGCGCCCAGCCCGGTGGGTTTCCAGGGCGAGGCGGCCAGCGCGGCGCAGATCGAGGGCATGTACGAACACCTTGAGCAGGCCCTGGTCGACGTGGGTTTCCTCGATGCGAACAACCCGCGCAAGCTGATGCCGCGCCTGAAACGCATGTTCGCGCGCGCCGGGCTGGAAACGGAAGAAGTCAACATCCTGCGCGGCATTGCGCGCCAGATGCAGGTCCGCAGCCGCAAGGATTAGAGGGCTTTCTCTAGTCGGGGCCCGGTGCCGTCCTTAGAATCCTCCTAATAAAAAAGAGGAGACTAGATGCAACGCAGATCATTTTTGAAGGCTGGGCTGCTGGGCGGCCTGGCGCTTGTCGCAGGCGGGGCCGTGTACCGGCAGCTGCGCCCGTCCACGCCGCAGCGTTTCGCGCTCGACGAGAAGGGCCGCCTCATGCTGGCGGCGCTGGTGCCGGCGATAACCGGCCTTTCCCCCTCGCGCTCCGAGCTCGATTCCGCCATTGAGCGCGTGGCCGGCGCCATCAACGGCCTGCCACTGCGCACCCAGAAAGAGATCAGCGACCTGTTCGGCTTGCTCAATATGGCGCCAACGCGCCGCCTGCTGGCCGGCGTGCCGGCCTGGCAGGAAGCCACGCCGCAGCAGATCGCCGAATTCCTGCAAAGCTGGCGTACCCATCGCACCGAGATGCTGCAGACGGCTTACCACGGCCTGCACGACCTGGTGATCGGCGGCTGGTATGCCGAACCTGCCGCCTGGGCGGCCATCGGCTATCCCGGCCCGATGAAGGAGCTGAGCGCATGACGAGTCCAATCCCGGATCCGATCCAGGCCGGCATCGCCCGCGGCTGGCAAGTCATCGACGCCTCGGGACTGTCCCAGGACCGCAGCTTCGATGCCGACGTGGTGGTGATCGGCACCGGCGCCGGCGGCGGCGTGACCGCCGAAATCCTGGCCAAAGCCGGCCTGAAAGTGCTGATGGTGGAAGAGGGCGCACTGAAATCGTCGAAAGATTTCAAGATGCGCGAAGCCGACGCCTACCCTTCGCTGTACCAGGAATCGGCCGCGCGCAAGACCGTCGACAAGGCGATCAACATCCTGCAGGGCCGCACCGTGGGCGGTACCACGGTGGTCAACTGGACTTCCAGCTTCCGCACCCCGGCCGATACGCTGGCATGGTGGCAGTCGAAGTACGCGCTGAACGACTACAGCGTGGAAGCCATGGCGCCCTGGTTCCAGAAGATGGAAGAGCGCTTGAATATCAGCGATTGGCAAGCGCCACCCAACCAGAACAATGACCTGTTGCGCCAGGGCGCGGAAAAACTGGGCATCAAGACGGGGCTGATCCGCCGCAACGTCAACGGCTGCTGGAACCTGGGCTACTGCGGCATGGGCTGCCCGACCAATGCCAAGCAGTCGATGCTGGTCACCACCATCCCCGGCGCGCTGGAAAAAGGCGCTGTGCTGCTGACCCGTGCGCGCGCCGAGCGCTTTACGCTGGCGGGCGGCCAGGCCACCGCGCTGGAATGTGTCGCACTGACGGCCGACGGCCAGCAGCCGACCGGTCGCCGCCTGACGCTGAAGGCGCGCCACTTCGTCGTGTCCGGCGGCGCGATCAATTCGCCCGCGCTCTTGCTGCGCTCCGGGGCCCCCGATCCGCACCAGTTGCTGGGCCAGCGCACCTTCCTGCACCCGGTGGTCATTTCCATGGGTACCTACGGCCAGCCAGTGGAAGCCTTCAACGGCGCGCCGCAGACGGTGTATTCCGACCACTTCCTGCACACGCAGCCGGTGGACGGCCCGATGGGCTACAAACTGGAAGTCGCACCCCTGCATCCGGTGCTGGGCGCTTCAACCCTGTCGGCTTTCGGCGCCGCGCACGCCAACCTGATGAAGCGCTTCGCCCACGTGCAGGGCATGCTGGCGCTGCTGCGCGACGGCTTCCACCCGGATGCCGCCGGCGGACGCGTCACGCTGCGCAGCGACGGCTCGCCCCAGCTGGACTATCCGCTTACCCCATATTTCTGGGAGGGCGCACGCCGTGCCTTGCTGACCATGGCCGAAATCCAGTTCGCCGCGGGCGCCGATGCGGTGAGCCCGGTGCACGAACTGGTCAAGGAGCCCTACAAGAACTGGGACGAAGCGCGCCAGGCCATCGCCGCGCTGCCGATGCAGAAACTGCTGACGCGGGTGGTTTCGGCCCATGTGATGGGCGGCTGCGCCATGAGCGGTGACGCGGCCACCGGCGTGGTGGCGCCGGACGGACTCTATCGCGGCATCGGCAATGTGTCGGTGCACGACGGATCGCTGTTCCCGACCTCCATCGGCGCCAATCCCCAGCTCTCGATCTACGGCGTCACGGCACGCCTGGCCAGCGGCCTGGCCGATCGGCTGGGAGCGAAGGCCTGACCTATGGTAAAGCGCATGCTGATGCTGATCATGGCCTTGCAGGTGGCCAGCGCGATCGGCATCGCGTGGGCGCTGGCGCACCTGGTGCCGGCCGATGTGGCGCTGCTGCTGGCGGTGATCGTTGTTCTGCTGGTACGGATGGCGATCACTGCCAATAACTTCCGCATGACCCTGCGGCCGGTGCCCGAAGACGCGCAACTGGGCCTGAGGCAACAGCTGCAGCTTTTCTTTCACGAGTTCGCATCGACCATGGCGGCCACGTCATGGCACATGCTGCGGCACCGGCCGCGCATGCACCTGGCCGGTGCACCGCACGGCTTCCCCGTGCTGATGGTGCACGGCTACGGCGCCAATGGCGGCTTCTGGGTGCACCTGGCGGCCCAGCTCGAGGCCCGAGGCTACAGCCATGCAACGGTGGACCTGGAGCCGATTTTCGGCGATATCGAAGATTTTGCCGTGCAGCTCGAGCACGCCGTGCAAGCCTTGCTGGCGGCTACCCGCAGCGACAAAGTCATCATCGTTGCGCACAGCATGGGCGGCCTGGTGGCGCGGGCCTGGATGCGCCGTTACGGCACGGCCCACGTGGCGCGCGTCATCACGCTCGGCACGCCCCACTACGGCACCGACCTGGCGCATATGGGGCCGGGCCACAACGCGCGCCAGATGCGCCGCAACGGCGAATGGCTGGCGCAGCTCGATGCCGAAGACCGCGCCCAGCGCCGCCTGATCACCTCCATCTACTCCTGGCACGACAACATCATCGCGCCGCAGGATTCCTGCCATTTGCCGGGCGCCCGCAATATCGCGCTGCCCGGTGTCGGCCACGTCGCCATGGGCCGCCATCCCGATATCGCCAAGCGCGTTCTTGCAGAGATTATGGCGATCACTTAGACTGTCTTGAGGCCAAGCAAGAAACGCTGCAATTCTCTACGTGAATTTGGTAAGTATCATTTAGAAAGTAGGGCGATGGCGACAGACTTCGGCAAGATCGATCATGCGGACACCCTGGACGCCGAACAGCGCTTCGGGGCCCTGCTCGAAGCCATGCCGGACGCGATTGTGATGGCCAATGAATTCGGCCGCATCGTATTGGCCAACCACCTGGCGGAGGACTTGTTCGGCTACCTGCCGGGCGAATTGCGCGGCAGGGCGCTCGATCAGGTCCTGCCGGCCGGGCGCGAAGCAAGCGGCAGGCGCAAGGACGGGGAAGCTTTTCCGGTCGACGTCAAGACCAGCCAGGCCGGCGTTGGCCGCGGCGCATTGCGGATCCATGCCGTGCGCGACATCAGCGAACTGGCCAAGGCCGCGCAGGCCAAGGACCGCTTCCTGGCCAGCATGTCGCATGAATTGCGCACGCCGCTGAATGCCATCATCGGTTTTACCGGCACCTTGCTGATGCATTTGCCAGGGCCATTGAACGAAGACCAGGAAAAGCAGCTGCGCACCGTGCAATCGAGTGCGCGCCATTTGCTGGCGCTGATTAACGACCTGCTGGACCTGACCAAGATCGGCTCGGGCAAGGTGGATTTTCATCCCGAACCCCTGAACTGCCGCCTGATCGTCGAGGAGCTGGCGCAGCTATTCCGGCCGCAGGCGAGGGAGAAGGGGCTGGTGCTGCAATTTCGCGCACCCGCGCAGGCGGTAACGGTGCGCACCGACCGCCGCGCCTTGCAGCAGATCCTGATGAATCTTATGAATAATGCGCTCAAGTTTACCGAGAAGGGCGAGGTGAGTATCGGCCTTGAGCGCGGCACGGACGAAGGAATACCTGTAGTGCAAGTCAGTGTCAGCGACACGGGCGGCGGAGTGAAAGAGGAAAGCCTGCAACAATTGGGCATTCACCTGAGCCAGAAACTGGCCGCATTGTTGAATGGATCGATCCGTTATTTCGATAAACCGGGCAAGGGCAGTGTTTTTGTGCTCACCTTGCCCCTGGAATAGCGGATACTAGAGGCGACACAGTGACAGGAGTAGCAATGTCCGCACGCATCCTCATCATCGAAGACAATCCCACCAATATGGAGCTGATGGTGTACCTGCTCCGCGCGTTCGGCTACCAGCCTCTGCTGGCCCATAACGGCGAGGAAGGCGTGGAGGTGGCGCGCCGCGAGGTGCCCGACCTCATTATCTGCGACGTGCACCTGCCCAAGCTCGATGGTTACGGCGTGGTGGCGCAATTGAAGCAGGATCCCAAGCTGAAAGACATCCCGGCGCTGGCCGTGACCGCGCTGGCCATGGTGGGCGACCGCGAAAAACTGCTGGCCGCCGGCTTTGACGGCTATATCGGCAAACCGATCGAACCGGACACTTTCGTCTCGCAAATCGAGTCTTTTTTACCTGGGGAGATGTCGCCCCGGAATGAGAACGACATCGCGACGATCCTGATCGTCGACGACCACGTGCTGAACCGCGAATTCCTGATGACGCTGCTTGGCTACAGCGGCCACCGCCTGCTGGAGGCCTCCAGCGGCGTGGAAGGGCTTAAAGTCATGGAAACGGAGAAGCCGGACCTGGTCATCTCCGACATCCTGATGCCGAACATGGACGGCTACGAGTTCGTCAACCGCATCCGCAGCAAGCCTGAGCTGGCGGACGTGCCGATCATCTTCTATACCGCCACTTACCGCGAACGCGAAGCGATGGCGGTGGCCGAGGCCTGCGGCGTGCGCTGGGTGCTGCCCAAGCCATCCGACCCCGACGTGATCCTGAAAACGGTGCATGAGGCCCTGGGCATGGCGGAGCAAGTCGAGACGCTGCCGGCGTTTGCGCCCGAGCCGCCCAGCCAGGGCCGCCTGTTCGATATCGAGCATAAGGTCGCCGAGTACATCGATGAACTCGAATCGAGCAGCCAGCTGATCACCCGTATCGCCAACAATGGCGAGCAGCATGAGGGCGAGCCGGAACACCTGAACCAGATGACGGAGCGCCTGTCGCGCTCCCTCTCCAGCCTGCAGGCGGTCAGCCTGCGCCTGACGGCGCTGATCGAATTGGGCATCGAACTGGGCGCCGAACGCGATGCGCAGGGCCTGATCGAGATCGGCGTGCGCGTGGCGCAGAATATCTGCGTGTCGCGCTTCGCCTGCATCGGCGTGCTGGAGCAGGATGCGAACGAGACCAGCTACTTTGCTTCCTGCGGCGTGGGCGAGCAGGCGCGCGTGGTGGCGGGACAGGCACGTGCCGGCATCCTGGACAGCCTGCTGAAGCAACGCCAGCCGGTGCGCATGAGCCGCCTGGGCGGCGATCCGCGCGAGATCGGCTTGCCGGTCGGCCATCCGCAGGTGCATTCCTTCCTCGGCGTGCCGATCGCCTCGCGCGAACGCGTGCACGGCTGGCTGTACCTGGTGGACAAGCTGGGCGCCGATGAATTCAACGAGGTCGATGAACGGGTGGCGGTGACCGTGGCGGCGCAGATCTCCGTCGCTTACGAAAACCTGCTGCTGTACGAGGAAATCAGCCGCCACCACGCGCAGCTGCAGCTGGACATGAACGCGCGCATCCGCCTCGACGAGGATTTGCGCCGCTTCCGCCTGGCGATGGATGCGACGGCCGATGCGATCTTCCTGGTCGACCGCGCCAATTCCTGCTTCATCGACGTGAACGTGACCGCCTGCCGCA
This sequence comes from Pseudoduganella sp., assembly GCA_039593355.1. Classification (GTDB taxonomy): domain Bacteria; phylum Pseudomonadota; class Gammaproteobacteria; order Burkholderiales; family Burkholderiaceae_D; genus Rugamonas. Next base: position 44,183 of record JBCNPK010000006.1, read on the forward strand.
TGCTGGGCTTCGCGCGCGAGGAATTCCTGAGAGTCGGGCCGGACCGCGACCAGGATCCGGGACTGCAGCCGCTGCAGGACCTGTACGACAAGCTGCTGGCGGGCGACCAGAGCGGGGCAATGGCCGAGCTGCTGCTTGAGTGCAAGGACGGCACGCCCTTGTCGGTGGAAGTGCAGCGGCGCACACTGCGTTCGGGCCAGAACTGGATCCTGGTGGCGGTGGCGCGCGATATCACCGAGCGCAAGGAAGCCGAGCGCCGCCTGCTCAAGCTGGCCCACTTCGACACCCTGACCGGGCTGCCGAACCGCTCCCAGTTCTACGATTCGCTGATGCTGTCGCTGAAGCAGGCCAGCGAGCATGGCTGGGCGCTGGCGGTGCTGTTCCTCGACATGGACCGTTTCAAGAACATCAACGATACCCTGGGCCATACCATCGGCGACGAGCTGCTGCGGCAGTTCTCCAGCCGCCTGGTCGAATGCCTGCGGGTACGCGACACCATCGGCCGCTTCGGCGGCGACGAATTCGCGGCCATCCTGATGCTGCCCGAAGGTGCGCAGAACGCCATTGCGGTGGTGGACAAGATCCGCGACGCGATGCGCCAGCCCTTCGCCCTGAAAGGGCATGAGGTGACGGTGACGGCCAGCATCGGCATTTCGGTCTTCCCGGACGACGCCAGCGATCCCGATACCCTGATCCAGTACGCCGATACGGCGATGTACCGCGCCAAGGAAGCCGGCCGCGATGCCTTCCGCTTCTTTACGGCGGAGATGAACGCCCAATCGCTGGCGCGGCTGGACATGGAAAATGCGCTGCGCCGCGCCATCGACAACAACGAATTCCGGCTCTATTACCAGCCCAAGGTGCATATCTCTTCGGGCCGCATCAGCGGCGCCGAGGTGCTGCTGCGCTGGGAGCGCCCGGGCCACGGCCTGGTGTCGCCGGCGCTGTTCATCCCGCTGCTGGAAGAGACGGGCCTGATCGTCCGGGTCGGTAGCTGGGTGATTCACGAGTCCTGCCGCAAGATTGCGGAGTGGGGCAAGAACCATGTGGGCGCGGTGCACCTGTCGGTCAACGTGTCCGGCATCCAGTTCTTCGTCGGCGGCCTGGAAGAGGAGGTGATGCAGGCCATCAAGGAGAACGATATTGCGCCGGAATTGCTGGAGCTGGAGTTGACCGAAAGCTCGCTGATGTCGAATGCGGAGGAGACCATCACGGTGCTGCAGAACCTGAAGGGGCTGGGCGTAAAGATCTCCATCGACGACTTCGGCACCGGCTATTCCTCGCTGGCCTACCTGAAGCGCTTCCCGATCGACAAGCTGAAAATCGATATCGCCTTCGTGCGCGAAGTGACCAGCAATCCGGACGATGCGGCCATCGTGCTGGCCATTATCAATATGGCGCACAGCCTGAAGCTGAAAGTGATTGCGGAAGGCGTGGAAAAGGATGCCCAGCTTTCCTACCTGCGCCGCCACGATTGCGACGAGATGCAGGGCTACTACTTCAGCCGCCCCTTGCCAGAGGCCGAGTTCGTGCAGATGCTGCGCGAAGGCCGCCACCTGCAGGCGCCGAGCGACGAGAGCATCGTCGAGCAGCAAACCTTGCTGATTGTGGACGATGACGCCTTCATGCTCGACGTGCTGAGCGACTTCCTGGCGCAGGATGGCTATCGCATCCTGACCGCGCAGACGGCGGCGGAAGGCTTCGACGTGCTGGCGCGCCACCGCGTGCAGGTCATCCTGTGCGACCAGTGCATGCCCATGATGACCGGGACCGAGTTCATGGAGCGGGTCAAGAACCTGGCGCCCGACACCTTCCGCATCATGCTGTCGGCCTACGCCGACCTGACGCCGATCATGGCCGCCATCAACCATGGCGCCATCGACCGCTTCTACACCAAGCCGTGGAAGGGCGCCGTGCTGCGGGAAAACATCCGCGAAGGGTTCCGCCTGCACTCCCAATTGAGGGCGCCGCAGTACCTCAATTAGAAGCCTGTTTCTAGTGAGTGCGGCATAAAATGGCTCCACAATAATTACAGGAGCCGCCGCCATGGGCAAGAAAGCGAAATCGTTTGAGGAAAGCGAAGAACGGCTGACCAAGGCAGTTCGCGAATCGGCGCAGGAAATCTGGAAGGCCGGCCTGGGCGCATTCAGCGACCTGCAAAAGCGCGCCCGCGCGGTCGAAGGCGACCGCGTCGGCCATGTGCGCGAAACGGTCAATTCCCTGGAAAGAGTATTCGAGGAACGGGTGACCCGGGCGCTGGAATCGATCGGCGTGCCGATGCGGCAGGATATCAACGCCCTGATCGACAGGGTGGAAGAATTGAGCCGCCAGGTCGAGGAATTGAAGGCTTTGGTGAAAAAGCCCGTCAAAAAGGCCACAACGAAAAAGGCCTAACTTTTGGAAAAGTTCTAATAGTGATATCCTTGCAGGGGAATCAATAGAGCCCCTGTTATGCTACAAAAAGCGCCAAGACGAACCCGCGAACGCATCCTGGAACTCTCGCTGCGCTTGTTTAACGAGTTCGGCGAGCCCAATATCACGACCACCGTTATCGCCGAGGAGATGAATATCTCCCCGGGGAACCTCTATTACCATTTCCGGAACAAGGACGATATCGTCAATTCCATCTTCGTCCAGTTCAAGGCGGAGGCGGAACGCATGCTGCAGGTGCCGAGCGGGCGCCGTTCGAATATCGAGGACGTGTGGCTGTACCTGCACCTGATGTTCGAGCTGATCTGGCGCTACCGCTTCTTCTACCGCGACCTGAACGACCTGCTGTCGCGCAACCGCAAGCTGGAATTGGAGTTCAAGGAGCTGCTGGCCCACAAGATCAAGGTGGCGCGCAACCTGTGCCTGGACTTGCGCAGCGAAGCTTCGCTGGAGGCGAGCGACATGGCGATCGATGCGATGTCGGTGAATATGGTGGTGGTGGCGACTTACTGGCTCTCCTACGAATACGTGCGCAACCCGCGCAAATACTCCGAGCAGCAATCGATGGCTGACGCCTTGGCGCGTGGCTGTTACCAGGTGCTGTCGCAGATCGGACCTTACCTGCGCGGCGAAACCAGCCTGCTGTTCCAGAAACTGTCCGAAGAATACCTGAAGAAGCTGAAATGAAATCGATTTGCGTGTATTGCGGCGCCAATGCCGGCGCCTCCCCGCGCTACGCGGAACAGGCGCGCGCGCTCGCCGCGGCGCTGGTGGAGCAAAACCTGGCGCTGGTCTACGGCGGCGGCAATGTGGGCCTGATGGGCGTGATCGCCGACGAAGTGTTGCGCCTGGGCGGCGAAGTGACGGGCGTAATCCCGACTGCGCTGGTCGAGCGCGAAGTGGGCCATATGGGCCTGACGCGCCAGTTCATCGTCAAGGACATGCACGAACGCAAAGCCATGATGGCGCAGCTGTCGGACGGCTTCATCGCCATGCCCGGCGGCATGGGTACGCTGGAAGAACTGTTCGAAATGCTGACATGGTCGCAGCTGGGCATCCATAGCAAGCCGGTCGGCCTGCTGAACGTGGACGGCTTCTACGACAAGCTGATTGGCTTCATCGACCACGCCCGCGACGAAGGCTTCATCAAGCCGCAGCACGCGGCGCTGGTGCGCGTGAATGCGTCGCCGACGGCCCTGGTGCAGAGCCTCAAATGCTGAAGCGCCAGGAGGCTGAGGCTCAGGCGGAGGCTCTTCTGCGCGAGACGCGAGCCGGACGGCGCAGCAAGCCGCTTCTCAACCTGCTGCCAATTTACCTGCGCATGTGCCCTGAACTGCGGCAATTTGACGAGGACCAGGCGTTTGCCATCATCAAGACGGCAAACCGCGCTGTCTTCGAACATGCGGGCATGAATGCGCTTTTCCGGATATCGATGGGCGCGTTGATTGGCTATTCCTTCTACTGGGCCCCCGTGCTTATGTCGGGCGCGGTACCGCTTGCGCTGATAGGAATGGGCTTCGACTTCTGGCGCGTGCGCCGGCAAGTTGCAATTACCTGCGCCGAAATGCTACCAAAGGCGTTGCCCTGAACCATCCAGGTGGGTGAGGTACAGGCGGGTGTCGAACTCGTACTGGTGATAGTTCGGCTCCATGTAGGTGCATAACTTGTAGAACGCCTTGTCATGCTGCTTTTCCTTGACGTGCGCCAGTTCGTGCACCGCGATCATGCGCAAGAATTCCAGCGGAACCTCCCTGAACATGGTTGCGACACGAATTTCGTGCTTGGCCTTCAGTTTGCCGCCCTGGACGCGTGAGACGGAGGTGTGCAGGCCGAGGGCATGGTTGATCACGTGGATCTTGCTGTCGAAGGCAACTTTGTCGATCGGCGCGGCATTGCGCAGGAACTCGTTACGCAAGTCCTGAACGTAGTCGTACAGCGCACGGTCGTTGCGGATATCGTGGGCTTTCGGATAACGTTGCAATAGCACTTCGCCAAGGCGGCCTTGGTCCATCACCTGGCGGACCTGGGCAAGTGTCTGTTCTGAGTAAGCGCTGAGGTATTTCATGACGGCCCGAATGGTATCATGGCCGCATGCGCACCCACGTCAATTCGGTGGGACTGCTGGTGGTCAGCGACCCCGTTTTGAACTTCAGCTATCCCGCCCACATCTCCCGAGAATGCATCGATGCCTTGCCTTCGCTGCCCGGGATATATATTTTCCGCGATGCCGCCGGCAAGCCGATCTACATCGGCAAGAGTGTGAATATCCGCACGCGGGTGCTATCGCATATGCGCACGGCGGAGGAGATGCAGATGCTGGCGAAGGCCGCCACCATCGACTTCGAGCGCACCGGCGGCGAAATTGGCGCCTTGCTGCGCGAATCGGAGCTGGTGAAGAAATACCAGCCCGTCTTCAACTCCAAACTGCGTCGGCTACGTGAAATGTGCTCGATCAGCATGGTGGGCGAGGTGCCGGAAATCGTGTTCGCGCGCGACGTCGATTTTTCGCTGGCAGAGCAGCTGTACGGGCTGTTTGGCAGCAAGAAGGCCGCCATCGAAACGCTGCGCGACGTGGTCCATGTGCGCGGCTTGTGCACGGTGGCGACTGGCCTGGAAAAGGGCGTTCCGGGGCGGCCGTGCTTTGCGCGGCAGGTGATGCGCTGCAAGGGCGCATGCACCGGCGAAGAATCGGCCGTCGACCACGCCGCGCGTGTGCGGCTCGCGCTGGAGCCCTTGCGTGTGACGCGCTGGCCGTTTGCGGGCGCTGTGGCGATCGTTGAAGAATCCGCCGGTCTGCGCCAGCGCGCCATCGTCGACCGCTGGTGCTATCTCGGTATGGACAAGCCACGCACGATGGCCGTCAGCTTCGACATCGACGTCTACAACATACTTGTTCGCCCAATGCTGACCCAAAAGTTGAATATTGAGCCTTTAGAGGTCGGCTTTTGAGAAAGTCGTGGTCAGGCGCCAAGGAAGGAACACTATCGCAGAAGTAGGTCAGGCTAAACTTAACTTGGTTGGGTTCGGCCAGCAGCAGACGGCAGCAACAGCTAAGTGGATTCTAAGGAGGGGCTGAATGAGGCGAGGAGACTATAAGTGCGTCTAGCGAGTTGTGGGCATAGCTTCTTCGTTGGCGCCGCGGGTAGTGAACGGGCCGAAGCGGCCAGTGGCCCGGCAGGTCCTCATTGCTCAAGTTTGAGGTCGCGCGATACGTTGCATGAATTCCGGGGAGCCTTCGAAGCCGTTTGTGCGCCAGAAAGCGATACCCGCCGCATTCCCCGAGTGAACATCAAGGTGAACAATTTCCATATCGCCCAAGTGCCCATCCAGCAGGCACTGAACGGCTTGCGTGCCAAGTCGCTTGCGCCGATGTGCAGGATCGATATAAAACTGCCTAAGGTGAGCTTGTCGTCCTTCGCGCTTGGTCAGGCAATACCCGATTGTCTGACCGCCGTTGGAAATGAAGTGTGCCTGGTATTCCCCCGACGTGAGCCAATCGCGCATGCGGTGAAAAAGCCCATCACGGTCAAGCCCGTTATGGTGGCCTGAGTCTTGAATCATTTTTTGATTCAGTTCCGCTAGACGCAGTGCGTCCTGCGCGGTAGCGTTGAGTAGTTCCATACATCAGGTCCGTTCTTTATCGCGTGCATCTTCAAAGCTGGCGCGCGTCTGCTCTTCGCTGCGTTCGCCAAAGGCGTAGTTCGATTCCAGCCACATCACGTTGATGATGGCCGCTGCCAGTGCGAAGCCGATGCCGAGGATCCAGGTGAAGTACCACATGGTTGATTCCTTTCAGTAGACAGAATGTTCGTTTTCGCGGATATGCGCGGCGGTCACCTTGCCGCGCACCACGCGGTACACCCAGCTCGTGTACAGAGCGATAATCGGCAGCATGATCACGACTACCCAGAACATCACGGCCAGCGTCTTGTGGCTGGAGGTGGCGTCCCATGCGGTCAGGCTGTGCGAGGGCATCAGTGAGGAGGGCAATACGAAGGGGAACATTGCGGCGCCTGCTGTCAGCAGGATGCCTGCCACGCTTAGGCCGCTGGCGAAGAGGGCTGCCAGCGTGCGGCGTGCGGCGCTCAGGGCGATTGCCAGCGCTGCACCGATGACGGCAGCGGCGGGAAAGGCCCATGTGAACGGCCAGCGCGCATAGTTGTCCATCCAGGCGCCGGCGGCCATGACCACCGTTTTTGCGGGCGGCATGAACGCGGTGCCGGCGTCGGGCATGGCGGTGATGCGATAGCCGGGCAGCGAGGTTGCGACCCAGATGCCGGCGGCAGCGAACAGCACGATTGTCAGCGCGGCAGCGCCCATGGCCATTCGGCGGGCGCGGTCGGCTATCGCGCCTTCCGTCTTCATGTGCAGGAAGGTTGCGCCGTGCATGGCCAGCATCGCCACGCCAAGAACCCCGGCCAAAAGGCCGAATGGATTCAGCAGCTGGAAGAAACTGCCGTTGTACTCCAGGCGCAGCAGGTCGTCATAGCGAAACGGTATGCCTTGCAGCACATTGCCCATGCCGACGCCGAATATCAGCGGCGGTACAAAGCCGCCGACGAACAGCCCCCAATCCCAGGCATTGCGCCAGCGCGCATCGGGAACCTTGCTGCGGAAGTCGAAACCCACCGGGCGGAAGAACAGGGCAAATAGCGCGACGATCAGCGCGATGTACAGGCCGGAAAATGCGGCGGCATAGACCAGCGGCCAGGCGGCGAACAAAGTGCCGCCGGCGGTGATGAACCAGGTCTGGTTGCCTTCCCAGGTCGGGCCGATGGTGTTGATGATGATGCGTCGTTCGGTATCGTCCTTGCCGAGGAAGGGCAGCGCCATGCCGACGCCGAAGTCCCAGCCGTCGGTGAGCGCGAAGCCAAGCAGCAGCATGGCAACGAAGCACCACCAGATCACTTTATAGGTTTCGTAGTCGAAGATCATGGCTGTTGCTCCCAATGGTATTTGCCGGTGTGCAGGGCGCTGGGGCCGAGGCGGGCGTATTTGAACATCAGCTTCAGTTCAATTATCAGCAGCACGGTGTAGAACAGGGCGAAGCCGGCCAGGCTGAAATACAGGCTTGATGGCTGGATGCTGGAGGCCGACAGGTGCGTCGGCAGGATGCCCGCGATGGTCCAAGGCTGGCGGCCGTATTCGGCCACGATCCAGCCCAGTTCCGCCGCCACCCAAGGCAGGGGAATCGATACCACGGCCAGCTTGAGCAGCCAGCGTTGCGGCGCCAGCCGCTTGCGGATCAGGTAGTAGAACGAGGCGGCGAAAATGAACAGGAACAGCAGCCCCAGTCCCACCATGCCGCGGAAGGCCCAGAACAGCGGCGCGACTTTGGGGACGGTATCGTTCACCGCCATCCTGATTTGTGCTTCGGTGGCGTCGACCACGTTGGACGTGTATTTCTTCAGCAGTAGTCCGTAGCCCAGGTCTTTTTCCAGTTCCTTGAAGGCGGTAAAAGCTTCCGGCGATTTGTCGCCGCCTTTGATGCGCGTCAGCGCTGCGTAGGCCTTCATGCCGTTACGGATGCGTACTTCATGCCCTTGCTTCAATTCCTTGATGCCGATCACCGGCTTGTCGACCGAGCGCGTGGCAATGAGACCCATCACGTAGGGAATCTTGACTGCGTAATCCGTGTGCTCCTTTTCGTCGTTCGGCAAGCCGAAAACGGTGATACCCGCCGGAGGTGGTTCGGTGTGCCACTCGGCTTCAATGGCAGCCAGCTTGACCTTGTTCACCTCACCCACGGTGTAGCCCGATTCGTCGCCCAGCACGATGACTGACAGAGCCGACGCCAGCCCGAAGCCGGAGGCAACGGCGAAGGAGCGCAAGGCGAACGGGACGTCGCGTGCCTTGAGCAGGTAGAAGGAGGAGATGCCAAGCACGAACATCGCTGCGGTGACATAGCCTGCGGCCACAGTGTGCACAAACTTGACCTGGCCGACCGGATTGAGGATGACGTCGGAAATGCTGGTCAGCTCCATGCGCATGGTGTCGAGGTTGAACTCCGCCCCGACCGGATTGTTCATCCAGCCATTGGCGACCAGGATCCACAGCGCGGAAAGGCTGGAGCCCAGCGCCACCAGGAAGGTCACGCTCAGGTGCTGAACCCTCGACAGGCGCTGCCAGCCGAAGAAGAACAGGCCGACAAAGGTCGATTCGAGAAAGAAGGCCATCATGCCCTCAATCGCCAGCGGCGTGCCGAAGATGTCGCCCACGTAGTGCGAGTAATAGGCCCAGTTGGTGCCGAACTGGAATTCCAGCGTGATGCCGGTTGTGACGCCCATGGCAAAGTTAATGCCGAACAGCTTGCCCCAGAATTTGGTCATGTCGCGGTAGATTTCGCGGCCGGTCATCACGTAGACCGATTCCATAATGACGAGGATCCAGGACAGTCCCAGCGTCAAAGGAACAAAGAGGAAATGGTATAGCGCTGTGAGCCCGAACTGCAGCCGGGACAGGGCGACAACTTCATCGACGGGTGCCATCATTCACCTTTTCGGTTGGAGTGGTGGGTGCGGGGACCACGAGCAGGTGGTTCTCCACCTGCGCCGTCGGCAGCCGCATCTTTTTGGTCTGGGGATGGGAGAAAAACAGTTGCCACAGCGTGTAGAGCAGCAGGATCTTCACGATCAGCGCGATCGTGATCGTGAGGGCCAGGCTGTGGCGGCCGGGGGGCTTCATTTGTTGCCGGCGCCAAATTTGCCGCGTACTACGTCGCCCACGTCGAGCAGCTTCTTGACGGTGGCCCCCATTTTCATCAGCGACGCCAGCGTATCGGGCGACAGGCGCTGCACGTCGTCAAACCAGGAACTGGAAAGCTCGATCAGCTCATACATTTCGCGCATGCGCTCCTGGGCGTAGCGGTCCTCTTCGGTAGCTGCCGATTCGAGCATGGCGTCGCGCAGCATGGAAAGGGTCGGTTCGACTTCGCGGCGGCGGCGTTCTTCCAGCAGGGCCTTGAAGATGTCCCACACGTCTTTGGGCGGCTCGAAGTATTCGCGGCGGTCGTTCGGCTGGTGCAGCAGTTTGACCAGGCGCCAGGATTGCAGTTCCTTCAGGCCCATGGAGACGTTGGAGCGCGAGAACTCCAGGTGTTCGGCGATTTCGTCGGCGTTCAGCGGGCGGTTGCTGACATAGAGCAGGGCATAGATCTGCCCGACGGTGCGATTGATTCCCCAGCGGCTGCCCATTTCGCCGAAGTGGAGGATGAATTTCTGCGCGAGCGGGCTCAGGTTAACCATTGCTTGATCTGCCTTCTTGAGTTTTTGAATTTTCAGGATTTCCTGAAATTATAGGACTATTCAAAAAACCTTGCGCTGTATAATCGTGTATATTGCGCTTTTAGAAAGGAACGCTGATGAAACGTATCGCCGCTGCGTTGCTGGCATGTTCTGCCGGGGCCGCCTCTGCCGCAGATATCACTGTATCCGCGGCGGCCAGTCTCAACAACGCTTTCCGTGAGGCAGCAGCGGCCTACGAGGCCGCCCATCCCGGCGATAAAGTATTGCTGAATTTCGGTGCGTCGGACGCGCTGGTGGCCCAGATTGCCAAGGGTGCTCCGGTCGACGTATTTGCCTCTGCCGATCTGGAGGCGATGGACAAAGCCCTGCCGCACATTGCTGCAGGCAGCCGCCGCGATTTCGCCAGCAATCGGCTAGTGGTGGCCGTTCCCGCGAAAAGCGCGCTGCAACTGCGCACCCTTGCTGACCTGGGGCAGCCTGGGATCAGGCGCCTGACGACGGGCAATCCCGCCAGCGTTCCCGCGGGACGTTACACCAGGGCTGCGCTGGAAAAGGCCGGCCAATGGACGACGCTGGAGCAGAAGTTCGTGTTCGCGACCAATGTGCGGCAGGCACTGGATTATGTCGCGCGCGGTGAAGTGGAGGCCGGCTTCGTCTACCAGACCGATGTCGCATCGCAGGCCGATAAGGTGCGCTCCGTGCTGGCTGTGCCGACGGTCGCGCGCATTACCTATCCGCTGGCTGTGATCAAGGGAGCGCCGAATGCGGCGGGCGCGCGCGCCTTTGCGGACTTCATCATGTCGGACGGCGGCCAGGCGATCCTGGCGCGTCATGGCTTCGGCAAGCCATAAACATGGAAGCCGCGCTGGTCGCCCTCGGGCTTTCCCTGAAAGTGGCGCTGTGGGCCACGGCGATTGACCTGGTGCTGGGCGTCGGCTTCGGCTACCTGCTGGCGCGTGGCCGCTTCGCAGGACGCGACGTGCTCGATGCCTTGCTCACGCTGCCAATGGTGATGCCGCCGACGGTACTGGGCTATTACCTGCTAGTGCTGATCGGCCGTAATGGGCCGATCGGGCATTGGCTGCAACAGCACTTTGGCATCAACCTGATTTTCACTTGGCAGGGTGCGGTGATCGCGGCGGCGGTAGTCGCTTTCCCGCTTGTGCTGAAAGGCGCGCGCTCAGCTTTCGAAGCGGTCGACGTGCAGCTGGAGCAGGCCGCGCGCGTGCTGGGCGTGCCGCCGTTGGGCGTTTTCTTGCGTGTCAGCCTCCCATTGGCATGGCGCGGCGTACTCGCTGGCGCTTTGCTGGCCTTTGCGCGTTCGATGGGCGAATTCGGCGCCACGTTGATGGTGGCGGGAAGCATTCCAGGCAAGACGCAGACGCTGTCGATTGCCGTGTATGAGGCGGTGCAGGCGGGGCAGGACGACACAGCCAACCTGCTGGTGATCATTACGTCGGTGACCTGCATCGTCGTGCTGGTGGCGGCGAATCGCCTGGCGCCGAACCGGGCGCAGGGGGCGGCATGACGATCCGTGTCAATATCCGCAAAACCCTGCGGGCAGGTCCGCGCAGCTTCCAGCTCGATGCGCAGTTCGAGTCCGACAGCAAGCGCGTGGTGATTTATGGCGCTTCCGGCGCGGGAAAGAGCCAGATGATGAAGGCGATTGCCGGCTTGTCGCGGCCTGACAGCGGCGTGATCGAACTGGATGGGCGCAAGCTGTTCGACAGCAGTTCCGGTATCGATGTGCCTGCGCGGCGCCGGCGCGTGGGCTACCTGTTCCAGGACTATGCGCTGTTCCCGCACCTGAACGTGCGGCAGAACATCGGCTTTGGCTTGCAGCGCGGATGGTTCAATCCTGCGCCGCGCGGCGAGCCGGAGGCGGTGCGCTACTGGCTGGAAGCGTTCGGGCTGTCCGAGGTGGCGCACCAGAAGCCGTCGGAACTTTCCGGCGGCCAGCGGCAGCGGGTGGCGTTGGCGCGTGCGCTGGCGGCCAAGCCGGATGCGCTGCTGCTGGACGAGCCTTTCGCGGCGCTCGATCCGGCGCTGCGCGTGCGCATGCGCGGCGAACTCGATGCACTGCAGCGGCGCCTCGATATCCCGATGCTCCTGATCACGCACGATCCCGACGATGCGGCGACATTCGGCGGGCACATTTTGACGATGGCGGACGGCCGCGTGGCCGGGGAGGCAAACGGTGGCTAAGCAAGTGGCGCTGGAAGGCGAGGTGTGGATCACGCTCGATGGCGAGAGCTTTGGCGGCCACCAGCGTGTCGAGCTGCTGGCCAGCATCGCCGAACATGGCTCGATCACGCAGGGCGCGAAAGCGATCGGCATGAGCTACAAGGCCGCCTGGGACGCCATCGACGCCATGAACAACCTGGCCGGCGAGCCGCTGCTGGAACGTTCGGCCGGGGGCAAGGGCGGTGGCGGTACGCGCCTGACGGAACGCGGCGCGCAGCTGGTGGCGAACTTCCGCCGCATCGAATATGAGCACAGTGTGTTCATGAAGCACCTGAGCCGCCAGTCGCAGGGATTGGCAGATGATTACCTCCTGTTGCAAACAATGAAAATGAAAACCAGCGCGCGCAACCAATTCTCCGGCACCGTGGCGGCCGTCAAGCCGGGCGCGGTGAATGACGAAATCCTGTTGCGCATCGTTGGCGGGCAGGAGATTGTTGCAATCATCACACACGAGAGCACCGCCAGCCTGGGCTTGCGTGAAGGGGGCGACGCCTTCGCCCTGGTCAAGGCTTCGTCCATCATCCTCGCGGTCGGAGAGACCGGCAAACTGTCGGCGCGCAACCAGCTGCGCGGCACGATTTGCCGCGTGCAGCCTGGGGCCGTGAACTCCGAGGTCACCATAGCCTTGCCCGGCGGCGGGACGGTCGCGGCGACCGTGACGCGCGACAGTGAGCAGTCGATGGAACTGGAAGTGGGCATGGAAGCCACAGCTTTGTTCAAGGCGTCAAGTGTAATTATTGGTGTTCCGATATAAATTCCTGTAGGAAACAAACAGGGGTTTTGCTAAGCTAACCGGCTTCGGGCTCACGCCTGTCCTTCATGGAAGCCGAAATGGAACTGCTTGCAAAATTTTTCCTGAGCCAGGGGCGCATCAATCGGCGTACCTGGCTGACTCGAATCGTCGTCCTTGCCCTGCCTTGCGTCGCCTTCGGCATGCTGGCCAATGAGCTGCTGGGCGATCCTGGCGCGGCGGTGTTTGCGCTAGCCTTTACCTGGGGCGCGCTGGCCGTTTCCACCCAGCGCATGCACGATATCGGGCGCTCCGGCCTGAGCCTCTTGCTGCTCCTGATTCCCGTCCTGGGCCCGCTCTGGGTGCTACTCCTGGTTTTCCGCCGCGGCGGCGAAGGGAAGAACCGCTACGGCGACGATCCGCTGTCGCGTCACGATTATCTGCAAGTGAACATCGCAAAGTAAGCCTATGCCAACCGTAAACGACGTCACCCAGCTTAACCCGATCAATGTCTACGCCGTAGCAACGCCGTCCACCACGGCGGACCTGCAGGACGCATTGCGCAAGACCACGCTGCCGATTTCCATCGGCGGCGGCCATTTCAGCATGGGCGGCCACACGGCCAGCCCGGGCAGCCTGCACCTGGACCTGCGCGGCATGAACCGCGTGCTCGAATTCTCGCCGGCCGACCGCCTGATCCGCGTGCAGGCCGGCATCCGCTGGTGCGACATCCAGCGCTTCGTCGATCCGCATGGCCTGGCGGTGAAGATCATGCAGACCTATGCCAACTTCACGGTGGGCGGGGCGCTGTCGGTCAATGCGCATGGCCGCTACATGGGACTGGGCCCGGTGGTGCTGTCCGTGCGTTCGATCACGCTGGTGCTGGCCAGCGGCGAGGTGCGCGAAGCAAGCCCGAAAATCAACAGCGAACTGTTTTACGCTGCCATCGGCGGCTACGGTGCGATCGGCATCATCGCCGAGGCGGAGCTGGAGCTGGTGCCGAACACCCGCGTGCAGCGCAGCAGCGTGAAGATGCAAACCAGGGATTACCCGGCCTGGTTCGATGTGAACGTGCGCGGCCGCAAGGAAATCACTTTCCACAATGCCGACCTGTATCCGCCGCTGTACACGCGGGCGCGCGCCGTCACCTGGACCGAGACCGACCTGCCGGCCGATACCCCCCGCTTGCAGCCGCTGAACCGCCGTTACCTGGCGGAGCTGTATTTCCTGTGGTCGGTGTCGGAATCGCCGTTCGGGAAATGGCGCCGCGAGTACCTGCTCGATCCGCTGCTGTACTGGAAGAAGAAGGTCCACTGGCGCAATTACGAGGCGGGCTACGACACGGCGGAACTGGAGCCGCTCGGCCGCAAGGAACGCACCTATGTGCTGCAGGAGTACTTCGTGCCGTGCGAGCGCCTGCCGGAGTTCGTGCCGAAGATGTCGGCCATCCTGGCCAAGCACAAGGTCAACATGATCAATATCTCGATCCGCCATGCGCTGTCCGATCCGGGTACGCTGTTGGCGTGGGCGCGCGGCGAGACGTTCGCCTTTGTGCTGTACCACAAGCAGCGCACCCGCGACAACGCGCGCGAACGCGTGGGCGTGTGGACACGCGAACTGATCGACGCGGTGCTCGAATGCGGCGGCACGTACTACCTGCCGTACCAGCTGCACGGCACGCACGAGCAATTCCACCGCGCCTATCCGCGCGCAAAAGAACTGTTCGCCATGAAACGCGAGCTCGATCCGGAATACCGCCTGCGCGGCGCGCTGTGGGACAAATACTATGCGCCTACCCTGAACCTGGATGCGGATGGCGAGGCGGCGCGGCGCTCGCTGTTCCATTCGGTGTATGGCAGCGAGCGCGAGGCCGACAAGTTCTACGCCTTCCTGCAGAACATCTTCAACCTGTTCCCGGAAGACCGCTTCCACACCCTGATCCGCAAGGCCACCAGCGAGAACCACGACGAAGAATCCATTTACCGCGCCGTGCAGGCAGGACTGCCCGGTATTTCGCCGCCGCTGTCGCTGCTGCGCTATGCGCTGCCGTCGCTGGTGGTGCAGAAGGAGGAAATGGGCGTGCAGGCCAAGCGCCTGCTGGGCGACAAGCCGCTCAAGGACTATGTGGAAATCGGCACCACCGGCCGCTACGTCAAGGCGCTGCGCAAGCACCTCAAGCTGAATGGCAAGGTGACGCTGGTGCACGACAAGGCGCCGGGCTATTCGCCGGTCGACATCGTGGAACGCGGCGGCCTGCTGCAGGTGGGCGAATTCGTACACTTGAAAGATTACGCGCCGATCGACCTGCCGGCGCAAAGCGCGGACCTGGTGAGCTGCTTCGTCGGCCTGCACCATATGGAGCCGCAGAAGCTGGCGCCTTTCCTGGAATCGGTGGCGAACATCGTGCGCCCAGGCGGCTATTTCGTCGTGCGCGACCACGACGTGAAAGACCGCACCATGGACGATTTCGTCAGCCTGGCGCATTGCGTGTTTAACGCGGGCCTGGGCGAGCCGTGGGCCAACAATGCGGCGGAGCTGCGCTTCTTTGCGTCGGTGGATGACTGGATCAAGCGCGTCGAAGCTGCTGGTTTTGAGCACACGGGCGAACGCATCGTGCAGGATGGCGATCCGTCCGCGAATGTCCTGATGGCCTTCAAACGGGTGTGACATGCGCAAACTCTTGCTGGCTTTAAGCCTGCTGCTTGCCTGCCTGACCAGCGCGGCGGAAAGCCCGATCGCGCCGGATCAGCGGCGCAGCGTCGAGCAGACTTTCCTGACGTTTCCGGAGTGGTTCCTGGTGCACAGCCCGGCCGAATATGCGCGCTATGTCAAGAAGCATCCCGCGCACGGCTTCCCCTTCCTCGGGCACATGGGCCAGATCTGGACCAGTTACGCGGCGGTGACCGAGGAGCAGGTGCGCGCCAAGTATCCGGGCAATGCCGGCTACCACGTGATGATCGGCGTGATCGGCAGCAGCACCTCGGTGGAATATGGCCTGCGTTCGATGTACGAGAACACGCTGGGCCGCATCAGCTGGGCCACCGCTTCGGGTCTGACGCCGGAAGACGAATACGGCGCCCGCGTGGCGCAGGATTATGTGGACTTCATCCGCAAGGAGCCGTGGTACCTGTACGACTTCGCCGGCAAGCTGAAGGGCCTGTGGGCGGATACGCCGCTGTTCGGCTCCGACATGCTGCGCAAACTGGAACGGCGTTACGCGCTGACCACCGAGTACCTGATCAAAGCGGCCTACGGCAAGCTGATCAAGCTCGCCACCAGCGCGGCCTATGAACCGGCCCTGATGACGACGCAGGTGGTGGCCGACCATGAACCGTACGATCTGGGCGACCTGCCCAACGTCAAGCTGTTGCGCATGCTGGACGATGGCCGCGCCGTGCTGGAGCTGCCGCGCTATTACGATTTCCGCCTCGCCGCCACCAAGCTTGGCCTGCAGGACGTGCAGTTGCAGGACATCGCCGGCAACAGCGACGTGATCCTGGTGACGGTGCTGACCGGCATCCATGGCACGGCAGCGCCGCCGGACAGCAGGGTGCTGTTCGAGCAGCCGATGCTGACCGAACCGGGACGCAAGCGGGTGGCGCTGGTGCTCCGGGTGTCTGCGCTGTCGCGTTACCTGGTCGATGCGCCGCGCCAGGGCGTGGAAGTGGAACACGTGTATGACTATTAAGCGCCTGCTGCTGTTTGCAGTTTTGCTGGCGGGCTGCCTCGCGGCAGCGTGGGGCTGGTCCGCCGTGCATCAGGCGCAGGCGCGCCAGACCGGAAAGCGCGAGGCGCTGGCGCCAAAAGGGGGCGAGTATGTGGATGCGGGCGATGCGCGCATTTTCATGCAGCGCAGCGGCAACCGCGATGCGCCGGCCGTGGTTTTCCTGCACGGAACCGGTTCGTGGAGCGAAACCTGGCGCGCCTCGATGGAAACGGCCAACCGCGCCGGCTACCAGGCCATTGCGTTCGATATGCCGCCTTTCGGCTATTCGATCCCGCCCGTCTCGGGCGAATACGACAAGCAGAAACAGGCGGCGCGGCTGCGCGCCGCCCTCGACAACGCGGGCATCCGCCGTGCGGTGTTCGTGGCGCATTCTTTCGGCGCGGCGCCCTTGATGGAAGCCTTGCTGTCGAATCCAGATGAGGGCAGGGTGCAGGCCCTGGTGCTGGTGGACGCGGCGCTCGGCCTGGACGGCGCGCAGACCGATGGCAGCGACAGCCTGTTGCAGTCCGTGCTGCGCTGGCGCTGGGTCGGCCGGCCGTTGGCGGCCGGCTTCCTTACCAAGCCGGAGTACACGGAATCCTTGCTGAAAAGTTTTGTCAGCGAAAAAGAAAAGGCCACGCCGGCCTGGCAGCAGATTTACCGCCAGCCGCTGGTGCTGCAAGACAGTTACCAGCACGTGGCCGCCTGGCTACCGGAATTGCTGTCGCGCCGCGGACATGCGGCTAGCGACTTTCCGGATGCTTACGGCCGTATCAACTGGCCAGTGACCTTGCTGTGGGGCGAAACCGATACGATCACGCCCCTGTCGCAGGCCGAACACCTGCAGCGGCTGGTGCCCGGGGCGCAGCTGGTGCGCATTCCGCGTGCCGGGCATATTCCCCAGATCGAGGAGCCGGAACTGTTCCAGGAAGCATTGGCGCGCATCCTGATGGAAGCGCGCCGCTGATCCTCGCTTCAGGCCGGCTCGCCCGGTTCGGCCTTGCCGCCTTGCCGGTTGCCGCCGCGGGCGGTCTGCCGGCTTTCACCGCCCTTGCGGCCGATTTCCGCCATGTGCTCGCGGTTGCGGCTGACGACCTCGCCGCCCTTTCGCCCGGCCTGGCGCGCTTCTTCCGGAGTGAATTCATGCGCCGTGCCCTTCTGGTGCGCGGCCTGGCCCCCTTTGCTGGCGATGAGGCGCTGGGTTTCCTTGTCCATCGCCGCGAAGCCGCGCTTGCCGTTGCCGGTTCTTAATTGCTCGTCCTGTGTAGCCATGATCCACCTCCCTCAATATGAATCCGGGCTCGGGCCCGGGCCGGTAGCAGCCTCGTGGCTGCTTCCTGGGCTTTGAGGGAAGGTCGGCAATAAAGTTCAAACTTTTTTCGTCCTGCGATGTGCGCATGTCAGGGTCAGACCCTTGGGTCTGACCCAGGTTTACCGGGTTTGTTCTGGTTCTCGAGAAATGGGCTAACGCTGGCACAAGATTTGGCTAAAAAAAGCAAACCCGGTAAACCAGGGTCAGACCCAAGGGTCTGACCCGCCTGCCCTGGGGCCGCGGGCCTTGCTTACGAGCCGGCCTGGCCGGTGGCTGAGCGTTCGCCTTCCGCTTCGGCAGTATTATTGCCGCGCACGGGGACGGCGCCGAATTCATGTTCCAGTTCTTCCTTGCGGTCCTGCAGCTGTTCGCGCAGTTCAGCCAGGTCGGCGCTGCTTTGCCGTACGGCGGGGAACATCTCCTGTTCTTCCTCGCGGACGTGGTGTTCGACGCATTCGCGCAATTTCTGCACCGTGCTATCGAGTTCGCCATCGCCGGCAGCCATGCCGCGGATATGCTCCACGAGCTCCTTGATCGAGCCGTGTTCTTCCAGCGCTTCATCGACCTGCTGCTCGTCGCCCGTTTCGGCGCGCACGGCGGGATAGAAGATTTCTTCCTCGATGGTGGCGTGGATGGTCAAGTCCATGCAGATCTGCTGCGCCAGGTCATGCTTCAAGCCCTGGTGCGAGGCATCGCATTTTTCATATTCCTGGAAGAGTTTTTTGACCTTGTCGTGGTCGGTGGTAAGCAAGGCCACGGCATCCTTTGCCGTGGCGTTCTGGTTTTGCTGGCTCATGCTGGCTCCTTCGTTGCGTCGGTTGGGCCGCGCAGAAGGAGCCGCAGGGGAAGGGCATCAGGCGACTTGCAGCACCAGCTTGCCGAAGTTCTTGCCTTCGAACAGCATGGTCAGCGCCTGCGGGAATTTCTCGATGCCTTGCACGACATCTTCCCGGCTCTTGATCTTACCCTCCTGCAGCCATTTGCCGAGCGCGGCAACGGCCACGTGGTAGCGGTCGGCGTAGTCGAACACGACCATGCCTTCCATGCGCGCGCGGTTGACCAGCAAGGACAGGTAATTGGCTGGTCCTTTGACCGGCGTCGTGTTGTTGTACTGCGAAATTGCGCCGCAGATCACGATACGGGCCTTCATATTGATGCGCGTGAGAACGATGTCGAGGATCTCGCCACCTACGTTGTCAAAGTATACGTCAACGCCATTTGGACAGTGTTCCTTCAGGCCGGCGCGCACGTCGCCGCCCTTGTAGTCGATGCAGGCGTCGAAGCCGAGCTCGTTGATCACCCAGTCGCATTTGGCTTTGCCGCCGGCAATACCAACCACGCGGCAGCCCAGTTGCTTGGCCACCTGGCCGACGGTCTGGCCGACGGCGCCGGCGGCGCCGGACACGACGACGGTTTCACCGGCCTTGGGCATGCCGACCTCGATCAGGCCGAAGTAAGCCGTCATGCCCGGCATGCCGAGGGTGTTGAGCCAGGTGGTGGCGGGAGCGAGGCGGGTGTCGATCTTGTGCAGGGCGGCGTGGCGGTCGTCGGCGGCGCCGATCCAGTATTCCTGCACGCCGAAACCGCCGCCGACCTGGTCTCCCACGGCAAAGCGCGGCGATTTGGAGGCGATCACTTCACCCAGGCCGCCGGCGCGCATGACTTCACCGATGCCGACCGGGCGGATATAGGATTTGGCGTCGTTCATCCAGCCGCGCATGGCCGGGTCGAGCGACAGGTAGTGGGTCTTGACCAGCACTTCGCCGTCGGCCAGCTCGCGCACTGGCTCTTTCGTGATTTGCCAATCGCTGTCCTTGGGCATGCCGACCGGGCGGGCGGCGAGGCGGAACTGGGTATTCTCCATTGTTGCTCCTTTTTAGAAATAGTACGGTCATTCTATTCTGTATTTTGGCGGGCGTGGCAATGTTCGTGCGACAATACCGTCCCGCCCATGACCTGAAATGCCATGACTCACCCAGAATACATCCTCACGCTCTCCTGCCACGACCAGCGCGGCATCGTTCATCGTGTGTCCGGATTCCTGGCCGAGCATGGCTGCAACATCATCGATTCCGCCCAGTTTGGTGACGCGGAAACGCAACGCTTCTTCATGCGCGTGCACTTTGCGCGCGAGGACGCGGCGGTCAGCGATGAAGCACTGCGCGAGGATTTTGCGCGCGTCGGGGCGAGCATGGGCATGGAATGGGCGCTGCACGATGCGCACGCCAAGCCGCGCGTGATGCTGATGGTGTCGAAGATCGGGCACTGCCTGAACGACCTGCTGTTCCGCTACAAGAGCGGGCTGCTGCCGGTCGAGATCCCGGCCATCGTGTCCAACCATATGGACTTTTACCAGCTGGCGGCCAGCTACAATATTCCCTTCCACCACCTGCCGCTGGCGACCGGCGCGCCGGAATCGGTCAAGCTGGCTCAGGAAGCGCGCATCGCGGAGCTGATGGAGATGCATAAGGTGGACCTGGTGGTGCTGGCGCGCTACATGCAGATCCTGTCGCCGTCGATGTGCGAACGCCTGAAAGGGAAGGCGATCAATATCCACCATTCCTTCCTGCCCAGCTTCAAAGGCGCCAAGCCGTACGCGCAGGCGCATATGCGCGGCGTCAAGCTGATCGGCGCCACCGCCCACTTTGTGACCGGCGACCTGGATGAAGGCCCGATCATCGAGCAGGATGTGGAACGTGTCGACCACTCCATGGGTTCCGATGCGCTGACCGCGATTGGCCGCGACGTGGAGTGCGTGGTACTGGCGCGCGCTGTGAAATGGTTCGTCGAGCACCGCATCCTGCTGAACGGCCACCGGACTGTAATCTTCAAATAATAAGTAATGGCACTGAAATCTACGATCTACAAGGCGGAACTGTCGATTGCCGACATGGACCGCAACTACTACGCAACGCATATGCTGACCCTGGCGCGCCATCCGTCCGAAACGGATGAACGCCTGATGGTGCGCATCGTGGCCTTCGCCATCCACGCCGACGAGGCGCTGGTGAACGCCAAAGGCATCTCCGATACCGAGGAACCTGACCTGTGGCAGATGGACCTGACCGGCGCGATCCAGCTGTGGATCGAAGTCGGCCAGCCGGACGAGCGCCGTATCCTGAAGGCGGCCGGCCGTTCCGACAAGGTGATGGTGTACTCCTACAGCTCCGCCTCGCACGTGTGGTGGAAGCAGCTGGCCAGCAAGATCGACCGCGCCAAGAACGTCAGCGTGGTGAACATCGACGCCGAAGCCAGTGCCCAGCTGGAAAAGATGGCGCAGCGCTCCATGCAGCTGCAATGCACGATCCAGGACGGCCAGATCTGGCTGACCGACGGCGCTACCACCGTGGAGATTCCACGCGAGGTCTGGAAAGCCTGACCATGCGCGTCCTGGCCGCCTTGCTGCTTCTGCTTTCCGGCATGGCGCAGGCGGTGACGCAGGAGCAGGTCATGGCGGGCGCCGCCAAAATCTACGAGAAGCACCTCACCAGCCTTCGTGCTTCCTACCGGCTGGACGATAATGCGCGTTTTGCGGCGCGGGTGGCGGCAATCGCTTGGCCGCTGATCGAACAGGCCAAGCGCGATTATCCGGAGTCCGCAGGCTGGGCGTGGGAGCTGCACACCACTTCCGACGCGGAGGAAAACGCGTTCGCCCTGGCGGGCGGCAAGCTGCTGATTGGCGCGGCTTACGTTGACCGGCTGGAGCTGAAAGACCCCGAGATTGCCATGCTGGTCGCGCATGAGATCTGCCATGCGGTACTGCTGCATAACCTGCGCGAGCACGAGGAGGCCATACGGCTCGAGCCGATGTGGGCCAACCGTCCTTACCAGGAACTGGAAGACGCTACCGACAACGACACCGGCCTGATGCGCAAGCTGGCCGCCTTCGATTCGCTGCAGGAGGAGGAAGCCGACCGCGAAGGAATGCGTCTGGCGGCGCGCGCGGGGTGGAAGCCGTCGGACCTGGCGCGGTTTTTCCGCAAGCTTGAACGGCATAGCAATTCGCCCAATTTCGGCTCGATCAGCCACCCCGCACCTTCTCTGCGGGCAAGGGCAGCGCGCGAACTGGCTGCCCAGCTGGAAGCGGGCCGCTAAGTTATAATGCCGGCCATGCAAATGAAATCGTCAACCCGCCTGCGCTGGATCTGGATTGCGTGTTTCGCCATCCTGATGAATGCGCTCGCGCCGGCGATTTCGCATGCGCTGAACGGCAAACCCCGCAGTTGGGAGATTTGCCTGAACGACGGCACCCGTGTCAGCGGCATTGGCGAGCTCGATGCCGCGACCTTTGCCGCCATGACCGACCGCAGCAAGGCCCGGCCCATGGCAAAGATGAACATGAAGGACTGCGCCTACTGCCTGACGCACGCCGGTTCGTTCGGCTTGCCGCCATCCGGCCTGGCGCTGCCGTTGCCGCTTGACGGCGCCACGCTGCGCCCAACCCTGTTCTACCATTCGCCACAACCGCTGCCTGTCTGGTCGGCGTCCAATCCGCGAGGACCGCCTGCATTCGCCTGATCTCGTCCCCATTTAACGAATCAAGGAGTGAATAATGAAAAAGCAGTTCTTCGCCTTCGCAGTGTCGATTGCAATGGCCGCCTCCGCAGCGGCACAAGTTACCGTACGTGATCCGTGGATCCGCGCCACCGTTCCGGCCGCGCAGGCCACCGGCGCCTTCATGGAGCTCGTTTCCACCCAGGACGTGCGCCTGGTCGACGTTACTACCCCGGTCGCCGGCATCGTTGAAATCCACCAGATGTCGATGAAGGGCGACCGGATGATGATGTCGGCCGTCGACAGCATCGAGCTCACAGCGGGCAAGCCGGTGGCACTGGCGTCCGGCGGCTACCACATCATGATGATGGACCTGAAGCGCCAGATGAAGGCCGGCGAAACCGTGCCGATGACGCTGGTGTTCGAGAAAAAGAACAAGATGCGCGAGCTGGTGCAAGTTCAGGTGCCGGTGAAGCCTTTGACCTACTCGCCTCCGCAGCACCGCTAAGGAGAAGCCAACATGAATTTGAAATATAGACCGCTGGCAGCGATGCTGGCGGCGATTGGCTTCGCCTGTCCGGCGCATGCGGACCATGTGGTGACCATCAAGGGCGGCCGCCCGACATCCTTGCCGACGCAGATCCCCACCACGATCGAGGGCATTACCGGCGCGCAGGTGGAAGACCGCATCAATGCCTTCGACAGCGAGGATGCGCTGAAATACCTGCCAAGCCTGAACGTGCGCAAGCGCTTCATCGGCGATTACGACCATGCCGTGCTCGCGAGCCGTGCTTCCGGCACCGGCAACAGCGCACGCTCGCTGGTGTATGCGGATGGCATTCTGCTGTCCAACCTCCTGGGCAATGGTGCGGCCTACACGCCACGCTGGGGCATGGTGACGCCGGAGGAAATCGAGCGCGTCGATGTGCTGTATGGTCCGTTCTCCGCCGCCTACGCGGGCAATTCGGTGGGCGCCGTGGTGGACTATCAGACGCGAATGCCGAGCAAGCTGGAAGCGCATGCCAGGCTTTCCTGGGCCGGCCAGGGTTTCGACCAGTATGCGAGCCATTCCCGATTTACCGGCCGCCAGGCCAGCGCTTCGCTGGGCGACCGCGCCGGCGCGCTGTCGTGGTGGATCGATTTGTCGCGCCTGGACAGCAGCGGCCAGCCGATTGCATTCGCCAACAAGCTGTTGTCCGCCGGCGTGACGCCAAAACCCGGCGAAGCGGCGGGTGTGCCGGTGACTGGCGCCGTGGCCGACCATAATGCGGCCGGCAAGGACTGGTACATCCTGGGCAGTACGAACCAGGTGAATACGGTGCAGGACCACGCCAAGGCAAAGCTGGCTTACGATTTCTCGCCGACGCTGCGCGCCAGCTATACGCTTGGCTGGTGGCAGAACGATGCCGTGCGCAATGTTGATTCCTACCTGCGCGACGCTTCAGGCAACGCGGTGACCGGCGGCGCCATCAATATCGGCGGCAAGCGCTTCACGTTGCTGCCGTCGGATTTTGCCGGCGCGCGCTCCGATCTTGAGCATGTGATGCACGGCTTGTCGCTGAAGACTCATGGGCGGGGCAGCTTCAACTGGGAGATCGCCGGCAGCGTCTACGATTATTCGCGCGACCTGGCACGCGTGCCGACGGGAGGCGGGCAGGGCAACCTGACCGATATGGGCGGCAGTGGCTGGAATACGCTGGCGCTGCGCGGCAACTGGCGCGCGGGTACTGGGCACCAGGTGGAGTTTGGCGTGCAGCGGGAAAATGCCAAGTTGCGAAACCATGTGGCCAGCGTGACCGACTGGCTTGCGGGCGAGGGCGGCAAGCATGTGTCGACCTTCAACGGCAATACCCGCCTTGAGAGTGTGTACGCGCAGGATACCTGGCGTCTGGCGCCAGAGTGGAAGGCAACGCTGGGCCTGCGCCACGAAACCTGGCGCGCCTACGGCGGCGAGATCTCCGGCACGTCCGGCAAGCTGCTGCCGTTCACCGAACGCCGTGAACGCTCATGGTCGCCGAAAGCCGCGCTGGCCTGGCGCGCCGGAGATGCCTGGATGCTGAAAGCTTCCGCCGGCCGCGCCGTGCGCAATCCGACGGCGGCGGAACTGTTCCAGGGCTCGATCGTGGACGAGAAGATCGTCAACACTGACCCGAACCTGCGGGCGGAAAAATCATGGACCAGCGAGCTGACAGCAGAGCACATGACGGCGAAGGGAAGCGTGCGCGCCACGCTGTTCGGCGAGCGCACCAGCGATGCGCTGTATTCGCAGCCGCTTACCGCAGCCGTGAATACGGTGCAGAACGTCGGCAAAATCCGCACGCGCGGCCTGGAACTGTCGCAGCAGGCCGACGATGTACTGACGCATGGCCTGGCACTGCAAAGCAGCCTTACCTACGCGGACTCGAAGATCGTTTCGAACGATGCAATGCCTTCCAGCGTCGGCAAGCGGCAGCCGCGTGTGCCGGCATGGCGCGCCAATGCAATGGCGTCTTACCACGCTGGCGAGCATTGGACAGCTACCGTCGCTGTGCGCTACAGCGGCAAGCAATACGGCACGCTCGACAACAGCGATCCGAACGGCGCAACGTATATGGGCGTATCGGACTACCTGGTGGCTGACCTACGCCTGCGCTACCGCTTCAACCGCCAGTGGACCGCGTCGGTCGGTATCGACAATCTCAATAACGAGAAGTACTGGGCCTTCCACCCATACGCCCAGCGTAGTGTCAGCGCCGACCTGAAGTTCGATTTGTAAGCCTACGCGCTCACAAGGCGACGCCCTGGCTCTCCAGCAGCGCCTTCATGCGGCGCCAATGCGAACCGCGCCAGAAAACGCCGTGGCAGCAGTCGCATGCCAGAAATTCGTCTTGTGTGGCGCGTACCGAAGGCGGGAGCCGTTCCGCCACTTCGGCCTTGGGAACGCGCCGCAGCGCTGCGTTGCACGACAGGCAAAGCGTGAAGGGCCGCGCGCTGGACGCCAGGTCCAGGCGCTGGAAGATTTCCGCGAACTGCTGGGCGGGCTTCAGGGCCCGCACATAGCAGCCATGCGTGATGCCGCGCCGCTTCAGCAGTTCGCGGTCGCGGGTCAGGGCGATGCGCTCTTCGTTGGCCGACAGCGCGGCGACGGTGGGATCGTCAATGTGGTTGTCGTACAGCGTATCAAAGCCTGCCATGCGCAGCAGCCGCGCCAGTCCCCCAAGATGGGCGTCGGCCACGAAGCGCACGGTGCGCAGCGGTTCGGCGCGCACACGCAACAGCGGCCGGATGTCGAAGCGCTCGAATTTGGGATAGACTGCCACGCGGTCCCCATCGCACAGCAGGCGCTCGAAACCGGACGATTCGCCGTTGACCAGGATGAGTTCAACTTCGGTATGCGGCACGCCGAGCGCCTCGATCATGTGCTTGGTGGTGGCCGCTTGCGCGCACGGTACCGTGAACTCAACCTTGCGCCGCGCGCGCGGCAGGAAGTCGTTCAGTTCTTCGTAGAAACGGAAAGTGGCGCTGACCATACTGGAGATTACCATGCAAAAAATTACGCCGTGCCTGTGGTTCGACAACCA
This sequence comes from Pseudoduganella sp., assembly GCA_039593355.1. Classification (GTDB taxonomy): domain Bacteria; phylum Pseudomonadota; class Gammaproteobacteria; order Burkholderiales; family Burkholderiaceae_D; genus Rugamonas. The sequence continues at coordinate 69,903 of JBCNPK010000006.1, forward strand.
GGCCGAGGAAGCTGCCCGCTTTTACACGGGCATCTTCAAGGACAGCAAGATCACCGCAACCAGTTATTACACGGAAGCCGGCAAGGAGACCCACGGCCAGCCAGCGGGAAAGGTACTGACAGTTGCCTTTGAATTGAACGGCCAGCCCTTCACCGCGCTGAATGGCGGTCCGAATTTCAAGTTCAATGAAGCGCTGTCGCTGCAAGTGCCCTGCGACTCCCAGGAGGAAATCGACTACTACTGGGATAAGCTGGGCAGCGGCGGCGACCCTGCAGCCCAGGTGTGCGGCTGGCTGAAAGACAAATACGGCGTGAGCTGGCAAGTCTTCCCGCGCGAGATCATGGACATGCTGATGGATACGGACCGTGAAAAGGCCGGCCGTGCCATGACTGCCATGATGGGGATGAAGAAGATGGATCTGGCGGCACTGCGCAAAGCGTATCGAGGCTAGTCAGCAGCCGGGGCGCCGGGGCGCAGGGGGCACTCTTCCAACTGCGTCGAGATGCGGTTGACCAGTTCTCCGCGCAGCAGTTGCAGGCCATCGATGCGGCGGTCGATTTCGGCCAGCTTGGCTTGCAGCGCCGCGCGCCGGGCTGCCGCGCTGTCGGCGCCGGGCGCCGTCAGCAGCGGCAGGTCGGCCTCGATTTCCTGCAAGGTGAAACCGAGCGCCTGCGCGGTGCGGATATAGCGCAGCCAGTCCGCCGCCTCCGCCGGATAGTCGCGGTAGCCATTGTTGCCGCGGCGCGCCTGCAGCAGGCCGCGCTTCTCGTAATAGCGCAAGGTGTCGCGGCTCAGGCCCGTGGCCTCGGCCAGTTCGCCGATCTGCATGCGTTTCTCCAAAAAGTGCTTGACCCTGGAGTGTACTCCAAGGTTTAAGCTGCACAGCATGAAAACTTCAAATATCCAAAAACTGGTGCGCGCCAGCGCCGCCTACGACCTGGTGCTCACAGCACCTTTCGCAACCCCGTGGACCTTCGCCTTCGCGCACGGCCAGCTTTCGGCGCTGAACGAGGCGCTGGGTGGCGCGCCGCTGCCCGCCTTCGGCACCATGCACCTGCTGTTCGTCTGCATGATGGGCAGTATCGTGCTGATGTGGTCCTGGCTGCGCCTGCGCGACCCGCAGCCGCAGTTCGCCACCTACGACGGGGCCGGGCGTTTCCTGTTCAGTACCTGGTTCGCCTGGACGCTGGCGAACGGCGGCCCGCCGCTGGTGTGGCTGTTCATCGTGCCCGAATTCGCCTGGGGCGTCGCGCAGTGGTATGCTGTTCCTCCGTTGAGCAGAAAGGGAGGGGTATATGCAAGCGCAACCTTTGATCGCTGTCAGCAACGTTGAGGCAAGCAGCCGCTGGTACCAGAAAACCCTGGGGCTGAAGAGCGGCCATGGCGGCAACGAATACGAGCAACTGTTGCATGACGGACGCATGGTGCTGCAGCTGCACCGCTGGGACGCCCACGACCATCCGCACATCGGCAATCCGGAACAGCGGCCCTACGGCAACGGTGCGCTGCTGTGGTTCTGGACCGACGATTTCGACGACGCAGTGGAGCGCGCCGCGGCCGCCGGTGCCACCGTGCTGGAAGGGCCGAAGGAAAACAGCAATGCCCAGCATAGGGAACTGTGGCTGCGCGATCCGGAAGGGTATGTAGTAGTACTGGCGGGGCCTTACGGCGACGTCGGCATGTGAACTTGGAGAACTATGAAGGCAGGGGTGTGGATGCCGGCAATGCTGCTGGCCGTGGCGGGAAGTTGTTTCGCGCAAGAGGCATGGCGTGGGATTTGGGAAGGAACGATCGGGCAGATGCCGGTACGGGTCTGCCTCGATGGCAAGGACGGCGAAGAATCGCGCTACTACTACCTCCGATACGGCAAGGACATCCCCCTGCATCAAAGCGATGGCGAACAAGGCAGTTGGATGGAAGGCGGCCAGTCCACCGATAAGCCGAGCGGAAAATGGCAACTTGCGGCGGAAGGCGCCGACACTTTGCGCGGCACCTGGCTGAATGCCGATGCCGGCAAGCGCTTGCCGATCGCGCTCAAGCGCTCGGCTGTCCCGCTGGACGAAGCTCCCAGCTTATGCGAAGCCGAGTATTTCTTTAAGCCGGTAGCCGATGCGGCCAAGCTGGTGGCCGGGCCGGTCCAGGCTTTCGGGCGGCATCGCTACCAAAAACTCTTCACCCGGGTTCAGAAACGCGGGGACAAAAGCTTCGAGCCGGAAGCGGTGGTGCTGCTTGGCTTCGGCGCCAATGGCGCGGCAGTGAACCGGGAACTGCAGCAGCGGCTTCGCAAGCGCCTGGCGCGCACTCGCGACTCGCGCATGAACGGCCTGTCGGAGTCAACCGAGGAAGTTGTGTGGCTGTCGGACCGCTGGCTGTCGCTGCGCGAGACGGAATGGCCGATAGGGTATGGCCTGTCGAGCATCAGCATGTGGTTCGAGACCTGGGACCTTTCGACAGGGGCCAAAGTGGATCTTTGGCGCTGGTTCAATGCGCGCGCGGGCGTTTGGCATGGGGAGGAATTCACGCCATCGAAGGCCTTGAACGGCGCAATTAACCGTTTCGGCGACAACGGCGGCGATCCGGACTGCAGGGGGCAAAGCAAATCGTGGGGCGGACCGCGTCTGGCGCCCGGCGGCATTGAATTCGAAGCCGGCAATGGACCATGCATGGACGTTGTCACCGCCTCCTTCAGGTCATTGCAGCCTTTCCTGAACGAGGAAGGGTTGCGCCAGGCCGCAGCCTTGCAGCGCGAGGCGGTCAAGCCCTGAAGATGGCGGTTACAGCCAGGTAGCGCGCGCCACGCGCAGCATATTGCGGCCCAGGACCTGCTCGATCTCGTTGGGCGCCATGCCCAGCTTGCGCAATTCCAGCGGCAGTGATTTCCAGGCGCTAGGCGGCACGTAGGCCGGCGCACGGCCGGCGCGGTAGCCGGCCGACTCAGGCCACCACTTTGCCGGATCGAAGTCGCCGGGAGGCGTGTCGTCCAGGTCTTTCTGGCTGATGCAGATATCCAGGCCGATGCCGACGTGCGCCGTACCCACCAGGTCCGCCACATAAGCGACATTGCGCGCCACGTCGGCCGCGGTCGGCTGTTCGCTGCCGACGAACCAGGACAGGCCCGAGATGCACACCACGCCGCCGGTCGAGGCGCAAGCCTGGATCTGTTCGTCGGTCACATTGCGGCCGTGCGGCAGCAGCCCGAAAGGGTTGGCGTGGCTGAATACGACCGGCTTGCTGGAAGCGGCCATGATCTCCAGGCTGCACAGGCGGCCGGTGTGGGAGCAGTCGACGATGATGCCGGCCTCGTTCACCGCCTGCAGCACCTTGTGGCCCAGGGGCGTGAGGCCGCGCGCCGTGTCGTGGCAGCCGTCGGCCACGCTGTTGTTGCGGTTGTAGGCGAAGTGCATCTGGCGCACGCCCAGGTGCGCGTAGACGGCGGCCATTTCCGGTTGCTCCATCAGCGGCATCGCGCCTTCCAGGTCGAAGCCGATGGCCAGCACGCCGTCGGCGGCGGCCTGGACGACTTCATCGACGCCCGACACCAGGCGGTAACGCTCCGGATTGGCGGCGATGGTGGCGCGGTAGCCGGCGATGACGGACATCACCTGCGATACAGGGTTCATGTCCATGCCCACATTGATCGACACGTAGTTCACGCCAGCGGCAAGCAGCTGGCTGAGGGGTGAAAAATCCGCCTGCGGATGCTGGGGCAGGCAGAAGTGGGCGTCCCAATTGATCATTCTTCAAGTGCTGTTGGTAGATTGATAGCAAGCGTATAGTCGCATGAAATCCGGCGCGAGGTATACTGCCGGCTTATCCAATCGAAGCGCACCATGACATTTTCCAGCCTGGGCCTTGCGCCCGCACTGCTCAACGCCATCACCGAGACCGGCTACAGCACGCCCACCGCCATCCAGACCGCCGCCATTCCGCCAGCTCTGCGCGGCGCCGACGTACTGGGACAGGCGCAAACCGGTTCCGGCAAGACTGCCGCGTTCGCGCTGCCGCTGCTGAATGCCTTGCTGGCCGCCGGCCGGCCCGCGGGCGGTGCGCGCAAGCTGCATGCCCTGGTGCTGGCGCCAACGCGCGAACTGGCGGCGCAGGCCGGCGAAACGCTGCGCGGCTTCGCCTCGCATCTGCCGCTACCGGTCAAGGTATCGGTCGCTTTTGGCGGCGTATCGATCAATCCGCAGATGATGGCCCTGCGCGGCGGCACCGATATCATGGTCGCCACTCCCGGCCGCCTGCTCGACCTGGTCGAGCACAATGCGCTGAAGCTGGACGCCACTTCGGTGCTGGTGCTGGACGAAGCGGACAAGCTGCTCGACATAGGCTTTGCCGACGAAATCGCGCGCATCCTGGCGCTGCTGCCGGCACGCCGCCAGAACCTGTTCTTCTCCGCCACCTTCCCGCCGGCAGTGCAGGCGCTGGCCGAAAAGCTGCTGCACGAGCCGGTGCGCGTCGCCACGCAGGACGTGACGGAATACACTCCGGACATCACCCAGCGCGCCATTGAAGTCGACCAGGCGCAGCGCACCTCGCTGCTGCGCATCCTGCTGAAGGAAGAGAAGTGGCGCCAGGTGCTGGTGTTCGTCGCCACCAAGTACGCCTCCGAGCACGTGGCGGACAAGCTGCGGCGCGGCGGCGTGGCGGCGGAAGCCTTCCACGGCGATTTCAGCCAGGGCGCGCGCACCTCGGTGCTGAACGACTTCCGCGAAGGCAAGCTGAAAGTGCTGGTGGCCACCGACGTCGCCGCGCGCGGCATCGACATCGCCCAATTGCCGGTGGTGGTCAACTACGACCTGCCGCGTTCACCCGCCGACTACACCCACCGCATCGGCCGCACCGGCCGCGCCGGCGCTTCCGGCCTGGCCGTCAGCTTCATCACGCCGGACGCCGAGCAGCACTTCCGCCTGATTGAAAAGCGCCAGAACGTACGCGTGCCGCGCGAACGCCTCCCCGGTTTCGAACCGACGACGGTCGCCAAGCCCCTCCCGCCCGGCGCCAGCGACGGCACGGGCGGCATCAAGGGCAAGCGCAAGAGCAAGAAAGACAAGCTGCGCGAAGCCGCAGGGAAGTAAATTCGGGGTCAGCTCCGGCAATCGGACACGGGCCCAACAGTAGGCTCGGCCTACTGTTGGGCCCGTGTCCGATTGCCGGAGCTGACCCCGAATTTATCCGCTGGCGAGCTGGATGCGGCGGCGCAGGCGGGCGGCTTCGGCTTCGTCGCCGGCTTGTTCGGCGCGCTTGAGCTGGACGTTGAGCCAGGCCAGCACGCCGCGCCGCCAGCCTTGCGCGGAGGCGGTGTCGATCGCCATCTTGATCACTTCCGGCGTGGCGCGGTTGGCGCGCAGCAGGGCGCCGGCGGCCACCAACCGTGATAGCGGGTCGCTGATGGCGGCTGCGGCTGCCGAGGCGGCGCTGTCGCCGGCTGCTGCGGCCACGGGGCGCTGCACATCGGGCAGCAGGGCGGCGTCGGCTGGCGTGGCGTTGCCGGACAGGTAGCGCGCATAGGCCAGGTCGGCGGCACTGGCGTCGGGCGCCAGGGCCGTGAAGCCGGCGCAGTCTTCAAATACCAGCGCGGCCACCTGCACGGCACAGCGCAGCAGTTCGACGCGGATCGCGTATGCGGGCTGGCCCGTGCTGCCGACCTGGTTGCGCGCCAGCGCGAACTCGCGGTCGGCGACGGCGGTTTTGCCTTCAAGGTAGGCGGAGCTGGCGCGTTCGGTGGCGCTGGCGGCATTCATCTGCCAGTCCGGCACGCGCGGGCTGCTGCCGCAGGCGCTGAGCAGCGCAGCGGCCAATGCGATTCCTGTCTTGTTCATGGAAGTTTGATCTCCGGCTGGCTGCTGCCTTTGAACGGCCATTTGCGGTTCAATTCATTGATCATCTGTTCGACCTTGCGCAGGTTGGCGTCGACTTCGGCGCGCAGCGCGCCCAGGTCTTCGGTGGCGGCGCGCGTGTTGGCGCCGACGGCTTGCGCTTCCACCAGCACGGCGTCGAGTTTTTTCAGAGTGTTGCGGGCGTCGGTCAGCAGGGCGTTCAACTGCTGCACCGCGGCCTGGGCATCGTTGGCCAGGCCCTTGTCGCCGAACACCCGCTTGTCGGCATTGCCCACCAGGCTGTCGGCCTTGATGACCAGGGAATTGGCGTTGCGCAGCAGTTCGCGCGCTTTCTGGTCTTCGCCGGCCAGCACGCCCAGCGCGCCGCCGGGGCCATTCAGTTTTTCGGTGACGCCCTGCACGTTGCGCAAGCTGCTGCCAAGTGCGGAGTCTTCCGCCGTCAGCGCCGCCAGGTTGTTCAGCAGGTCCTTTGCCGATTGCAGCAGGCGGGGGATTTCGGCTGCGGTGTCGCCCACCAGCAGCGCGCGTTCGGAGTCCGGCGCTAGCGGCGGGTCGGAGGGGATGCCGGTGAAGGCGCGCAGCTTGGCGCCGCCGACCAGGCCTTTTTCCAGAGTGAAGACGCTGCTGGTGCGCAGCCAGTGCGCATCCTTGCTCGGCACGTCGACCAGGATGCGGGCCTTGCCTTCCTGCGATAGCTCGATGCGCTGCACGCGCCCGATCGGGAAGCCGGCAAAGGTCACGTCCATGCCGACCGTTACGCCTTCGGAGTCATCGGCTGTGAGCACCAGGCGCTGCGTGGCTTCGAACGCGCCGCGCGCATACATCAGGTACAGGACCGCGCCCAGGATGAGGGCCGCCAGCAGCACCAGCAGGGCGACCGCCTTGGCTTCGGCGTTGTGGATCGGCGCAGGTTCGGGAGGATTTGTCGTCTCGCTCATATCGTCAATAGTAATTGCCCATCAGGGAGGCCGCTTCCACCACCAGGATCACGGAAAACATGCGCACCATGTCGGCCAGCCCGTGCGCCACGCCGATGCGCCGCATCAGCGCGCCGGGGACGCTGCCGTAATAGGAGGAGGCCAGCGGAATCACCGCCACCGCCAGGCTGAAAAACACCACTTTCAGCGCCAGGATCAGGCATACGGCGGGATTGAAAATCTGTCCCACCACGCGCGTGTAGCCGGGCAGTGCCCAGGGCGTGAAGCCATACATCACGAGGTAGGCCAGCACCAGGGTCAGCAGGCAGCTGACCGCGGCCAGCATCCACACCGCGAACACCCCGGCGGCGGCGCGCGGGTAGAACTGGGTGCGCAGGGCGGCGCGCGCGTCAGGCGCATTGCCGGCCAGCCTTTGCTGTGTGAATTCGACCCCGGCCGGCAGCGTGGTGCGCAGGGCCACGAACAGGGCGGCCGTCAGCGGCACCAGTTCCAGCACCAGCACCCGCACCACCATTTCCAGCGCATAGCGCGACAGGCCGTAACTGGCCGAGGTGACCACTACGATGCGGATGATGATAAGGCTGATCAGGGCGCACAGCACGGAAAACCAGACCAGGTTGACCGTGGTGGCGATCACGATTTGTTCGGACAGCATGCGCCGGTTGTCGCGCCGGTAGCTGGAAGGGGCCAGGGCGCGCGTCAGCAGCAGGGCGGCGAATTGCAGCAGCTGCCACCAGCTGTTAAGCCATGCGATTGCGGAGCGGTGCGCGTTCATGGTTGGCATACTAGCATTAAGGATGGCGTATGGTGTATCGTACTATGTTATGAAACTACTAAAATTGCTCCTCGCAGCGGCCCTGGTTTGCTGCTCTTTCGCGGCTTCCGGCGCACCCGATCCGGCTACCGTTTTGCCGATTGACCCGCAGGTCAGGGTGGGCAAGCTCCCGAACGGCCTGACGTACTACATCCGGCAAAATCATCGTCCGGAAAAGCGCGTGGAGTTGCGCCTGGTGGTGCGCGCCGGTTCTGTGCTGGAGGACGAGGACCAGCTTGGCCTGGCCCACTTCACCGAGCACATGGCCTTCAACGGTTCGACCCACTTCAAGCGCCATGAGCTGGTGTCCTGGCTGCAGTCGGTGGGTGTGAAGTTCGGCGCCGACCTGAACGCCTACACCAGTTTCGATGAAACCGTGTACATGCTGCCGATCCCGGTCGACAAGAAGGAAAACCTGGACAAGGGCTTGCTGGTCCTGGAGGACTGGGCCCAGGGCGTGACCTTCAACGACGCCGACATCGACAGTGAGCGCGGTATCGTGCTGGAAGAACTGCGCCTGGGCAAAGGCGCGGCCGACCGCATGAACAAGGTACTGCTGCCGAAGATGTTCAACGGCTCGCTGTACGCGCGCCGCCTGCCGATCGGCAAGGAGGAAATCCTCAAGAACTTCAAGCCGGAGGCGATCCGCCGCTTCTACAAGGACTGGTACCGCCCGGACCTGATGGCCGTGATGGTAGTGGGCGACATCGACCCGCAGGAAGCGGAGCGCCTGGTAGCCAGCCATTTTTCGCACCTGGTGAACCCGGCCAAGCCGCGGTCGCGCATTTACGCCGACATCCCCGAACGCAAGGAGTCGGAAGCGCTGGTGGTGACCGACCGCGAATCGCCGTCCAACCTGGTGACGATCCGCTATCCCTTCCTGCAGAGCCGTGAGTCGACGACGATCGGCGAGTACCGCGAAAAAATCGTGGAGCAGCTGTCGGCGGCGATGCTGAGCCAGCGCATCGCGGAGCTGTCGCAGCAAAGCAACCCGCCTTTCCTGCAGGGCTATAGCAATATGGCCAAGGCGGTGCATGGCTACCGCTCCTTCGTTTCCAGCGCGGTGGTGGGCAAAGCCGGCGCGCTGCCGGCCATCCGCGCCGTGGTGGAAGAGGGCGAGCGCGCCCGCCAGTTCGGTTTCAGCGCTGCGGAGCTGGAGCGCGCGAAAAAGAGCACGGCGCGCTTGGTCGAGACCTTGTACAACGAGCGTGACAAGACAGAGTCGGCGGTGCACGTGAGCGAATACACGCGCCATTTCCTCGATGGCGAATCGATGCCGGGCATCGAGAACGAATACAACTACCACAAGGAGCTGCTGCCGGGGATAACGCTCGACGAAGTCAATGCCCAGGTTCGCAGCGCCATTCCGGTGGGGCAAAAGAAGCTGGTCATCTTCATGGGCAACGACAAGTCGGGCACCGTGGTGCCGGATGCGAAGCAGATGCTGGCCACCGTGGAGGAAGCGGAAAAAGCTACCGTGGCCGCGCGCCAGGAGAAGGCGCTGGCGGCCAGCCTGATGGCGCAGCCGCCCAAGCCCGGCCGCATCGTCAAAGAGGGCGAGGACAAGGTACTGGGCGTGACCGAGCTGCTGCTGTCGAACGGCGCGCGGGTTTTGCTCAAGCCGACCGATTTCAAGAACGACCAGGTGCTGATGGCGTCGACCCGCTTCGGCGGCCAGTCGCTGGCGGAGGAGGGGGACATCGTCAACGCGCGCTACGCCAACGCGATCCTGGCCAGCATGGGCGTCAAGGATTATGCGCCGCTGGACCTGCAGAAGATCCTGGCCGGCCGCAGCGTGCGCTTGGCCTATGCCATCGGCAACGTGACCGAGGGCTATGGCGGCGGCTCCAGCAACGCGGATGTGGAGACCATGCTGCAGCTGGCCTACCTGCAAATGACGCAGCCGCGCCAGGATCGCGCGCTGTTCGATGTATTCATCGACAAGCAGCAGGAGCAGGCGCGCAATGCCCTGGCGCGTCCGGAGGCCGTGCTGACCGATACCATGCGCACCACCTTGTTCGGCAATCATCCGCGCGTGGGATTGACGCCGCGTCCCGAGGAGCTGGATGGCATCCGGCTGGAGCGCGTGATGGAGCTGCACAAGGAGCGCTTGTCCAGTGCCTACGGCATGACCTTCATCTTCGTCGGCAGCTTCGAACCGGCGAAAATCAAGCCGCTGATCGCCACCTATATTGGCGGCATGCCGGCGGCGAAAATTCCGACGGCCTACAAGGACCGCAATGTGCGTCCCGTGCGCGGCGTCGTGAAGAAGGAAGTGCGCCGTGGTCGCGAACAAAAGAGCCAGGTCGACATTGCCTTCACCGGCGTGGCCAAGGTTGACGAGATGGAGCAAATGCGCCTGCGCGCCCTGATCGAGATCATGCAGATCAAGGTGACCGAAGCCTTGCGCGAGCAGCGCGGGCTGGTCTATACCTCCAGCATCACCGGCGGCATGGCACGTCATCCATACGGCAATTACACCATCAACATCGGCTTGCCGACCGCCCCGGAGAACGTGGACAAGGCAATTGAAGCCACCTTCGCCGAAGTGCGCAAGCTGCAGGATAAGGGCCCGGAGCCGGCCGACCTGGCCAAGGTGAAGGAGAACTGGGCTACCAATTACCGCAAGGCCCTGCGCGAGAACGGCTGGTGGCTGGCCGGCTTGCAGGCGTCGGTGGTGAACAAGACCGACCCGAAACTGCTGCTGCGCCAGAACGACATGATCGCCAGCCTGACGGCAGCGGACGTGCAGGCCGCCGCCAAGCGCTATTTCGATTTCAATAATTATGTGCAGGTGGTGCTGCATCCGGCCGAGGAAAAGGCTGAAGTGAAGCCGGACGCCAAGCCCGATGCAAAGGCGGAGGCGCCTGCCGGAACTGGTAAACTCCCGGCTGGTTCCTGATTTTGAGTTGTCGTAAATGCATGGTTTTCGTTCCGACCTGGCGCGCTGGCGCCAGTTGCCGTCGCCCGCCTGGCTGGCGCGCCTGCTCGCAGGCGTGCCCGTGCTGGCGGCGCCGGGCGGAGCGTGGCGCTTGTTTGAAGTAGGCTGCGACAGCTTCGCCGCCTTCGAGCGCGGCCATATTCCGGGCGCCGGCTACATCGATACCAACCGCCTCGAGCGCCAGCCGCTGTGGAACAAGGTGTCCGACGACGCCTTGCTGGCGCTGCTGCTGGAAAACGGCATCCGCCACGACACCACCGTCATTCTTTGCGGCCGCAGTTCGCTGGCTGCCGCCCGCGCCGCCCACCTGATGCTGTACGCCGGCGTGGCCGACGTGCGCCTTCTCGATGGCGGCCTGGATGGCTGGCTGCGCGCCGGCCAGGCGCTGGAGGAAGGGCCGGGCCCCGCGCCGCAAGCGGCCGCCGGCTTCGGCGCCGCCTTCCCGGCGCGTCCCGACTACCTGATCGACACCGCCCAGGCGCGCGAACTGCTGCTGCAGCCGGACGGCGCCCTGGTCAGCATCCGTACCTGGCAGGAGCACGTCGGCGCTACGTCCGGCTACAGCTATATCGATGCGCGCGGCGACATCCCCGGAGCTCGCTGGGGCCGCGCCGGCAACGACGGCGACGTGCACAGCATGAGCGAATACCAGCATGCCGACGGAACGATGAAGCCTTCCGCCGACATCAGCGCGCTATGGCGCCAGGCGGGGATCGAGCCCGGCCAGCGCACCGCTTTCTACTGCGGCACCGGCTGGCGGGCTTCGCTGGCATTCTTCTATGCCTGGTTGATGGACTGGGAGCGCATCAGCGTGTACGACGGCGGCTGGTGCGAATGGAGCCGGGTCAATCCGCCTGCATCATGTAGCGGATAGCGGCTTTAAGCTGCGCGGCGTCCAGCCCGGGCTTTCCGCCGCGGGCGGGCATCGCGCCCACCCCTTGCATCGCGTTGCGCACCAGGCCATCGATGCCGCCGGCGCGTTCCATGCGTTGCCGCCACTCCTTGCGTTCGCCTAGCTTCGGCGAGCTGACCATCACATTTTCGGCGGCGTGGCAGGCGATGCATACCGATTCATACACTTCGCGGCCGGTGCTTTGCGCATCGGCCGCGGAGGCGGCCAGCAGCCCGCAGGCTGCCAGCAGGGCGCGTGCCAGGCGCATGATTACTTCTTGCCTTCCCTGGCGTTGAACATTTCCTTGGCGTAGACGATGCCCAGGCCGTAGCCGCCGCCGTGTTCAGAGGCGATCTTCATCACAGGAGCGTAGGTCTCGCCGCGTGCCCAGTCGCGCTGCAGTTCCAGCATGTATTGCAGCCAGGTGATCGGACGGGCGCCTGCTTGCACCAGGCGTTGCACGGCCATGTCATGCGCTTCCTTGGAGACGCCGCCTGAAGCGTCGGTCACGATGTAGACCTGGTAACCCTGGTCCATCGCCGACAGCGCAGGCTGCACCAGGCATACCTCGGTCCACAGCGCCGCCATCACGACTTTCTTGTGGCCGGTCTTTTGCACCGCGTCGACCACGCGCTGGTCTTCCCAGGTATTCATGGTGGTGCGGTCGATCGGGGTCTGCTCGGGGAAAACCGCCTGAAGTTCAGGGAAGATCGGCCCGCTGAAGGACTTGGCGGCAACGGTGGTCAGGATGGTCGGCACCTTGAAGGTCTTGGCCGCCTTGGCCAGGCCGGTGACGTTGTTGCGCAATTCGGCGATATCGATGGAGCGGGTGGCGAAGGCCATTTGCGGCTGGTGGTCGATCAGCAGCAGGGTGTGGTTGGTCGGGGTCAGCAGCTGCTCGGCCGGCGGCGCGGCGTGGGCGCTGGCGCTGAAGGCGAGGATGACTGGCAGGGCGGCTTTGATCAGGGATTTGAAGTTCATGGTGTGCTCCTTTGTTGTGGGGTTGCGATGGAGTGAACTTTAATAAATCCGGATTGCGTAATAAACTAGCGGCCACGCAAATGATATTTACGCAAAATGGAACAATACGACCTGACCGACCTGCGCGCCTTCATCACGGTGGTGGAAAGCGGCAGCTTTGTGCGGGCCGCGGAGCAGCTGGAGGTGAGCACGGCGGCCATCAGCCGCCGCATCGCGACCCTGGAAACGGCACTGGGCAGCCAGCTGATCACCCGTACCACGCGCCGCAACGACATCACCGATGCCGGCCGGGCCTTCTACGCCGACGCCCAGGCCGTCTTCCAGCTGCTCGACGAAGCGCACGACCGCGTGCGCCAGGGGCAGGACACGGCCAGCGGCACGCTGCGCGTGGCGGCTCCCCTCAGCTTCGGCATCCAGAAGGTGGCGCCGGTGCTGCCGGCCTTCATGAAGCGCCATCCGGAGCTGAAGGTGCAGCTGCTGCTGGAAGACCGCACCACGGACCTGCATGCGGAATCGATCGACGTAGCCCTGCGCATCGGCTTCCTGCGCGATTCTTCTCTGGTGGCCACGCGCATCGGCACGGTGGGGCGGGTGTTCGCTGCCGCGCCGTCCTACCTGCGGCGCGCCGGCAAGCCGAAGACTTTGGCGGGGCTGCGCGGCCACTCGGTGTTAAATTACAGTCTGCTCAGCGTGCGCGAGGAATGGGGGCGGCTGATCGGCGATCCCGGCGAGCAGCTTGACCTGAAGGTGCCGCTGGCGGCCAATAACGCCGAGGCGCTGGCCGAATGCGCGGTACAGGGCATGGGCATCGTGCTGCTGCCGGAATTCGTGCTGGCGCCGGCCCTGGCCGACGGCAGGCTGGTGCAGCTGCTGGCCGAGGCCAGCCCCGAGCCCTTCGGCCTGTTCGCCGTGCGGCCGTCGCGCCAGTTCACGCCGGCGCGCCTGCGGCTGTTCATCGATTACCTGAAGGAGTGCGGTTTCTGACGGAGGTTCACATGGAACACCTGCCTGGCCCCAGCGGCTTGCCGCTGGTAGGCAATATCGGGCTCGACTCGGCGCATTTCCACCAGACGCTGGAGCAATGGGCGCGCGAGCATGGCCCGGTCTACCGCTTCCGCATGCTGGACCGGCGCTTCATCGTCACCAGCCGGCGCGCCGACATCGCCCAGATCCTGCATGACCGCCCGGACCAGTGGCGGCGCACCAGCCGCATCGCCGGCATCCTGGAAGAAGCCGCGGCGCGCGGCGTATTCTCGGCCGAGGGCGAGGAGTGGCGCCGCCAGCGCAAGATGGTGATGCGGGCACTGACGCCGGAGGTGATCAACCGCTTCCATCCCACCCTGGAGGCCATGACGCAGCGCCTGCGCAGGCGCTGGCTGGCGGCGGCCGAGGCGGGCCAGCCGCAGCGCCTGCTGCGCGACCTGAAAGCCTTTGCCCTCGACGTCGCGATCGGCATGGCCATGGGCCAGGACCAGGACATGCTGGAAAACGAGGACAATCCCCTGCAGCAGGATATCGAGTTCGTCTTCGGCCAGGTGGCGCGCCGCGTGGTGGCGCCGGTCACCTATTGGCGCAAGCTCAAGTTGCCGGTCGACCGCGCCACCGATGCCGCCGGCCTGCGCATCCGCGCCGCCGTGAACGGCTTTATCGCCGATGCGCGCGCCCGCATGGCGGCCAATCCTGCACTGTTCGACAAACCAGGCAACCTGCTGGAAGCCATGCTGGCGGCATGCGACCTGCCCGATTCGGGCGTCAGCGACCAGGTGGTGCAGGCCAATGCCATTACCATGGTGTTCGCCGGCGAGGACACGACCGCCAACACCATCGCCTGGCTGCTGCACCTGCTGTCGCAACATCCGCAAGCGGCGGCGCGCCTGGCGCAGGAGGCCGACGCCGCTCCAGGCCTGGAGCAGATGCCCTTCCTTGATGCCTGCGTGCAGGAAGCCATGCGCCTCAAGCCGGTGGCGCCCCTGATGGGCGCGGAGGCGGTCGACGATGTGGCGCTGAACGGCGTGCAGGTGCCGGCCGGCGTCGTGGTCTTCATGCTGCTGCGGCACTCCTTCGCACTCGAGGTGCCGCTGCAAGACGGCGCCGAATTCCGCCCGGAACGCTGGCTCGATCCCGTGATGAGGCAACGGCTCGACGATCCGGCCCGCAAGATGCTCCCCTTCGGCGGCGGGCCGCGTTTCTGCCCCGGGCGCTACCTGGCCATGAGCGAGATCCGCATGGTCATGTCGATGCTGATGCGCAGTTTTACCATTCATGCGCTGCCGGATGCGGCGCCGGTGCAAGAGATGTTCACCTTCACCATGACGCCGAGCGCCTTGCCCCTGCTTTTACGCCCGCGCCAGCTGTGATAGCCTTGTTTGCATACCAATATTTCATGAGGCGAGCATGCTGAAAAAAGTATCGATAGCGCTGATCCTGGTCATTGTCGTGATTCTCGGCCTGGCCTTGGCGCAGCCCGACAGTTTCAAGGTGCAGCGCAGCGCCACCATCAAGGCGCCGCCGGCAAAGATCATGGCTTACCTTGACGATTTCCACCAGTGGCCGGCCTGGTCGCCGTGGGAAAAGCTGGACCCGAATATGCAGCGTAGCTTCGCAGGCGCTGCCAGCGGCAGGGGCGCCATCTATTCCTGGAGCGGCAACGACGAGGTCGGGCAGGGGCGCATGGAGATCGTCGGCAGCGCGCCAACGCGACTGGACATCAAGCTTGACTTCATCGCGCCTTTTGCCTCCTCCAACCGCACCGAATTCGTGCTGCAGCCGCAAGGCGACGCCACGCTGGTCACCTGGACCATGTCGGGGCCGAGCCAGTTCATCACCAAGCTGATGGGCATGTTCTACAGCATGGACAAGATGGTCGGCAAGGACTTCGAAAAGGGACTGGCGCAACTCAAGGCGGCCGCCGAAAAGTGAGCGCTGCCGGCGGCGGCAACAGGAAAGTGCAAGTGCGCCAACAGGTCTATACTGGAGTCAAACACTCGGCCGGGGGCTGCCATGAAACCAATCCTGTCGTTCGCCGCAGCCCTGCTGGCTGCCCAAAGCGTGCTGGCCGCTCCCGTGCGCACCGACCATCCCATTGTCGGCACCTGGCGCTTTGAATTGCCGGATGGCTCCTGCCATGAGATGTACCGCATCAGCGCCGACGGCACGGCCCTGATCACCAGCGCTGCCGAGATAGCGGAGACCGAATTCGATATCGACGACCAGCCGGACGGCGACGGTTTTTACCGTTCCAACGACAAGATCGTCAAGGACAACGGCAAAAAAGACTGTACCGGCGAGGTGACCGAAGTAGGCCACGTGATCCAGGCCTTCATCGTCTTCCACCCCTCGAACAATATGTTCCTCATGTGCCAGAAGCGCGATATGGGCAGCTGCATCGGCCCCTTCATCCGCGTGCACGGCACGGAAATCTGACGCTCAGCGACCGGCGGCCCGCCATGCCCCAGGATTCATGCCCGACCACTCGCGGAAGGCATGGGTGAAGGCGCTTTGCTCCTGGTAGCCGAGCAGGAAGGCGATATCGACCAGGGACAGGCCGGGCTGGCGCAGGTAGTCGCGCGCCAGCGCAAAGCGCGCCTCGTCCAATACCTGCTGGAAGCTGGCGCCCGCATCGGCCAGTTTGCGCTGCAGGGTGCGCGGCGCCAGGCCCAGGTCGTCGGCTACGCTGGCTACGCGTACCTGGCCTTGCGCAAGGCGCTGCACGATGGCTTCCCGCACCTGGGCCGCAATGCCGGCGGCGCCCGGCGCGGTGCGCTGCTTGAGAAGCTGTTCGGCATGCTGCTGCAGCACAGGATACAGGCTCACGTCCGCATTGGGCACCGGCCACGCCAGCAGCGCGGCTTCAAACTGCGCCACATTGGCCGTGGCCTTGAAGCGGGGCAGGGCGCCGAATACGCGCATGTATTCGGTGTGGCCCGCCGGATCGCCGCCGTCGTGCATGAGCGACAGTTCGGCCGGCGGCAGCGTGGCGCCGGCCAGCCAGTTGCCGAACACGCGGATGCCGGCGAATACGCTGTCGACCAGGTGGCGGCAGCGTGGCGGGTAATTCGAATGCCAGGTGTAGTCGGCCAGCGCACCGTGGATTTGCAGCGTGGAGCGCCCCAGGTCGTGCGCCAGCTGCTCGTAGCGCATGGTTTGCTCGAAGGCCTGGCCGAAATCGCGGCAGCTCAGCAGGATCAGGCCGTACACGGTGTAGGTGCCCAGCTTGACGCGTTCTCCCACGTGCAGGCCGAAGTGAGGGTCACCGGTCAATTGTGCGGCGGTGTCGAGCAGCCTGACGTAGGTGTCGGCCGGCAGGGCCTCCGGCAGCGGTTCCAGCGTGCCGGCGGGCAGGCCGGCTGCCTGCTCCAGGGCTTGCGCCGTCACCCCGCGAGCGGCCGCCGCCTCCAGCATGGGTTGCAGGTAGGAGCCCGCAACGCGGGCGGATTTGGCATGATCGAGCAAGTCTGCTGGCATGAAAACGCAATACTGTCAGGGGGCGATGGTTTAAGCTTTCTTGAGTAAAGTATAACAAGGGATTGCACATGAAACGTTGGAACGGTTGGGGCGAAGAAACATTCGAGTATCCGCTGCATGACGATGCGCTGGCCTTCCTGGCCGGCCGGATCGGCCCAGGCAAGCCGGTGCAGGATGCCAGCTTTGACGCCGCCTGCGCTTCGCTCGCGCCATCGCGCCTGCCGCAGCACGCATTGATCGATACGGCGCCGGCGACCCGCCTGCGCCATGCGCTCGGCCAGAGCCTGCCGGACTGGCTCAAGCTGCGTTACGGCCGCATCGGCAGCGCGCCGGACGGCGTGGCCTTCCCGGAAAGCGCGCAGCAGGTGCGCGAACTGATCGACTATGCCCAGCGCAACGGCGTGTCGCTGATCCCGCAGGGCGGCGGTACCAGCGTGGCCGGCCACCTGACGGCGCCCGCCGGCGGCAAGCCTGTGCTGGCGGTGAACATGACGCGCATGGGACGCCTGCATTACCTGGATACGCAATCGCAGCTCGCCACGTTCGGCGCGGGCGTGCTGGGGCCGGACCTGGAGGCGCAACTGCGGGCGCACGGCTATATGCTGGGCCATTTCCCGCAATCGTTCGAATACTCCACGCTGGGCGGCTGGGTGGTCACGCGCTCCTCCGGCCAGCAATCGCTGCGCTATGGCCGCATCGAACAGTTGTTCGCCGGCGGCGTGGTGGAGACGCCGCAAGGGCGGCTCGACATCCCGACCTTCCCCGCATCGGCCGCCGGCACCGATTTGCGCGAGATCGTGCTCGGGTCGGAAGGGCGCATGGGCATCCTGACCGAGGCCACGGTGCGCGTCAGCCCGCTGCCGGAATATGAAGCCTTCCACGCCGTGTTCTTCCCGGACTGGGAAAGCGCCGAAGCTGCCGTGCGCACGCTGGCCCAGGCGCGCGGCGGGCTGTCGATGCTGCGCCTGTCGAACCCATTGGAAACCGTGACCATGCTGGCGCTGGCCGGCCACAAGCGCCTGATTGGCCTGCTGGAAGGCTGGCTGAAACTGCGCGGCTGCGGCGAAGGCAAGTGCATGCTGATGATCGGGGCCAGCGGCCCGCGCGGCCAGGCGCGCGCCGCGCTGCGCAGCGCCATCGCCACCTGCCGCCGCTTCAAGGGCGTGCACGTGGGCCGGCGCATGGGCGACAAGTGGAAGGAAGGGCGCTTCCGCAACGTCTACCTGCGCAACGCGGCCTGGCAGCACGGCTACGTGATCGACACGGTGGAAACGGCGGTCGACTGGCCGCGCGTGGCGCTGATGATGCAGGCGGTCGAGGCGGCGGCCACCGGCGTGCTGGGCGGGATGGGCGAGAAGGTGCACACTTATACCCACCTGTCGCACCTGTACGCGCAGGGCGCCAGCGTGTACACCACCTTCGTCTACCGCCTGGGCGGCGACTACGAGACCGATATCGCGCGCTGGCGGGCGCTCAAGCACGCCGTCAGCATGGCCATCGTCGACAACGGCGGCACCATCAGCCACCAGCACGGCGTGGGCAGCGACCACGCGCCTTACCTTGCTGCCGAAAAAGGCGCGGCCGGCATGGCGGCCATGCAGGCCCTGTTCTCGCACTTTGACCCGCAGGGCATCATGAACCCGGGCAAGCTGCTGCCGGCGGGGCAGGCGGCATGACGGCGGCACACTGGATGCCAGGCGGCCGCGCGAAGATGGCCGGCCTGCTGGCGCGCGAATGGGACCTGCTGGTGGTCGGCGGCGGCATCACCGGCGCCGGCATCCTGCTGGAAGCCTCGCGGCGCGGCCTGAAAGCGCTGCTGGTCGAGCAGCGCGACTTCGCCTGGGGCACCTCTAGCCGTTCCTCCAAGCTGGTCCACGGCGGCCTGCGCTACCTGAAGGAAGGGCAGTTCGCCCTGACCCGCGAATCCGTGCACGAACGCGACGCCTTGCTGCGCGACGCTCCCGGCCTGGTCGAGCCGCAAAGCTTTGCCTTCGGTGACTACGAAGGCCGCAAGCCGGGCAAGCGCGCCTTCCTGCTTGGCCTGGCGATTTACGACCGCATGGCGGGCCAGCACGCCCGCCACTATTTCAGCGCTCAGGATTTCCTCGCCATGGCGCCGCGCATCCGAACCGAAGGACTGCAAGGCGGCATCTGCTACCAGGACGCGAAGACAGACGACGCCCGCCTGGTCCTGCGTGTGCTGCATGAAGCGCAATTTCACGGCGGCGTGGCTATGAATTACTGCGCAGTGCAGTCCCTCATGCGCGACGACGATGGCCGCGTTTGCGGCGCAGAGGTGCGTTGCGCGGTAAACGGCGGCGTGCACCAGGTGCGTGCCAGGCTGGTGGTCAACGCCACCGGCGCCTGGGCCGACCGCCTGCACGACAAACCCGCTGCGCGCTTGCGCCCACTGCGCGGCAGCCATCTGGTGCTGCCCGCCTGGCGCCTGCCGCTGGCCCAGGCGATCAGCCTGATGCACCCGCGCGACGGCCGCCCCGTGTTTGCATTTCCATGGGAAGGCGTCACCATCGTCGGCACAACGGACGTCGACCACAGCGCCGACCTGCAGCACGAAGCCGCCATCACGCAGGAAGAAACCGACTACCTGATGCATGCCCTGCACGACCAGTTCCCAACGCTGGCATTGTGTGAGGATGACGTGCTGGCGACCTACGCCGGCGTGCGCCCGGTGATCGACACCGGCAAGGCCGATCCGTCGAAGGAAGCGCGCGACCATGTGCTGTGGCAGCGGGAAGGCCTAATCTCCGTCACCGGCGGCAAGCTGACCACCTTCCGCGCCATCGCTTTGGACGTGCTGCGCCACGCAGCGCTGCAACTGCCGCATTGGCAGGCCGACCTGGGCCCGCGCGCCATCTTCGCGCCGTCGCCTGTGGTTGCGCCGGCAGCGGCCGCGGCGCGCGCGCCGCGCCTGGCACCGGGCCATGCCCGGCGACTGCAGGGCCGTTATGGCGCGCAAGCCGCCGCGCTGGCCGCCGCCGCGCGGGACGGCGAGCTGGAAGAAATCCCCGGCACCGAAACCCTGTGGGCGCAGCTGCGCTGGGCCGCCCGCCACGAATCCGTGCAGCGCCTGGAAGACCTGATGCTGCGCCGCAGCCGCCTGGGCATCCAGCTGGCGCAAGGCGGAGCCGCCGTACTGTCCCGCGTGCGCGCCATCTGCCAGAGCGAACTTGCCTGGGACGACCAACGCTGGGCTGCCGAAGAAGCGGCATATCTGGCATTATGCCGATCAAACTACAGCCTGCCGAAAGCACGCGCATGAGCAAATACCTTCTCTCGATCGACAACGGCACGCAAAGCGTACGCGCGCTGCTGTTCGACCTGCAGGGCAAGCTGGTCGCCAAGACCCAGGTGCACTTGCTGCCCGCGTACTATTCCGAGCAGCCCGGATGGGCCGAGCACAAGGCCGAAGGCTACTGGGACGCCGTCTGCGCGGCCTGCCAGCGCCTGTGGACCGTCACCGACATTCCGCGCAGCGCCATCGCCGGCGTGGCCGTCACCACCCAGCGCGGCACCGTGGTCGCCGTCGACAGCGACGGCAAGCCGCTGCGCGCCGCCATCACCTGGCTCGACCAGCGCCGCACCGAAGAAGTGCCGCCCATCAGCACCTTATGGAAGGCCGCCTTCAAGCTGGCAGGCGTGGACGGCACGATCGACTACTTCCGCCGCGAAGCTGAAGTGAACTGGATCAAAGCCCACCAGCCCGGCCTGTGGGAGCGCACGCACAAGTTCCTGCTGCTTTCCGGCTACCTGAATCACTGCCTGAGCGGACGCTTCGCCGACTCGATCGGCTCGCAGGTCGCCTACATGCCGTTCGACTACAAGCGCCACGCCTGGGCCGGCGCGCGTGACTGGAAATGGCAAGCCCTGGCCGTGCGCCCCGACCAGTTGCCCGAGCTGGTGCAGCCGGGCGCTGTGATCGGCGAAATCAGCGCCGCCGCATCGGCCGCCACCGGCATTCCGCAAGGCGTACCCCTGGTCGCCGCTGCTGCCGACAAGGCCTGTGAAGTGATCGGCGCCGGTGGACTCGAGCCGCACATCGGCTGCCTGAGCTACGGCACCACGGCCACCATCAACACCACGACCAGCAAATACGTTGAAGTCACGCCCTTCATCCCGCCGTATCCCGCCGCCATACCCGGCGCCTACAGCACGGAGGTGCAGATCTTCCGCGGCTACTGGATGGTGAACTGGTTCAAGGAGCAATTTGGCCACCTTGAACAATCGGCGGCGGTGGAGCAGGGCATGGCGCCGGAAGCGCTGTTCGACCGCCTCGTGAACGAAGTGCCGCCCGGCTCGATGGGCCTGATGCTGCAGCCGTACTGGAGTCCCGGCATCAAAGTACCCGGACCGGAAGCCAAAGGCGCCATGATCGGCTTCGGCGACGTGCACACGCGCGCCCACATGTACCGCGCCATCCTGGAAGGCCTGGCCTACGCCCTGCGCGAGGGCCGGGAACGCATTGAAAAGCGCAGCGGTACCCAGATCACGGAGCTGCGCGTGGCAGGCGGCGGCTCGCAAAGCGACGCAGCGATGCAGCTGACGGCCGACATCTTCGGCCTGCCCGCCGCGCGCGCCCACGTCTACGAAACCAGCGGGCTGGGTGCAGCGATCGCCATTGCAGCCGGCCTGGGACTGCACAAGGACTTCAACGCCGCCATCAACGCCATGACCCGCAAAGGCCGCGTGTTCCAGCCCGATCCCGCGCACCGCAAGACATACGACCAGCTCTACCACCGCGTCTACCTGAAGATGTACCAGCGCCTGCAACCGATGTACGCCGAAATCGCCAAAATCACGGGCTATCCCGAGAAGCTATAAAAGACAAAGTCGAGCAATTCGGGGTCAGCTCCGGCGGAAAAAGGGGACGGAAAAAGGGGACGTACCCCTTTTTCGCGCAGCAAAAAAGGGGTACGTCCCCTTTTTCCTGCCGCCGAATTGAATTAGCGTTTGGCGAGCGCGGCGCGGGCGGCTTCGATGGCGGTGGTGGGCGGGCGCGTGGCGCGGACCTGGTTGCGGCCGTCCTCTTTGGCGGCGTACATGGCGCGGTCGGCGGCGACGAACAGGGATTCGATGTTGTCCGTCGGCGTAGGGCATAGCGTGGCCACGCCAATGCTCACCGTGATATGGGGCGACGTGGCCGAACGCGGGTGCGGGATGTGCAGCGATTCGACGTGGGTTCGGATCGATTCGGCCATCTGGTAGGCGGAATCGGCGTCCGTTTCGGCGAACAGCAGCACGAATTCTTCGCCGCCGTAGCGTGCGGCCAGGTCGGTCACGCGCAGGGCGTGGGCGCTGATCGCCTGCGCCACCTGCTGCAGGCAGACGTCGCCCTGGGCGTGGCCCAGCGTGTCGTTGTACAGCTTGAAGTGGTCGACGTCGAGCACCACCAGCGACAGCGGAGCGCCAGTGCGCATGGCGCGCTGCCATTCCTTTTCCAGGAAGGAGTCGAAGTGGCGCCGGTTGGCGATCTTGGTCAGCGGGTCGATCATGGCGGCGCGCTGCAGCGCGTCTTCCGACAGCTTGTGGTGCGTAATGTCGTGCAGCAGGCCGATGAACAGCGGCTGGCGCAGGAACATCGGCGTCAGCGTCAGGTCCATGCACACGGATTTTCCGGTGCGGTGGCGGATGATCACTTCGCGCGTGCCGTGGCTGTGCGCCGCTTCGGGATTGGCGGCGTAGCGCGCGAAGTAGTCGAGGTATTCGCTTGCCACGAGCGGGTTGAGCAGGTCGGAAATCGACTTGCCCGCCAGTTCGTGCGACATGTAGCCAAGGTACTGGTCGCAGGCCGGGTTGGTGAACTGGATGCGCCCATCGGCTTCAATAATCAGCAGGCCCTCGGCCATGTTGTTGACGATGGTGCGCAGGCGTTCCGACTGTTCCTGCTGCGTTTCGGTGGCGAAGCGGATCTGGAGCTGGGTGCGCACGCGTGCGCACACCTCGGCCATGCGCAGCGGCTTGCCGATGTAGTCGACCGCGCCCAGTTCGAAGCCGGTGACGACGTCTTCCTGCTCGTTGCGGGCGCTCATGAACAGCACCGGGATATCTTCGGTGGCAGGGTGGGACTTGAGCTGGCGGCAGGTTTCAAAGCCGTCCATGCCGGGCATGATCACGTCCAGCAGGATCAGGTGCGGATGCACGCGGCGTGCGATTTCCAGCCCGCGCTCGCCGGAATTGGCGACATACGTTTGGTAACCCTGCTCGACCATCAACTTGCGCAGGACCGACAGGTTGTCCGGCGCATCATCAACAATCAATATCACGGCGTCGCGCCGCGGGGTAAAGCTGGTACCGCCTTGATTCATGCTGACTGGAGGTAAGTAGGATATGCCGTTGATAATACCGTGTTGCCAACTGGAATTGTAAAAATTCAAGGAAGGTTTTGCCTAAAAAAGACGATGAAATCGTGAAAGTTGATCAAAGTTTCCAGCAACCCAAGCAACTATGTGACATTTTGTGAATATTGAGACATTTTTGTTGATCGAAAAGTAACGGCAGTTGACCCGGGTTTGCCGCATGTCATAATTGGTTGCAATGACCGAGATACCGGGAGGGAAGCATGCGCAAATTGTGGCTGTTGGCCCTGATGCTGGGCGGGCCTTCGCTTCCCGCGCTGGCGCAGAAGGCGCAGGCGCCTGTTTGTCCCGCGCGCCCCATCGTGGTGGGTCTCTACGAATTCGGCAACTTCTATCACGCCGGCACTGGCCTGGATAAGGACCTGGCGGAAGAACTGCGCAAGCGCAGCGGCTGCATTTTCTCCTATAAGGTCATGCAGCGGCGCGCGATATGGCCTGCCCTGCAAAGCGGCAGCGTGGATATGACGTTTTCCGCGGTCGGTACGCCGGAGCGCATGGTGTTCGCCTGGGCCGAACCTTATATGTGGGTGAAGAATATGCTGGTGCTGCGCAAGGACGCCAGCAGCGGCGTGCATTCGCTGGCCGACTTCATCGCCGATCCGAACCTGCGGCTTGGCCACGGGCGCGCCCATGCGGCGGGGCCTGCCTTCGAGGACTTCGTCACGCAGCTGCGCAATATCGGGCGGGTCGAAGACGTGGACGATACGGACCGTATGTACGCCATGTTCAAGGCGGGACGCTTCCAGGCCATGGTGGCGCCCAAGCTGGTGTACGGCAGCTACCTGAAAGATGAAATCGCGGCCGGATCGGTGCGCGTCGAGGATTGGGGGGCGGCCAAGCCGAATGTCGCCACCAACCTGATGATGTCGAAGGCGCACTTCAGCGCCGAGGAGTCGCGGCGCTGGGGTGCCTTGCTGAAGGAAATGCGCGCCGACGGCACCCTGCATCGCATGGTTGCCCGCTACGTCGGGCAGGATGATGCGGGCAGGATGCTGGCCCCGGTTCCCTGACATCTATCGCTTGAGCGTAGGTGGGGCGTAGGCCATGGTGCGCGCCAGCTCTTCATGCGTGAAGCTGGCGCGGGCGTCGTCGCAGCCGACGTTGGCTGCGCAGGCCGACTGCAGGGCTTCCACGCGCTGGCGCCAGCTGGTTTCCGCAGCTTCCATTTGCGCCAATGCTTCCACCTGCGCAGCAGGCATGCTTGCGCTGCGCAGGCGATGTACTTCCTGTTCGCCTTTGCCTTGCCTGCGCGCGTCGCGTACCGCAGCTTCGATGCTCGCCAGGGCGCTTGCCCCGGCTTGTACCGGACGCTGGGCCGGTGCGGCGGGTGAGCCGTTGGCGCGAGCGACAGTGGATGCGTCGATAGCCATTGCTGCCGGCCGCCGCGCAGCCTGTGACGCGTGGCCCGGGCCGGCGCTGGCGGCGCCGGACGCAGACGCGGGCACGGGCACGGGCGCCTGTTGCATCGCGCCGGCCCGCCACAACAGCGCCGCAGCGCCAAGCGCTACGAAAATGATCGTCGCCCGCATGCTTACAGCCCGCCTAGGATGCCGAGCAGGTTGTCGTAGATCGGATACACCGCCCACGACGGCGAATCCCACCCGATCACGTCGAAGTGGTCGTACTGGTCGTAGTAGCCGATATAGTTCCAGCTCCCTTTGACCGGCGCGCCGTCGAAATAACGGAAAGGCTGGCCGGAAGGCCCGCGCATCGAATTGGTGTTCACCACGCCGTCGTTGACATACCACTCCGGCCCGCGCGAAGAGCCCATGCCGCGCTGCAGGATCGACGGCACCACCCATTCGCCAGCCGTATTCTTCAGGAAGAAGATCATATCGTTGCGGGCGTACTGGTACTCGCTGTTCTGGAACGGCGCGATGACCCGGTCCGTATTGTTGCAGCACCAGTGCCCTTGTTCCGTCGCGCGCGAGCCGATCGAGAAGTAGTAGACATTGGGCGAGGTCTTTACCCAGCCGTTCAGCTGCGTCGCGCCGTCGGGTGCCAGGTCCCATTGCGCGGCGTCATGGTTGGACAGCTGCCAGAAGGGCGCACCGTGCGTGCGGTCGATGAAGTCGCCGATCGATTCCGCGGGACCTTGCGCCAGCCCGTACTGTTCGAGGCGGAACTTGTAGCCCGAACCGCCCGATCCGCCGAGCCCCGCCACCTGCACGATGCTGCCCGCCAGTTCGGACACCTTGGGCACGAAATCCACCACCACGTCGCGCAGGGTGGTGCCGTTGTGGGGCGAGGAAATCGAGGTGGCGCTCTTGACCCAGCCCACCTTTCCGCCGGCGTACAAAGCGCCGCCGCCTTCGCTGCCCGCGCCGTTCGGCGAACCGTTCTCCAGCAGCTGGATCAGGGTGCGGATGGTCTGGCCGCCCTGGCTGTGCGACACGAAATGCACCGGATGCTGCGCGTCCCATTGCGGATACAGGGCGAGGGGATAGTTGTTCGGGTTGTTGGCGGGATCGGCCGCCCAGCATTTGCCCGCAGGCTTCTGGATATGGCCTGCGGCGGCGTTGTCGGCCGTGTGGCGGGCGCCGTAGTCGGCGCAGCCGCCCTTGATCTGGTAATACAGTTCCACCGCACGGTCCCAGTTCGAGCTGACCGGGCCGACGCCGGCGACGAACACGGGCCGCTGCGTGGCGCGGATATGGCCGGCGATGTCGTTGAAGCCGCCCCAGTACTTGAAGCCGGTGGCGGCAAAGGTTTCCGGTCCAAAGCCGAGGAAGCCGTGCACCAGCACGACCGGATCGCTGTTGGCGGCATAGCTGGTGGATGAAACGGCCAGGCAGGCGGCAAGGGTGAGTTTCGATAGCACTTTCATGCGGGTGTCTCCCGTGGTTATTGTGTGATTTCATTTCACCACGGGGCGATGACGCACGGTTGCCGCACAACCGTGCCTGCGGGGCCAATCGCAATGCGCGGCGAGCCAAGCGGCCCGCTTAGTCGAGCTTTGAAAGGATTGCCATCAGCTTGTCGTACATTTTCAGCGACTTCGAAGGCTTGGCATCCCAGCCGATCACGGCGAAGTGATCGAAGCCTTGCATGGCGTCCAGCTGGTTCCAGGCACCCTTGACGGGCTGCCCGTCGAAAGGCTGGATCGTGCTGCCTTCCGGCCCGGCCATGCTGATGGTATTGACCACCCCGTCATTGGGGAACCAGCGGGCATCGGTCGGGACGCGGCCCGGCGCCGTCTGCCGGAACGACCCCATGCCGGGCTGGCCGAAGGAAGGGATGACCCATTCGCCCGCCATCCCTTGCAGGAAGACGGTCATGTCGCGGCGCGCCGCCTGCGCGCTGATCGAAAAGTAGTACACGTCGGGCGAGGTCTTCACCCAGTTGTTCAATTCCCTGGCGCCATCGGGCGACAGCTCCCATTGCGCGGAGTCGCGGTTGTCCAGGCTCCAGAAGGGATGGTTGCGAGTGCGCTCGAAAAAGCCGTTGACCGATTCGGCCGGGGCAGCCCCGATGCCGTACTGTTCGAGCCGGAATTTGAAGCCGTTGCCGCCGGAGCCGCCGGCGCCCATGGCGTGGACCGCCAGTCCCGCCAATGTCGAAGCATTGGGCAGCCAGCTGACGACGATATCGCGCAGCGTGGTGCCGTTATGCGGCGTGGCGATCGATGTCGCGCTGATCACCCAGCCGCAACGCCCGCCCTGGAGCAGCCCGGCCTGCGGCACGCAGTGCGGATCGGCGGCGCCGGGTTTTTCCAGCAGCTGGATCAGGGTGCGGATGGTTTGCCCGCCCTGGCTATGCCCGACCAGGTGGATTGGATGCGCGGCGTCCCATTGCGGATACAGCGCGAGCGGATATTTGTTCGGATTGTCGGAAGGATCCGCGGCCCAGCATTTGCCGGCGGGCTTGTCCTTTTCGGGCGCAACGGTATTGCGTGCGGTGTGGTCGGCGCCGTAATCGACGCAGCCGCCTTTGATCTGGTAATACAGTTCGACCGCGCGGTCGTAGTTGGAACTGACCGGCCCGACGCCGGCGGTGAATACTTCGCGGCCGCTGCCGGCAGCGATGTGCTGCGCGATGTCGTTGAATCCGCCCCAGTAGCGGAAATTGCCGCCCAGCGTAGCGTGGTCAAAGCCAAGGAAACCATGGACCAGGACGACGGGCGGCTTGCCGGCAGCTTGTGCGCTGCCGGCAGCCAGGCATGCCGCGAGGAGTGCCTTCGAAAAGGACTTCAACCTGCGCGGCGCCCGATTACATGCGGGCTTTGATCAACTTGCCCAGCACTTCGATGCCGGCGCGGATGCGCTCCGGCGGCACGGTCACGAAGGACAGGCGCAGGGTGTTGGTGGCTGGCTCGTTGGCGTAGAACGGTGCGCCGGGCACGAAAGCGATCTTGTTCTTGATCGCTTCGTCCAGCAGTTCCATGGCGTTGATGTGCTTTGGCAGCTCGACCCAGATGAACATGCCGCCGTCCGGTTTGGTCCAGTTGGCTTCTTTCGGGAAGTGCTCGTCCATCGCATCCAGCATGGCCTTGCACTGGTTGCCGTACAGTTCGCGGATGGTCGGGATGTGCTTGTCCAGGAAGCCGTCCTTCACCACTTCATGCACGACCATCTGGGTCAGTTGCGCGGTGTGCAGGTCGGCAGCCTGCTTGGCCAGCTCCAGGCGGCGCACCATCGGCAGCGGCGCCACGACGTAGCCCAGGCGGATGCCAGGGGTCAGCACCTTGGAGAAGGAACCCATGTAGATCACGCCTTCCGGATTCATGGCGACCATTTTCGGGCTTGGCTGGCCGGAGTAGGACAGGGCGCCGTATGGATCGTCTTCGATCAGCGGCAGGTTCAGGCGGGCGCAGGTTTCCACCAGTTGCTGGCGGCGCTCCACCGACAGCGAGCGGCCGGTCGGGTTCTGGAAGTTCGGCAGCGCGTACAGCAGGCGCGCGCCTTCGGCGATGGCATCCAGCGACGAAGGAATCAGGCCGTGTTCGTCGGACGGAACGGAATGGAATTCAGGGCGGTATACCGAGAACGCCTGCAGCGCGCCCAGGTAGGATGGGGTTTCCACCAGCACTTTGCTGCCTTCGTCGATCAGCACCTTGCCGATCAGGTCCAGGGCCTGCTGCGAGCCCGATACCATCAGCACCTGTTCCGGCGCGATCTTGGCGCCGTTCTGGGACAGCGAATCGGCGATCCACTGGCGCAGCGGCATGTAGCCGTCGGTCGGGCCGTATTGCAGGGCCACTTTGCCGTTGGTCGACAGTACCTTGTCGAACGCCGCCTGCATGATCTCCACCGGGAAGGTGGCTGGCGATGGCAGGCCGCCGGCGAAGGAGGTGATCTCCGGCTGCTGGGTGACCTTCAGGATTTCACGGATGAAGGAGGCCTGCATGCCTTTGGCACGCTCGGAGAAGTTCCACTGCAATGGGTTTGGGGTCTCGATTTTCATTTTCAATACTCTAGCTAATTAAGCGATTTCTGCGATCAGTTCGATTTCGACGCAGGAGCCGAGCGGGATCTGGGCCACGCCGAAAGCGGAGCGGGCGTGCTTGCCGGCGTCGCCGAACACTTCGCCCAGCAGCTCGGAGCAGCCGTTGGTCACCAGGTGCTGCTCGGTGTAGTCAGGGGTGGAATTCACCAGGCTCATGACCTTGACGATGCGCTTGACGCGGGTCAGGTCGCCGCCGCAGGCTTCCTGCAGGGTGCCCATCATGGCGATGGCGATGGAGCGTGCTGCCTGCTTGCCTTCTTCAGTCGAGATATTCTTGCCCAGTTGGCCCACCCATGGGCTGCCATCGGCTTTTTTCGCGATGTGGCCGGACAGGAAGATCAGGTTGCCGGTTTGTACGTGCATGACGTAGGCGGCTACCGGCGCGGCTGGCGCGGCCAGGGTGATATCGAGCGACTTCAGTTTTTCGTAGACAGACATGTGATTTCCAAGAAAAAGGTTCCGTGAAAACGCTATTGTACTCTGCGCGTTGCCGAATTCGTCACGGTCAACGGGCCACTTTCATGCGTTTTCCTGCGCCGACGACGGCAATTACGGCAAAAGTGAACAGAATATGCTCAATTTGCAAAGTTTCGTTCAGCACCAGGGCAGCTCCTGCCAACGATAATCCGGGCTGCACCAGTTGCACCTGGCCCACCCGCGCCACCCCGCCGAGCGCCATGCCCCGGTACCAGAAGATAAAGCCGATGAACATGGAGAACACGGAAACATAGCTGAATCCGAGCCAGGCGCTGGCTGGTGCGCCCGCAACGGCATTCCAGTCGCGCCACAACAGCCATGCTGCGGCCGGCGCGGCAAGTGGCAGCGACAGTACCAGCGCCCAGGCGATCACCTGTTCGCCTCTCATGGTTTGCGACAGGCGGCCGCCTTCCGCATAGCCCATCGCAGCCAATGCCACGGCGGCGAAGATGGCCAGGTCGGCGCCATGCAGGCCGCCGCCGGATTGGCGCAGTGCGAAGGCGATCACCAGGGCGCTGCCGGTTGCGGCCATCGCCCAGAAGCTGGCGGAAGGGCGCTCGTGGCCGCGCAGCGCCGCGAACAGCGCCGTCGCCAGCGGCAGGATGCCGACCAGCACCGCGCCGTGGGAGGCGGGCAGGGTGCGCATGGCGATGGAGGTCAGCAGAGGGAAACCGATCACGCAGCCGGCGGCCACTGCCAGCAGCGGCGGCAGCTGTTCCCGCGCGGGCAGGGGCGCGCGGTTCCAGCGCAGCCAGCACAGGGCCAATACAGCCGCCGCCACGGCGCGGCCCATGGCGACGAAGACGGGGTCGAGCCCCGCTACTGCCAGGCGCGTGAAGGGCAGCGTCAGGCTGAAGATTGCCACGCCGATGAAGCCCAGCAGCATGCCTTTCGACTCGGCTGTCAAACCCGGTAAACCTGGGTCAGACCCAAGGGTCTGACCCTGTCTGCGGCGCTTGTAATGGATGGGTCTGACCCTTGGGTCAGACCCTGGTTTACCGGGTTGGCAGTCAACCTCCCACCCCGGCAAATCATGTGAATAAGGCGTCACGGCAGCACCTCCGACAACACCCGCATGATCTTCTCCGCATCCACATTCGCGCCGGTCAGCGGCAAGCCGACCCTGCACCCGGCCACGCGCGGATCATGCTTGAGCCGCAACGCCGCCGCCAGCGCCGCCGCCCCCGCGCCCTCAGCCAGGTTGTGTGTCGCCCGGTAATACAAGCGAATCGCCCGCGCCACCTCCTCATCGCTGACGGCAATCACATCATCCGCATAACGCCGCACAAGCTCCAGCGATTCCGCATCCGGCGTGCGGCAGGCCATGCCATCGGCCAGCTCGGTGGTAACGGGCGCCTCGCATACCTGGCCGCTGCGGAAAGATTCCAGATAAGCCGGCGCATGGCTCGACACCACACCCACCACGCGCGTACGCAAGCCCAGCGCCTCGCGCGCCGCGATGGCCGCACCAAAGCCCGACCCCATGCCGATCGGCACAAACACCGTATCCAGCGCGGGCTGGGCATGGAACAGCTCCATCCAGTAGCTCGCCACGCCCGCCACCAGGTCCCGATGGTAGGAAGGCACCATATGCAAGCCCTGCTTGCGCGCCAGCGCCATCGCATATTCGCGGCTGGCCTGGAAGTCGTCGCCGTATTCGACCAGCTCCGCGCCCAGGCCGCGCATGGCGGCATTCTTCTCAACGCTATTGCCATGCGGGACCACGATGCTCACCTTCACGCCATGGCGGCGGGCGGCAAAAGCGAGCGACTGGCCATGGTTGCCGCGCGTGGCTGAAATAATGCCTTCCACGCCGGGTTCGCGTTTCAGCAAGCCATCCAGGTAGACCAGGCCGCCGCGCACCTTGAAGGCGCCGGTCGGCGTATGGTTTTCATGCTTGACCCAAGTCTCCGTACCCAGCGCCTCGTTCAGCAGCGGCCAGGAAAACTGCGGCGTGGCCGGCATCGCGCCGTAGACGATGGTGGCGGCGGCGTCGAGTTCAGCACGGGTAGGCAGCAAGTTCATGGCAAAGCTCCTTTATTCACTGGAATTTGGAAGGGGATAGGTGTATCGTAGAATAAGTAACCAGTACAGTACCAGTACACTTTCGCGAATAATTTCACGCACTGTGATGGTGATATGACCAATACAATCCTGTTATCCCGCGAAGGCGGCGAGTCCCTCAGCGACCAGATCGTGCGCAGCGTGGCTGCCCGCATCGACGACCGCGTGCTGCGCGCCGGCGCGCGCATGCCGTCGATCCGCCATTTCGCCAGCGCGCACGGCGTGTCGCCCTTTACCGTGGTTGGCGCTTACGACAAGCTGGTGGCGCGCGGCTACCTTGAATCGCGGCGCGGCGCCGGCTTCTTCATCCGCGACCGCGCGCCTTTGCAGGCGCCGCAAGCGGCTCCGCGCGAAGCGGGCCTGGCGCAGCCCGAAGGCACGCAGGGCCTGGACGTGGTCTGGCTGGTGCGCAATATGTTCCGCACCGTGCCGCACCAGCACATGCCCGGTACCGGCGTGCTGCCGGCCGATTGGCTGGACGGTGTCGCGATTGGCAATGCGCTGCGTGCGATCAGCCGCCAGCACAGCAGCATTCTCCTGAACTATGGCGTGCCGCAAGGCTACCTGCCGCTGCGCCAGCATTTGCAGCACAAGCTCGCCGAACTGGAGATCGGCGCCACGCCCGAGCAGATCGTCACCACCGCCGGCGTTACCCAGGCAATCGATATGGTGGCGCGCGAATTCACCCGGCCCGGCGACACGGTATTCGTCGACGATCCGGCCTGGTTCCTGATGTTCGGCTCGTTCGCGGCGCTGGGCGCGCGCGTGGTCGGCATCCCGCGCCTGGCCGATGGGCCGGACCTGGAGCGCCTGGCTGAACTGGCCGCGATCCACAAGCCCAAGCTGTACGTCATCAACTCTGTGCTGCACAATCCCAGTTCAACCTCGCTGTCCGCGGCCAAGGCCTTCCAGATCCTGCGCATCGCGGAAGAGCACGGCATCACCATCGTGGAAGACGATATCTACTGCGACCTGCACCCGGGCAGCAGCGTGCAGCCGGCCACGCGCATGGCGGCGCTCGATCAGCTGAAGCGGGTGATCTACCTGGGAGGTTTTTCCAAGACCATGGCGGCCAATCTGCGCGTCGGCTTCATCGCCACCTCCGAAGAAATGGCGCTGCGCCTGGCCGACCGCAAGATGCTGCAGACGCTGACCACCAGCGACATCGGGGAGCGGGTGGTGCACAAGGTACTGTCGGAAGGCAGCTACCGAAAGCACACGGAACGCATCCGCACGCGCCTGGACGGCCTGCGCGCGCGCACCGTGCGCCAGCTGGAAAAGACCGGCATGCGCATCGCGAGTGCACCGCCGGCCGGTATGTTCGTATGGGTTGATGCGGGAAGGGATACCAATGCGCTGACCGAAAAGGCCATGGGTCAGGGCTTGCTGTTGGCGCCCGGCAGCCTGTTCTCGCCAAGCCAACTGCCGTCGCAATTCATGCGGCTGAACATCGCCGCGCTGCAGGCGCCGGAGATCTGGCGCTTCCTTCAGAAGGAACTGACTTAAGTGCGCCGCAGGCGCCGGACGACCGGCGGTTCCTGCAGCGCAGTCAGGTAGCTTAGTTGATTTGCCGCTTCCCGGTCGTCTCGACGCCCGATGGCGAGCGCACAGTGACGATGAACTGGCCGGTGGCAAGAGGCGACGGACAGGCTACTGTGACCGTATAAGTGGGGACGTTCACCGCCGAACCGATCCCCAGCACGACATTTCGGACCGTGGCGCTTGCCGGAATGACGGTCGTGGAAGTGGTGCCAAACAGCGTCGAGAAGCTGATGACGGTACCGGCAGGCATCCAGATGTCATGCAAATCGGTCACCTGTACCTGGACGTCAGTGGTCCCGCCTGCCGGGCAGGTGATCGGATTGGTGATGATATTGATCTTCGCGCTGCTGGTCGAGAACTGCGCCACCGCCGACGACGAGATATACAGCACTTGCGCGCTAGGTTGCTGCGGGACGCGCAGCACACCATTGTAGATCCCGTCTCCCGGAGTGCTGCAAGTGCTGTTGGGGTGGGTGGAAATGCATGGCTCACCGGCGGTCCAGGCACCGTTTTCGTCGTCATCGCGGAAGATGTCGGGCTTCAGGTCCGAAAACGGTTCGCCCGTGTCGTACACGTTGTTGCCGTTGGTATCTGTGAACGATTCTTCACCGATCATATAGGCCATCACCGTCAGCTTGCCGTTGTCCGGGCGCGGGTTGGCAGAATAAAGCTTGACCTTGCACTTGCCGCGTTCGGTGGCGCAAGAGTCTTCGATGACGCCGCCTTCAGAGGTGAAGTTGATCACTGTACCGTCGGGCACCTGGTTGCTGAAATGGTCGCCGGCGAGCACCTCGACTTCACCGCACACCTGATTGATGTCCCATCCCTCGCAGTTGCCGGTGGTGAGACCCACCGTGAAGTGGGCCTGATCGGCGACACCGCTGGATACCACCAGCAGACTGGTGACAGTTGTGAGTACGGGCGAGGAGCCCGCGACAGTTGCGACCACACGTACCGATGTCGGAATCGTGCCGCCGCTGACACTGGTCGTGACGGTGCCGTCAGCCGCAGAGGTGGCCGACGCCGGACTGATGGTGAGCCCCCCTGTGGTCGTAGTGGTATTGCTGTCGCCAAATACGAAGTTCACCAATTTACCGACCACTGGAATGCCGTTGTTGTCGAACACCTGGAACGTGACGATGGAACTCTCTGGACGACCAACTCCGCCGGTTCCCTTCAGTGCGATATTGCTCGGCGAGACGTTGACGAATTTGATGGAGCCCGCCACTGCAGGCAATACGGTGATCGTAGTCGACTTGGTCAGCGTTGCGTTAGGTACCACGACAGTCGCTGTCAGCGTATCGTTGCTGCTGCAGCCTTTGTCGGTGTAGCTTGCTACGGCCGTGCCATTTTGTGTGACCACAGGCGTTCCGATGCTGGCCTTGCCGGCCGCGATGCAGGGCGAACTGAACGCCACGGAAAGGGCAGGCAAGTAGGGCGTCGTTCCATTGAGTACGGAAACAGTGACGCTGGCATTGCCGCCGGCCGGTAGCGTGGACGGCGAGACTGCGATATCGCTCAGGGACAGGTTCGGGAAACTCACTGTATAGGTCGCGCTGGCCTTGACTGCGGTGCCTGCCACGGTGGCGCTGGCCGTCACGGTAAATGCTCCAGCCTTGGTGCCGGCAGCCAGCTTGACACTTGCGATGCCGTTGGCGTCGGTGAGCGCCGTGCCTGTCGAAGGTGAAAATACGCCGCTGCTGTCGCTGGTCTCGAACGAAACAACGGCTTTGGCAACCGGTGATCCTTTGGCATCCTTCAACACCGTGGTCAGCGTTGCGGGCGTACCGGGCGTCAGGTTATTGGTCGCAGTGCCGGATGCGTCAGACATGGCAAGTGTCAATGTGCCGGCAGTCGATGTTCCAGTACCAGGGGTGGTCGTACCGCCGCTTCCGCTACAGCCCGGGAGCGCGCTTGACCGGTTCGGGTCGAGGTTGAGGCAACCGTCGTTGGTGCCGCCACCACCGCAGGCTGCCAAAAAGCCTGCCAGGAGGCAGGCGGCCAGGAAGTTGATTAAGCTTTTCATCCTCGATTGCATCAACATGTGCGACCCCTCTTAGCGTTTGTATTGGGTACGGCTTCAGTTATTGCTGTCCTCTTGCATGGCGACCAGGGAGAGACCTGCCGCCTCGGTGGCGGCGGTCAGGCTGATGCGGGCGTCCTTGCCCAGTACCAGGCGCACGTCGCTGGCCGCCAGCTGTTTGCTGGCCAGCTGCGCTTTGCCTTGCAAGGCTTTCTGCAGGCTGGCCGCCTGTTTTTCGAAGCCTGGGCTGTATTGGATGGTGGTGGCCACCTGCTTGTAAGGCTTGTCGTTGCTCAGGCGCTCGACCGGGATGCCCATCTGTCCAAGCAGGCTGCGGAAGCGGCGCGCCATGCCGTTGACGCCGTTGCCGTTGGCGACCTCCAGGCGGGCCATGCGGACTTGTTCGGCTTTCGGTACGGCCTGCGCGGCGGGTCTCGGCGCGGCGGCGGCTACCACTGGCGCGGCTGGCACGACCGGGTCGGCGGCAACGCGGGCTTTCAGTTCGTAGACGTTGGCATTTATCTTGATCAGTTCCATGTGATTGGCGATCTCGCGCGAGGACGGCAAGGCTGTGAGTTGCTCCGGCGTGCTGCGCGTGATGTTTGGCGCGTCGGGCATGACCTGGCCCAGCGTCGGCCTTGCTGCCGGCAGCGGTGCGGCTGCAAGAGGCGCTGCCATGGTGCGCACCGGTATGGTCGGCATGACGGGAGCCGGGGCTGGGACGGGGGCAGTCACGGCGACGACGGCTGGCGCAACAGCTGCGACAGGTGCCGGCACTGCGGCGGGGGCCACGGAGCGGGCGGTCGTGGCGACTGCAGCGGCAGCGGGTGCAGGCGACGCGACCGGCGCCGTTGGGGCGACGGGAGCCGCAGGCGCAGTCGCGCTGCCGGCAGTGACAGCTGCGACGGGCGGCACGACCGATGGGGCGACGGCGGCGGATGGAGCGGCGACGGCCACGGGGCGCTCGGCGGCGACTGGTGCCGGGTGCGCGGCGGCCAGTTGCGCGTCTTCAGCGCGCGGCACTTTGCCCATCGCCGCTTCGGCCAGCTGCAGGTTCTGGAAGGCTTTCGGTCCGGCGCCAAGTGCCATGGCGCGGCGCAGGACCTGCGAAGCGCCAGCATTGTCGCCCATCAGGTACAACACGTAGCCAAGGTTGGTATGCGGCTGCGCTTCGCCGGGATAGTCATTGACCAGCGCCACCAGTGCCTTGCGCGCCGACTCCAGGTCGCCGCGCTGCGCCTCGATCACGGCGACGGCGTTGCGCGCTTCAATCTGGTTGGCGTCAAGTGCGAGCGATTGCGCATATGCGCCCAGAGCGAGCGCCAGCTGGCCGCGTTCGTGGTGGAAGCGCGCCAGGCGGTTCCAGCTCGCGGCCTGGTTGCCCGGCATATCGCCGCGCACCACCGGCTGCAAGGCCAGTGGACGCGATGGCGGAGGCGCGCTGCAAGCCGAGAGAAGGCCGCAACCCATGGCGGCCAAGGCGATTGGCTTAAGCTTGATCATGGCAGTTCCTTTCTAACCGTTGCCGTTCATGGTTGGCAGCAGCACGCGGTAAATGGAGATAAAGGCAGGCCCCATCAACACCACCAGCAGCGATGGGAAGATGAAGAAGATCAACGGGAACAGCAATTTCAACGAAATCTTTGCGGCGGCTTCTTCGGCGCGCTGGCGGCGCCGCGTGCGCAGCAGGTCGGACTGCACGCGCAGTGAGTCGGCGATGCTGGTGCCGAAACGCTCCGCCTGGATCAGCATGGCCACCAGTGCATCGACGTCCTCGACCCCGGTACGCAGCGCCAGGTTGCGCAGGGCGCGTTCCTTGGACAGGCCGGCCCTCAGTTCCAGCGTGACCAGGTGAAGCTCATCGGCCAGCACCGGGCTTTTGATGCCGATCTCCTCGGCCACCCGCAGCAACGCAGCGTCCATCGCCAGGCCGGCTTCCACGCACACGGTCATCAGGTCCAGCGCATCGGGGAAGGATTCGAAAATCTCGCGCTGGCGATGGTTGACGGCGTAGCGCAGCACGTAGTTCGGCAGGTAGTAGCCCACTGCGGCCGCCAGCAGCAGCCAGAACATCAGGCCATTGCCGGACAGGTGGGAATTGGCCAGCACCAGGGCGGCATAGGTTGCCAGCGGCATGATGATCGCCAGCGAAGTCTTGGCGGCGAAGTACAGCACGCCCATCGAAGGATGGCGCATGCCGGCGTTCATGAAGCGCGTGCGCAGCGCCGACTTTTCCCATTCCTCTTCCTCGGCGCCGGACAGCTTGGCCACCGGCGCCAGCCATGTTGAAAGGCGCGACAGCAGGTTGGGGTTGATGCGTTCGCGCCGCCGCGGCGCGCGCTGGACCTCGGTCACCTGCTGCAGCCGGCCCTGCACAGGGTTGCCGGCAAAGCGCAGCATGATCATGTACGCGGCGCCGAACACCGCCAGGAACACCAGGGCCAGGAAAGCCATTTGAATGATGCTCATGTCAGTCTCCCGCTAAACGCGAATCCGGATAATCTTGCGCATGGCCAGCACGCCCAGGAACATCATCACCAGCGCCATGCCCACCATCTTGCGCCCGGCCGGGTCGGTGTACAGCACGGCCAGGAATTCCGGGTTGGTCAGCTGGATCAGCAGGGCGGTGACGAAGGGCAGCAAGCCCAGTACCCAGGCCGACATCTTGCCTTCGGCCGACAGCACACGGATCTGCCCCAGCAGCTTGAGGCGCTCGCGGATGATCTTGCTGATGTTATCCAGCAGTTCGGCCAGGTTGCCGCCCGTCTCGCGCTGGATCAGCACTGCGATCACGAAGTAGCGCAGGTCCGTGCTGGGTACGCGCGTGGCAAGGTTCATCAGCGCGTCGTTCATCGAGATGCCGAAATTGACCTCGTCGAAGGTAGCCCTGAATTCGTCGGCGATGGGGGCGCCCATTTCGTCGCCCACCATTTTCATCGCGGTCGGGAAGGCGTGGCCGGCGCGCAGGGCGCGGCCGATCAGGTCCAGCGCGTCCGGCAGCTGGGTATCGATCTTCGTCAGGCGCTTGCGCTTGGCGTTCAGCACCACCAGCAGCGGGATGGCGATGGCAAACAGCATCAGTGGCAGCACGATCAGCACGGGCAGGCGCAGGAACAGCGCCAGGCCGCCCACCAGCACGGGGCTGATCAGGGACAGCACGATCAGGTCCGACACGGTCCAGCTCATGCCCGACTGTTCCAGCAGTCGGTCGATCTGGCTCACGCGCGGCATCTGCAGCAGGATGCGCTGGAACAGCGGCGTTTCGCTTAGCATGCGCTGCTTGATCATCGAGTGGCTCTCGCCGCCCGCGTGGCTGCCGGCCGACATCATGCGCAGCCGGCGCGCCACCCGTTCCGCCTCCGGTCCCTTGGCCGAGTTCCAGGTCAGGTACATGCCTTCGATCAGCAGCACCACAGCCAGGAACACCAGGATGCCGGTTGCGTAGTAGAGGTAGTCCATGGCTTACATCCTCTTTTGCACGGTAGGGTCGAAAATATTGTCGGCCAGAGTGACGCCGAAGGTGCGCAGCCGGTCGCCGAAGCGCGGCCGTACGCCGGTGGCGCTGAAGTAGCCCTGCACCGAGCCGTCCGGCCCGACGCCGGTCTGCTTGAAGCAGAAGATTTCCTGCATGGTGATCATTTCGCCTTCCATGCCGGTGATCTCCTGGATCGACATCAGCTTGCGCTTGCCGTCGGTCAGGCGCGCCACCTGCACCACCACCCCGATGGCGGAGGAAATCTGCTGGCGCATGGCCTTCACCGGCAGTCCGGCGGCGCCCATGCTGATCATGTTTTCCAGGCGGGTCAGCGCGTCGCGCGGCGTGTTGGCGTGGATGGTGGCCATCGAACCTTCGTGGCCGGTGTTCATTGCCTGCAGCATGTCCAGCGCTTCGGCTCCGCGCACCTCGCCCAGGATGATGCGGTCGGGACGCATGCGCAGCGCGTTGCGCACCAGGGCGCGCTGCGTCACTTCGCCCTTGCCCTCAATATTGGGCGGTCGGGTCTCCAGGCGTACCACGTGCGGCTGCTGCAGCTGCAGTTCGGCGGCGTCTTCGATGGTGACGATGCGCTCGCTGTGGCTGATGTAGCCCGAAATGGCGTTCAGCATGGTGGTCTTGCCGGAGCCGGTACCGCCCGAGATCAGGATATTGACCTTGCTCTTGCCCAGCGCCTGCAGGATCGATGCCATGGCCTCGGTCATGGAATTGAAGCTGATCAGCTCGGCCATGCCCAGCGGGTCGGCCGAGAAACGGCGGATCGAGAGCACCGGGCCGTCGATGGCCAGCGGCGGAATGATGGCGTTCACGCGCGAACCGTCCGGCAGGCGGGCATCGACCATCGGGCTCGATTCGTCGATGCGGCGGCCCACGCGCGAGACGATCTTGTCGATGATCTTCATCAGGTGGTCGTCGTCGTTGAAGGTGACGGCGGTCAGCTCCAGGCAGCCCTTGCGCTCGACGTACACCTGGCGCGCGCCGTTGACCAGGATGTCCGATACGTTCGGGTCGGCCAGCAGCGGTTCCAGCGGCCCGAAGCCCAGCACCTCGTACTGGATGTCGCGCGTCAGGTTGCGCCGCTCGCTGTCGTTGATGACCACCATATTCTCTTCGAGCAGGCGCTCGACCAGCACCTTCAGCTCGTCGCGGATCTGGTCCTGGGTCAGGCGCTGCATGCCTTCCAGGTCCACCCGGTCGAGCAGCGTCTGGTGGATGCGGTGCTTGAGCTGCTGGTAGGCGCGGTTGTCGATCGCCTCGGAGCCGCGCAGGGCGGAGACGTTGCCATTCAGCGGCGCTGCGGCGCCAAGGCGGTTGCGAAGGGTCTGGGCTGGGATCTGCATGATCGGCTCCGTAGGCTAGTCTGTTGCGTGCTTCATGCGCGCTGGAGAATTCGGGACAACCAGCCGCGCGACTCGGTACTGTTGTCGCCGGCCAGGGTACGCGCCAGTTCCTGCAAAGCCTTGGAAATCGGGCTGGCGCGCTGCAGCTGCAAGATCGGCACACCCTGGTTGACCGAGGCGGCGGCTGCTTCGTAGTGGTTCGGGATGGTGCGGTACATTTCCATGCCATAGGCTTGTTCGCAGTCGCGCAGGCGGATATCGCCGTTATTGGTGTGGCGGTTGACGATCAGGTGGATTTTGTCCTTCCGATAGTCGAGCGAACGGAATACCTGCAGCAAGCGCTTGCCGTCGCGGATATACGGCAGCGTGGCCTGCAGGATGGGGAAGATCATGTCGGCCTGGTCCAGCGCGCGCACCGATACCGCGTCCAGGCTGCGGCCGATGTCGAGCAGCACGAAGTCGTAGTGCTGGCGGGCCAGGCGCAGCAGGGCGTCCACGTGTTCGGGGTGCACGTCGTTGGCCTGGGTCGGGTCTTCCGGCGCGGCCAGCACGTGAAAGTTCGGCGTCACCTGCACCATGCTGGAAATGAGCAGCGACTGGTCGAGGCGGTGGATCTGCTGCGCTACGCTGGCTACGCTGGCGGCCGGGCGCTGGTCGGAAACGAAGAGGGAGGCATCGCCGAACTGCAGGTTGAAGTCGAACAGCGCCACTTTCTTGCCTTCGGCGGCGGCCAGCGCGTAGCCAAGGTTGGCCGCCAGGAAGGTGGCGCCGCTGCCGCCCTTGCAGGAGATAAAGGCCAGCACCTTGCCCAGCGAACGGGCGCTGAAATTGCGTTTCTCGTCCAGGCGGCGTACCGCCGACTGCAGGGCGTTGCTGTCGATTGGTGTCGGCAGCACTTCGCGCACGCCGGCGCGCATGGCCTGCATCAGGAAGTCCGGGGTCTGCTGGGTGCAGGCCACGATGATGGCCATGTCGGGGTGCTGCACGCTGAGCGTTTCCAGCCGCTCCAGGTCGTCGCCATTGAGCAGCGGCTGCGCCACCAGCAGCAGGTCCGGCGCCCCCGCTTCGAAGCGCGGCAGCTTGTCGAGCAGGCCTGGCAGCACATCGACCTGGTCGGTCTGGCTGCGCTCGCGCAGGATGCGGGCGATTTCGAACAGTTGCTTGTCGTTGCTGGAGATGGCTGTGATCTTCATGGCATCGCTCAGTTGGTGAAGCCGAGGCTCTCGGCATAGACGACCGTGGTGGCTTGCGGCAGGGTGCTGCTCGGCCGCGAGGTGGTGACGCTGGCAGGATTGAATATCAGCGGCTTGTAGCTCACGTTGCGCACCGATACCTCCACGTAGGTGATGCATTCATTGGTGCGCGTGACGTCGTTGCAGGCGGCCAGGTTGTCGCCGGCATCGATCGGCGTGGTGGTGACTTCATCCACCCCATTGGCGCGCAGGTAGCGGATATAGATGTTGGAGGTCGTCACTTCCGGACCGCCGGGCAGCGCACTGGCGCCGAACAGGGCGGCGCTCTTGATGGCGGCGGTGTCGGTAATCCAGCGCACGGTCGCCTCGCGCGCGCCGCGGCGGCTGATTTCCTGCATGCTGTTGTAGACGTACATCATGCGGCCGAATTCGATGGTGGCGATGATCAGCGCAATGAAGATGGCGCAGATCAGCGCGAACTCCACGATCGCGGCGCCGGTCTGGCGTTGCAGCTTGAGGTGATGAGCCGGGGTGCGCATGGTGATCCTCACAGCATGTAGCGCATGGTGGTGCGCGGCGTCAGGCTGATGTTGCGGTTGCTCTTGCCGATCAGCGGGATGGTCTGGCCGATGTTGACGATGTAGCCGCTGATTTCCACCCGTACGCCGCCGGGTGCGGTGCCGTCGACGCAATTGCTGTCGTTGTAGGAAGCGTCCAGGCAGGTGACCACCACATTGCTGCTGGCGAAATTCGGCACCTTGGCGGCATTGGCCGCGGCTACCACGATGGCCTTGGCGTTGGCGACGGAACTGGAGTTGATGGTGGCCTTTTTCGCCACGCTCATGTAGCGGGCGGCGTCGCGCGTGCCTTTGCTCAGGGCGTCGTAGAAGGCGAAGGCGCGGCCGAATTCGTAGGTGCCGGCCAGCAGCAGGAACAGGACCGTCACCACCAGGCCGAATTCGACCAGGGCGGCGCCGGACTGCTGGTTGGATGGACGGGTGTTCATGGCATTCACTTGTACAGTTTGACTTCGGAGGTGGGGACTGGTTCCACCAGGCCGGTGAATTCAACGTTCAGCAGAGAAGGGGAACCGCCGAAGTTGGCTTTTTTCTGCATGAAGAACTTGCCGATGCCGACCGCGTTCATGACGCCGCAGGCGCCGCTGCCCACCGGCGGCGTGCGGCAGTCGATCAGCACGATGTTCAGGATGCGGCGGTTCTCGGTGCCGGTGCGGCCAGCCGGGGCCTGGAAGGTTGGTCCGCTCGCCTGGTTGTAAGGCGCCGCGTATTGCGAGGTGAAGCCTGCACCCACGGCGGTGGGGTAGTTGGCGGCGTCGATATAGTCGGTGGCGCTGCCCTTCAACCCGTACATCAGCTTGTCCGTGCCGAGGGTATTGGTGCCGATGGTGCCGTTGGCCTGAGCCGGCGTAATGGCGGTCGTGCCGTCGGCCTGGACGGCCGGGGTGTACGACCACAGCACGCCATTGTGCGGATAGTCGGCCAGGGTGGTGCTGGTGACGCGCGAGGTGGCGCTGACGGTGCTGGGCCAGACTTGGCTCGAGTTGACCGCGCTCGCTTCGAAAGGCAGCGAGTAGCCGGGCGTCTTCAGGCTGCCGCTGGTGATGGTGGAAACCGATTGCTGGTTGGGCAGCGAGGTGTTGAGCGTATTGGAATCCTGCCAGGTGGTCGGCGCGGTGACGGCGGTCGGGCCGGCGCAGGGGTTGCCGCCGACGCAGTCGAATTCCTTGATATTGATATCGGGCGGCGCGGTCGATGGATCGCATTGCGAGCCGCCGGAATAGTCGTTGAAGCGCGAGTTGAGCGCCTTGTCCAGGGTGGCCGAGACGCCGGTGTTGGTGTACACCTGGCCGACGCCGGTCGGCAGCACGGCGCTGTTGCCGACGCACATGAACGGCGCCACAGTATTGGTGGCCGAATTGGACGGATTGCAGGAGTTCGGCGGCGAATTGACCGGGTTGATCTGGTAGGGGTCGGAGCTTGCGCCGCCCAGCGAACCCAGTTCGAACACGTTGTACGACATGCCGCGGCGGAAGCCGTATTCCACGATTTCGGTGAAGCTTCCGTAGTCATAGTTGGCGGTACGGCGGGTCGGGTCGATGGCGCAGATGCCGATCGGCGTCACGGTGTTGACGAAGCGGCCCGCCACCGCCCGGCTGAAGGTCTCGGTGGAGGTCTTGCCGGCCACGCGCATCAACCAGGTGTTGATGGTCTGCGGCGTCGTGCGGCCGTTGGACCGTGTGTCCACTTCGACGAAGGTGCGGCCGGCGGCATTGCCCAGGCTTTCCGCCAGCGTGTACCAGGGGCCGTCCGGACTGGCGGCGAAGCGGAAGTTCTCGTCCAGCAGCGTCATCGTGCTGCCAAAGTTGTAGCGGTTCTTCAGTGCGATGGCCTTGCCCGACGCCACCGCCTTGTTCAGGCCCGCGTCGGTATTATCGAGATCCTTGCCTGCCGCCAGCGCCGAGGCGTCGGCCAGGTTCTGCAGCTCGGTCTTGACGATGTACAGGTGCCCCAGGTCCAGCACCAAGCCGCTGACCGGAATCAGCACGAGCATGAGCAGCAAACCAGTCATCACGGCGACCGAGCCGCGCTGCCGGCGATGCTTGGGTAGGCGCTGGACCATGGCAGTCTCCTATTTGCCGACGCCGATCGTGAACGTATTGGTGTTCTTCTCAGGCGCCTTGAACGACTTTTCGTACTGGTCGTAGCCGGATTTGGCTGCCGTGGCGTCCAGGCCGGCCGGCACCGTCATATTGCGGTCGGCGCCGGGGTTGATGTATTGCGCGTGGCGCATATCGGTCATGGACTTGCCCAGGTCGCGGTCGACGTAGGGCGCGGGCGCCATGCAGGCGGCCAGGGACATTGGCAGCAGGGCGATTCCGGCAAAGCGCAGCAAGGAATGTTTCATGGTGGCCTCCTAGTTCAGGTCAAAACCGCCGGCCGGCTGGCCAGGCTGCTTCTGTTGCTGCTGTTGCTGTTCGCGCGGCGGCGTCCCCTCCATCTTGCCCATGAAGATGCGCGAGGCGCGGCTTGGGTCGGTCACGTTCGACGTCGGCAGGTTGTCGGCGAAATCGGGCGGCAGCGGCTTGACCAGGCGCGGCGTGATCACGAACACCAGTTCCGAGCGGTCGGTCTGGAAGTCGTTGGAGCGGAACAGGGCGCCCAACACCGGGATTTCGCCCAGGCCAGGCACGGCCTTGATATTGGTCGTGGTGTTGTTCTTGATCAGGCCACCGATGGCGAAGCTCTGGCCGTCGAACAGCTGCACCGTGGTCGCCGCGCGGCGGGTGGTGAAGGAGGGCAGGATGGCGGTGCCGGTCACTCCGGTGGCCGAGATGCCCACGCCTTCCTTGTTCAGCTCCGACACTTCCGGCGCCACCTTCAGGTTGATGCGGCCGTCGGCCAGCACGGTCGGCGTGAAGCGCACCGCCACGCCGAATTCCTTCTCTTCCAGCGTGATGCGGGTGAAGCCGCCTTCCGGGGTGGAGGCGACCGGGATGAAGATCTTGCCGCCGGCCAGGAAGCTGGCTTCCTGGCCGCTG
Source organism: Pseudoduganella sp. (assembly GCA_039593355.1). Lineage (GTDB taxonomy): Bacteria > Pseudomonadota > Gammaproteobacteria > Burkholderiales > Burkholderiaceae_D > Rugamonas. Next base: position 114,286 of record JBCNPK010000006.1, read on the forward strand.
ATGGCCATCAGGTTAGGCTCGGCCAGCATTTTCACCAGGCCGTCGCGCTTTTGCGCATCGATGGTGAGGAAGTTGCCGTTGCGCTTGTTGAAGGCGTCCACCAGGGAGGTATTGCCGCTCAAGAGGTTCGACAGCAGGGTGTAGGTCCAGTTGCCGATGGCGTGGCTGGCGCCGATGCTGGCGCCCAGCTGGTCGACCAGGGTCTTGGACACTTCGGCCACCTTCACCTCCAGCATCACCTGCTGCGGCGCCGCCACCGTCATCATGTTGATGACCTTGAGCGAGCCGCTTTCGCCCCCGCCGCCCGGCTGCGCTGCTGCGCCCCCGGCGCCGCCTTGCGGGCGCGCGCGGCTGACATAGGCATTGGCCATCTGCAGCACATGTTCGGCCATCACCACGTCGGCCACGGTGCCGCTCAGCATGATCGAGTCGGCCGCGGCGGCCACCTTGACCGAACCGGGCGCGCCGGTCAGCTTGTCGACGCCGGCCTGCAGGGAGACCGTATCGGCGCTGACGGTCAGGTCGGCGATCACGCTGTCGCCGGTCTTTTGCCAGACGATCATATTGGTGGTGCCGACGCTGCGGCCCAGGATATACACTTCCCTCGGGTTGAGCAGGATCACGTCGGCGATGCGCGAATCGCCCACCGCCACCCGCGCCGCCGGATGCTGCAGGCGCACGATGCTGGACTTGCCTTCGGCCAGCTGCATGGTCGGCGCCATCTCGCTGCGGCCGCCTTCCGGAATGCCGGACGACGCGGCCGGGGCGGCGGCCGGCGCCATGCCGGGCAAGCCGCCCTTGCCCTTGGCCTTGGGCTGCTGCGCCACCACCACGGCCTCGGCGGCTACCTGTGCGGCGGCGGGTGTCACGAGCGCGGGCAGGACCAGCAGGGCGCCCAAGATGCCCGGTACTGCGGTGCTTATTCTTTTCATGAGTCGCTCCGTATCAGAATTGTTGGGTGCTGCGGTCCAGTCCCTTGATCATTTCCACTTTCACTCCGGGCGGCGGCACATTGGCCACCTTGCGCACGGGCGCCGGCTTTGGCGCAGCGGGGGCCGGCGCCGCCGCTTTCGGCGCCGGCGCGGCGGCGCCGAGCAGGGTGGTCTTGGTGGCGCCGGCGGTCAGCGCGGGATTCGGGTCGACCTGGTTGCGCAGCACCAGCGACAGGCTGCCCACGCTGCGCGCCAGGTCCAGTTTTTCCACCTGTTCCGGCGTCAGTTCCAGCGTCACGGCGTTGACCACCTTGGGCTTGGTATCGTCGCGCGAGGATTCCTGCGCCACGGCCAGCACCAGGATGCGCTCCAGCACGATCTTGGAAATGGTGGGGTCCTTGTTGTTGCTGCGCTGGCCTTCCTCCTGGGTGTTGACCAGGATGTCGACGTAGTTGCCCGGCAGCGCGAAGCCGGCCACGCCCACCACGTCGTTCACGCGCACGGTCATGGCGCGCTTGCCTTCGGCCACCACCGCCGACAGGCCGCCCTGGGTGCCGGGTGGCGCCAGCTTCGATTCGAGGATAGGCTCGCCGCGCGTGATGCTGTTCTTGGTGACGCGCGACTCGAGCTCCTTGTCGTCCTTGATCACGCCCGGCGGCTGCACGGAGGCGGGCCAGTCGACCAGGCGCACCATGTCGGGCGTGATGCGCGCCCCCATGCTGATGTCGACCTGCGCCACGGCCACCTTGGCGGTGCTGGTGGTGGCCTGGGCGTTGATCCAGCGCGCCGCCACCACCACGGCCACGAAGGCCAGCCCGATGGCTATCACCATCATGATCATTGCTCGTGTGTTCCTCATGATTATCCCCTTGCCTCAATCGGCTGAAAAATAGTTATTCCAGGCCCACTCGAGCGAAGCGATGTCGAGCGTGGGCAGGCGTCCTTCGTAGGCGGCCAGGTCGCGCAGCTGCGAAACCAGGTCGCGCGGATAGCAGGCCATGAACGGCTTTTCGTGCAGCTGGTGGTGCCGCATCAGCCAGGCGAAGCTCTCGGGCTCGAACGGCACCGAGTAGCGCTGGCAGACCTGGCGGAAGATGGTTTCGTACTGGTCCGGCAGCATCGGCCCGACATGGATCTTGTAGCCCAGGCGGCGCAGGAAGGAGCCGTCGGCCAGCGATTCGGGCGGCAGGTTGGAGGAAAAGATCACCACCACGTCGAAGGGCACCGGGAACTTGTAGCCGTTCTGCAGCGACAGGTAGTCGACCTGGCGGTCCATCGGCACGATCCAGCGGTTCATCAGCTCCACCGGCGAGCAGCGCTGGCGGCCAAGGTCGTCGATGATGAAGATGCCGCCGTTGGCCTTCAGGTGCGGCGGCGCCTGGTACAGGCGGGTGGCCGGGTCGAAGCGCAGGTCGAGTGCATCCAGCGTCAGTTCGCCGCCGGTGATCACGGCCGGGCGCTCGCTGCGTATCCAGCGCTGGTCGCGCGGCGTGCGGCGGTCGAACAGCATGCCCGGCGGCGGGTTGTCTTCGATGGCGGTGTGCAGTACCGGGTCGTAGACCGGAATGATGTCGCCGTCCACCAGCAAGGCGTGCGGCACCGCGATCTGCCCCTGCAGCAGGCCGTTCAGGCGTTCGGCCAGGTAAGTCTTGCCGCTGCCGGCCGGACCATGGATAAAGATGGCGCGGCCACTGTTCATGGCCGCGCCCAACTGGTCAAGCACTGCTGGGGAAGCGACGATGCCGTCGAACACTTTGTGGATATGTTCGCGCTTGACGCGCATCTGGGCCACGCTGTGGGCGCGCACCCGTTCGGCATAGTCGCTGAAGGTCACCGGGGCGGCGCCGGCATAGGCGTCGCGGCGCACGAATTCGGCGGCGCGGGAACGGCCGGTATCGGTCAGGTTGTACATGATGTCGGCGTCGGTGTTGCTGCTGCCGCGGCGTACCATCTCGGCCAGCTTTTCGGTGCGCATGAAGGCGATCACCGGGTCCAGCACGGACAGCGGCAGCTTGAGGTGGCCGGCCAGCTCGTTGAGCTTGATCTGGCCGCGCTGGTACAGGATCTTGGCGGTCAGCTCGACCAGCAGCAGGAAGGGCAGGCCGGTTTCCTCCACGGTGCGCGGGGCGGGCACGCGCAGCGGGTCGTCGGCCCAGGCGCGTTTGCTGGTTTCTTCAAAGTCGGCAGGCATGGCGGACCCCTCTCAAAATACCAATGGCAGGACGCGGTACTTCACATGGCGCATGTACAGCACGTATTCGCTGTCGCGCGACAGGAAGCGTTCCTCGCGCAGCAGGCGGGCCACCAGCAGCAGGGCGGCCAGCAGGCAGGTGACGGCATTGGCGGCGCTGCTGTTGGACAGCACATAACCCAGGTAGCTGAGCAGGTAGCTCGCATACAGGGGATGACGGATCCAGCGGTACAGGCCGCTGGTCTTGATCTGGCGCCGGGCGGCCACCAGGCCGAAGCTGCGGTTAAGCGAGAGCAGGCCGCCAATCTGCAGCAGCACGCCCAGCACGATCAGCAGGCGCGCCGCCGGCAGCAAGCCTTCGCCGCTGGGGGCGAACAGGAAAGGGGCGCCGGTGGAAGCGATGGCCAGCGCCCAGTCCAGCGGCGAGTGCGACACCGCGGCCGGTTCCGAGCGCAGCACGAACAGCGCCGCCACCAGGGTTTCCGAGGCCACGAACAGCAGGTAAGTCCAGTCGCCGGTGACGGCGAAGGCGCGCGCATGGGCGATCGAGAAGATCAGCCAGATGCTGGCCAGGGCGGCGGTGGCGAGCAGGTTGGCGGCGCGCGAGGCCAGGATGGGGGTAGCGTTCATAGCAGGCTCCAGCCGAAGTAACGGGTCAGCAACAGGTAGGCCACGGTGCCGCTGGCAATGGCCACGGCATAGGGCAGCTGGCCGGTGGCCGCCTGCGGCGCGTCGACACGGGCGCTGCCGCCGGACAGGCCGCGCAGGACGCTGCCCAGCACCATGGTCCTGACATTGCCGGTCACCCGGCCCAGGCTGCCCTGCGCCACGGCCACGCCCAAGGACAGCAGGCCGCCGGCCAGCAGGCTGGCGAGGCCGGCGCCCACGATGTCGAGCGGGCCGAGAAAGGCGCCGATCATGGCCATCAGCTTGACGTCGCCGGCGCCCATGGCGCCCAGCGCATACATCGGCAGCAGCAGCAGCAGGCCAAGGACCATGCCGGCCGCGCCTTTCAGCAGGCCCAGCGCACCGAACGGTTCGCTGAACAGGCCGGCGCCCGGCGTCACAGTGGCCTGCAGCGCCAGACCGGCCAGGATGCCGGCCAGCACCAGGCGGTTGGGAATGCGGCGGCTGCGCACATCGCTCGCCACCGCCCATGCCAGCAGGCCGGCAAAGAGCGCGATGGGCAGCAAGGCGCGGGCGTCGAGGTGGGCCATGTTCATGCCGCGCTCCCTTGCACCAGCTTGCCGCACAGAGTCCAGATCAGCCAGGCGCCCAGCGCGCCGGCATAGCCGTCGATCGCGTAATGCCAGCCCAGGTGCACCGAGCCGAGCTGGATCAGCACGGCAAACACGGTGAGGGCGATGCCGGCGGCGCGGTTCAGGCGCCAGCCGAGCAGGGCCAGCAGCGTGGAGCTGGCCACGTGCATGCTGGGCATGGCGGAAATGCTGAGGGCATTGCTGCCGCCATGGCTGACATAGGTCTGCCACAGGCCATTCTGCACATCGAGCACCAGCAGTGGGATCTTGGCGTTGGTGTCGTTCAGGTAATGCATGAGCCCGGCGAACGGATCGGCGCCCGGCACGAAATGCTGGTAGTAGCAGGGGCCGGCGGAAGAGAACAGCATGGCCATCACATTGCCCAGCAAGGTCCAGCTCAGCACAAAGCTCAGCATGAATTGCATGCGCAGCTGGCGGCGCTCCAGGCTGAACGCCAGCCAGTACACCGTGGCCAGCAGGATGAAGAACCAGAGGTGGTAGTTCAGGCTGACCAGGGCCGTCAGCAGCGGATGGCCCAGCACCGGTTGCAGCAGTTCCCACGGCTGCATGCCGCCATGCAGCCAGGCGTCGGCGGCGGCCAGGCGGGCATCCCAGGCAAAGGGCTGCACCAGGGGCACGGCTGCCTTGAGGACCGTGAAGCTGGCGGAGAACACCGGCATCATCGCCAGCACCGGTGCGGCAAACAGCAGGCGCTCGCGCGTGAGGAAGGTGGCCAGGTGCTGGCGCAGGTATTTCACCAGTTGCCGCGGCCGGACGAAGATCATCACATGCATCGTATAGGCGCACAGAGCGAACAACAGGCCCAGCGTGAGGGAGCCAAGATAGCTCTCCAGTTGCAGGTCGTCGTGGAATTTGTCGGGGTGGGCAGCACACATCGCCAGGGCCGCTGCCAGTTGCAGGCCGACGATGGCGAGCAGCAGGCCATGTTCGCGCAGCAGGGCGCGCGGCGGGTTGGCGCGGCTGGGAACGGATGGCGTGAGGACTGCGCTCATGATGTAGCCTGCGAGACTTGGTTTTTGATGGTGTCGAACAGGGTCTTGAGTTGGGAGCCGGCGAGACTGACGGCGATCACGATTACCACCGCGATCAAGCCGCCGAGCAGTGCGTATTCGATGGCGGTCACGGCACGCTCGTCACGGAGGAAACTTAAGAAGCGGTTTTTCATCATCTCCCTCCGTTGAGAAAAAAGCGCGTCCGGGGAGGCGGAGGCCTCGCCGGACGCCGGTAGGCAATCAGCTATTGGCGGTGCTCAGCGCAGAGCCGATGGTGGTGAAGGTTTTCGACAGCTGGGTGCCGACGACTTTCACGGCAGCGATGATCACCACGGCGATCAGGGCGGCAATCAGGCCGTATTCGATGGCGGTCACGCCTTGTTCGTCGCGGATGAATTTTTGAATGGCTTTCATGATGTTTCCTTTCAGGACTGAGTAGAAAAATTGCACCAAAGTGTTTGCAGCTGCACGGAACAAGCCCGCGTCACCTGCTTTTTCCAAGCGCCAGAAGCACAATGATGCCGACGACAACTGTCAGTGAGGCTACAAGCACATATTCGTAGAAGGCCCTGCCGTCTTCCTCGGCGATGAAGCTGGCGATTCTTGGCGGTAGGTAGCGATTACGCATTCTGTGCTCCGGACACGGTTGTGTTGGCCTTGCCTGGTTCTAGTCTCAGCCGACATGTCTGCCGTGCTGATGAGTTCACTTTAGGCGCGAGCGTTTTGACTTCCATCAAACATCTGTCCTTTTCTGACCGGGATAGATGTCCCTTTTTTCCAGCAGGAATCGGGACATTTGTCCCAGATGTAACGATGATGTGTGGAGGGAAATATTTTCGGCGCCCCTGCCGGTAGTGGGCAGGGGGCGGGGCAGGGACTACAGGTCGGCCTGGTCGAGCCGGTGCTTGGTGGCGAAGACGTACAGGTCCAGGCGGTTTGACACACCGAGTTTGTGATAGATGGCGGTCAAATGATTGCGTAAAGTGTGCTCGGAAATAAACAATTGTTGCGCCAAAGCCTTGTTCACCGCGCCACCGCCTGTTGCAATTAGGCTGCAGATGCGCCTTTCCTTGGCGGTCAGCTGGGCGATCTTGTCCAGTTCCGGGTCCTGGCGCCGGTGCGCTTGCGGGTTGCGCATGGCTTCGAATACGCGGCTGAGCATGACGCCGTCCAGCCACAGCTCTCCGCCATGGACTTTTTCAATCGCCTTCAGGACGGTTTCGGCCGGTTCGTCCTTGCTGACCACGCCGCGCGCGCCCATCATCACCGCACGGTCCAGCAACTCGCGGTCGCGCGTGCCCGACAGGACCAGCACGCGCGCGCCGCTGCAGCGCTCCAGCAGGCGCGGCATGATGTCGAGCGAACAGGTGCCGCCCAGGTCGATGTCCAGCAGGATCACGTCCGGCAGCACTTCGGACGCCATGGCCAGCGCACTGTCGCAGTCGCGCGCCGTGCCGACCACGATCATATGGCTTGCTTCGCTCTCGATGAGCTTGCCCAAGCCCCAGAGCAGGGTCTTGTGGTCATCGACCAGCATGATGCGGATTCTCTTGTCAGCCTGCGCCATACTCACCTCACACCGGAATCACAATCTGTACAGCAGTGTTGTTCTGGCGGCCACGCTGGACGCGCGCCTCGCCACCGAGGGCTGCGGCGCGTTCTGCGATTGAGCTCGGTGTAAAGTCTAGCACCGGCTGGCCCGAACATTCATTCTCGATGCGCACCGTCAGCTGGCCGGCGCTGCAGGCGAGCTCGATATAGCCGTTGCGTGCCGTGGTGTGCTTGCAGATATTGCTCATGCCTTCGTTGACGATCTGGAATACTTCGGCGGCCAGGCGGTCGCTCATATGCAGTTCTCCCCGGGTTTCCACATTGATGTGCACGTCGTAAAACTGGCGCACCTGCGCCGCCTGCCGGCGCAGCGCTATCAACAGTTCCGGCTCCTTCATTTCCAGGCCGCCGCGCAGGCTCTTGGCGTAGTTGCGCAGGTCGCGCACCACTTGGGAGGTGACGTCGAGCAGATTGTCCAAATCGGGCACCAGCGGGTTGCCGGGGTCGGCCTTGAGGCGGATGCCGGAGACCCCGTGCCGCAGGCCGATATAGGGCTGGATCGTGGTGTCGTGCAAGTCGCGGGCGATGCGTTCGCGCTCGCGCAGCACCGCTTCGGAGGCCATGCGGTCCAGCAGTTCGATGTTTTCGATCACGGGAAAGGCCTGGGCCGCGATCTGCAGCAGGAACAGGGCGTCGGATTTGCTGAAGGGGTGGCGCTGCGACACCACGATCAGGCGCCCGGAACCGCGCCGCAGCGGCAGCGGCACGGCGATGAGGGAGAAGGCATCGAGCAGCTCGGCCAGGGTTTCGCCCGCTTCGGCGTCGGCCGCCACCCAGCGCTGGTGCTCGCCGTCATAGCTTTTCAGCTGCAGCTGGCGCCGCAGCCAGGGCCCGCGCGGCTGGCGCATCAGCAGGATGGCGTCTTCGCCGCACACCAGCAGCGGCGCGGCGGCGTCGGGCGCCAGGTTGCTGGCGTGGATGGGGCGGCCGGCGTTAGCCGAACTGGCCGCGCGCAGGGTCCAGCTGGCGGCGCTGTTATCGTGCATCAGCAGAATGCAGCTGTGGGCGTGATAGAACTGGCGCGTCTGCTCGAGCACCGAGCTGATGGTGCGGTCCACGCCGAAGCGCGGATTGGACATCTGGCTCACCGCGTGCAGCAAGCCCATGCGCTGGCGCTGGATCATGGCCATGCCGCCCCAGTGCGCGATCATATAGCCCAGGGCCAGCAGGAAGGTGGCGCGCAGCATGACCAGCGCCATTTCCGCTTCGCTGTGGGTGTAGAGCGAAGTGAGGGCGAAGGCCAGCGAGGCGGCTATGGTGATGCGGGCGCCTTCCTCGAAGCCGTGGCTGAAGGCCGAGGTCAGGATGGCGAAGAAAAACAGCAGGAAATAGAAGCTGGAATCGCCGCCCGTGACGTAGACCATCAGGGTAAACCAGCCCACGTCGAGCCAATGGACCAGCTTGCTGCGCACCAGAATGGAGCGGTTGGCCAATAACAGCAGGGTGACGCTTTGCAGCAGGTAGGCCAGGAAAACGCCCAGCGACAGCACGTCGGCGCGGCCGCTCGGTTCCACCACCAGGGTAAACAGGCAGGCCACGGCCAGTACCGTGCGCATCCAGCGCACCATGGACGCGTCCGAAGTGTCCTTCGGCAGAGTCGCATGCAGCAGGCCCTCGTTAATCACATTCACTCCGATGTGTTTGTTGTTACCATGCTAAGAGAACCAAGTGTAGTTGTCCACAACAAGGTTGTATTTATGAAACGTTGAGGCCTTGAAATTGACTTGGCTATCCCCATCTGCGGCATTCCGAATCTTCTTCATAAGACTATTGAGGTAAAAATGGCACAAGACAAGCAAACCATGGGCTTCCAGGCGGAAGTGAAGCAGCTTCTGCAACTGATGATCCATTCCTTGTATTCGAACAAGGAAATCTTCCTGCGCGAGCTGGTCTCGAACGCCTCCGATGCGGCCGACAAGCTGCGTTTCGAGGCGATCAACAACGATGCCCTGTACGGCAACGACCACGAGCTGAAGATCCGCGTTGCCTTCGACAAGGAAGCGCGCACCATCACCATTTCCGACAACGGCATCGGCATGAGCCGCGACGAGGCGATTTCCCACCTCGGCACGATCGCCAAGTCGGGCACCAAGGAATTCTTTGGCAAGCTGTCCGGCGACCAGCAAAAGGACGCCGCCTTGATCGGCCAGTTCGGCGTCGGCTTCTACTCCGGTTTCATCGTGGCCGACAAGATCACCGTCGAATCGCGCCGCGCCGGCCTGGATGCCGCCCAAGGCGTGCGCTGGGAATCGGCGGGCGAGGGCGACTACTCGGTCGAGCAGATCGAAAAGAGCGGCCGCGGCACCGACATCATCCTGCACCTGCGCGAGGGCGAGGACGAGCTGCTCAACGAATGGAAGCTCAAGTCCATCATCCGCAAATACTCCGACCATATTTCGCTGCCGATCCAGATGAAGAAGGAAGGCTCGGACGAGCTGGAAACCATCAACCAGGCCAGCGCCCTGTGGGCCCGCAGCAAGAGCGAGATCACCCCGGAGCAGTACGAAGAGTTCTACAAGCACGTCTCGCACGACTTCGGCGCGCCGCTGACCTATACCCACAACCGGGTGGAAGGCCGCAGCGAATACACCCAGCTGCTGTACATCCCGGCCAAGGCGCCGTTTGACCTGTGGGACCGCAACAAGCGCGGCGGCATCAAGCTGTACGTCAAGCGCGTCTTCATCATGGACGATGCCGAACAGCTGATGCCGACCTACCTGCGCTTCGTCAAAGGGGTGATCGATTCGGCCGACCTGCCGCTGAATGTGTCGCGCGAGATCCTGCAGGAGTCGCGCGACGTGAAAGCCATCCGCGAAGGCTCCACCAAGCGCGTGCTGGGCATGCTGGAGGAACTGGCCAGCGCCGAAGAGCAGGAAAAGAAGGACAAGTACGCCACCTTCTGGAGCGAATTCGGCCAGGTGCTGAAAGAGGGCATCGGCGAAGACTTCGCCAACAAGGACCGCATTGCCAAGCTGCTGCGTTTCGCGTCGACCCATAACGAGAGCGATGTTCAGGATGTGTCGCTGGAGGCCTACGTTGGTCGCATGAAGGAAGGCCAGGACAAGATTTTCTACGTCACCGCCGACAGCTATGCCGCCGCCAAGAACTCGCCGCACCTGGAAATCTTCCGCAAGAAGGGCGTCGAGGTGCTGCTGCTGACCGACCGCGTGGACGAATGGATGCTGTCCTTCATGCACGATTTCGACGGCAAGGAGCTGCATTCCGTGGCCAAGGGCGGCCTGGACCTGGGCGCGATGGAAGACGAGGCGGAGAAGAAACAGCACGCCGAGACCGAAACCGAGTACCAGGAACTGGTGGGCAAGATGAAGGAAGCGCTGGCCGACAAGGCCAAGGAAGTGCGCGTCACCTTCCGCCTGACCGACTCGCCGGCCTGCCTGGTGGCCGACGAGCACGAGCTGTCGGGCAACCTGCTGCGCATGCTGAAGGCTGCCGGCCAGGCCGCGCCGGACTCCAAGCCCATCCTGGAAATCAACCCGCAGCACCCGCTGGTCATGCGCCTGAAGTATGAAGATGCGGCCGGCGACAAGTTCAAGGACTGGTCCCACATCCTGTTCGACCAGGCCCTGCTGGCCGAAGGCGGCACCCTGGCCGACCCGGCATCGTTCGTCAAACGCATGAACGAAATGCTGTTGTCGAATTAAAACAATAGAAACAATAAAGGGGCTTCGGCCCCTTTTTTTTATTGCTGATTAATTGCTAATATCGAAAACATGCTAGTTTCCGTATGCATCCCTACCTTCCAGGGCGCCGCCTTCATCGGCTACGCGATCGATTCGGTATTGGCGCAAACCCTCCAGGACTTCGAGTTGTTGGTGATCGATGACCGATCCAATGACGGCACGGAAGACATAGTACGGAGGTATGCCGACCCCCGTATTCGCTTCCAGCGCAACGAGCGCAACCTCGGTCCCGAAGGGAACTGGAATCGTTGCCTGGAGGAGGCCAGGGGGCGCTATGTCAAACTTCTCCCGCATGACGATGTGCTGGATCCGGACTGCCTGATGCGCCAGGTCGCCGCTCTTGAGCGCGATGACGGCGAACGGCTGGCATTGGCCTTCTGCGCACGCAAGGTCATCAATAGTGAGGGCCGTACTGTCTTGCGGCGGAGCTACCAGCGTACCGATGGAAGGATCGCGGCGGCCGTCCTGCGCCGCCATTGCATCCGGCTGGGTACCAATCTGGTGGGCGAACCCGGCGGTGTCCTGTTCCGGCGCACGCTGGCGCGCCGGGTAGGCGGCTTTGACGGCGAGATCGGCTATGTCATCGACCTCGATTACTGGTTCCGCCTTCTGGAGCATGGCGATGCCTGGTTTGATGCAGGCGCCCTGGTCAGCTTTCGCCTGTCAAATAATTCGTGGAGCGCCGTCATTGGCTGGGGACAGGGCGCCGCGTTCCGGCGTTTCTTGCGGAAGTCCGGGGCGAAGGGACTTGACCTGCTCTCGGGCTGGGTGATGGCAGGACTGAATAATCTGCTGCGCCAGGCCGTCTTCATATTCAGTCGCGGCGTATGACGTCACTGTCCCATCTTTGGCGCAAGCGATGGTTGCGCTTCCTGCTGGTGGGCGGCCTCAATACCGCGGCCAGCTACGCGGTGTACGCGGCGTTGCTGGCGGCGGGGCTGTCCTATCCGCTGGCTAATCTCGGCGGACTGTTATTCGGCATCCTTTTCAGTTTCCATACCCATTCAGCATACGTGTTCAAACGCAGCGGCGCATGGCGTTTTCCGCGTTTTCTTGCTGCCTGGGCCGCCTTATATGGCGTCAATATCATGCTGATTGGCGGCTTCACCCATTTGGGGCTTGATGCCTACCGGGCCGGCGCCCTGGCAATTCCACCGATGGCGCTTCTCTCTTACCTGGCGCAGAAAATGTTGGTATTCGGAGAACGCGCATGAATTCAAGACTGGCGATCGTCGTTCCTTGTTTTAACGAGGAAGAGGTATTCCCTGCTACTGCGTCCCGGCTCCTGGCGCTTCTGGATCGGCTGGCCGCGGGCGGTATTGTTTCAAGACAGAGTTTCCTGCTGTTCGTCGACGATGGCAGCCGCGACCGGACCTGGAAACTGATCGAAGAACATGCGTTAAAGGACGCGCGCGTGCGCGGCTTGAAGCTGTCGCGTAACTGCGGCCACCAGAATGCCTTGCTGGCGGGCCTGGCGACCGCGGAAGCCGATGCGATCGTGTCGATCGATGCCGACCTGCAGGACGATCCGGAAGTGATCGCCGAGATGCTGGCCAGGTTTCATGAAGGCTGCGAAGTGGTGTACGGGGTACGGAACTCGCGTGCCGCCGACAGCGCCTTCAAGCGCATTTCGGCGCGTGCCTACTACCGCGCGATGCGGATGCTGGGCGTGGAGATCGTGTACGACCATGCCGACTTCCGCTTGTTGAGCAAGAGGGCAGTCGAACATCTGCAGCAATATGTGGAGGTGAACATGTTCCTGCGGGCGGTGATCCCGCTTCTTGGCTTTCGCAGCGATGTCGTTTATTACGAACGCTCGGCGCGTTTGGCGGGCGTGTCCAAATACCCGCTGCGCAAAATGCTGTCGTTCGCCCTTACGGGCATTACCTCGTTTAGTGTCGTGCCGCTGCGCATGATCACGTTCCTGGGTTTCCTGACTTTCCTGTTCAGTTTTGCGATGGTCTTTTGGGTCATGTACGGCAAACTGGTGCATGGCAACGTGATCCCGGGCTGGGCGTCTTCGGTGATTCCCATCTATTTTCTCGGTGGGGCGCAGCTGCTCAGCATCGGAGTGCTCGGCGAGTATGTCGCCAAGATTTACCTCGAAACCAAGCGGCGCCCGCGCTTTAACGTGGAGAAGCAGGTTTGAACACGGCTTCGGCCGCCCGGCGCCGCCTGCTGCAGCTATCGCCTGTGCTGCTGGTACTGATGTCGATCGCTTGCGGTCTCGCTGCCATCTTCTTCTATACGTTTAACCACGATGCCTCCTACCTGCTTTATGCGGCTGGCCGCGTCCTGGATGGCGCCACCCTTTATGTGGATATACCCGAGATCAATCCGCCGCTGATCGTGTGGCTCAACGTGCCCGTTGCGTGGCTTGCAGCGCAAACCGGTATCCCGGGTGCGGTTGCCTTCCGGCTTGCGATCATCGCGCTGGGAATCCTTTCCGTTGCCTGGTCCGGGATGCTTCTGCGCAGAACTTTGGCCTATGACCAGTGGTGGGCCTGGCTGGCATTCGGCTCCTTTGTGGCGCTGGTGTTGCCCGGGTATGATTTTGGCCAGCGCGAACATATCGCACTCTTGTGCACTTTGCCCTATCTGGCGGAAGCGGCACGCCGCTGCGAGGGCGATGCTTCGAGCCGGCCGATACAGGCAGGCGTCGCCGCGCTGGCTATCGTTGGTCTTGCGCTCAAGCCGCATTTTCTGTTGGTTCCCGCGATTGTCGAAGGCTATGCCATGCTGCGCCAGCGCAGGCTGGGGCCGGGCGTGATTGTTGCCGTTTGCATGATGCTGGCATACCTTGCGGCGGCCTGGCTGTTTGCACCTGCCTACCTCGCGATGGTAAGGCTTCTGGCGTCCGGCTACTGGGGGTATTCAAAAGGCTGGGGCAGTTTCCTGGGCGTGCCGCAGTTTTACGCAACCGCTGCGCTGGTGGTCCTTGCATTCATCACACGTCCCAAGGTGCACGGTGTCTGGTTCGTATTATGTTGTGCCATCGCCGGTTTTGCCTTGGCAGCCATCGTGCAGCAAAAAGGGTGGACATATCATTGGATCGGCGCCTTGTCCTTGGCATGGATATTGTTCGGTATTTCTGCCGTCTCCGCGATAGCCCGGCGCAGCGTGGCCGGCGTGTCGCTGACACCGATCGTGGTTTCTGGCGTGGTATTTCTGCTGTCATTGCAGGGATTAGCCACTGCGCTTGCCGAAGGACGAAAAATAAATCCCTATCCTGTGCAACTTGAACCCGTCATACGGGAGCTGGGGGGCGGACCGGTCATTCTATTCTCTTCGTTCCAGGCATCTTTTCCGCTGGTGACGCAGCCCGGCATCGGGTCGTCCACACGCTTTCCGACGATGAGCATCGTCAGCGCCATGGAGAGCGGCGGGCACGGCGAGGCGATCAAGTGGGTTCACCGTTGTTTTGCCGAGGACTTTTACCGGCAGCCGCCGCGCCTGTTGCTGATAGAGACGGACGAGCGGGGTTCTCCGCCTTTTGATTTCATCGGCTATTTCAGCCGGGACGTGCCCGAATTAAAGGAATACCGTCTGGTGCGGCGCATTCCTCACTTCCAGATATGGGCGGTGCCGGCGGCAGCGCTGCGTTAAAACAGATCCGCGCCTACCGCCCTCGCAAACGAGCGCAGGCGTACAAATAGTAGGTCTTTGCGTATTCGGCATCATGCGCCTGGGCGATTGCCGTCCCGTCCAGCGCGTCTGTAAGGACGACAAAGTCCAGCAAGGGATCGGAGCAGACAAACTTCAACGCAGCAGGACTTGCCGCGGGAAGCTGCTTGGCCGCCGCCACGGCTTGCGGGTCGTCGTGAGCAATGATGGAATCAATACCGCCAAGATGTTGCAGGCGCTGCATGCGGCGCGCTCCTTCAATGGCTGTGCCGCGGTTGAATACCACACCCGTAAGCTGGATATTGGATGCGTAGTTGGCTCGGTGCAGGACGTACCAGCTGACCTGGACATTGTTCTGCCAATACACTGCTGCTTGGGGCGGAATCAGCGGCAGGAAAGTTTCCTGCACAGCTTGCTTGCCTTCTGGCGATAGATCGTATTTCTTGGCGACGGAAAAAGCCGCATAGGCAAGCGAAGAACAAAAGAAGGAGAAGACCAGGGCGAATGTGCCCAGCTGCGTGACCTTGCGTTGATTCCCACTCCATTTCCAAACGAGCAAAAGCAAGCCTGTGCCCGCTGCGGCGCCCAGACCGAGGCTCAGCGCTTCCATGAGCCATAGCAGTGCCACGAGTACCGGCTCGGCGTTTGGAAGCAGGTCGATGCGCTCTGCTGTCTCTTGTGAAACTTCGATGGTCCACAAGAGCAGCACCGCGGCCAGACCCGCGAGTACCGCCTTGTTACCCCAGCTGGGCCACGCCAGCGGTGGACGCGGCACGCAATAACACAGGGCGGCGCCAGCCGGCAGCGCGAGCGCCCCGCCTACAGTGTCGCGCGTCAATGCCGCCATGCACAGGCTTAGCAGAAGCATTCTTATGACGCGTTCACGCTGCCAATAACGGCCGATCAACCAGGCTAGGGCAATCCAGGAAGACAGGTGAACCAGCCACAGCATGCGCCACGGCTGGAGCTGGATGATAAGCAGGTTGTCCGCAAGTCCGGTACCGAGCCAGCTGGCGAGCAGGCCAATGACACCAACCACTGCTGTGCACAGGAATAGCCGGGCCGCAGCGCCGCCGCCCAGCCTGTATGCAGTCAACACCAGGGCCAGCGCCAGCACCGTGCGGCTGACCCATTCCGTTGCGTGCCAAGCCTTCCAGCTCACCATCGGCGCGATGATGTTCACCACGCGGAACCATTCCGCATCCATGCTTAAGGCGAAGCGGTCAAATGGCTGCACGCCCAGCCTGGTTGCGATTGCAAGCAAGATCGAACCAAGGACCAACGCGGCGGCCACGGCTCGCCATTTTCCCCAGAACAGGTAAAACACCCCGGCCAGCAACGGGCCGCAGGCGACCAGCGGGTGCAGCGCGAACGCAATGCAGGCCGGAACCACGCCCCATGTGGAGCGTCCACGCACGAAACAGCCGAGCGCGAACATGCCAAGGCTTTCAGCGAATAAGCGTGGTGTGAGGAGGGATTCGCCGATCCGGAAGATGGCGGGATCGGGGCCGTAGTCGGTGGGCCAGATGAACAGCATGGTCAGGCCAAGCCAGAATGGCAGGCCGCGCACGATGGGGCGCAGCAGGAACACGGCGGCGCCCACCCAGAGCAGGCTGCCAATGCCTTGAAGGATGAGGCCGGCCGCCTCCAGGCCGCTCATCCTGATTGCCGCCGCATACAGAGGGCTAAACAGAGTGTATGCATCCTGCGAACCATGCAGGAAATAGAGGTCGTTCTGAAAGTTGGCAGGATACAGATGGCGCAGCGCCTGAACGGCGTACAGCAGAGCATCGTGCCACAAGCCGCGCCACGGGTGGCTGGCGAACCAGAGCGCGACCACGGTCATGACGACCAGCGTAATGCGCTGTTTCTGCCCGGTGGCTGCGCAACGGGTGTCGGAAAGTAACTCGTTCGTTTGCAAGTCAGGAACCTGGCGTTGAATTGAGTGCATACCGATTTCTTCTTCCCAACTTAGGCAGCGGTTTTTCGGCCATTCTAATAGTGAAAATTTCGCAAGGCTATTACTCGGCAGTCAATCGCCAATGAGTGTGGTGCGGAACACTCAGCTGACAGGTGGCAAGTTAGAATTGGATAGACTTTATCTCATTGTCAAGCGGCATAATCAAAGCAACCCCCGGTTCCGCGAGGATTGCATGACGGAAGTCCGTAAGCAGCGCATTCTCATCGTAGACGACCAGAGCGCCCACACTGTCGCCCTTTGCGATGTGTTGCGCCAATACCAGTTCGAAGCCGATGGTTGCGGCAGCGCCGAATCGGCGCTGGAGCTGCTGCGCGAACAATCCTTTGACCTGATGCTGTCGGACCTGAACATGCCCGGCATGGACGGCATTGGCCTGGTCAAGGCTGCCCTGCAGCTCGATCCCGACCTGGCGTGCATCATCATGACCGGCGAGGGCAGCATCGCCACCGCCGTGCGCGCCATGCAGGGCGGCGCCCTCGACTACATCGTCAAGCCGTTCAAGGCCTCTTCGCTGCTGCCGGTACTGGCGCGGGCCCAGGCCACGCGCAGCCTGCGCATGGCCAACGCGGAACTGGAGCGCCAGCTGCGCCAGAACGTGATGGAGCTGGCCGAGGCGAACCACCGGCTGGAACAGGCGCGTATCGCCGCCGAGCATGCCAATGCCGAGAAATCGCGCTTCCTCTCGAATATGAGCCATGAGCTGCGCACGCCGCTGAACGGCATCCTGGGCTTCGCGCAAATCCTGGCGGCGGACAAGCTGCCGGCCACCCAGCTGGAAAAGCAGCGCTTCGCGCGCAATATCGTGCAATCGGGCCAGCACCTGCTCAAGCTGGTCAATGAAATCCTCGACCTGGCCCGCATCGAGGCTGGCAAGGTGCCGCTGGCGATGGAGGCGGTGGACCTGCCCACCGTGCTGCAGGAATGCCGCATGATGGTCACGCCGCTGGCCGCCAAGCGCGATATCGCCCTGGGCTTCGGCGCGGTGCCGCAGAAGGCCTTGCGCGCCGACCGCACGCGCCTGGTGCAGGTGCTGATCAACCTGCTGTCCAACGCCATCAAGTACAACCACGAGCAGGGCCGGGTCGCAGTGGACTGCAGCCCGGTCAACGGCAGCCGCCTGCGCATCTCGGTCAGCGATACCGGACCGGGCTTGGACCCGGACCAGGTGCAGCACATCTTCCAGCCCTTCCACCGCCTGGGACGCGACGAGGAGGAAGAGGGCAGCGGCCTGGGGCTGGCGCTGACGCGGCGCGTGGTGGAAGCAATGCAGGGCGCCATTGGCGTCGAGAGCGAACCTGGCGCCGGCAGCACATTCTGGGTCGAACTGCCGCTGGCGCAGGAAACCACACCACGGGAGCAACATGCGTAGCCGAACCATGCAAGCCCTTGCAGTGCTGTTCATCCTGCTGGCGCTGGGCGTCGCCTGGCTGTGGCGCCAGCAGCGCTTGCCGGCGCCGGCCACGCAGTCGCTGGTCATCGCCGCCAACACGGAATACGTCGGTACCTGCGCCGTGGTGGCCGCGCAGAAGGAGGGATATTTTGCCGCCCAGGGCCTGCAGGTCAAGGTGCTGCCTTTCTCCAGCGGCAAGGCAGCGATGCAGGCGGTCGTCGAGGGCAAGGCGGATGTGGGCACCGTGGCCGACATCCCCATCGTGTTCGCCGCCATGGACGGCCTGCCGGTCAAGGTGCTCGCGACTTTTTTCCGCACCAACAAGGACCATGGCATCGTCGGCCGGCGCGACCATGGCGTGATCAGCCCGGCCAGCCTGAAGGGCAAGCGCATCGGCGTGTCGCAGGCGACCTCGGGCCAGTTCACGCTGGACGTGTTCCTCAACTGGCAGCGCATGGACAGCAATGAAGTCACCATGGTCAACTACAAACCCGAAGAGTTGGGGCCGGCCCTGCAGCGCGGCGAAGTCGACGCCGTGGCCGGCTGGGAACCCTTCCTGGGCGCGATGCGCAAGCAGCTGGGCGACTCCGCCATCAGTTTTTCGGGGGAGCAGGCATATGAAAGCATCTACAACCTGGTGGCCTTGCAGCGTTTCACCGGTTCCCGTGCAGCCGTCGTGCCGCGCCTGCTGCAAGCGCTGCAGCAGGGCTCGCTCTGGTGCGAACGCTCCCCAGGCCAGGCCCAGCCCATGCTGCCCGCGACCGCCAAGCTGAATCGCGACGAGGTGCTGGCGGCCTGGCCGGCCTATCACTTCGGGCTGGAGCTGGACCAGTCGCTCTTGCTGGCGCTGGAAGACCGCGCCCGCTGGGCCATCCGCAACCGCCTGTCCAACTCGCGTGAAGTCCCCAATTTCCTCGACAATATGTACCTGGAAGGAATGGGCGAAGTGCGGCCGACTGCCGTCACCATCATCCACTAGCCTATGAAAATCATCACCCGACTCAAATGGGCCCAGTGGCTGTGCGTGATTGGGGTCTCGCTGGCCGTGGTCCTGATGCTGGGCGCCACGCGCCAGGTCAAGCAGGAACTGCAGCGCAACGAACGCGCCGGCGAGATCGTGAGCGCCGTGGTAGCGCTGCGCTACCTCTCGCTGGAATACGCGCAATACCAGGAACGCCGTTCCCACGTGCAGTGGCAGCTGCGCAAGGATTCCCTGCAAAACCTGCTGCTGCGCGAAGACTTGTTCAGGGACGGCGAAGAAAACCGCCTGCTGCGCGAGCTGCAGGAACACTTGCCGCAACTGGCGAGCCACTTCTCCGAGCTGGTGCTGGTGCGGCAGGAATTGCGCGCCACGCCCGAACGCGCCGAGGTGCTGCACCAGCTGGAAGCGCGCTTGTTCGGCCAGTTGATGGCCAAGACCCAGGACATGATCAGTGACGCGGAAGAACTGGCGCGCCGCAGCCGCGAGGGCGTGCTGAATGCACAGCAGAACGCCTCCGCCGTGGCGGCCGCGCTGGGAGTACTGCTGGCACTGACCGTGCTGGGCGCGCTGGCGCTGACCATCCGCAGCGTGGCCCACCCGCTGGAGAAACTGCGCCGCGGCGCCGAGCTGGTCGGCTCCGGCAAGCTGGACTTCCGCATGAATTTGAAAACCGTCGATGAGGTGGGCGACCTGGCGCGCGCCTTCGACGCCATGACCGAGCGCCTGCGCGCCACCACGGTCTCGCGCGATGAGCTGGTGCATGCCAATGCCGCCCTGCACGAAGAGATGGAAGTGCGCCACAACGCCGAACTGAAGGTGCAGGCCCAGTTGGGGCGCCTCAGCCTGTTGCACCAGATGACGCGCGCGATCGGCGAGCGGCAGGACTTGCGCAGCATCCTGCAGGTGCTGGTGCGTAACCTGGAAGACCAGTTGCCGGTGGACTTCGCCTGCGTCTTCCTGCTGCAGGAAGGCGTGCTGGAAGCGAGCTGCGTCGGCCTGGGCAACGCCTTGCTGCCCGGCGACGCGGCGCTGAAGGAGGGCGCCCAGGTCTCGATCGACAACAACGGCCTGTCGCGCTGCGTCAAAGGGCAACTAGTGTACGAGCCCGATATCAGCGCCAGCGAGTTCCCCTTCCCGCACAGGATTTCGCTCGGCGGACTGAACTCCCTGGTGCTGGCGCCGCTGCAGGCCGAAAGCGTGGTGTTCGGCGTGCTGGCCGTGGCACGTCTGAACGTCAATGCCTTCACCAGCGGCGAATGCGAATTCCTGCGCCAGCTGAGCGAACACGCCGCGCTGGCGGCGCGCCAGGCGCAGTTGTACGGCGCCCTGCAGCAAGCCTACCATACCCTGCATGCCACGCAGCAGTCGGTCACGCGCGAAGAACGGCTGCGCGCCCTGGGCCAGATGGCCAGCGGCATCGCGCACGACATCAACAACGCCATCTCGCCGGTGGCCCTGTACACGGAGACCCTGCTGGAGACCGAGCAAGGCCTGAGCGCCAGCGGCCGCAACAACCTGCAGGTGATCGCGCGCGCCATCGACGACGTGGCCGCCACGGTGGCGCGCATGCGCGAACTGTACCGCCGGCGCGAACCGCAGATGGAGCTCACCAGCGTCAGCCTGAACGTGCTGGCGCAGCAGGTAGCCGACCTGACGCGGGCACGCTGGAGCGATATGCCGCAGCAGCGCGGCGTGGTGATTTCCCTCAAGCTGGAGCTGGCCCCCGGCCTGCCGGCCGTGATGGGCGCCGAGAGCGAAATCCGCGAAGCCCTGACCAACCTGGTGTTCAACGCCGTCGACGCCATGCCGGACGGCGGCCCGCTGATCCTGCGCACCCGCAGCACCGGCGAGCATGCGATCGTGGAAGTGATCGACAGCGGCGTGGGCATGGACGAATCGACGCGCCGCCACTGCCTCGATCCCTTCTTCACCACCAAGGGCGAGCGGGGCAGCGGCCTGGGGCTGGCCACCGTCAATTCCATGGCGGAGCGCCACAGCGCCGTGGTGCAGGTGGAATCGATGCTCGGGCAGGGGACCACGGTGTCGCTGGCCTTCCCGCTGCCGCAGGCCCATCCCGCCATGCCGCCGCTGGAAGCCCCGGCCACCGCGGTGGCGGTGGCCGAGCCGATGCGCCTGCTGGTGATCGACGACGACCCGGCCGTGCTGGCCTCCATGACCACCATCCTGCAGCGCGACGGCCACACGGTGGTGGCGGCCAACGGCGGCGCTGCCGGCATCGAGCAGTTCCGCCTGTCGCAGGAAAGCAGCCAGCCCTTCGACGCCGTGTTCAGCGACCTTGGCATGCCGCACGTGGACGGCCGCAAGGTGGCGGCCAGCATCAAGGAAATGTCGCCCACCACGCCGGTCGTGCTGGTCACCGGCTGGGGCCAGCGCCTGATCCCGGAAGGCGACGTGGACGCCAAGCCGGCCAGCGTGGACGAAGTGCTGAGCAAGCCGCCGCGGGTGCGCGAATTGCGCGAGGTGCTGCTGAAAGTGCACAAGGTCGGGTATAGTTCCGCTTCATGAATGATACGACTGTCTTTGCCGCGCACCGCGCGCGGCTGTTCGCCATCGCCTATCGCATGCTGGGCGTGCGCGCCGATGCCGAGGATGTGGTGCAGGACGCCTGGCTGCGCTGGCAGGGCGCCGACGCCAGCGGCGTGCAATCGCCCGAAGCCTGGCTGGTGACGGTGACGACCCGCCTGTCCATCGACCGCCTGCGCGCCGCCATCGCCGAACGCGAAGCCTATGAAGGCCTGTGGCTGCCCGAACCGCTGATCGCCGTGGACGAGGAAACGCCCGAACTGCAGGCCGAACGCGCGAGCGACCTGTCATTGGCCTATATGTGGATGCTGGAGCGCCTCGGCCCCGAGGAGCGCGCCGCCTTCCTGCTGCGCCAGGTCTTCGATTACGACTACGAAGAGGTGGCGCGCCAGCTCGGCAAGTCGGAAGCGGCTTGCCGCCAGATGGTGAGCCGGGCCAGCGAGCGGGTGCAGAAGCCGCAGTCGCGCTTCGACATCCCGGCCGAGACCCACCGGCAACTGCTGCAGCGTTTCGTCTCAGCTGCGGCTACAGGCGACAAGGCGGCCGTGCGCGCCCTGCTGGCGGAAGACATGGAACTGGTGGGTGACGGCGGTGGCAAGGTCAAGTCCTTCGGCTTTGTCGTCACCGACCCGGACAAGATCGCGGCGCTGTTTGCCGGCGGTCACAAGCTGGGCGCGATCGACTACCGCCCGGTCATGCTGAATGGCGAGCCGGGCCTGCTGCGCTTTATCGACGGCAAGCTGGAATCGGCCCTGGCCTTCCTCAGCGATGGCCAGCGCATCACCGGCATCTACGCCGTACGCAACCCCGACAAACTTTTTTCGGCGCAAGCTGTCACAAACCCGTAAGCCACTCCGTCTAATGGACAAGGAGGCCGCAAGGTGCGGCTTCCACCATCAGACCGAGAGGAACTCATGAGCACCCTGCGTTACAACTACTTCCAACTGTCCCAGAAATCGTTCCAGAACCTGCTGGCCTTGTCGAATGGCCTGAACCGTGAGCTGCTGGGCAAGAAACTGGTCGACCTGGTCCTGCTGCGCGTGTCGCAGATCAACGGCTGCGGCTTCTGCATCGACATGCACTACACCGACCTGCTGAAAATGGATGTGGATCCGCGCCACGTGAACGCCGTGGCCGGCTGGCGTGAAGCGCCATTCTTCAGCGAGCGCGAACGCGCAGCGCTGGAATGGGCCGAACTGGTGAACGCGATCCCAGTCCGCGATCCCGACGACGCAGCATTTGCCCGTGTCAAAGAGCATTTCTCCGACGAAGAGATCGCGGAACTGGGTTTCGTGGTTGCGGTCATCCGTTCCTGGAACATGCTGAACGTGGCGTCCCGCAACCCGATCCCGCGCTAAGTTTTCCTCCTGCGCAGGAACAGCAATGGCAAGCCGGCCAGCAGCATCAGGCCCTGGACCGGCTCGGGTACCGGCGCTGCCAGGAAGCCGCGGATTTCACCGCCCGGATACGCATCGCTGTGGATATTGAAGTAGCTCGAGCCGCTGTCCAGTGCAGCCAGCAGTGCTGCCTCGGCGCCGGCCGTGGTTCCGCCATGGTCGCTCAGGAATGTGGGATTCCAGAACGATGCCAGCGAGGTGTCGAAAATGGCGGCATAGGCACCGCTGCTCACCCCGGTCGGGAAACCGGTGAAAGTGGGCAGCATGGTGGCGACGCCGGCATTGCCGTCACCCGGCACGGCGGTGCAGCAGTGTACGTGGGCCGCTGCGCTGCCGCCGGCCAGGCCGTTGAAGCTGGCCGCAATGCTGAAATAGTGGTTGTCGATATCGAACAGCACCGAGACGTTCCCGGTCGCTGTCGACAGGTTCGGCGGGTTTTCCGCCGCGCCGCTGAGCGTGGCGTTATAGGTGGTAGCATCGGCTTGCGCAGCAGCGCAAGCGACAAACAGGGTCAGCGCTGCCAACCCTTTGCCGAGATGAGTCTTCATCATTGGCTCCTCATGTTTGCGAGCCCGCGACGACGGATCCCCCCGTGTTGTTGCTATGCAGGCGCGCGGTACAGCGCGCTCATTGTCGCTTCAAGCGGCCTTAGCGTGTCGCACGAATGCAAGCGAGTTCAGCGCACGTTTTTCATGAGGAAACTGGACTGGCCGCAGCTTTTCTGCGAATAAGCGATCGCTTCCTGCGAACAACTGCGCGACTTGCCGTCCTTGGCGAAGCACACGCGCGCTTCGCGCAGGAAACGGCCACCGGCGCCGCACACCGGCAGCACCGAGTCCTTGGCCAGCCATGGATTGGCCTTGTGGAATTCATCTTCGAACTGGCCGGGCGTGACGCGCACCGGCTGCTGCGGGCGGGCGAAGGCGGCCGGGATCTTCAGGCTGTCGCGCAGCCGGGCGCTCAGGGCCAGGTAGTCCTGCGGCTCCAGGCCGGAGCAGGAGCCGTGCTTGTTCCATTCGTGGAACAGCAGTTTGGGCGAAGGGTAGAGCGATTCGTACTGGTCGCGCAGCCGGTTGGAAATGCGGCTGCGGCCGCAGCTTTCCGGGTAGCCGCGCTCGAACTGCGGCCACAGGCCATGCAAGACGAAACCGAGCTGGCGGCCGGTGGCGCATTGCACCGGGTCGGCGCCGCCACGGCCGTCGCAGAATTCCGGCGACCATGACAGCGACATCGTGTAGTAGTCGAACACGCCAGGCCGGTCGTCGCGCGCCATGGCGGGCAGCGCGCACGCCGCGGCCAGCAAGGCAGCGAGCAAGCGTTTCACAGTGCGGTCCTCAAAGCAAACAATTCCGGGAACAGTACCACATCCAGCATCTTGCGCAGGTAGGACACGCCGGCGGTGCCGCCGGTGCCGGTCTTGAAGCCGATCACGCGTTCCACCGTGGTGACGTGGCGGAAGCGCCAGAAGCGGAAGGCGGTTTCCATGTCCACCAGCTTTTCGGCCAGTTCGTACAGCGCCCAATAGCGGCTGGTGTCGCGGTACACCTCGAGCCAGGCGTTCTTCACGGACTCGTTGGCCACGGTCGGCTGGGTCCAGTCGCCGTTCAGGCGTCCGGCGTCGATGTGCAGGCCGTTGCGCGCCAGCAGGCGCACCGCCTCGTCGTACAGCGATGGCGAATGCAGGGCGGTGTCGAGGCGCGCATGGCTGTCCGGGGTCTGCTGGTGCACGGCCAGCATGTTCGGGTTCTTGTTGCCGAGGATGAATTCGATTTCGCGGTACTGGTGCGACTGGAAGCCGGAGGAAGCGCCCAGGTAAGGGCGGATCGCAGTGTACTCGGGCGGCGTCATGGTCGCCAGCACGTCCCAGGCGTGCACCAACTGGTCCATGATGCGCGCCACGCGGGCCAGCATCTTGAAGGCCGGCGGCAGGTCGTCGCGGCGGATATGGTCGACCACGGCGTGCAGCTCGTGCAGCATGAGCTTCATCCACAATTCGCTGGTCTGGTGCTGCACGATGAACAGCATTTCATTGTGGTTGGGCGAGAGCGGGTGTTGCGCGCTCAGGATTTTTTCCAGGCCCAGGTAGTCGCCATAGCTCATGGACTTGGAGAAGTCCATCTGCGCGCCATGCCAGGCCGCGCCTTTCTTTTCTTCGGTCATTGTATGTCTCAGGTTACGGCGCCGCGGGCGGCAGTGATGTCGTAGGCTTTATCGTCCAGGATCTGCTTCAGGATGTCCACCGCGTCCCACACGTCGGCAAAGCTGGTGTACAGGGGAGTGAAGCCGAAGCGCATGATTTCCGGTTCGCGGTAGTCGCCGATCACGCCGCGCGCGATCAGGGCCTGCATCACGGCGTAGCCATGCGGGTGGGTGAAGCTTACCTGGGAGCCGCGCCGCGCATGGTCGCGCGGCGTGACCAGGCCCAATGGGTGGTTCGGGCAGCGCTGTTCGACCAGGGCGATGAACAGGTCGGTCAGGGCCAGCGACTTGGCGCGCACTGCCTGCATGGTCGTTTGGGTGAAGACGTCCAGGCCGCATTCGACCATCGCGAGCGACGTCACGGGCTGGGTGCCGCACAGGGCGCGGCCGATGCCCTTGGCCGGCGCGAAGTCGGGCGCCATGGCGAAAGGGTTGGCGTGGCCCCACCAGCCGGACAGCGGGTGGCTGAATTTTTCCTGGTTGCGCTCGGGAACCCAAATGAAGGCCGGCGAGCCTGGACCGCCGTTCAGGTATTTATAGGTGCAGCCGACGGCGAAGTCGGCGCCGTCCGCGTGCAGGTCGAGCGGCACGGCGCCTGCCGAATGGGCCAGGTCCCAGACGATCAGAGCGCCGTGCTGGTGGGCAAGGGCGCTGGTGGCGGCCATGTCGTGCTGGTAGCCGGTGCGGTAGTTCACGTGGGTCAGCATGACCACGGCGGTGCCGGCGCTGATGGCGGACGGCAGCTGGTCGGGGCTGTCGACCAGTCTGACCTCGTAGCCGCGGTCCAGCCAGGAGGTCAGGCCCTGCGCCATATAGATATCGGTCGGGAAATTCGAGCGCTCGGTGACGATTACCTTGCGGCCGGTGTGCGATTGCGCGTTCAGGGCGGCGGCCAGGGCTTTGAACAGGTTGACCGAGGTGGTGTCGGTGACGACCACTTCGCCGGCTTTGGCGCCGACCAGCGGGGCCAGCTTGTCGCCCAGTCGCTTCGGCATCTCGAACCAGCCGGCGGTGTTCCAGCTGGTGATCAGGTCTTTGCCCCATTCCTTGGCGATCACTTCGGTGGCGCGGGTGAGGGCGGCTTTGGGGCGGGCGCCCAAAGAGTTGCCATCCAGGTAAATCACGCCGGCGGGCAGGTCGAACTGCTCGCGCAGGGGCGCCAGGGCGTCCGCGGCATCGCGGGCCAGGCAGTCGGAACGGGAAATCATGCGTTTTCCTTGAGACTTAAACAAAGTGAGATTGTAGCAACCTTTTGGCCAGCCAAACCCGGTAATCCTGGGTCAGACCCAAGGGTCTGACCCCTCCATTGCAGGCTGCGCGGACTGGGTCTGACCCTTGGGTCAGACCCGGGTTCACCGGGTTTTGCGTGCTAAGACATTGATTTATAAGGAAACAAAAAATTTTCAAAAAAATTTTCAAACAACCCTAAAGTTCGCAAAAGTCCTGCCGTTACCGTTTTTAGAAGCCCGGTAAAAGGCTTGCTGTTCGGCAGTTTGGAGTGAGTGAAAAAAACTTAAAATTTTTTGCTTGGAACCCTAAAGTTCCCCAAAACCCTGCCGTTACCAGTTCAGATGTCGCAAAAAAGCACCATGCCGACATCGCATTTTTACCCTCGGCTCCTGCAGTTTTGGCGAGACCGAACGCCCCGCAAACCCGCGCCAGTACTGGCGTTGCCCCTCTATGGGCAGCCCCTTGTAGGACAAACTCCTACCGGGTGCCTTCGCCTATTCCCGACCTTAAATACAGAGTGCGGCCTCTATGCGCTTTGTGTCGTCTCCAGCAGAATGTATCTCAACGGCAACGAATATTTACGTTGCAAGCTGAAACCGACTGGAGATGGACATGACCGCAAACGACATGATGGCTGAAATCCGCGACGCGAACCTGAGCTACCTGATGCTGGCCCAGCAGATGATCCGCGCCGACAAAGTCACCGCAATCTTCCGTCTTGGTATTTCGGCCGACATCGCCGACCTGATCGAAGGCATGAGCAATGCCCAGATCCTGAAACTGGCAGGCGGCAATATGATGCTGGCCCGTTTCCGCTTCGACGACAGTGCCATCCTCGGCATGCTGACCAACTACAACAAGGACCGTTCCCTGGCCCAGTCCCACGCCGCCATCCTGATGGCTGGCCAGGCTGTCGAAGAAATCGCTTAAGGAGCGGCGCCATGAGCAAGAAGAGTGTGGTGACCGAGGCGCAGGAAATCCAGCTGGCCATCGAGCTGATCAACCTGGGCGCCCGTCTGCAGCTGCTGGAAACCGAAGTCTCGCTGTCGCGCGAGCGCCTGCTCAAGCTGTATAAGGAGCTGAAGGGCGTGTCGCCGCCGAAGGGCATGCTGCCGTTCTCGACCGACTGGTTCCTGACCTGGCAGCCGAACATCCACTCGTCGCTGTTCATGAATATCCACGACTTCCTGGTCGAGCATGCTGGCGCCAGCGGCATCCATGCCGTGATGAAAGCCTACCAGCTCTACTTGGAACAGATGCCGCCGGCCGCCGGCGAAGAGCCGCTGCTCTCGCTGACCCGCGCCTGGACCCTGGTCAAGTTTTCCGGCAGCGGCATGCTGAAACTGAAAGCCTGCACTTGCTGCAAAGGCAAATTCGTGGTCGATGCCATGGACTTGAACCGTGACTACAAGTGCGGCCTGTGCCACATGCCTTCGCGCGCCGGCAAGACTCGCAAGGCCAAGGATGCCGCCGAAGCGGTCGCCGCTTAATCTCCCCGCCTTCCAGGCGCTGCTGGTCCAGGCCGGCGCGCTGCTGCCATGCGCCGCGCTGGCGGTTGCGCTGGAGTCGTTCGGCCATGGCCTGACCCTGCTGCAGGCGGCCTTGCTGCAAGGTTTGCTGGCCGCCGCCATCAGCTGGAAGGTCGGCATGGCGCGCTGGTGGCTGCCGATCCAGCTGCTGTTCCCGCTCGCGCTGCTGGCCGGCCTGGCCCTGCAGATGCCGCCCTGGCTGGCAGCCGCTGCCTTCATCATATTGCTGGGCTGGTACTGGTCCACCTACCGCACCCAGGTTCCTTACTATCCTTCCAACCCGGCCGTGTGGCGCGCCGTGCTGGCCGAGCTCCCGCAGGGCAGGGCGCTGCGCTTGATCGATATCGGCAGCGGCCTGGGCGGCTTCGCCCTGCATATGGCGGCCGTGCGGCCGGAGTCCGACGTGGTGGGGATCGAGCTGGCGCCCGTGCCTTGGCTGGTGTCGCGCCTGCGCGCGGCCTTGTCCGGCAGCCGCGCCCGCTTCGTGCGCGGCGATTACGAGCAGTTGAATTTTGCCGACTACGACCTGGTGTTTGCCTACCTGTCGCCAGCGGCCATGCCGGCCTTGTGGCGCAAGGCCCAGCGCGAGATGCGGCCAGGCAGTTTGCTTGCCAGTTATGAATTCCAGATTCCCGCGGCTGGCGGCGTGAAGACCATCCTTACCACAGAGGGTGCTCCGCCACTCTATATAAGAGCAATTTAGAGGCTGTTTTCCTTGCCGCAGGAGCGTCTTCACGCTATTGTAGTTCCACTGTGGAATATTATTGCTTTTAACTAGCTATCGGGAGTTTGCGCGCTTGTTAGTCATCGTCGGATATATCATCGTCCTTGGCGCCGTTTTTGGTGGTTTCGCACTGTCCGGCGGCCATCTGGCAGCGCTTTTCCAACCGCTGGAGCTGCTGATGATTGGCGGCGCTGCCTTGGGTGCTTTCTTTGTCGGCAATAACGGCAAGTCGATCAAGGCAACGCTTGCCGCGCTGCCCACGCTGTTCAAAGGCTCGCGTTACACCAAGGACTTGTACATGGAGCTGATGTCGCTCCTGTTCGATGTCCTGTCGAAGGTGCGCAAGGAAGGGCTGATGTCGATTGAAGGCGATATCGACAAGCCGGAAGACAGCCCCTTGTTCAGCAAATACCCCGCAGTGCTGGAAGACCACCATATCGTCGAATTCATGACCGACTACCTGCGCCTGATGGTGTCCGGGAATATGGATGCCTTCCAGATCGAAAACCTGATGGATAACGAGATCGAAACCCACCACCAGGAAGGCCATGTGCCGGCCCATTGCATCGCCAAGCTGGGCGACGGCCTGCCGGCGTTCGGTATCGTGGCGGCGGTGATGGGCGTGGTGCACACCATGGAATCGGTGGGCATCCCGCCGTCCGAGCTGGGCATGCTGATCGCGCACGCGCTGGTCGGTACCTTCCTCGGTATTCTGCTGGCTTATGGTTTCGTCGGTCCGCTGGCCAGCCTGCTGGAGCAGAAGCTGGAAGAGTCGACCAAGATGTTTCAATGCGTGAAAGTGACCCTGCTCGCCAGCCTGAACGGCTACGCGCCGGCGCTGGCAGTGGAGTTCGGCCGCAAGGTGCTGTATTCGACCGAGCGCCCCAGCTTCGCCGAGCTGGAAGAACATATCAAGAAATCGAAGTCGAAGTAATGGAAGCGAGGACCAGCCATGGCTGAAGAAGGCCTGCGGCCCATCATCGTCAAGAAGATCAAGAAAGGCGGGGGCGGCCACCACGGCGGCGCCTGGAAGATCGCCTATGCCGACTTCGTGACGGCCATGATGGCCTTCTTCCTGCTGATGTGGCTGCTCGGTTCGACCACCAAGGGCGACCTGAACGGCATTTCCGAATATTTCAAGACGCCGCTCAAGGTCGCCATGCAGGGCGGCTCGGGCAGCGGCGACAGTTCCTCGGTGATCCAGGGCGGCGGCTCCGACCTGTCGCGCCGTACCGGCCAGGTGAAGATGGCCGATGATCCGACCAAGTCCAAGTCGTATAACCTCGACGCGGCCAAGAAGGCGCTGGAAGAGGAAGAGCGCGGCCGCCTGCAGGCCCTGCGCGCGCGCATCGAAATGACCATCGACACCAGCGCCGAATTGAAAAAATTCAAGGAGCAGCTGCTGCTCGATTTCACCAGCGAAGGCTTGCGCATCCAGATTGTCGATTTGCAAAACCGGCCCATGTTCGATGCCGGCAAGGCCGAATTGAAGCCTTATGCGCGCGAGATCCTGGAAGCCATCGCCCCGGCCCTGAACGACGTGCCGAACAAGATCGGCCTGTCCGGCCACACCGACTCCACGCCGTATTTCACCGAAACGGGGTACAGTAACTGGGAACTGTCGGCCGACCGCGCCAATGCCTCGCGCCGCGCGCTGCTGCATGGCGGACTGGCCGACAATAAGATCCTGCGCGTGGTGGGCCTGGCCAGCGCCGCCCACCTGGACCGCCAGGATCCTTTCAACCCGATCAATCGCCGCATCAGCATTATTGTGATGAACAAGAAGACCGAGGAAAATGTGCTGCGTGACGGCGGCAAATTGCAAGTCGGCCTCGATACGGAAGCGACGCAAGCCGCGGCGGCAGCGGCCCCAGGGAAGAAATAAACGAGACTGTTATGACCAGAAAGAAAATCCTTGGCTCCCACGTGAAACGGCTCCTGTCCGGCGTGTCGGACCATGGCCGGCGCCACCTGACGGAAGTCGAGACCGACCTGCTGCAGACCAACCTGCTGCTGGAAGAGGCGATCGACAAGCTCACGCGCAATTTCATGGCCATCCACGAAGCGGTCAGCGCCCAGCAAGCCACCATCGAGCTGCTGCTGCAGGGCGGCAATCCTTCGCCGGAAGACAAGGCGCGCTTGAAAGAAATGAATGAACAGGTGAGCGGCTACGTCAACGCCGCCATCACCAGCATGCAGTTCCAGGACATGACCAGCCAGCTGATCGACCGCACGCTGAAGCGCGTGACAGGCTTGCGCGAATTCCTCGGCACGCTGGGGGCGCACGGCGCCGAAGTGGTGCCGGAATCGGGCAGCGATGAAATCGTCGACCTGCTGAGCAAGGTCAGCATGGCGCTGGCCATCCAGAGCCTGGAGCTGCGCAGCGTGCTGCGCAAGGCGGTCAGCCAGAAGCACCTGGAAAGCGGCGACATCGAACTGTTCTGAAAACAGATCAACATATAAACCAGATAAACCTAGTGAGATAAAAAGATGGCTAAAACAATTCTTGCAGTCGACGACTCCTCCTCGCTGCGCCAGATGGTGGCATTCAGCCTGAAGGCAGCCGGCTACCAGGTGGTGGAAGCGGTCGACGGACAGGACGGCCTGGAAAAGGCCAAGCTGCAAACCGTGGACCTGGTGCTGACCGACCAGAACATGCCGCGCATGGACGGCCTGCAGCTGATCAAGCTGCTGCGCGAACAGCCTTCCTACGCCAAAGTGCCCATCCTGATGCTGACCACCGAGTCGTCCGACGAGATGAAGGCCAAGGGCCGCGCCGCCGGCGCGAATGGCTGGCTGGTCAAGCCTTTCGACCCGCAACGCTTGATTGAGGTAGTGAAGAAGGTCATTGGCTAATTAAGGGGTGTGGCATGACCATCGATATTAGCCAGTTCTACCAGGTCTTCTTCGACGAGGCGGAAGAACTGCTGGCTGAAATGGAGCGCCTGCTGCTGGCGGTCGACGTCGAGTCGCCCAGCGAAGAAGACCTGAACGCGATTTTCCGCACCGCGCACTCGGTGAAGGGCGGGGCGTCGACGTTCGGCGTGACCGACATGAGCGAAGTGACGCACGTGCTGGAAACGCTGCTCGACCGCATCCGCAAGGGCGAGATGGCCCTGACCTCGACCCACGTCGACGCCTTCCTGGCCGCCAAGGACATCCTGAAGATGCAGCTGGACGGCCACCGCAACGGCTCCCAGGTCGACCAGGAAGCCGTGGGCGACGTGCGCATGATGCTGCAGGAGCTGGCGCAGGACGTGCACATCGAAGCGATGACGCCGGTGGCGCCGGCCTTCAACGCGCCGGAGGCGCAGGCCGTGGACCACAGCGGCGGCAAGCGCTATCGTCTTGAATTGCCGCCCATGGTGCTGCGCGAAGTGGAAGCGCTGGCCGCCGAACTTGGCCTGATGGGCCATGTGGAGCTGATGCCGCTGGACGCCGAGCGCCACGCCATGGTCGTCACCACCCACGAATCGCTGGACGACATCGTGGCCATCTGTTCCTTCGTGATCGATGCCGACCAGATGAAGGTCAGCGAACTGCCGGCGCTGAGCCCGACCCAGGCCGCGCGCGAGCACGCCGAGCGCGAACGCAAGGAGGCCGAGCAGGGCTACGGCTTCTTCGATCCGCTGCCGGCCGCCGGCGCCGCTGCGGCGCCTGCCGCTGCGGCACCGGCACCGGCCGATGGCGAAGGCTATGGCTTCTTCCAGCCTTTGGAGCAGATCCGCGCCGATGCCGGCGCCGCCGCCGAAGATGCGCGCGGCTACGGCTTCTTCCAGCCGCTGGAAGTGATCCGCGCCCAGGCCGGCATCAAGGATGCGCCGCCGGAAGCTGCCAAGCCGACCGAAGAACAGGAAAAGAAAGCGGCCCGCAAGGAAGCGGAAAAGCAGGCCCACGCGCCGGCCGGCGGCGAGTCCTCGTCGATCCGCGTATCGGTGGAAAAAGTCGACCAGCTGATCAACCTGGTGGGCGAGCTGGTGATCACGCAGGCGATGATCGAACAGCGCGCCGGCGCGCTGGACCCGGTGCTGCACGAAAAGCTCATGAGCGGCATTTCCCAGCTCACGCGCAACACGCGCGACCTGCAGGAATCGGTGATGTCGATCCGCATGATGCCGATGGACTTCGTGTTCTCGCGCTTCCCGCGCATGGTGCGCGACCTGGCCACCAAGCTTGGCAAGAAAGTCGAATTCGTCACCAGCGGCGCCGCCACGGAGCTGGACAAGGGCCTGATCGAACGCATCGTCGATCCGTTGACCCACCTGGTGCGCAACTCCATCGACCACGGCATCGAAATGCCCGAGGTGCGCAAGGCCGCCGGCAAGTCGGAAACGGGGCGCCTGTTCCTGTCCGCCTCGCACCAGGGCGGCAGCATCATCATCGAAGTGTCCGACGATGGCGGCGGCTTGAACCGGGATAAGATTCTGGCGAAAGCGCGCCAGAACGGCCTGCCGCTGGCCGATAATATGACGGACGCCGACGTCTGGCAGCTGATCTTCGCGCCCGGCTTCTCGACCGCCGAAACCGTGACCGATGTCTCCGGCCGCGGCGTCGGCATGGACGTGGTCAAGCGCAATATCACCGCCATGGGCGGCACCGTCGACATCCGCTCGGCCAAGGGCTTTGGCACCACGATCTCGATTTCGCTGCCGCTGACGCTGGCCATCCTGGACGGCATGCTGATCCAGACCGGCGACGAGGTCTACATCCTGCCGCTCGGCTTCGTGCTCGAGTCGCTGCAGCCGGCGCCGGAAGACGTGAAGGAAATCAGCGGCAAGGGCCGCGTCATCAAGGTGCGCGGCGAATACCTGCCCCTGATCCCGCTGTACCAGATTTTCGATATCGAACCGCGCTTCACCGACCCGTGCAAGGGCATCCTGGTGATCGTGGAAACCGAAGGCAAGAAAGCCTGCCTGTTCGTGGACGAACTGGTCGGCCAGCAGCAGGTCGTGGTCAAGAACCTGGAATCGAATTACCGCAAGGTGACCGGCATCTCCGGCGCCACCATCCTTGGCGACGGAGGCGTGTCGCTGATCCTGGACGTGACGGCGCTGGTGCGCTCCTCGCGCCAGCTGGTTGACGAATCAAACTTTGTAAAGGAAACACCATGAGCGTCGCAGAGAACGCCGGCAGCGCGGTCCAGGAATTCCTGGCATTCAAGCTGGGCTCGGAGGAGTACGGCATCGACATCCTGAAAGTGCAGGAAATCCGCGGCTACGAAGCCGTGACCCGCATTGCCAACGCGCCCGAATTCATCAAGGGCGTGATCAACCTGCGCGGCATCATCATTCCGGTGGTGGACATGCGCATCAAATTCAAGCTGGGCGAACCGGTGTACGATCAATTCACCGTGGTCATCATCCTCAACATCAACGGCCGCGTGGTTGGCATGGTCGTCGATTCGGTGTCGGATGTGACGTCGCTGACCGAAGAGCAGATCAAGCCGGCGCCCGACATGGGGACCGCCTTCAGCACGGAGTACATGATCGGCCTGGGCACCATCGATGAGCGCATGCTGATCCTGGTGGATATCCAGCGCCTGATGTCCAGCCCCGAAATGGGCTTGAGCGAAAAACTGGCGGCATGATCCGCGACCGGGACATCGCCACGGTGTCCCGCAGAATAATAGCCAAAAAAGGGAGATACAAATGAACGCGCGCGATTACAAGATAGGGACGCGGCTGGGTTTCGGCTTCGGCGCGATATTACTGATCCTGGTCGGCACGGTGCTGCTGACCAATGTGCTGAACTACCGTAACAAGTCGGCCCTGATGACCGGCCTGGAACTGGCCAGCGCCAAGGAGTTGCAGGCGCAGTCCATGAAGGGCGCGATGCTGGAGACCGGCATCGCCATGCGCAATATCGGGCTGCAGTCGGACGTCAGCCTGATGCAGAAGGAAGAAGAAAAGGTCAAGGCCAACCGCGCCCGCTACGATGCAGCGCGCAACAAGCTGCAAAGCCTGGGCCTGAACGACGCCGAGAAGAAAGTCCTGAACGACATCTCGGCCCTGCAAACCGACGTCGACGCCGCCTTCAAGGAAGCCATGGGCCAGATCATGGCCTTCAACGCCGAAGGCGCGGCGAAGGTGATCGCCGGCCGCATCGATCCGCTGAACCAGCAAACCCTGGCTGCGCTGAACAAGCTGGTGGACCTGCAGCAGAGCGCCGCCAACGACTTCAAGGAAAGCTCCAACAAGGCCGACCGCGCCCTGACCATGTGGATGGTGGTGCTGGCCGCCGTGGCGGTCGGCGTGGGCATCGTGTGCGCCCTGGTGATCACCAAGTCCATTACCGGCCCGCTGTCGGGCGCGGTGGAAGTGGCGCAGAAAGTCGCGGCCGGCGAGCTGACCTCGCAGGTGACGGTGGAAGGCAAGGATGAAACGTCCGAGCTGCTGCAGGCGCTGAAGGACATGAACGACAGCCTGGTCAAGACCGTCGGCCAGGTGCGCGCCTCGACCGACACCATCACCACCGCCTCGCAGGAAATCGCCTCCGGCAACGCCGACCTGTCGGCCCGCACCGAATCGCAGGCGTCCTCGCTGGAGGAAACGGCGGCCTCGATGGAAAACCTGACGTCCACCGTGAAGCAGAACGCCGACAATGCGCGCCAGGCCAACCAGCTGGCGGTGTCCGCCTCTTCGGTGGCGGAAAAGGGCGGCCAGGTGGTGTCGCAAGTGGTCGACACCATGGGTTCGATCAAGCAGTCCTCGACCAAGATCGTGGACATCATCGGCGTGATCGACGGCATCGCCTTCCAGACCAATATCCTGGCGCTGAATGCTGCCGTGGAAGCGGCGCGCGCCGGCGAACAGGGCCGCGGCTTCGCCGTGGTGGCATCCGAAGTGCGCAACCTGGCGCAGCGTTCGGCCGCGGCGGCCAAGGAAATCAAGGCCCTGATCGACGACTCGGTCGACAAGGTCGACGCGGGCGGCCGCCTGGTCGACGAGGCCGGCCAGACCATGGGCCTGATCGTGACCTCGATCAAGCAGGTGGCCGACATCATGGGCGAAATCACCGCCGCCACCCTGGAGCAGAGCCACGGCATCGAGGAAGTGAACGCCGCCATCGGCCAGATGGACGAGATGACGCAGCAGAATGCCGCCCTGGTGGAAGAAGCCGCCGCCGCCGCCGAATCGATGCAGGAGCAGGCGTCGCGCCTGGCCGAAGCCGTTGCCATCTTCAAGCTGGCCGGCGACGAATTCGGCAAGCGCGCCGTGGCCGCGCCGCCGCGCAAGGCCAAACCTGCCGTGCCTGCACGCAGCACGGCCGTGGTAGCCGCCGCGCCGACCGCACCGCCGCCGAAAAAGAAGATCGCGGCAGCCGCGCCGTCCGGCGACGACTGGGAAGAGTTTTAATGTCCATGTAAACGCGGAGGCCAAGACAGATGGCGCTGACCAGAGAGACCGTGAAAGAGTTTGATTTCAACGGCAAGGATTTTGAACGGGTCCGCGCAATGATCTACAAGCGGGCCGGCATCGCGCTGGCCGATTCGAAGCAGGAAATGGTCTACAGCCGCCTGGCGCGACGCTTGCGCGCCACCGGCATCAACAGTTTCGTGCGTTACCTGGACGACCTGGAAGGCGGCCGCCTGGGCAACGGCGAATGGGAGGCGTTCACCAATGCGCTGACCACCAACCTGACCTCGTTTTTCCGCGAGTCGCACCACTTCCCGCTGCTGGCCGAGCACCTCAAGGCCCGCC
This sequence comes from Pseudoduganella sp., assembly GCA_039593355.1. Taxonomy (GTDB): domain Bacteria; phylum Pseudomonadota; class Gammaproteobacteria; order Burkholderiales; family Burkholderiaceae_D; genus Rugamonas. The sequence continues at coordinate 150,293 of JBCNPK010000006.1, forward strand.
GCGGGGAGCAGATCAATATCTGGTGCTCCGCCAGCTCCACCGGCGAGGAACCGTATTCGATCGCCATCACCTGCTGCGAGGCGTTCAACACGCTCACGCCGCCGGTGCACATCCTCGCCACCGACATCGACACCAATGTGCTGGCCACGGCCGCCAACGGCGTCTACCCGATGGAGCGGATCGAGAAGCTGACGCCCGAGCAGCAGCGCCGCTTTTTCCTGAAAGGGCGCGGCGCCAACGAAGGCATGGCGCGCGTGCGCCAGGAGCTGCGCCAGCTGATCACCTACCGGCAAATCAACCTGCTGGACGAAAAGTGGGACATCCGTCCCGGCTTCGACGTGATTTTTTGCCGTAACGTGATGATTTACTTCGACAAGGCGACGCAGCGCAAGATCCTGTCGCGCTTCGTGCCCTTGATGAAACCGGACGCCCTGCTGTTCGCCGGCCATTCCGAGAATTTCCTTTACGTGTCGGACGCTTTGAAGTTGCGCGGCAAGACTGTCTACGAGCTCGATGAGCGCAAGAGGGCATGACATGGATAAAGAACAATTCGCGACCAACGTCTATTACGACCGCACATTCGACTGCGACGCCGCCAAGATCCTGCCGGGCGAGTACTACTACACGCACAAGGACATGCTGATCGTGACCGTGCTCGGTTCCTGCGTGTCGGCCTGCATCCGCGACCGGCAGACGGGCCTGGGCGGCATGAACCACTTCATGCTGCCCGATGGCGGGGCCGACCAGAACAGCCCGGTGTCGGCCTCGGCGCGCTATGGCACGTATGCGATGGAAGTGCTGATCAACGACCTGCTGAAAGCGGGCGCGCGGCGCGACAACCTGGAAGCCAAGGTGTTCGGCGGCGGCGCCGTGCTGAAAGGCTTCACGGCGATCAATGTCGGCGAGCGCAACGCCGCCTTCGTGCAAAGTTTCCTGAAAAACGAAAAGATCCGCATCGTGGCCGAAGACCTGTGCGACATCTATCCGCGCAAGGTGTACTTCTTCCCCAAGACCGGCAAGGTGCTGGTCAAGAAACTGATGCAAACCCATAACGACACGCTGGCGCAGCGCGAAAACGACTACGCCAACCGCCTCAAATCGAAACCGGTGGCGGGCGAGGTCGAGCTGTTCTGAAGAAAAAGCAACTGAGCCAGGTGTAGAACATGAACAAGATCAAAGTCCTGATTTGCGACGATTCCGCGCTGATCCGCAGCGTGATGAGCGAGATCATCAAAAGCCAGCCGGATATGGAAGTGGTGGGCGTGGCGCCCGACCCGCTGGTGGCGCGCGAGCTGATCAAGCAGACCAACCCGGACGTGCTGACGCTGGACGTGGAAATGCCGAAGATGGACGGCCTCGATTTCCTCGAGCGCCTGATGCGCCTGCGGCCGATGCCGGTGGTGATGGTGTCGTCCCTGACCGAGCGCGGCTCCGAAATCACGTTGCGTGCGCTGGAGCTGGGCGCGGTCGATTTCGTCACCAAGCCCAAGATTTCGATCCAGACCGGCATGCGCGAATACGCCGACCTGATCTCCGACAAGATCCGCGCCGCCTCCAAGGCGCGTGTGCGGGCGCGCACCCTGCCGGCCGCCGGCGCGGCAGGGGAGGGCGGCACCCCGCTGCCGCAATTACGGAACCCACTGATGTCTTCGGAAAAACTGATTATTGTCGGCGCCTCCACGGGCGGCACCGAAGCCATCCGCGAATTCCTGATGCAGATGCCGTCGGACTGCCCGGGCATCCTGATCACCCAGCACATGCCGGAAGGCTTCACCAAGTCTTTCGCCAAGCGACTCGACTCGCTGTGCAAGATTTCCGTGATGGAGGCGCAGGGCAACGAGCGCGTGCTGCCGGGCCACGCCTATATCGCGCCGGGCCACTCGCACCTGCTGCTGACCCGTTCCGGCGCCAATTACATGACCAAGCTGGACCAGGGCGAGCCGGTCAACCGCCACCGCCCCTCGGTCGACGTGCTGTTCCGTTCGGCCGCCCAGAATGCGGGCAAGAACGCGGTCGGCGTGATCCTGACCGGCATGGGCAAGGACGGCGCGGCGGGCATGCTGGAGATGAAGAACGCCGGGGCGTATAATTTCGCGCAGGACGAAGCCAGTTGCGTGGTATTCGGCATGCCGCGCGAAGCGATCGCCGTCGGCGCCACCCACGAAGTCGGCGCCTTGCAGGCGCTGCCCGCGATGGTATTGGGCTATCTTGCCCAGCATGGTTCGCGCGCTTTGCGCGTTTGATACGGCGATGGTTTTAAGTTCGCCTTGGGGCAACGAAAATGCTATCCTACAACTTGCTGGGAACACCACTTTCATTAATAACCGCGTAAGTAGAAACAACGGAGCAATTCATGGCTGATCCAAAGATGAAATTTTTGGTTGTTGACGATTTCTCCACGATGCGCCGCATCGTGCGAAATCTCTTGAAGGAACTGGGTTATGCCAACGTCGACGAGGCAGAGGACGGCGTGATGGCGCTGGCCAAGCTGCGCGCGGAGCAATTCGACTTCGTGGTGTCCGACTGGAATATGCCGAACATGGATGGCCTGACCATGCTGCAGAACATCCGTGCCGACCCCGCGCTGGCCAAGCTGCCGGTGCTGATGGTGACCGCCGAGGCCAAAAAGGAAAACATCATCGCGGCTGCGCAAGCAGGCGCCAACGGCTACGTGGTGAAACCGTTCACCGCCGCCACCCTGGATGAAAAGCTGAACAAGATCTTCGAAAAGCTCGGCGCTTGATCCCAGCTTTGCAACAGCAGTAGTCAGCGGCGGCAGCCATGGCCGCCGCTGTTCCATCCTGAGCCCAGCATAAGACTACGTATGCATCAGACACATTTCCTGGTTCGTGAGCCCCTGCTTGACCCCGAGCAACGCGTGGTCGGCTACGAACTTACCTGGCAGCAGCAAGATGCCCATGCCCAGCCGCCATCCCTGGAAGAGCTGGAAGACCTGGTGGGTTTCGTCGCCAGCCAGGTGAACCATCCCGAACACGGCTGGCTGCTCAAGCAGAAAACCCTGTTCCTGCAAGCCGTGCCCGGCATGCTGTCGACCGATTCCATGTTCGACATGCCGCCCGAGCACACCGTACTGTCGCTGAAGACGTCCGAGCTGGCCAATCCGGCCACGCTGGCCGCCGTGCAGGGCTTGCGTGCCGGCGGTGTCGGCATCCTGCTGCGCGAAGCCGACCTGGCGCGGGTAGGCAGCCGCCTGGGCACCATCTGTTCCTACGTCGAAGTGCGCTTCACCGGCGCCGACGTGGCCGCGCAGGCGCGCGCCTATTCGTTGCTGAAGACGTCCAATATCCGCATGGTGGGCCGTCCGGTCACCACCTGGGCCGATTTCGACGCTTGCGCTGCACTGGGCCTTGACGCCTTCGTCGGCAAGCTGCACCTGACCCCGCGCCCTGGCAGCGAAGGGCAGGGCTTGAATCCTTCGCAAACCATCATCCTGCAGCTGATGCAGATGGTGAACGCCAATGCCGATATCGCCCAGCTGGAAAGCATGCTGAAACGCGACGCGGCGCTGACCTACAAGCTGCTGCGCTACATTAACTCGGCCGGTTTCGGTGCGGGACGTGAAGTGCAGTCGCTGAAGCAAGCGATCCAGCTGATGGGGTACCAGCCGCTGTACCGCTGGCTGACCCTGCTGCTGGCGACTGCCTCGACGTCCGGCTTCTCGCCGGTGCTGCTGGAAACGGCCGTGGTGCGCGGTCGCCTGGCGGAACTGCTGGGCCAGAAGGCGCTGGGCAAGGCCGATGCGGAGAATATCTTCGTCGCCGGCATGTTCTCGCTGCTGGACCGCCTGCTCGGCATCCCGATGAAGGATGTGCTGCAGGAGATCCAGTTGAACGAAGAAGTGGTGAAGGCGCTGCTGACCCGCGGCGGCAAATACGGGCCCTTCCTGGCCCTGGCCGAAGCGTGCGAACTGAACTCGAACCTGGTCAGCTCGCTGGCCGAATCGCTGTCGCTGACGCCGGAGGACGTGAACAAGGCCCACTTGTCCGCCCTGGCCTGGACGCAAAGCGTGACCACTTGAGAAGAATGCGCCGCGCGCCTGCCGCGCGGCCATTGCTCACCGCAGGCGCAGCGGCTCCAGCAGCTGGGTCACCACCTGCGTCGCCTGCTCCATGTTACGGCCGACCACGAACACGCCCGGCGCTAGGTGGCCGGCGTCGATGCGGCCGCCCGACAGCTCATTCACCCTGGCGGCGAAGCCGGCGAAGAAAGCCTGGTGTTCCTGCGATGCCGGCGGCGCCAGCAAATCCAGTTCCACTTCCAGATTGCCCTTGAGCTTGAGCTGAGGAACTTGCGGCAGCGCATAGCCGGGCAGGGCGCGCCGTTCCAGCACGGCTTCGCGCGGCAACGGGCGGAAAGAATCGCCGCCGTCCATCATCAGGTTGGCGTAAGGGATCATGGCCGTGCACTGCAAGCCATCGCGCAGGGGACGCGACACTTCAACGCCGATGGCGTGGCAGCCCTCGATCGTGCCGGCATGCACATACGGCGAGTCGAGGTGGCAGAACTGGACACGCTGGCCCTGCGCGCGCAGCAGCTCACCCTTGCCATCGCGCAGCGCGATGCTGGCGGGCAGGCGGCCCTCGGGCGACAGCAGGCGGTGGTCGTGCAGGATCGCCAGCAGCGCCTCATAGCGGCGCGCGGCCTGGGTGAAGAAGGCCGAGTCCTCGGCGCTGATCTGGTTGCCGCCGCCGTAGCCGTAATGGATGACGTGGCGGTAGCCGCCGCGGCGGTATGTGTCGATGGTGCGGGCGGCATCCCTGAGAATGGCGTCCAGCCGGTCCGAAGAGAAATAGCGCAACAGGCCTTCGATGCTGAGCTGGCCGCCGCACATGCCCTTGAGATTCTGCTCCATGGCAAAGCGCAGGCCGGGGCCGTCGACGCCATCGGCCAGCAAGCCCATCATGGCGGCGTGGATACGGTCCGTGTAGCGGTAGTCGCGGTCGGCCTGGCGCAGCTGGGCGGGCAGCTTGCGGTAGCCTTCGGGAATGCCGTCCAGGCTGGTTTCGGCAATGGTTTCGCGTTCGATGGTGGCGTAGGTGCCGCAGTCTTCCAGTGCAGCCTGGTAGCGGTTGGCCGTGCGCAGGTCGACCCCGCGCTTGACCGCGACCAAAGGCATGGCCAGGAAGCGTTCTGCTTCGGCATTGCTACGGCCGGTCAGCTGGGCCAGGCGTGCTACAGTTTCTGCAGGATCGGCGGCGCTGCTGCGGCCGCGCATCGTAACGCTGAAAGACATCATTCCCCGCTCAGATTTCCAGGTTGTCGATCAGGCGGGTGGTGCCCAGTTTGGCCGCGGCCAGCACGACCAGCTTCTCGCCTTGCGCCAGGTCGCCGGCGTTTGGCGGCTGCAGGTCGTTGCGCTTGCGGATCGAGATATAGTCAGGCTTCCAGCCGCGCGCAGCCAGTTCTTCCATCGCCTTGTGCTCCAGCTGGAACACGTCGAGGTGGCCGGAGCGCACCTCGTCGGCCACCTGGTTCAGGGCGCGGTACAGGGCGGGGGCTTCGGCGCGTTCCTGGGCCGACAGGTACATATTGCGCGAGGACAGGGCCAGGCCGTCGTCGGCGCGGTAGGTTTCGGCCGCGACGATTTCGGTCGGCATGCCCAGCTGGCGCGCCATGTTGCGCACGATCATCAGCTGCTGGTAGTCCTTCTTGCCGAACACAGCCACTTTTGGCTGCACGCAGGAGAACAGCTTGGTCACCACGGTGCACACGCCACCGAAGAAGCCCGGGCGGAATTCGCCTTCCAGGGTGTTGCCCAGGCCGTCCGGCGGCTGCACGCGGTATTCCTGCGGCTCCGGATACATATCTTTTTCGGTCGGCGCGAACAGCACGTAGACGCCTTCCTTCTCCAGTTTTTCCACGTCGGCCTGGAAGGTGCGCGGGTATTTGTCGAAGTCCTCGTTCGGGCCGAACTGCAGGCGGTTCACGAAGATGGAAGCCACCACCGGGTCGCCATGCTTGCGCGCCAGGCGCATCAGGGACAGGTGGCCTTCGTGCAGGTTGCCCATGGTTGGCACGAATGCGGTACGCAACTGGCCACTCAGCTGGTCGCGCAGTTCTTCGATATTGGAGATGATTTTCATAGTTTTAAGTCAGGCAGGCGAATAAGCCAGGCGCACGTAGATCGGTGCGAACGGCTCCGCCTGGGTAATTTCAATCAGGGTTTCCTTGGCCAGCTCCAGCATCGCCACGAAGTTCACGACCACCACCGGCGGCGGCGATTCGGGATTGAACAGTTCGGTGAATTCGATGAAGCGGCTCGATTGCAGTTTGCGCAGGATGGAGGTCATGTGCTCGCGCACCGACAGCTCCTCGCGCGTGATCTTGTGGTGCTGCTTGAGCGTGGCGCGCTTCATGAGCGTGCGCCAGGCTTCCTGCAGGTCGACCACGGCCACCTCGGGCCAGGTCGGCACCAGGCTTTGCTCGATGAAGATCTGGGTGCGCACGAAGTCGCGGCCGACCTGGGGCAGGGTGTTCAGCTCATAGGCGGCCAGCTTGATCTGCTCGTACTCGAGCAGGCGGCGCACCAGTTCCGCGCGCGGGTCTTCCGCTTCCACGTCGAGGTCGTGCTGGCGCTGCGGCAGCAGCATGCGCGACTTGATCTCGATCAGCATGGCGGCCATCAGCAGGTATTCCGCGGCCAGTTCCAGGTTGGTTTTGCGAATTTCCTCGACATAGCTCAGGTATTGCAGCGTCACCTGGGCCATCGGGATGTCGAGGATGTTGAAGTTCTGCTTGCGGATCAGGTACAGCAGCAAGTCCAGCGGGCCTTCGAAGGCCTCGAGGATCACTTCCAGCGCATCGGGCGGGATGTAGAGGTCGTTGGGCAGCTTGAGTACCGGCTCGCCGTACAGGCGTGCGAAAGCGGCGCCGTCGGCTTCTTCCGGGGCGCTCGCTGCGGGTGGCGCGTTCTCCGCGCCGCTGCTTGGTCCGCCTGCGTCAGGCAGCAAATCCGCGGCGACGGCCAGATCAGCCTGTTCGGCCTGTTCGTCCACCGCGTCTTTTGGCGACATGCTGTGTGCCGTCCCGGCTGTTATACCTTGCTTTGGTACACGTAAGCCTGTTGCTTGACGGTCGAAGCCTTGTTACGGGCCTGGTCGTCCAGCGGCGTCACCGGCTTATCCCACAGGATGGAACGGCCGGCTTGCTGGCCAGCTTCGATTTGCGGGTTCTTGGCCTTCAGTTCCTTGATGAACAAGGTGTGGTCGGACTCGTAGTTGTGATTCTGCTTGAGGAATTTCATATCGTGAAAATAACAGGGTTCAGCAACAAACATTCTACCGTCTTTTCCGGTCAGAAACGATGCCGAAGGCCCGCGACGTAGGTATTTCCTTTGCTAGCGTTGCTAATCTTGTCGTACATCAGCACCGCATACAGGTCGGTGCGGGGTGAGAGGTTGTAATCGTAGCCGGCGGCGCCCGTGTCGCGATGAAATTCCGGCACTATTTTTGCCTTTTCGGTCAGGCGCGACCAGGACAGCATCCAGCGCCCGACGCCGCCCTGGGCGGGAACGGTGAAGCCGGCCTGCACGCTATGGCCTTCCCGTTCGCTGACCTTGGCCGAATGGTCGGAGTAGGAAGCGTAGAGCTTGACCATTTTGAAGTCGTAGGAAGCCGCGGCCAGATAGGTGCGCTGCTGGGGCACCGTGGCGCTTACGCCGGGTCCGAAACGCACATCCTGGGCGCCGAGGGTCACCGACAGCTCCTGGCCAACGTATTTGGCGACCGCCGCCCAGTTGTTATTGTGCACACCGGGCTGTTCGCCCAGCGAGTACTGCGCGATGAAGGTGGTGTCGTGCACAGGGTTCGAAGCGTACTGGATGGAATTGCTCCAGCCGGTGTCGCCCAGGGTTGCATTGCCGCCCGGGATGGTGAAAATCTGGTTGATCAGCGGCGAAAAGCGGGTCGAGGGACCGAACGGATTGATTTGTCCGGCCGCAATGAAGAGCGGATTACCGATCCGTCCCAGGCGCACCATGCCGAACTCGCCGGCCAGGCCGACGTTGGCATTGCGTGCGAACATGGCTTCGCCGTTGACGCGGCCGCCTTCGCCGGTGTCGCCGCGGAAGAAGCCTTCCAGCTGGAACTGGGCCTTCAAACCGCCGCCGAGGGCTTCGGTGCCGGAGAAGCCGTAAAAGGAAGTGATCATGCCGCCGCTGTTGACGGCATAGATCGATTGCGGTGCGCTGGCGGTCGCCGTCTTGCCGGCGAAAGCATCGACGACGCCATAAATATTGACCTGGGTTTGCGCCGAGGCGGCGAATGGGAGGGTGAGGGCGATTACAGGGAGCAGTTTTTTCATGGGAGTGAATAGCTTTTTAATATTGTTGTTTCGGCCTTTCCTGCTGCGACCCATTGTCCCTGCTGCCCAGCTCTGCGACAAGCAAAACTTTCCTGCTTCGTGGACATGGCACCACGCTGGTTTAACAGCGCACAGACCGCCAGCCTGGCCGCGGTGCACAGTTGCTGCTCGAATCTACGTAAGGGAGGCCGCCATGGCTCAGAGCAAACAACTCAGCAAGCAGAACCGCCAATCCGTGCAGAACGTCGAGTCTGACCAGACTGGCAACAAAAATACCGCCAAACGCAATACCAAAAACGAGGCCTCCCGCACCAAGGCTGGCAGCGACGAAGGGGCCGGCGGCGGGGCAAAGCAGAAGGCCAAGCGCGGTTAATTTGTAAATAGAGTATGCTTGCGGGCTCTATGAAAGCCCGCACAGCAATACTACAGACCATACCGCCTGTCCTGTGGGCGGGCAATGCCATCGTCGGGCGCATGGTGGCGCACGATGTGCCGCCGATTTTGCTCAACTTCCTGCGCTGGGCAATTGCATTTGGTTTATTGCTGCCTTTTGCCGGCCCGGTCTTCCGGCGCGATAGCGGTTTATGGCCGAACTGGCGGCGCTTCACGGTGCTGGGCTTGCTTGGCATCGGGCTTTACAACGCTTTGCAGTATCTCGCCCTGCAGACTTCCACGCCGATCAATGTGACCTTGGTAGCCTCCGGCATGCCGGTCTGGATGATGCTGACCGGCTGGCTGTTTTTCGGTGCGGCCGTGTCGCGCCGCCAGATTGCAGGCGCGGTTTTATCGATTGCCGGGGTATTGCTGGTGTTGGCGCGCGGCGAATGGTCGCATTTAATGGAATTGCGCCTGGTGGCCGGCGATATATTCATGATCCTCGCCACCATCGCCTGGTCTGTATATAGCTGGCTATTGACCCGCACTACCGGCCCTGCCGATATTCGCAGTCATTGGGCCAGTTTCCTGCTGGCGCAGGTGGCTTTTGGCGCGGTGTGGTCGGGCTTATTTGCTGCCGGCGAGGCGGCGATAGCGCCAGCCGCTATTCACTGGAGCTGGGGGATTATTGCCGCACTGGCATATGTCGCCATTGGCCCGGCGATTATTGCGTTCCGTTGCTGGGGCGCCGGCGTTCAGCAGGCTGGACCGGCGATAGCGTCATTCTTTGTAAATCTCACGCCTTTATTCACGGCCTTGTTTTCTTCTCTGATTCTCGGTGAACCGCCGAAAATCTACCACGCGATTGCATTTATTCTGATCGTAGGTGGGATTGTTATCTCCTCAGGCCGTGCGACAGCCAGGCGCTGAATCTGATAATTTGAAGTTTTCCCACCGGAGGTTGCCATGCGTACCTTCACCCTCGCCGCGGTCGCCGCGGCCATCCTGCTCACCGCCTGCCAGAAACCGCCACCCAAGCCTCCGAAGCCAATCGCCACTTCAAGCCAAATTCTTGCCTGATTGTGCCAATCGTTGGTCACGAGACAGTCACGCAGGGAGCGCATTCGAGCTGCGAACAAAACTCAAGCAAATGGGATTGAAAGGCTGTCAGTCGCGGCTGGGTTAAGTGTCCTTCCACAATGATTTCGAGCCAATACGGACATTCCCTGAAGCGAGTTCGCAAACCATCGATCGTCCCCCAGAATTCGTTATATTCTGGGCCCTGTGCCGGAGCGTCTGCGCCGTGGCCGAATTGATAGAGCATATTAAGTGCTGCGAGATTCGGGGGCTCTGCATGGCGCCAATAACTTTTGATGCCAAATCCCTTGTGATCTGCGAGCCATTGTTCCTGGCGCGTATCCCATGTGCGCATGCGTTGCCGATCCGCGCGCCTGACAAACCAATGCTGCCAGTTATGTTGGGTAAGCCGGCACCACTCGCCACTCGCAATGTCCAGGGACCAGGAGTCGATATTTTCCTTTGTGGGATGTTCGTGACCGGTCCAGATTTCTCCACCTGAAACGACAATCGATTTGCCGTCATCGGAAAGTTTTCCGCCATGCCTGCTGATCCATCCGGGAGCGGCACCGGAAGTTGCCACCGCCGAGATTTTCATGGACCCTGATTCAAGCCGATAAACCGGAGTAGCTGCAGCGTCGCGCTGCTCGGGATAGCCGAGCGAGCCAATGACGTAGATTGCGTCGCCGGCCAGTGTGGCACTGTGAAAATCGGTCGGAGGGAAGTCCTGGGCAGGATAGCCGTAAATGGCAATTTCACCGTCAGGTGAAACAACGATTACGTCGTTATAAATGTGGAAATCGGGATCGTAGTGGTCTTCATGTTCGCCGGCAATATAGACGAGTCGTCCGTCGGGAAGCGCTGTCTCACTCATTCCGAACCGTTGGAAGCACCACATCGGACCGGCGTCAAACGACGATGGTCCTGCGAATATTTTGTTGGCGCTATAAGCGTCACGCCGTGTCTGTACCAACCATTGCCAGAGCGGGTTATCCAGCCCGGCAGGATTGACTTCTGTGGTACGCGGAGAGCGCCAGGCCAGGAATTCCTCTGGACTGACCGGTGGGGCAGGAATGGCAAGACGGGCGCGCTCAGCTTCTTCTTCGGCTATTTCTTTAGCCCACTCATCATCCATGTGTCAATGCCTCAACATTCGGCGCATGACCAGCGGGGCGGGTTCCAGCGGGTTGGCGTGGGAGTATTCGAGCTCTTCGGCGAGAGTGAATTCGTAGGCGGTGTAAAAGTCGATCAGCTTGGGCTGGTCGCTGCGGACGGCGAGGCGCAGCTCTTCGATGCCGGCCGCCAGGGCGTGGTGGATCACGGCTTCGAGCAGGTGCTGGGAGAGGTTGGTGCCGCGGTAGTCGGCAATTACGCCCATGCGCAGGATTTCCCACACGTCCGGTTCGGAATCGAGCGGCAGCCAGCGAACTGAGCCGATTGGCGTTTCGCCGTCGAGCAAAATAAAACCGCCGCCGTCGCGCAGTTGCTCGGCGACGTAGACGGCGGTTTCACGGTGGCCGCTGGAAGTGACGCTGACCTTGCCGGCCCACGCTTTGCGCGTGAGCTCGGCGATCAGTGACGCATCTTCAGCGGTCGCTTCGCGGACTATTATGTCCATGCTTAGCGCACGCGCATGCCCGGCTCGGCGCCCGGCCATGGGTTCAGTACGTAGATGCCAGGATTGGCTTTCTCATCCTTGGCGGATGCGGCCAGTACCATGCCTTCCGAGACGCCAAACTTCATCTTGCGCGGCGCCAGGTTGGCAACCATCACGGTCAGCTTGCCGACCAGGTCTTCCGGCTTGTACATCGACTTGATGCCGGAGAAGACGTTGCGGTAGCGGCCTTCGCCCAAGTCCAGCGTCAGGCGCAGCAGCTTGCCGGCGCCTTCCACGTGTTCGCAGTTGACGATCTTGGCGATGCGCAGGTCGATCTTGCTGAAATCATCAATCGAGATTTCCGGTGCCAGTTCTTCAATGTCGCCAGCTGCCGGAGCATCCAGTACCGCAGGTTCTGCGGCCGGTGCCGCAGCGGCGGCAGGTGCGGCTGCGGTCTGCTGTGTCGGCGCATCGAACAGGTCTTCGATCATCTTCGCGTCGACGCGGGTCATCAGGTGGCTGTAGGCGCCGATGGTGCGGCCCAGCATCGGCTGCCATGCTGCGCCCGACGCCACCGAAGTGTCAGCCCAGGTGTAAGCCGCGTCGTTCAGGAAGGTGCGCACGTTGGTGGCAACGCCTGGCAGGACAGGCGACAGCAGGATGGTCAGCTGGCGGAACAGGATCAGGGCGGTGGTGCAGACGTCGTGCAGCTCGGCGACCCTGGTTTCATCCTTGGCCAGCACCCATGGCTTGTTCTCGTCGACGAAACGGTTGGCCACGTCGGCGATTTCCATGATTTCACGCAAGGCCTTGCCGAATTCGCGCGATTCGAAGTTGGCGGCGATGGAGGCCTGGCGCTCGCTGCCATCTTCGGCAAGCAGGGCCTTCTTGATCCATTCCTGCGAGGTGGCGGAGAGCTCGGAAGCCAGCTTGCCGTCGAACTTCTTGGCGATGAAGCCCGCGCAACGGGAAGCGATGTTGACGAACTTGCCGATCAGGTCCGAGTTCACGCGCGCGACGAAGTCGTCGCCGGTGAAGTCCAGGTCTTCGACGCGGGAGTTCAGCTTGTAGGCCAGGTAGTAGCGCAGCCACTCCGGATTCATGCCCAGGTTCAGGTAGCGCAGCGGCGAAATGCCGGTACCGCGCGACTTGGACATTTTCTCGTTGTTCACGGTCAGGTGGCCGTGCACGGCAACCTTCATACGGTCGATGGTCGGATGCTTGGCGAACTGCAGCATCGCTGGCCAGAACAGCAGGTGGAAGGAGACGATGTCCTTGCCGATGAAGTGGATCTGCTCCGTGCCGGGATCGGCCAGCAGCGCATCGTAGTCGATGCCTTTCTTGCCGCAGTAGTTCTTCAGCGAAGCCAGGTAGCCGACCGGCGCATCCAGCCACACGTAGAAGTACTTGTTCGGCGCATCAGGAATCGGGATGCCGAAGTAGGGCGCATCGCGCGAAATATCCCAGTCGGCCAGCTTTTCGCCGGCTTCGCCCAGCCACTCGGAAACCTTGTTCACCATCTCCGGCTGCAAACGGCCAGGGGTGTTCAGCCAGTCGCGCAGGAACTCGAAACAGCGCGGGTCGGACAGTTTGAAGAAGTACTGTTCCGAAGGCTTCAGGATCGGGGTAGCGTTGGTGAATACCGAGTACGGGTTGATCAGGTCGGTCGGCTGGTAAGCCGCGCCGCACACCTCGCAGTTGTCGCCGTACTGGTCCTTGGCGTGGCACTTCGGGCATTCGCCCTTGATGTTACGGTCGGCCAGGAACATACCCTTGACCGGGTCGAAGAAGCGGTCAACGGTCTTGGTCTGGATCAGGCCAGCTTCGCGCAGCTTGCGGTAGATGCCCTGGGACAGTTCCACGTTTTCCGGCGAATCGGTGGAGTACCAGTTATCGAAAGCGATGTGGAAGCCGTCCAGGTACTGCGGGCGGCCGGCGGCGATCTTGGCCACGAATTCCTGCGGCGTGATGCCTTCTTTTTCAGCAGCGATCATGATCGGGGTGCCGTGGGTGTCGTCGGCGCCCACGAAGTGCACTTCGCGCAAACCGTCGCCCTCGGCCTGCATTCGCTGGAAACGGACCCAGATATCGGCCTGGATGTACTCCATCATGTGGCCGATGTGGAAGGCAGCGTTTGCGTATGGCAGGGCAGTGGTGACGAACAGCTTGCGAGTCATAATTGATGCGCTTGTAAGGTGGATAAAAAGAGCATTTTACCAGTGGATGCGCTAGACTGCGCCATCACCAATGGAGAATTGCATGAGTATCACTGTAGATGACGTCAAATCAGCACTGTCCAAAGTAATTGACCCTAATACAAACAAGGACTTTGTCTCCTCGAAGTCGGTCCGCAACCTGAAGGCCGAGGGCGGCGAAATCAGCCTGGATATCGAGCTGGGTTACCCTGCCAAGTCGCAAATCGAATCGATCCGTGCCAATGTGCTGGCTGCCCTGCAGCCGCTGGGCGCCAAGGTCAGCCTGAATATCGGCAGCAAGATCATTTCCCACAGCGTTCAGCGTGGCCTGAAGCTGATGCCGAACGTGAAGAATATCATTGCCGTGGCTTCGGGCAAGGGCGGTGTCGGCAAGTCGACCACCGCCGTCAACCTGGCCCTGGCGCTGGCTGCCGAAGGCGCCTCCGTGGGCGTGCTCGATGCCGATATCTACGGCCCGTCGCAGCCGATGATGCTGGGCGTTTCGGGCCGCCCGACCACTTCCGACGGCAAGACCATGGATCCGATGGAAGGACACGGCATCCAGGTTTCCTCGATCGGCTTCCTGATTGACCCGGACGAGCCGATGGTGTGGCGCGGCCCGATGGTGACCCAGGCCCTGCAGCAGCTGCTGGAGCAGACCAACTGGCGCGACCTGGATTACCTGATCGTCGACATGCCGCCGGGCACCGGCGACATCCAGCTGACCCTGTCGCAGAAGGTGCCGGTTACCGGCGCCGTGATCGTCACCACGCCGCAGGACATCGCGCTGCTGGATGCGCGCAAGGGCCTGAAGATGTTCGAAAAAGTCGGCATCCCGATCCTGGGCGTGGTGGAGAACATGAGCACCCATATCTGCTCCAACTGCGGCCACGTGGAAGAAATCTTCGGCCATGGCGGCGGCGAAAAGATGTGCGCCGACTTTGGCGTGGACTTCCTGGGCGCGCTGCCGTTGAAGCTGGCCATCCGCGAGCAGGCCGATTCCGGCAAGCCGACCGTGGTGGCCGAGCCGGACGGCCCGGAAGCGGCGATCTACAAGCAGATCGCGCGCAAGGTGGCTGTGAAGGTCGCCGAGAAAGCCAAGGATATGAGCAGCAAGTTCCCCAGCATCGTCATCAAGAACGATTGATGCGGCGCGCCATCACCTGTGCGGCGTTGGCCGCTATTGCCGCGCTGACCGCTTGCTCGGCGCAGGGCCCAGCCACCGGTCCATTCGCGCCGGCTGTGGTGCCTCCGCCTCCAGTGCTTGCGCAAGGCACGGCGTCCGCATGGGCGCCGCAACGCAGCTCATCCGACGCTGAGCTGCGCGGCCTGTCTGTCCTGAGCGATAAGCTCGCCTGGGCCAGCGGCGCAAAAGGCACCGTGCTGCGCACCGTCGATGGCGAGAACTGGACCATGTTGCCGGTGCCGGGTGCGGAAGCCTACGATTTCCGCGATATCGAAGCGTTCGATGCCAATACGGCTATCGTGATGGGCGCAGGCCCGGGTGCTGCATCGCGCATGTACCGCACGCGCGATGGCGGCGCCACCTGGCAGCTGCTGGTCGTGAACCAGGAGCCGGAAGGTTTCTGGGATGCCATCGCGTTCTGGGACAAATACAACGGCATCGTATTCGGCGATCCTGTGCGTGGCGCATTCACCATTATGGTCACGACCGACGGCGGCGAAAGCTGGCGGCCGGTCAGCGACCCCAAGGGCCTGGCCGCCTTGCCGCAGGAAGG
Organism: Pseudoduganella sp.; assembly: GCA_039593355.1. Taxonomy (GTDB): domain Bacteria; phylum Pseudomonadota; class Gammaproteobacteria; order Burkholderiales; family Burkholderiaceae_D; genus Rugamonas. The sequence continues at coordinate 165,598 of JBCNPK010000006.1, forward strand.
CGCGTTCGCAGCCAGCGGCACTTGCCTGAGCGTGGGCGGAAAGGACGAGGCATGGTTTGTCACAGGCGGCGCGGCGCAATCGCGCGTGTTCCGTTCGGTCGACCGTGGCCAACACTGGCAAGCGGCAACGTTGCAGATTCCGGCCGGCGCCGCGAGCAAGGGCGCTTTTTCTGTCGGCTTTGACCGCCAGGGGCGCGGCCTGGTTGCCGGCGGCGATTACAAGGAACCCAGCCTGGGCACGCTGAATGGCGCGGTAAGTTCGGATGGCGGCGCCGGCTGGTCGCCGGCACCAATCCTTCCGTCCGGCTTTATGTCCGCCGTGGCAGCTGTTCCGGGAGGAAGCGGCACTTTCGTCGCAGTCGGCCTGGCCGGCTCCGGCTACACCAGCGATGGCGGCAAAAGCTGGACAATTATCGAAAAGGAAACGAAACTGAACGCCGTTGGCTTTTCGGCGTCCGGTGCCGGATGGGCGGTCGGCCCGAAAGGCCTGATCGTCAAGTATGTTGGTCCCCCAATCAAATAAGGAGAGAGGCATGAAGAAGATCCTGGCGGGTATCGCGATCGCCCTGGCAAGCGCTGCAGCGGCAGCGCAATCGGTGGACTTTACCGAACCAAAAGACGGCGCAGTCGTCAGCAGCCCATTCAAGGTCAAATTCGCCGTGACCGGCATGGAAGTGAAGCCGGCGGGCACCATGGACAACAACACCGGCCACCACCACCTGATCATCAACGGCGACAGCATGAAGGTCGGCGACTCGATTCCCTTCGACGAAACCCACCTGCATTTCGGTAAGGGCCAGACTGAAACCGAGGTCAAGCTGCCCCCCGGCACCTACAAGCTGACGATGCAGTTCGCCAACGGCGCCCACCAAAGCTACGGCCCCGGCCTGTCGAAGACCATCACCGTCACCGTCAAGTAACTTGAAAGCCTGGGGCTGCTGAAAAAGGGGACGTACCCCTTTAAAGGGTGTTTATTCTTTAAAGGGGTACGTCCCCTTTTTCAGCAGCCCTAGACTTTCATTACGGTAGAATTACGCCTTTATATTTTTCAGCATTACATTCGAAATGACTCAAGTCCGTACCCGTTTCGCACCTAGCCCGACCGGTTTCCTGCACGTCGGCGGCGCGCGCACCGCGCTGTATTCCTGGGCCTATGCCCGCCACTTCGGCGGCACCTTCGTGCTGCGTATCGAGGATACCGACCTGGAACGTTCGACCCCGGAAGCCGTGCAGGCTATCCTGGACGGCATGAAATGGCTCGGCCTGGACCATGACGAGGGCCCGTTCTACCAGATGCAGCGCATGGACCGCTATCGCGAAGTCGTTGCGCAAATGCTGAAAGAGGGCACCGCTTACTATTGCTACTCGTCGCCGGAAGAAGTGCAGGCGATGCGCGACAAGGCCACCGCTGCCGGCGAGAAGCCGCGCTACGACGGCACCTGGCGTCCGGAAGGGGGCAAGACCCTGCCGGCGATCCCGGAAGGCCGTAAGCCAGTCGTGCGCTTCAAGAACCCGCTGGATGGCGACGTGACCTGGAACGACGTGGTCAAGGGCACCATCACCATCGCCAACAAGGAGCTGGACGACCTGGTCATCGCGCGCCCTGACGGCACCCCGACCTACAACTTCTGCGTGGCTGTCGACGATTGGGACATGAAGATCACCCACGTCCTGCGCGGCGACGACCACGTGAACAACACCCCGCGCCAGATCAACATCCTGCGCGCCATCGGTGCCGAGCTGCCGCAATACGGCCACCTGCCGATGATCCTGGGTTCCGACGGCGCCAAGCTGTCCAAGCGCCACGGCGCCGTGAGCGTGATGGAATACCCGGCCCAGGGCTACCTGCCGGAAGCCATGCTGAACTACCTGGCCCGCCTGGGCTGGTCGCACGGCGACGATGAGCTGTTCTCGATGGCGCAGTTCTGCGAGTGGTTCAACCTGGAGAACCTGACTGCGTCGCCAGCCCAGTTCAACTACGACAAGCTGGCCTGGGTCAACAACCACTGGATCAAGCAGTCCGATAACGGCCGCCTGGCCGAGCTGGTCACGCCAAAGCTGCTGGCCGATGGCGGCAAGGTGGAAGGCGCGCCTGAGCTGCCGCTGGTGCTGGCGCTGCTGAAAGACCGCACCAATACCATCAACGAGCTGGCTGATGCCGCGATGCTGTTCTACCGCGAGCCGAACCCGGACGCTGCCCTGATGACCCAGCATTACACGGATGCCGTCAAGCCAGCCGTGGCCGATTTTGCCGCCCGTATCGCTACCGTTGAGTGGACCAAGGAAGCCATCGCCGCCATGATCAAGGAAGTGCTGGCAGCGCACGGCCTGAAAATGCCTCAGCTGGCCATGCCTTTGCGCCTGATGGTGGCCGGCCAACTGCAGACGCCAGCGATCGATGCGGTGCTGCAATTGTTCGGGCGCGACACCGTGGCGGCCCGCCTGGCCAAATTTGCCTAAATATTTTCGACAATCTTGCAATTTAGCATTTGCAATTCACAGAAGGGCTGCTATACTTCTGTCTCCTTGCAAAACGGGGGTATAGCTCAGCTGGGAGAGCGCTTGCATGGCATGCAAGAGGTCAGCGGTTCGATCCCGCTTACCTCCACCAGTTTTGCGAAGGAAAAGCAGTAAAGTTAGTCCAGGGTCCCCATCGTCTAGAGGCCTAGGACATCACCCTTTCACGGTGAGTACCGGGGTTCGAATCCCCGTGGGGACGCCAAGAGCAGTAACAATCTGTGCCAGCATGGGGGTATAGC
>JBCNPK010000060.1:0-31049 GCA_039593355.1 Pseudoduganella sp.
CAGATTCCATGTCGGCACGGACCACGACAGAGTCCAGCATAGATGCCGGATATACGACTGCAGGCTTTTCCCTCATGCCAAACCTAGTGATCAATTCCTTGTACTTTCGGGGGAGTCCATATATGAAGTGTTAGAGCGAATCACCACGGGCCTCACGAAGACACTGCTGTAGCTTCTCAATAAATGCTTCAACCTCGTGTTCCGCGAGATCAAGTGGATCGCCGCCAGCTCCGACAGCGATAACGCAGATAGCTCCGCTCTCCTCTGCCCAAGCGTCGAGCCGCTCCCCACCGGGTGTTTTGGAAAAAAGTTGGCCTGACATTTTCACTCTAACGTCAAAATTCAGCCGCGCCGAAGGCGTCGGCTGGAATGCATTGTTGGGGCATAGCCACCAGCAGTGCGGGAATTCGAACATTAATCATCAAGCGCCTCTAATCCATCCAATACACCCTCGCGACGTGAAGCATCGCGGAGTTTGTGCGCAGCGAAAAGGGCACCGATTAATGAAGCGACTCCCATCGCAATACACCAGAAGATCCCAACACCTTCAGCTAAACCGAAATGAAATACAAAAATTGAAGCCGCAAGCACTAATCCGAAGAGCGTGAAAATAGCCTTCCAACGGCGCTCAAACCTGATGAATGCTTGTGCGTTCATAGGCTCAGTCACTTCGCTCCCCAACGTTGGGCGTAACCGGCCGTAGCAGCGCGAAGCGATGCGGAGGTCCGGTTGACGGAATGGTTGGGCGAATTGTGGCAAGCACTAATCATTTGTAACTCTAGCCCTCGGCCTTCGCCTCAGAGACGGCATTAGCCAGTTCTTCATCATACAGCTCCGTATCGTCCGTGAACCCAGAAGCAATGCGTCGGTCAGCCTCCGGCAGAACCAGAGCCAGCGCAACGCGCTGGCGAACGAAAGTGGCGAGCACATAGTTCGAGATAGCACCCACCGGAACCTCCCAATTCAAGCGGCATCTTTCAATCAAGCTTGAATTAAAATTCGGTTCGACCCAAGGACCTTCAACATCAGCAACGGAGCGCGTTTCCATTCAATCGGCCCAACGTGCTTGAATTAACCGGCGCGCGTCAGCGCGTCCGGGTTGAATGAACTGTTCGGCCATTTGTCGCTCATTGAAAAGTAATTTTGCATGTTGACGCTTCGGACACCAATAGAGCAGCAACTTGCTCTGCAGCAGACGGCGCGAGTTTCGAATATTCGTCCAAGAGGTACTCAATGACGGACTCGTGATCCCACGGACCGAGCGAAGCCTTGTAGTCCGCATATCGGTCCTGAATCTCGCGCCACGACCCAAAACGTTCCTTCGAAAGAATCATTTCTTCTTCAGTGTAGATGATGTGGAGTTCCATACGCCGAACGTAAAGTAGACGTCATATTGACGTTTCGCAAATTTTAACACGACGTATAAACCCGGCTTGAGGAATATCCAAACCGATGAAGTCCAGCGATGCGAACATAAAACCTCCGAAGATACGGAGAAAAACGTCATGGCCACGAATCAACCGAAGTTGCTCGATCAAGTACGTGCAACGATACGTACCATGCATTACAGCATCCGAACCGAGCAGGCCTACGTTGACTGGACCCGGCGCTTTATTCTGTTCCACAACAAACGCCATCCAAAGGACATGGGAAAGGAAGAAATAGAAGCTTTCCTGACTCACCTGGCGGTAGACCGCCGCGTCTCCGCATCAACGCAATCGCAGGCAAAAGCCGCCCTCCTCTTCCTTTATCAAAAGGTGCTGAAGCTTGAAGTCGACTGGTTAAAAGATGTCATCAAGGCCAAGCAGCCGCAACGCCTGCCAACCGTCCTAACCAACGAAGAAGCGCGCGCCTTGCTTAGCCGAATGGAAGGCGACACGTGGCTCATTGCCTCGCTCCTCTACGGCAGCGGGCTACGCCTACTGGAAGCCTGCAGGCTCCGTGTGCTGGACTTGGATTTTGAAATGCGCCAAATCATCGTCCGCAACGGCAAAGGCGCCAAGGATCGCATAACAATGCTTCCTGAGTCGCTGATCGAGCCGCTCAAGTCTCACCTCCATCTGGTCAAACTGCAGCACGAACGCGATTGCGAGCAAGGGCACGGCCAGGTGTACCTTCCATTTGCGCTGGACCAAAAATATCCTAATGCACCCACGGAATGGAAATGGCAGTACGTGTTCCCAGCGAACCGCCTGTCAACCGATCCTCGAACTGGCGAAGTCCGGCGTCATCACATTGAGGAACAAAGGATTCAGCGCGCAGTACGGCAAGCTGCGCAGGATGCAGGCATCAACAAAAGAGTGACACCGCACACTTTACGGCATAGTTTCGCGACAGACTTGCTGCGAGCCGGCTACGACATCCGCACCTTGCAGGACCTGCTCGGGCACAAGGATGTACGCACCACAATGCTATATGCCCATGTGTTGAACCGGGGTGGACGCGGTGTCGTCAGCCCACTTGACCGCTGAGAAGGCCGCAACGCCAGCGCCGCCTTCCGGCGTCCGCTGGAGCTGAAAGTTTGAGCGTCTTATCCGCCGCAGACCAGGTTTTCAGTGAACAAGCCATCGGCGAAAATCACCTTCCCGTTCCGCACCATATACGAGTGCTTGGCCAGCCCTACATAGCCGCCCAACCGATTCTTGGCGTTGTATTCAACTGAAGTGCACCAGCCATATACCGGCGTGCCCATGCCGCATTTTTTTCCACACTTCTCGGGCGCCGAAGTGACGGCAAACAAGCTCACACTCTCTGGATCAAACAGAACGTGCCGGAGGTGAGGAGTAATTACTTCTTGAACGTTTTCTGGCTTCGGGCCGAAATCTGCCCCGGCCATTTGCTCTGCTGTCGGCGTCGGAGATAAGGATTGGCATCCTGCCAGCATCGAGATGATCAATAAAGCTGCGTACTTTTTCACATATGCCTTTCAAAAATTTGCACTCGAACGGTGAAATGGTTGTCTTATCGATTCCTCGAAAATGATGAGAATTCAATAATATTGACACTTTAGCAGCAAATTTGGCCGGCGGAAATACTCCGGCCAAAGGCATGGCTCATTTGCCGGACTTTGCAACGACAGCGTGGTGATCAAAACTCAGAACGCGCGCTAGGCGCCAATGCCCATTTTGCTTGTGCCACAAGCTAATGAATTGTGCGACCGTACTTGTGGCTGCGCCACGCTCGTCAAACCGATGTACACCAACTTGCAGCGCTCCATAGCCTTCGATCGGAAAGACCTTTAGGCTTCCGGGAATGATCGTTCGTGTGATGCCGTGGGAGGCTGGGCATGAAGCGGTGAGCCTGCGGGTGTTCTCGCGCACTTGTTCGCCGGACGAGTAGCCATCCTTATCATGGTAGAACTCAACGTCATCGGCAAAGATGGCGTTGGCCTTGGCGGCATCGCACGACACAAACGATGCGTCGAAAAGGATGCTGTCCATGCGCTGGAGCTCTTCGAAGAGTGCCCCGGAGCGCAAGCCGTCAGCGCCTTCGGGGACGGCTTGAGCCTGCGCCAAGGACTCGCCATTCACCAGCGCAAACAATACGGCAATGATCGACCTTCGAAGTTTGCTTGTCATATGTCCAGTCCGCGCGGCGGTAGGATTGAGCCGTTAGCGCAGCACGTCGGCTACGCGGTCGCCGAATTCAGCGCCATGCATTTGCGAGGCCAGTTGGATGGTGCGTACCGCACAACCGCCATTGCTTATTGCGCCGTACTGCTGCACGCAGCGCTTGTGGTGCAGCGTGGCGAACTCCTTCGCCTTCGCATTGGAGCCGTGCATCCAGCCCAGGGCTGCAAGCAGCGCCATGCCGACTGCGAATTGCGCCTTGAGCGGCAAACTCCAACTGTAACGAACAAAGAACATGGCACCTCCGGAAAGCCTGCCTGCCCTCATACTACGCTGACATTATTTCCGTTTGATGACCTGGCGCGCCTTCCGTTCGATCGACTCAAAGTTTGCTGTTCATGCAGCCGGCGCTCGAGCATTCGCGCAAGCGGTCTTGCAGGAAGCGGGAACGTTCAATGGTCGTGTTGGTGGCGCAGTCCAGGTTCACGTAGAAAGCATTGGCTTCGCGCTTGGAGCAAGTGCTGTTACGTGTTTCGATCCATGCCAGCTGTCCAGTCTTGAGGGCCTTCTTGCCGTTGGCGTCCAGCTTGGCGCTCAGGCTCTTGTAGGTTTCGTTCAGTTCCTTGTCCGCTTCCTGATAAACCTTGTTCAGGCAATACAGGCCATCGAAGTCATTCTTTGGAACGTCGCATGCAGAGTTTGCGAGGGCGGCGCCAGAGGCGACCATTAAAAGGGAAAACACCAGTTTCTTCATTATTCCTCCGCTGTGGCTTTTGATTTGGAGCCGGCATCATAACTTGCCTGCGCCCTCGCAATGCTCTCCAAAAGTAACCGCTTAGTCGCGTTTGTACAATGCCTCGATAGTGCTGGAGCCAAGGGAATTGGCATTCACCATATACCCTGTCAACGCGCCGGAGGCATTTTCGGGAAGCTCAAGTTTCTTCGACAATGCGTGTACGGTGAAACGATAATGGTGCACGCCGTGCTTCGGTGGCGGGCAGGCGCCGCCAAAGCCTTTTGCGCCGTAGTCATTGTTCATTGCCTGGCTGCCGGCCGGCGCAGGGGAACCAGCGGGCAAGGACGTCACTTCCTTGGGGATGTTCACCAGCTGCCAGTGCCACCATCCGCTGCCCGTCGGTGCATCGGGGTCGTAGGCGAGGACAGCGAATGCCACCGTTCCTTCCGGTGCGCCGGACCAGGATAATTGCGGGGACTGGTTGCCGCCGCTGCAGCCGAAGCCCTGGAATTCCTGGGCCTTGGTCATGAATTTGCCTTGGGCGATGTCGGTGCTGGACAGGGTGAACGAGCCGGCCAGCGCGGTGTTGGATGCCAGCAGTACTGCAAGAATAAGGTGTCGCATATGTGCTCCTGTGATTTGGAGCAGATATCTTAGGCAGCCGGCGTGGATTGGTTTAGTCCGAATTCCGCCAGATCTTCGCCCTATTCGCGCATTCGCGGGGCATCATGCTCCTCCTCAGTCGTGCATCCTTGTCTTGCGCAATTCCGTAGGTGTCACGCCGAAGAATTGTTTGAACTTGTCGGTGAAGCGCGATTGCGATTGGTAGCCGCATTTTTCGGCTACGCGGCCGATCGGATCGAAAGTCGATTGGACCAGATGCAGGCCGTAGCCCAGCCTGACCCTGTCCTTGATCTCCTGCAGGGTGGTGCCTTCCGCAGCCAGTTTGCGGCGCAGCGTCGATTCGCTGAGCGCGAGCCGCGCGGCCAGTACATCCGCGGTGATATCGATGGCGAAATCTGCGCTGATCATGGCATGCAGCTTGTGGCTAAGGCTTGGCGGCTCTGCGAGCGCGCTCACCTGCTCATAGCCCAGGTGGTAAATCAGCTGAAGGATCTCCTGCCGGCGCACAGCCCACATCGCAGGCGGCGCAAAGTCGGACCACTCGACGAGTTGTTCCAGTGTCTTATGGAAGGCCTCGCCTATCGGTCCCTGAAGATAAGATGCCGTGCGGCCCGACTTGGGTGGCAGGCAGCGGAAGTCCTCGTGCTCGAACTCGACAATCAGTGCCAGGTATTCACCGTCACCTGGAATATTGCGCATGTTGATGCTGGGGCGGTTCGACAGCACGACAAACGTCCCTGTCTTGCATTCAATCTCGCCCTTGCTGCCAAGTCTCTTGCAGCCATCAAGAATGCAGATCAGCGTTGGCTTGACGATCGGGACATTGACGATGCTCTGCTCGCGGACCGACGAATAAACCGAAAACGGCAGCGCGCGCCCCACCTGCCCCGCCCTCCTGGCCGCGACGATCAGCCCTTGATTAGAAGAGTCCAAAGAACTTCTTCGTGACATCGGCGCGCTTGAGATCGACGATGTCGTTGACGTTCTTTTTGTCGAACAGATCAAGCAGTTCGTCGACGCCCTTGCGCAATTTCAGGTTCATCTCGCCTTCGAACAAAGGGACCACGGAAAAGAACGTGATTGCCTTGTCGTCGCTGATGGGCAAGCGGTGAAATTCTTCCGGCACGGTGATGGATGGCAGAACGATCGCGCCATTCAACTTTGTATTCGGCGCGTATGGTTCCGCCGGATCGCCATTCGGCACGGTATGGCCAAAGCCAAGCCAGGTCGCGTGCTTGTGGGGAAGACGCGCCAGCGTTTTCAATAAACGCACTGGCCAATACCATGCCTCGTCCTGGAAGGAGTCCTGGTCAAGCTTCCAGTCTGCTGGAAGCGTGATCATCAGTTCGGCATACCGTGGCGCGGATGATTTCGATGGCGTCGCCATCGGCAGATCACTCATGCCGGAAGTAACAAGGCGGTTGAAGGGGAAATCGTCGGTCGGCTTTACCCAATGGACGTCGATATGGACCGTGTCGGAAAAAATCTCGTGAAAGACCGTCTCGATCTTCCCGAGATGCTTTTCAATGTGGTCGGATATTTGCTGGATGCACTCCTCGCCTTGGACCGGCTGCCACTCGGCGGGCGCACCGTGCTGATAAATCGGTTGCCCGGCGAGGGACACGACCTTGCTTTCGCCATCTGCCATCGCACCACTCATCAGTGCCGCTCGATCGAATAAATGTCGCCAGCCTTTTGAAGGCGCGCGAGTTCCTCTTTCGTGAAGACGATCGTGCCTTCGTAATAACCGGAGGAGATCACCTCGCCGCTGCTGACGTCCTTCAGTGCGCCCTTCAGCTTGTTGTACGTGACGCGCGGCGCATCGAATTCGATATTGTTTCCATCGACGTTTTTGACGCGCAGCACCCCATACATCACCCGGGCATCCGGCGACTTGATAAGGCTTGCAACGTCGGCCACGTAGATGTCGCGTTTCATCGGATTTGCCAGCAATGCCGCCACTTCCTTGCTGCGGTTTGCACCATCAATCTGGGCGAATACGACAAAACCAACGATCAGCGCGACCAGAAATGCCCAGCCCCATCGCGCCATGAACGGGATTGCCGGCTTTCCGAACTTCTCTTCCACCGCATTGGTCGCCAGCTTTTCTCCGCGCTGGCAGACCTCGCACACCTTCACGTACTGCTTCGACGTGACCCATTTGAACAGGTACCAGATGTGGTTCACCTTGTAATGCAGCTGCACCAGGAAGGTCCGCTCTTTCTCGCAAACCGGGCAATGCTTGTGCTCATGGGCGTCAAGTACCGACACTTCGCCTTTCGATCCCCAAACGATCATTTTTACTTCCCCCAGTAGTTATTCGAATGCACAGCATGATGCCGTCATCCGGGCCTCCGGAATCTCTCGAATTTTCACAAACTATCAAAATACAACGCGAAAAAAAGCCGCCGGGCTTTCGCACCGGCGGCTTTTTGATTCAGCTGGGCTGATTACTGTGCGGCGGCAGCTGCTTCTTCAGCGGCGGCTTTCATCGACAGCTTCAGGCGGCCGCGCTCGTCGGTCTCCAGGACCTTCACGCGCACCTGCTGGCCTTCTTTCAGGTAGTCGGCGACGGCGTTCACACGCTCGTTGGCGATCTGCGAGATGTGCAGCAGGCCGTCCTTGCCAGGCATGACCTGGACGATGGCGCCGAAGTCCAGCAGCTTCAGGACGGTACCGTCGTAGGTCTTGCCCACTTCCACGGAAGCGGTCAGTTCCTCGATGCGGCGCTTGGCTTCCTGGCCGGCGGATGCGTCGACGGACGCGATGGTGACAATGCCGTCGTCGCTGATGTCGATCTGGGTACCGGTTTCTTCGGTCAGCGCGCGGATCACGGCGCCGCCCTTGCCGATCACGTCACGGATCTTCTCTGGGTTGATCTTGATGGTGATCAGGCGTGGAGCGAAGTCGGACAGCTCGGTCTTCACAGTCGGCATGGCCTTCTGCATTTCGCCCAGGATGTGCTGGCGGCCTTCTTTAGCCTGTGCCAGTGCAACCTGCATGATTTCCTTGGTGATGCCCTGGATCTTGATGTCCATCTGCAGCGCGGTAATGCCGTTGGCGGTACCAGCAACCTTGAAGTCCATGTCGCCCAGGTGGTCTTCATCGCCCAGGATGTCGGACAGAACGGCGAAGCGGCCGCCTTCCTTGATCAGGCCCATGGCGATACCGGCAACGTGTGCCTTCATCGGCACGCCGGCGTCCATCAGTGCCAGGCAGCCGCCGCAGACGGAAGCCATCGACGAGGAGCCGTTGGATTCGGTGATTTCCGATACCAGGCGCACGGAGTAGGAGAACTCTTCCTGCGACGGCAATGCAGCAACCAGTGCACGCTTGGCCAGGCGGCCGTGGCCGATTTCGCGGCGCTTAGGCGTGCCCACACGGCCGGTTTCGCCGGTGGCGAACGGAGGCATGTTGTAGTGCAGCATGAAGTCGTCGGTGTACTCGCCCATCAGCGCGTCGATCTTCTGCGAATCGCGGGCGGTGCCAAGGGTCGCTACGACCAGTGCCTGGGTTTCGCCGCGGGTGAACAGGGCGGAACCGTGGGTGCGTGGCAGCACCGAGGTACGGATGGTGATCGGACGCACGGTCTTGGTGTCGCGGCCGTCGATACGCGGCTCGCCTTGCAGGATCTGGGAGCGAACGACTTTCGCTTCCATTTCGAACAGGATGTTGCCGACTTCGACCGAGTCAGGAGCGTCAACGCCGTTGGCGGCTGCATCGGCAGCCAGGTCTGCGATCACTTCAGCGGACATGGCGCGCAGCTTTTCGGTACGGGCTTGCTTGTCCTTGGTCTGGTAAGCGGCGTTGATCTTCGCTTCAGCGAATTGGGCCACCTTGGCGATCAGGGCTTCGTTCTTGGCAGGTGGAGTCCACTCGTGCTCTGGCTTGCCGCCGTCGCGCACCAGTTCGTGGATCGCGTCGATCACGACCTTCATCTGCTCATGGCCGTAGACCACGGCGCCCAGCATCACTTCTTCGGACAGCTGCTGCGCTTCGGATTCCACCATCAGCACGGCCGATTCGGTACCGGCAACCACCAGGTCCATCTGGGAGTCTTTGAGCTGGGTAGCGGTTGGGTTCAGGATGTACTGGCCGTTCTTGTAGCCGACGCGTGCTGCGCCGATCGGGCCGTTGAATGGCACGCCAGCCACGCACAGGGCGGCGGATGCGCCGATCATGGAAGCGATGTCCGGATCGATCTCAGGATTCACGGACAGGACGTGTACGATCACCTGGACTTCGTTCATGTAGCCCTCTGGGAACAGAGGACGGATCGGACGGTCGATCAGGCGGGAAGTCAGGGTTTCTTTTTCAGAAGGACGGCCTTCGCGCTTGAAGAAGCCACCAGGGATTTTGCCCGCTGCGTAGGTCTTTTCGAGGTAGTCGACGGTCAGTGGGAAGAAGTCCTGGCCTGGTTTTGCGTCTTTACGCGCCACCACGGTTGCCAGTACGACGGTGTCATCCATCGATACCACTACCGCGCCGGATGCCTGGCGAGCGATTTCGCCGGTTTCCAGCGTCACGGTGTGTTGGCCGTACTGGAAGGTCTTCGTTACTTTGTTAAACATGGGTTTATCCCTCTTTCTCTTTAGCCGACAGATTTTCAGGAGCTGTCGTAGCACCTCACCACGGACGGCCCGAAGGCCGCCATACTGCTTTACTGCAATAAAACTAAGGGTTTAAAAAACCAAAATGCCTGCGGCAGCGAACTGGCGCAGGCATTTCTCGTTTAAACCTGGATACGCAAGAATTACTTACGCAGGCCGAGTTTAGCGATCAGGTCGCGGTAACGGTTTGCGTCTTTGTTCTTCAGGTAGGACAGCAGGGACTTACGACGGTTAACCATCTTGATCAGGCCACGACGGGAGTGGTGATCTTTGGTGTGCTCTTTGAAGTGGGTGTTCAGTTCGTTGATGCGTGCGGTCAGCAGAGCAACTTGCACTTCTGGGGAGCCGGTGTCGTTTTGGCCACGGGCGTTGTCGGCGATGATGGCCGACTTGTTGATGTTTTCAACGGTCATTTTCTTACCTTTCACATGCGATGAACTGAGTCTTGCAACCCTGGACATCGTGAATTACGTTAATTAAAAATCCAGCCGGAAGGCCAGACACGGGAGTATAACCGGTTTGCGGGGCGAAAGCTACTTTAAAAAAAGGGGACGTACCCCTTTTTGTTAGTTTGAGCGGCGGTTTTTGCGTTGCCTCAATGACAAATAATCATGGCGCGCCATACTGGCGAAATGCCACGCCGCGCCCGCATTGTGATTCCCCGCGTTCCAGTCCACTTGATTCAGCGTGGGCACAACCGACGTGCCTGCTTCCTTGAGGAAGAGGATTTCGAATACTACTTGCACTGGCTTGAATATTTTGCAACAAAATTCGGGTGCGAGGTTCACGCCTACGTGCTCATGCATAACCATGTGCACATTGCCGCCACCCCGCATGAACGGGATGCGTTGGCTCATCTGATGAAAAGCCTCAATCAGCGTTTCGTGGCGCACATTAATAAATGCCACGAACGGACTGGCACGCTTTGGGAGGGGCGATTCAAGTCCTGCCTCATTCTTGATCCGGACTATTTCCTCACCTGTATGCGCTATATCGAACTCAATCCGGTTCGGGCGGGAATTGTCGAGCATCCGCGCGAATATAGATGGTCGAGCTACAGGGCGAATGCGGAAGGTAGCGAGAACTCCTGCCTCGCCCCGCATGCACATTACTTATCCCTTGGACCAAGCGACGCCGAACGCCGCGCCGTCTACCGCGAACTCGTAGCGGGAGCATCCGACGAAATCGAGACCAATTTGATTCGGTGCGCGACGAATGCCAACCACATCATTGGAGACCCAAGTTCCGATCTGGAGCTTGGCGCAGCATTGGCGGGCCGCCTCCCGCCTGGGCAACGAGGCCGGCCGAAGAAGGGAACCATCTAAATGTGTTACGTCCCCTTTTTCATCAAAAAGCGTTACGTCCCCTTTTTCAATCCTTGATTTCGAGGGCGCGGTTGAGGCTGAGGGCGGCCAGGGAGCCGGCGGCGCCGGATAGCAGGTAGAGGCTGACGTAAGCCAGGCCGAAGTGGGCGGACAGGCCAAGCGCGACCAGCGGTGCGAAGGCGGCGCCGACCAGCCAGGCCAGGTCCGAGGTCAACGCTGCGCCGCTGTAGCGGAAGCGCGATTCGAAGTTGGCGGTCACGGCGCCGGCAGCCTGGCCATAGGATAGACCCAACAGCGCGAAGCCGATCACGATGAAGACGGTCTGGCCCAGGTCGCCGCCCTGCATCAGCAGGGGCACGAAGCCGCTGAACACGCCAATCATCACGGCCAGCGAGCCCAGCGTCTTGCGGCGGCCGATGCGGTCGGCAATCCAGCCGGAGGCGACGATGCAGCCGGCCGCCAGGAAGGCGCCGGCAATCTGGATCGCCAGGAACTCGCTGACGGAGCGCTCCGAGTAAAGGGTAATCCACGACAGCGGGAACACGGTCACCAGGTGGAACAGCGCGTAACTGGCCAGCGCGGCCAGAGCGCCGATCACGACGTTGCGGCCCTGGGTCTTGAACAGCTCGCCGACGTCGGTCGGCTGCAGTTCGCGCTCTTCCAGCAGACGGGCATATTCATTGGTCGATACCAGGCGCAGGCGCGCAAACAGCGCCACCACGTTGATCGCAAAGGCCACGTAGAACGGATAGCGCCAGCCCCAGTCGAGGAAGTCTTCCGACGCCAGGCTGGACAGCAGGAAGGAGAACAGGCCCGCGGCGATGATGAAACCGGTCGGCGCGCCGAGCTGGCCCAGCATCGCGTACCAGCCGCGCTTTTCTTTCGGCGCGTTCAGGGCCAGCAGCGACGGCAAGCCATCCCAGGAGCCGCCCAGCGCAATGCCCTGGCCGAAGCGCAACATCGCCAGCATCGCCAGCGCGCCCAGCCCGCCCTGGGCGTAAGTTGGCAGGAATGCCATACCGGCCGTCGATGCGCCCAGCATGAACAACGCCAAGGTCAATTTGGTCTCACGTCCGAACCGCGACTGGATCGCCATGAAGGTGGCCGTACCCAGCGGCCTTGCCAAAAACGCAAAGGAGAAGATCACGAAGGAGTACAGCATTCCGTCCAGCTTGGAGGCGAACGGGAAGAACACGCTCGGGAACACCAGCACGGAGGCGATGGCGTACACGAAAAAGTCGAAATATTCGGATGCCCTGCCAATGACCACACCCACGGCGATTTCGCCGGGAGCAATGCGTTCATGGGAGGAATCAGTAGGCCGCATCGGAATACCGTGGGCGTCTGCGGTCAGGCTTTGCATGGTACTTGTCTCCTATTACACGCCGGGCGAGAGATATCACCGGCGTTTATTACTGTTATCTAGCCTGCTGGTAGGACAATATGTCCAATCGCGCGTCTTGTCCAGTTTCTTTACAGTACCAAGAAACTTGATCCAGAACATTGATTTTTGCGCATGCCTATCATACTGCTTCTCCTTTTGGCCGTCTGCCTAAGCGGCTGTAATACCATCGTGATGAACCCTGCCGGCGATGTAGCTTCGCAACAGGCGCACCTGGTAACCATCTCAACCCTGCTGATGCTGCTGATCATCGTACCGGTGATCGCGCTGACCGTGCTGTTCGCCTGGCGTTATCGCAAAGGCAACACCAAGGCCAAGTACACCCCGGACTGGGATCACTCGACCCAGCTCGAACTGGTGATCTGGGGCGCCCCGCTGATGATCATCATCGTCCTCGGCCTGCTGACCTGGATCAGCACCCACCTGCTGGACCCATACCGGCCGCTCAGCCGCATCGATGAAAAGCGTCCGCTGGCAGCCAACCACAAGCCGCTGGAAGTGCAAGTGGTTGCGCTGGACTGGAAATGGCTGTTCATCTACCCGGAACAGGGCATCGCCACCGTCAACGAGCTGGTGACCCCGGTCGACACGCCGATCCGCTTCAAGATCACCGCCTCGACCGTGATGAACTCGTTCTACATCCCTGCCCTGGCCGGCCAGATCTACGCCATGCCGGGCATGGACACCACCCTGAACGCGGTGCTGAACAAGCCGGGCACCTATGAAGGCTTCTCGGCCAACTACAGCGGCGCAGGCTTCTCGCACATGCGCTTCAAGTACCACGGCATGTCGAGCGCCGACTTCGACGCCTGGGTCGCCAAGACCAAGGCCGAAACCGGCAGCCTGACCCGCACCGAATACCTGGCGCTGGAAAAGCCAAGCGAGCGCGAACCGGTCCGCCATTACGGCACCGTCGCTCCAGAGCTGTACACCGCGGTCATCAACCGCTGCGTCGCCGAAGGTTCGGTCTGCGCCAACCAGACCATGGCCGCCGATGCCGCCCGTGTGAAAGCCGACATCGCCAAGAAGGAAATGGAAGCGCGCCTCTGCACGCCTAGCGAAAAGCTGGCCCTCGAATCTACTTCCCGCAAGAACTGAATATGGAAAACCAAACCAACCTGCACCCGCTGCTGGGCCGGCTGAGCTGGGACGCGATCCCCTACCATGAGCCTATCCTGGTGGCCACCTTCGCCATGGTGGTCCTGGGCGGCATGGCCGTCCTGGGCGCCATGACCAAATACCGCCTGTGGGGCCCGCTGTGGCGCGACTGGATCACCAGCATCGACCACAAGAAAATCGGCATCATGTACATGGTGCTGGGCCTCGTCATGCTGCTGCGCGGCTTTGCCGACGCGCTGATGATGCGCATGCAGCAGGCTATCGCTTTCGGCGACGCTACCGGCTACCTGCCGCCGCACCACTACGACCAGATCTTCACCGCCCACGGCGTGATCATGATCTTCTTCGTGGCGATGCCTTTCGTGACTGGCCTGATGAACTACGTGGTGCCGCTGCAGATCGGCGCGCGCGACGTGGCCTTCCCGTTCCTGAACAACTTCTCCTTCTGGATGACCGCATTCGGCGGCGGCCTGACCATGGTTTCGCTGTTCGTGGGCGAATACGCT
Organism: Pseudoduganella sp.; assembly: GCA_039593355.1. Classification (GTDB taxonomy): domain Bacteria; phylum Pseudomonadota; class Gammaproteobacteria; order Burkholderiales; family Burkholderiaceae_D; genus Rugamonas. The sequence continues at coordinate 13,892 of JBCNPK010000060.1, forward strand.
CGTACCGGCTGGCTGGCTTACCCTCCCCTGTCAGGCATCCTGGCTTCGCCTGACGTGGGCGTGGACTATTACATCTGGTCATTGCAGGTGGCCGGTGTCGGGACATTGCTGTCAGGGGTCAACCTGATCGCCACCATTGTCAAGATGCGCGCGCCCGGCATGAAGCTGATGAAGATGCCGGTCTTCACCTGGACCTCGCTGTGCACCAACGTGCTGATCGTCGTCACCTTCCCGGTGCTGACCGCCGTGCTGGCCATGCTGTCCCTGGACCGTACCTTCGGCACCCACTTCTTCACCAATGACCTCGGCGGCAACTCCATGCTGTACGTGAACCTGATCTGGATCTGGGGCCACCCTGAGGTCTACATCCTGGTTCTGCCGGTGTTCGGCGTGTTCTCCGAGATCGTGTCCACCTTCTCCGGCAAGCGCCTGTTCGGCTACACCTCGATGGTGTACGCGACCGTGGTGATCACCATCCTGTCCTACCTGGTCTGGCTGCACCACTTCTTCACCATGGGCTCCGGCGCCAGCGTGAACTCCTTCTTCGGCATCACCACGATGATCATTTCGATCCCGACCGGCGCCAAGATCTTCAACTGGCTGTTCACCATGTACCGCGGCCGCATCCGCTTCGAGCTGCCGATGATGTGGACCATCGCCTTCATGATCACCTTCGTCATCGGTGGCATGACCGGCGTGCTGCTGGCCGTTCCGCCGGCGGACTTCGTGCTGCACAACTCCCTGTTCCTGATCGCTCACTTCCACAACGTGATCATCGGCGGCGTGGTGTTCGGCGTGTTCGCTGCGATTAACTACTGGTTCCCGAAAGCCTTCGGCTACAAGCTGGACGTGTTCTGGGGCAAAGTCTCCTTCTGGTGCTGGGTGGTCGGCTTCTACCTCGCCTTCATGCCGCTGTACGTCCTGGGCCTGATGGGCGTGACCCGCCGCATGAGCCACTTCGAAGACCCTACCCTGCAGATCTGGTTCCAGATCGCCGCTGTCGGCGCTGTGCTGATCGCTGCCGGTATCGGCGCCATGCTGGTGCAGTTCTACGTGTCCTACCGCCGCCGCGCCGACCTGCGCGACGTGACCGGCGACCCGTGGGATGGCCGTACCCTGGAGTGGTCGACTTCTTCGCCACCGCCTGACTACAACTTCGCGTTCACCCCGCGCGTGTACGACAACGACACCTGGACAGACATGAAGCGCCGTAATTACCTGCGTCCTGTGGATGGCTTTATCCCGATCCACATGCCGAAGAACACGGCTGCCGGTTTCGTTATCGCCGGCCTGAGCGCCGCCACCGGCTTCGCCCTGGTCTGGAATATGTGGATTTTCGCCGCCCTCGGCCTGGCCGCAACCGTTGCTGCCGCAATCATCCACACCTTCAACTACAAGCGCGATTACTACATCCCGGCCGAGGAAGTCGTTGTGACCGAAGCCGAGCGCACCCGCATTCTGGAGGCAGCCAATGTCTGATCTCGTACTTGACCGCGCAGCCCACGGTGCTGCGAAAGAGGACATGCTGTTCCATGTCCGCGACCACCATCCGGAAAACGGCACGCTGCTCGGCTTCTGGCTTTACCTGATGAGCGACTGCCTCATCTTCGCCGTGCTGTTCATCGCTTACGCGGTGCTGGGCCGCCACTACGCCGGCGGTCCGTCCGGCGCCGAGCTGTTCGACCTGCCGACCGTGGCGCTGAACACCGCCTTCCTGCTGCTGTCGTCGATCACCTACGGCTTCGCCATGATCGCTTCGCAGCGCAAGAAGCTGGGCACTACCCTGCTCTGGCTGGGCGTCACCGGCTTGTTCGGCCTGGCCTTCCTGGGCCTGGAACTGACCGAGTTCGCGCACCTGATCCATGAAGGCGCCGGCCCGGCGCGCAGCGCTTTCCTGACCTCGTTCTTCGCCCTGGTCGGCACCCACGGCCTGCACGTGACCTTCGGCGCGATCTGGCTGGTCACCCTGATGTTCCAGCTGAACCGCCACGGCCTGACCGAAGCGAACACCCGCCGCCTGATGTGCCTCTCGATGTTCTGGCACTTCCTGGACGTGATCTGGATCGGCGTCTTCACCTTTGTCTACCTGATGGGAGTCCTGCCATGAGCGCACACCACGAACACGACCACGGCCACGGCCACGGCCACGGCCACGGCGCGCACGACGGCGGCCACGACCACGGCAGCATGAAAAGCTATGCCATCGGTTTCATCCTGTCGGTGATCCTGACGGCCATCCCGTTCTGGCTCGTGATGGGCCACGTGATCAAGGATTCGAGCACCACCGCCTTTGTGATCCTCGGCTTTGCGGCGGTGCAGATCGTGGTTCACATGATCTACTTCCTGCACATGAACTCCCGCTCCGAAGGCGGCTGGACCATGCTGGCCCTGATCTTCACCATCATGCTGGTGGCGATCGTGCTGATCGGTTCCATCTGGGTCATGTACCACCTTGACCACAACATGATGCCGGGCATGGCTGCCCCGGCCCCTGGCTCCACCGTGCAGCAAATGCACGACATGCCGTAAGCATGGCGCGCCCCGCTACCTCGCGGGCGCGCCTGTTTTGGGCCGCCGGGATCGCGTTGGTCACTTTGGCTTTCCTGGCGCTCGGCACCTGGCAGCTGTACCGCATGCAATGGAAGCATGCGCTGATCGACCGTGTGAACCAGCGCATTCACACGGAGCCGGTTCCAGTCCCTCCGCGGGGCAAATGGCCGTTCATCACGGCCGACAATTCCGAATACCTGCACGTCCAGACCAGCGGCACCCTGCTGCTCGGCAAGACCACCCTGGTCCAGGCATCGACCCAGCACGGCCTGGGCTACTGGGTCATGACGCCGCTGCAAACCGCTTCCGGCGACATCATCCTGGTCAACCGCGGCTTCGTTTCCGACCGCAAGGCTGGCGAAGCGGCCGGCCCGCAAGCAGCGGTGGTGACCGGCCTGCTGCGCATGAGCGAGCCGGTCGGCCGCATCCTGCGCAAGAACGACCCGGCCAGCCAGCGCTGGTACTCGCGCGACGTGCAAGCCATTGCCGCCGCCCAGGGCCTGGGCCATGTTGCGCCCTACTTCATCGATGCCGACGCCAGCCCGGCGCCGGAGGCCGGACAGCCAATCGGCGGCCTGACCGTGATCGCTTTCAACGATAATCACCTTGTCTATGCATTGACTTGGTATGCTCTTGCGTTGATGATCATCGGATTCACATGGCAAATCAAACGGAACAAACGCCGGACTGGGGTGGAATGAGGTCGCTGACCATCGCGACAGGCTCCAGCGACACTGCCGGCCATAAAAACATGCTGTACCTGATCCGGCTGCGCTGGATCGCGGTACTGGGACAGATCACGACCATCGCCGGCGTCACGCTCGGCCTGGGCCTGCATCTGCCCCTGCCCCAGATGCTGGGCGTGCTGGCCTGCCTGATTGCATTTAATATCGGCAGCCACCTGCGCTGGCATGAAAATCCCATCGTCACCAATAATGAGATGTTCCTGGCGCTGCTGGTCGACGTCGCCAGCCTGACCGCGCAGCTGCATTTCAGCGGCGGCACCACCAATCCCTTCGCCTTCCTCTACCTGCTGCAGGTGATCCTGTCGGCGGTGCTGCTGGACGCCTGGGCCGCCTGGACCACCGTCGCCATCACCGCCGCCTGCCTGGGCGGCCTGTCCCTGTTTTCCAAGCCCCTGCCCCAGATGCTGGAAAATGCGGAGGATTTCCCCCACCTGTACGTGGTGGGCATGCTGATCTGCTTCCTGCTGAATGCCGGCCTGCTCGTCATCCTCATCAAGCGCATTACCGGCAACCTGCGCGAACGCGACGCCCGGCTGGCCGACCTGCGCCAGCGCGCGGCGGAGGAAGAACATATCGTGCGCATGGGCCTCCTGGCTTCGGGCGCGGCTCATGAACTGGGCACCCCGATGGCCACCATGTCGGTCCTGCTGGGCGATTGGCTGCGCATGCCGGAATTCACCCAGGACCCGGGCCTGCGGGAAGAAATTGTGGAAATGCAAACCCAGCTCAAACGCTGCAAGACCATCGTCACCGGCATCCTGCTGTCGGCGGGCGAGCTGCGCGGCGAATCGTCCACCAAGACTACCCTGCGCGCTTTCCTCGACGAGCTGCTGGCCGAATGGCGCGGCAACCGGCCGGTGGTTAGCTTCGAGTACGAAGACCAGCTGCCGGGCGACATCCCGGTCGTTTTTGAGTCCGCCCTCAAGCAAACCATCTTCAACCTGCTCGACAACGCGCTGGAAGCTTCGCCGCAGTGGGTGCGTCTGGTCGCCTCGGTCGAAGGCGAAGTGCTGAAACTGGCGGTGAGCGACCGCGGACCGGGCTTCGCCGCCCCGATGCTGGCGCAATTCGGCAAACCTTACCAGTCGAGCAAGGGACGCCCCGGCAGCGGACTCGGACTGTTCCTCGTGGTGAACGTGGCGCGCACGCTGGGCGGCACGGTCGAAGCCCGCAACCTGGATCAGGGCGCGGTGGTTGAACTGCGCTTGCCGCTGCCGGCTATCGCCCTCGATTGGGAGGCACCGCATGAGCACTGAACGCCTGTTGTTGATCGTGGAGGACGACCCAGCCTTCGCCCGCACCCTCTCCCGCTCCTTCGAACGGCGCGGCTACAAGGTGCTGCGCGCGGCGAACCTGGAAGAAGTCAATGCACTGCTGAAGGAACATAGCCCTACCCACGCCGTGGTTGACCTCAAGCTGGAAGGCAATACCTCTGGCCTGACCTGCGTGCAAGCGTTGAATGCCCACTCGCCCAACATGCTGATCGTGGTGCTGACCGGCTTCGCCAGCATCAACACCGCAGTCGAGGCGATCAAGCTTGGCGCCTGCCAGTATCTCGCCAAGCCTTCCAACACCGACGATATCGAAGCCGCCTTCCTGCACGTGGCCGGCGTGGCGGAAGTCGAACTGACCAACCGCTCCACGTCCGTCAAGACGCTGGAGTGGGAACACATCCACAAGGTGCTGGCCGAGACCGACTTCAATATTTCGGAAGCAGCCCGCCGCCTGGGCATGCATCGCCGCACGCTGGCGCGCAAGCTGGAAAAGCAAAGGGTCAAATAATCCATGGGCTTGCGCCGCGCTTTACGCGAGTTCTTCATCGGCGTCGACGTGCAGGATGGCCCGGCCACGCCAGTATCGAAGGTCGAGATGTTGCGGCCGGAAGGTTTGCGCTATTACCTCAAGGCCGTACCGAACGGCCACGCAGCCGCAAAACGCCCGCTGGTCATTGTCCTTCACGGCAGCGGCGCCTCCGCCGAACAGGTGCTGGGCCTGGCTTTCCCCTACTCGCCGCTGTCGGTCTGGCTGGAAATCGCCGAGCGCGAGAATGTCATCGTTGTCGCGCCGGATGGCACCAAACGGCGCGGGCAGCGCGCCTGGAACGACGGCTTTGCCGGTATTGCGGGCAATCCCAAATGCGACGACGTGGGCTTCGTCAGCGCCGTCATCGATCGCGCCATTGTGGAAGACGGGGCCGATCCGGAGCGGGTCTATGTGATCGGTGTCTCGAAGGGCGGCATGATGGCCTACCGCCTGGCCGCCGAACTGGCGCCGCGGCTGGCCGGATTTTCCGCAGTGCTGGCGGCCATGCCGCAGCGGGCGGACTACCGCCTGTCCGGGCAGCCTTTGTCAGCGCTGATTGTCGCCGGCACCGCCGACCCTTTCATTCCCTACCAGGGCGGCAAGGCCTTCGTCACGCTCGGATTCATGGCGCCAGCGCTCGGCATTGAAGCCAGCGCCACTGTCTGGCGCAAGCTGGCCGGCCTGGAGGGCGAGCCGGCCGTTGAGGGCTCTTCCAGCGCCATCCGCCACACCTGGGGCGCACACCCTGGGGCGCTGCAGGTTGTCCTGCTGAAGATCGTCGGCGGCGGCCACGCCGAGCCTAGCCGCAGAAAGCGCTATCCCGGCATGTTCAGCCGCTTCCCCGGCCGGCAAAACGCCGAACTGGAAATCGCGGAAGAAGCCTGGGCTTTTTTCAAGGACAAGCGTCGCTGCTCACAGGCTCATTTCGTGAGCGATCCTCTCGCCGAGGCGCTGCAGCAATAAGTGGATGTGGTAGCCGTCCACGAAGCCATGGTGGGCCTGGACGCAGAACGGAACGGTCATCGTATCGCCAGCCAGGTCGCTGTAGCGGCCCCACGCAATCAGCGGTATGTCCGCAGTCCTGTATTCGTAGATCGGGTGTTCGATAGCTCGCAAGTCCAGCCACGGCATGCAGGTGGTGTAGATATTGTTCTTGAGCTCCCGCAGCGGCAGGTCCCGACCGGTATTGATGAACTCACGCGTGACGCGCGCCTCGACGCCTGCCGCCAGGCTGCGTGAAATGAATTCCGCGCGGTCTTCCGATATGTCGAACTTGGCGTAATTGAGGTTGTTGTCCAGGTTGATGACCGTGTAGCCGCCGTAGAAACGATCGATCTTGATCACCTCCCCTTCGAACTCGCGGTACAGGAAGTTGTCGACGTCCTTCACGCTCATGTACAGGCAATACAGCAGGAAGTGAAAAGGCTGCAACTGCCGCGCCTTGCAATAGTGCCGAAACTCCGGCAGCCGCGCGACGACGCTCAGGTTCAGCAGAGGGTTCTGGAATTTGCTGAAGGTTTCGTAGCGGTCGCGCCGAAATTCGAATTTATCCATTTAAGCCCCCTGCAACTCACACCTGCGGATTGAGCTTCTCGATCTTCGAATGAAGCTTGTTGAGGCCAGCCAGGTAGGCCTTGGCTGAGGCGACGACGATGTCCGGGTCTGCGCCGACGCCGTTGACGATGCGGCCGGAGTGGGCCAGGCGCATCGTGACCTCGCCCTGCGATTGCGTGCCTGGACTGATGCCGCTGATGGCGAACAGCACCAGCTCGGCGCCGCTTTGCGCCTTGCTCTCGATGGCGTTGACCATGGCGTCCACCGGGCCATCGCCGGTGCCGACGGCGCTGTGCTCGACGCCGTCGATGGAGAAGACGACGGTGGCGAACGGCAGCTCGCCGGTTTCGGAGCGCTGCGCCAGCGAGACCAGGCGGTAATGCTCGCCGCCGGCTGCGGCTTCCTCGCCGCTCACCAGCGCCATGATGTCTTCATCGAAGATCTCGGCCTTGCGGTCGGCGAGTTCCTTGAAGCGGGTGAAGGCCGCATTGACCTCCGACTCCGAATCGAGCTCGATGCCCAGCTCCTGCAGGCGCTGCTTGAAGGCGTTGCGGCCGGAGAGTTTGCCCAGCACGATCTTGTTGGCAGTCCAGCCGACATCCTCGGCGCGCATGATTTCGTAGGTTTCGCGCGCCTTCAGGATGCCGTCCTGGTGGATGCCGGAAGCGTGGGCGAAGGCATTCGCGCCAACCACCGCCTTGTTCGGCTGCACTGCAAAGCCGGTGATCTGCGACACCATTTTCGATGCCGGCACGATCTGCGTCGTATCGATGCCGCATTCAAGGTTGAAATAGCCGGCGCGGGTGCGCAGCGCCATCACGACTTCTTCCAGCGCGGTATTGCCGGCACGTTCGCCCAGGCCGTTGATGGTGCATTCGACCTGCCGCGCGCCACCGATCGTCACGCCGGCCAGCGAATTGGCCACCGCCAAGCCAAGGTCGTTATGGCAGTGCACCGACCACACGGCCTTGTCGGAATTGGGGATACGCTCGCGCAGGCGGCGGATCGTCTCGCCATACAGCTCGGGCACCGCGTAGCCGACGGTATCCGGGAAGTTGATGGTGGTCGCGCCTTCGGCGATCACGTTTTCCAGCACACGGCACAGGAAATCCTCTTCCGAGCGGCTGCCGTCTTCCGGGCTGAATTCAATATCGTCGGTGAATTGGCGGGCAAAGCGCATCGCCAGTTTGGCCTGCTCCAACACCTGCTCGGGCGACATGCGCAGCTTCATCTGCATGTGCAGCGGCGAGGTGGCGATGAAGGTATGGATGCGCTTGCGGGCAGCCGGTTCCAACGCTTCGGCGGCGCGGGACAGGTCGCGGTCATTGGCGCGCGCGAGCGAACAGACGATGGGCTCGCGCACTGCGCTGGCAATGGCACGGATGGATTCGAAGTCGCCCTGCGAAGCAGCGGCGAAACCCGCCTCGATCACATCGACCCGCAGCTTTTCCAGCTGCCTGGCGATGCGCACCTTTTCTTCGCGGGTCATGGAGGCGCCCGGCGATTGCTCGCCGTCGCGCAGTGTTGTGTCGAAGATGATGAGGCGGTTATTCATGGAATCGCTCCTTTTGAACTGCCGCCCCAGCGGCGTTGTTAAGCCTTGTCGTCAGGCGTCGTTTTCTCGATCAGCTTGACCGGATTGCCCTTCACCAGGCGGGTCAGGTAAATCACGTAGCCGGACAGGCCGTAAGCCACGAACAGCACGAACAGCACCTTCGGCGGGTCGATCGAGATCAGGGCAAAGAACATCGCAATCAGGAAGACCGCCAGGAACGGCACCGACTTGCGGAAGTTGATGTCCTTGAAGCTGTAGAACGGCACGTTGGACACCATGCTCAGGCCAGCAAACACCGCCAGCACCCAGGCCTGCCACGGATAGAACACGCCATCCACGTCCAGGTCGGTCAGCAGCATGACGAAGCCGGCGATCAGGGAGGCGGCCGCCGGCGAAGGCAGGCCCTGGAAGTAGCGCTTGTCCACCACTTCGATATTGGTGTTGAAGCGGGCCAGGCGCAGCGCGGCGCCGGCACAGTAGACGAAGGCTGCGATCCAGCCCAGCTTGCCCAGGCCGCGCAGGGCGAATTCATAGATCACCAGCGCCGGTGCGGCGCCGAAGGACACCATGTCCGACAGGGAGTCGTACTGGGCGCCGAATTCGCTCTGGGTATTGGTCAGGCGGGCCACGCGGCCATCCAGCCCGTCGAGCAGCATGGCGACGAAAATCGCCCAGGCGGCGTGCTCGAAGCGCTGGTTCATGGCCATGACAATGGCGAAGAAGCCGCAGAACAGCGCTCCGGTGGTGAAGGCGTTGGGCAGCAGGTAAATGCCGCGCGAACGCGGACGGTCGCCGGCCTCGCCCTTGCGGCGGGCGAAACGGCTGAACAGGGATTGTTTGGCGGCGGCGTTTTTAGGACGGCGTCGAGGGAATTTGGCCATACTTTTCCATTTTTATATTTAGCGTGGCCCCTATTATAGAGGACACTACTTGGGGCGGGGCGGCTTCAGTTCTTCGTCGCCCTGATGCATCTGGCCGGCCCGAATCGCGCGGACCGTGGCTGCCACGGCGCGCCCGACGTTGCGCACCTCTTCCTGGAAGGCGGCGGCACGGTCCAGCTGCTCGTGGCTTTGGGCATACGACTCGTAGTAGCCGATATAGCGGTCCAGCAAGGCTTGCGTGCCGGAGGGGATCAAGCCCATCCAGCTCAGCCAGTCGGACAGGTTGCGGCGCAAGCTCTCGGCCCCGGCTACGTCGCCATGCACGACCAGGCCGTAGGCGCGGCCCGCAAGGTGCTTGGGGTATGGCCAGCCCGCCAGTTCCAGCGCCTTGGCCTCCTCCGCCTTTTTGCCGTGGGTTGACGTGGGGTCGGGATTGCCGCCGTCGGCGCAGACCAGGCGGTCGATCATCAGTTTCAGCGGAGACGGTGCCTGGTACCAGTAGACGGGGGTGACGATGATGATGCCGTGCGCCGACACCCACTCTTCGTAAATCTGCGCCATCCAGTCGTTCGTCTGGCGCATGGCGTGGTTGGGATAGCAGCTGCAGGGCCAGTGGCAGAGCGGCATCGCCGTCGAAACGCAGCCCTTGCAGGGGTGGATATGCTTGTCGTAGCCGGAAGTCAGCAAGCTAAGGTCGAGCACCCGGACGTCTTGCCGCTCCCCTTGCAAAGTCTCCTTCAGCCATTGCACCATGCGCCAGGATTTCGACATCTCGCCGGGGCAAGTGCCATCATTGCGGGCGGCCCCATTGATCAGCAGGATGCGGGATGGCGTGGCAGGATCTTTCTGCAGCTTCTCAGCTTGCAGCAGCCGTTCGTGGGTTTCGCGCCAATCGTCGGACAGCTCGTAGGAAGGGTCGGCGAAACCGGGACCCGCCGGATGGGTGCGCGGCGCCTTGCGCCCCGCATCGTAGTTTTCCCATGCGACCTGCTCCACCTGTGCCAGAGCGTCGCCCACCCGCCCGAACGCGGGGTCCGCGAAGGAGCGGTGGAATTGCAGGCGGAATTGGTCCCTATCCAGCGGGGCGGGAGCCTGGCCCTTGCGGATATCTGTCATGGCTGCCTCCATCGTCTGCAGCCAGCATGCGCCGGGGAACGCGGCAATTCCGTACGCCACCGAACAATGGCGTACGGTCCAGGCCAGGGTTACTTGAACTTGACCTTGCCCACCACACGCATCTCCAGCGTGGTTTCGCCGGGCTCGAAGCTAGGCTCGGCCACCGACTGGTCCATCTCAGCCTTGGCAGCCATGCGGGCCAGCATCGGCGCCGGAGCGCCGGCGGGGCCGCCGCCGTAGTTGCCGGAACCCTCGTAGTCGATGGTGTCCAGCACAGCGTCGGTTACCGGGCGCCCCATGGCCGAGGCGATGGAGGCGATGCGTTCGTTCAGGTTCTTGTAGGTGGCGGCGATGCGGGCGTCGTCCAGCTTGCGTGTGGCGGCTGGGCTCAGGCCGAAAGTCAGGCCGTTCAGGGTCAGCACCTTCTGCGCGGCGGCCACGGTCTTCGGCAGCGCGGCGATGTTGGTGGTGGTCACCTGCACGTACTGGCCGACGCGCCACGCGGTCGGCTGGCGCGGCTTGGCGGCGGCGCCGGGCGGCAGCGGGCGGTCTTCCGGATAGACCGGATAGGTGTAGTAGCCCTGGGTTTTCAGCTTGGCTTGAGGGTCTTCCCTCTTCAGGATTTCCAGGCCCTGCTTGACCTTCTGGTTCACCCGGGAGGCGGCGGCCGCCTTGTCCTTATCCTGCTCTTCGATCGCCAGCATGGCCACGGCCTGGTCGTTCGGCGCAGTGACTTCACCATAGGCAGGCACGATGACGGTGGCGCCGGAGGTAGGAATGGATTGGGCGATGGCAGCCTGGGTGCCCAGCACCAGCGCGGCAGCCGCTACAGCTTTCAGGACGGTCATTGTTATTCTCCTTGATGACGATGGACGCACTTTAACTGAATTCACCCTGCCGGCCGGGCACAGATGGTGAGCGTTTGTAACAGCACTGACATCATACAGTCATGCGCTTATGGCATTATCACGTGTCGTCCACTCCATTCATGAACTAGGAAAATGGCAAAGTACCTGATTCCCGCATTGGCCCTGGCGGCCACGTTCGGCGCGCACGCGGCGCCGGCCAAACAGCCTGCACAACCGAAACTCGTCCTGGTGATGGCCGTCGATGGCCTGCCGCAGGAGCAGGTCACGCGCTACGCGCAGCAGTTCGGCCAAGGTGGCTTCCGCCGCCTGCTGGAGCAAGGCGCGTGGTTCAGCAATGCACACCAGGCGCACGGCATTACCGTTACTGCTGTCGGCCACGCCGCAATCCTGAGCGGCGCTTACCCGTACCAGCACGGCATCATCGGCAATAACTGGGTCAATCCAGCCAACGGCGGCAGCATGTACTGCACCGAAGACACCAACTATAAATACGTCGGCGACGAGAAAACCGATCCGCATGACGGCACGGCGCCGACCAACCTGCGCGTCGACACGCTGGGCGACCAGTTGCGCTATGCGACCGGCCAACAGTCGAAAGTGGTCACGGTCTCGGGCAAGGACCGGGGCGCGATTCTCCTGGGCGGCAAGACCGGCACCGCATATATGTACATGGAAGAAAGCGGCAACTTCGCCTCGTCCACCTTCTACATGAAGGAGCATCCGCAATGGGTGCAGAAATACCAGGCCGGCAAGCCGCAGGAACGCTACTACGGCGTGAAGTGGAAGCCGCTGCTGCCTGATTCGGCCTACGCCGGCGACTATGGCGATGCGCCGAACATCCAACTGGCCAGCGAGTCGGGCAAGACGGATGCGAGCTATTACAAGAAGCTGAAGGCTTCGCCGTTCCTGGACGAACTGACTGCGGAATTTGCGCAGGCGGCGATTGAAGGCGAAAACCTGGGCAAGAACCCGGCAGGCGTGCCGGACCTGCTGGGCGTCAGCTTCTCCGCGCATGACCTGGCGAACCACGAATACGGGCCTGAGAGCAAATATTCGCACGACCACCTGATGCGCCTGGACCGCATCCTGTCGAACTTCTTCTCGTACATCGACAAGCGCATCGGCATGGAGAACGTGCTGGTGGTGCTGACCGCCGACCATGGATTCCCGAACACGCCGGAATTTGCGAATGAAGTGCAAAAGGCCGCCGTGCAGCGCGTCGACAGCAAGAAGATGGTCGAAGACCTGAACGCGCACCTGTCCACCAAATTCGGCCTGACCAAGGGCGTGATGGCGTATTCGCTGCCTAACCTGCACCTGGACTACGCGCAGATCGAGACCAAAGGCTTGAAACGCGAGGAAGTTGAGAATGCTTCGGCGCGCTACCTGATGTCCCAGCCTGGCATGGCCGACGTCTACACGCGCACGCAGATGGAAAGCGGCGCCGTTGGCGGCACCCGCGTTGCGACCTTGATGCGCCGCGCCTGGAACCGCCAGATTTCGGGCGACCTGATGGTGGTGCTCAAGCCGCACTGGATCTTCGGCTTCGGAGGCAACAAAGGCACGACGCACGGCGCGCCGTACGCTTACGACACCAATGTGCCGCTGATCGTGATGGGCAAGCCGTGGGTCAAGTCCGGCCACTACGGCCAGTACGCCGAAGTGATCGACATCGCCCCCACCCTCGCCTACCTCCTCAACGTACGCCCACCAGCCGGCGCCGAAGGCCGCGTGCTGACCGAAGCGCTGAAATAAACCCGGTAGACCTGGGTCAGACCCAAGGGTCAGACCCAGACTGCGGCGCTTGCGTCTCAGGGGTCTGACCCTTGGGTCTGACCCGGATTTGCCGGGTTGTCTCAAAACGGGTGTGACCCCGGGGTGGGACACGGACTCAGCGATCAAAAGCGAAAAAAAACGGCCTCAGAGGGCCCATTGAATTTTCCTTCCGCTTTTTTTTCGTGCGGGAATCGAAGCCTCACTCACATTCTATACGGACCGTATTCTCCCCTGCCTTCACTGCCGCGCGGATGGAGACACGACACTTACTGGTTCGATCATCGAGACGCTTGCTCAACGAAAGTTGATGACGCTCCCCATAAACACACTGAATCCACTTCCCGTCGGGGAAAGGGCCATCCAGTAAATACGTGTAAATTTGTTCGCCTTCAGAGGACTTTTTGACAGCATCCTCGATTAAATGTCCCAGCTTCTCTGGAGGGGTACTCATCGGCGCCGCTCCATGAAGATAAAGCGGCGACTCAGCAAAGAACTTCCACCCTTCCTGGGTGGGTTCTATCTTTATCGAATCAGGCAATAGCGTCTTGGGGCATTCAATGTTTACGGGCTTAGCAAACGGCAGTAGCGGGAGCAATGCCGCGATGACCACGAAGCATTTGCGTTTCATGGCTTATTCGATCACGGAGAAGGCATCGGCGTTATTGCTCGGGCGGATGAAGTTGCCATTCTTATCGCGTCCCAACGACTTGATATAGCGCTTGGTGATAGTGCCGCCTTCTTTGCCTGCCCATTGATCCATAATGTAAATCCCTCCGATCGCCTGCCCCATATACAACCCCGCATGGTTGCCATGCCGCTGATTGGGATATTTCCCGTTAGCAAAGGTCGCAATTGCAGTTCCGATCTTAATTCTTCTGTTATCAAGGACATCATCACCTTGTCGCCAAGCCAGCGTCGCTGGCGCCCCTGCGTACTTCTGCACTAACGCCACGCATTGATGCGTGCCAACCATTGGTTGATCTTGCAAATCTTCCGCCTTTGAATAGATGTAAGTCATTTGAGCCCCCCATAAATCGACCTGAAGCTCAACTCTAGGCCCAAATTAAAGTCCCTATTTTGGCTTATCTCAAGAATGGCGGCCATCCTCTCGATTAAGCAAAAAAAACGGCCCCGAGGGGCCGTTGAAGTTTGCTTCTAGGGACAAATCAGTTCTTGGACTGGTCGACCAGCTTGTTCTTGGCAATCCAAGGCATCATGGCGCGCAGCTTGGCGCCGACTTCTTCAATCTGGTGCTCGGAGGTCAGGCGGCGGCGGGAGATCAGGGTCGGTGCGCCGGCCTTGTTCTCGAGGATGAAGGACTTGGCGTATTCGCCGGTCTGAATGTCCTTCAGGCATTGGCGCATCGCGTCCTTGGTGGCGGAGGTCACCACTTTCGGGCCGGTCACGTACTCGCCGTATTCCGCGTTGTTGGAGATCGAGTAGTTCATGTTGGCGATGCCGCCTTCGTAGATCAGGTCGACGATCAGCTTCAGCTCGTGCAGGCATTCGAAGTAAGCCATCTCTGGAGCGTAGCCAGCTTCCACCAGGGTTTCGAAACCGGCTTTGATCAGTTCCACGGTACCGCCGCACAGCACAGCTTGTTCGCCGAACAGGTCGGTCTCGGTCTCTTCGCGGAAGTTGGTTTCGATGATGCCGGCTTTGCCGCCGCCGTTGGCCGATGCGTACGACAGGGCGATGTCACGGGCCGAGCCGGATTTGTCCTGGTACACGGCGATCAGGTGAGGCACGCCGCCACCCTGGCGGTAGGTGCCGCGCACGGTGTGGCCCGGGGCCTTGGGAGCGATCATGATCACGTCCAGGTCGGCGCGCGGCACAACTTGGCCGTAGTGCACGTTGAAGCCGTGGGCGAAGGCCAGCACGCCGCCTTGCTTGATGTTCGGTTCGACGTTTTCCTTGTACACCTGGGCGATGTTCTCGTCCGGCAGCAGGATCATCACGACGTCGGCATTCTTCACCGCTTCGTTCACTTCCGCCACTTTCAGGCCGGCCGCTTCGACTTTGTTCCAGGAGGCGCCGCCCTTGCGCAGGCCGACGGTCACGTTCACGCCGGATTCGGTCAGGTTCTGTGCGTGCGCGTGACCCTGGGAGCCGTAGCCGATGATGGCAACGTTCTTGCCTTTGATGAGGGAGAGGTCAGCGTCTTTGTCGTAGAAAACTTTCATGGTCATTCCTTGGGTGTGAATTCGTTCTAATTAAACTTTGAGGATACGTTCGCCGCGGCCAATGCCGGAGCCGCCAGTACGGACGGTCTCCAGGATCGAGGTGCGGTCGATCGCGTCAATGAAGGCGTCCAGTTTGCTCTTGGCGCCAGTCAGCTCAATGGTGTAGGTCTTTTCGGTCACGTCGATGATGCGGCCGCGGAAGATATCGGCGGTGCGCTTCATCTCTTCGCGTTCCTTGCCGACGGCGCGTACCTTGATCAGCATCAGCTCGCGCTCGATGTGCTGGCCTTCGGTCAGGTCCACCACCTTCACCACTTCGATCAGGCGGTTCAGGTGCTTGGTGATCTGTTCGATGATGTCGTCCGAGCCCGTGGTGACGATGGTCATACGGGACAGGGTCGCATCTTCGGTCGGCGCAACGGTCAGCGTTTCGATGTTGTAGCCGCGGGCGGAGAACAGGCCCACCACGCGGGACAGCGCGCCCGCTTCGTTTTCGAGCAGTACAGAAATAATATGTCGCATGATTACAGGTCCTCCGAGCCAAGCAGCATTTCGGAGAGGCCTTTGCCAGCCTTCACCATCGGCCACACGTTTTCACTCTGGTCGGTAATGAAGTTCATGAAGACCAGGCGGTCTTTCATGGCGAACGCATCGCGCAGCGCGCCGTCGACGTCGCCCGGTTTTTCGATGCGCATGCCGACGTGGCCATAGGCCTCGGCCAGCTTTTCGAAGTCCGGCAGCGAATCCATATAGGACTCGGAGTAGCGCGAACCATAGTCGATCTGCTGCCACTGGCGAACCATGCCCAGGAAGCGGTTGTTCAACAGGATGATCTTCGGCGTCAGGTGGTACTGTTTGCAGGTCGCCAGTTCCTGGATGTTCATCTGGATCGAGCCTTCGCCGGTAATGCAGGCGACGGTCGCATCAGGGTTGGCCATCTGCACGCCCATGGCGTACGGCAGGCCGACACCCATGGTGCCCAGGCCGCCGGAATTGATCCAGCGGCGCGGCTTGTCGAACTTGTAGTACTGCGCCGCCCACATCTGGTGCTGGCCTACGTCGGAAGTGATATAGGCGTCGCCCTTGGTAATGTCGAACAGGGACTCGACCACTTGCTGCGGCTTGATCACCAGGTCGGAAGTGGCGTACGCCAGGCACTTGCGGCCGCGCCATTCGTCGATCTGCTTCCACCAGTTTTTCAGCGCGGCGGCATTCGGGCGCTGGTCGGTCGCGTCCAGTTGCGACAGCAGTTCGACCAGAACGTCCTTCACGTTGCCGACAATCGGAATGTCCACTTTCACGCGCTTCGAGATCGACGATGGGTCGATGTCGATGTGGATGATCTTGCGCGGGCTTTGGCTGAAGTGCTTTGGATTGCCGATCACGCGGTCGTCGAAACGGGCGCCGATGGCGATCAGCACATCGCAGTTCTGCATCGCGAGGTTGGCTTCGTAGGTGCCGTGCATGCCGGGCATGCCGACGAAGCATGGATCGGAAGCGCGCGAACCGCCAAGGCCCATCAGGGTGTTGGTGACCGGGAAGCCCAGCTTATCGACCAGCTTGTTCAGCTCATTGGATGCATGCGCCAGGATCACGCCGCCGCCGGTGTAGATCATTGGACGCTCGGCGCCCAGCAGCAGCTGCAGCGCCTTGCGGATCTGGCCGGCGTGGCCCTTGTCTACCGGGCGGTAGGAACGCATCTCGATATCCTTTGGATACGAGTACACGTGCTTGTGCATCGAAATGTCTTTTGGAATATCGACCAGCACCGGGCCTGGTCGGCCGGTCTTGGCGATATAAAAAGCCTTCTTGATGGTTTCCGCCAGGTCTTTCACGTCCTTCACCAGGAAGTTGTGCTTGACCACCGGGCGGGTGATGCCGACGGTGTCGCATTCCTGGAAGGCGTCCTGGCCAATGGCGTGGCTCGGCACCTGGCCGGAAATCACCACCATCGGAACGGAATCCATGTATGCGGTGGACAGGCCGGTCACCGCATTAGTGACGCCAGGTCCGGAAGTGACCAGCGCCACGCCCACTTTGTTCGAGCTGCGCGAATACGCATCGGCGGCATGGATAGCGGCCTGCTCATGGCGAACGAGGATGTGCTGGAATTTGTCCTGCTTGA
>JBCNPK010000061.1:0-30426 GCA_039593355.1 Pseudoduganella sp.
ACGGCACCGGCCGTCGCAAGAGTGCAGTTGCTCGCGTGTTCATCAAAGCTGGCACCGGCCAGATCATCGTGAACGGCAAGCCAGCAGCTGAGTACTTCTCCCGTGAAACCGGCCTGATGGTGATCCGCCAGCCGCTGGAACTGACCGGCAACACCGAACGTTTCGACATCAAAGTCAACGTGCACGGTGGCGGCGAGTCCGGCCAGGCAGGTGCAGTGCGTCACGGCATCACCCGCGCACTGATCGACTACGATGCAGGCCTGAAGGGCGACCTGGCACGTGCCGGCTTCGTCACTCGCGATGCGCGTGAAGTTGAACGTAAAAAAGTTGGTCTGCGCAAAGCACGTCGCGCAAAGCAATTCTCGAAGCGTTAATTTTTACGCTCTCGTCCAAAAAGCCGCTGGGTTCCAGCGGCTTTTTTCATTTGTAAACCCGGTAAACCTGGGTCAGACCCAAGGGTCTGACCCAGTCAGCGCGGCATGCAGTGGATGGGTCCGACCCTTGGGTCGTACCCAGATTTACCGGGTTTGATAAAATGACCCCTCACACAAACAAACCCTCGCAAGGAAGAGAACATGATCAAAGTAGGCATCGTCGGCGGCACTGGTTACACGGGTGTGGAACTGCTGCGACTGTTAGCCGCGCACCCTGAAGTCGAACTGACCGCGATCACCTCGCGCAAAGAGGACGGCTTGCCGGTGGCTGAGATGTATCCTTCCCTGCGCGGCCGCGTAAACATCGCCTTCTCCTCTCCGGACAAGGTCGACCTGACCCAGTGCGATGTGGTGTTCTTTGCCACGCCCCACGGCGTAGCCATGGCGCAAGCGCCCGAGCTGCTGGCCAAAGGCGTGAAAGTGATCGACCTGGCAGCCGACTTCCGCATCAAGGATCGCGCCGTCTTCGAAAAAACCTACAAGATCGACCACACCGCGCCCGAGCTGCTGGAGCAAGCTGTCTACGGCCTGCCGGAGCTCAACCGTGAAGACATCAAGAGCGCGAAGCTGATCGCCAACCCAGGCTGCTACCCGACCACCATGCAGCTGGGCTTCGTGCCGCTGCTCAAGGCTGGCCTGATCGACGCCGGCCACCTGATCGCCGACTGCAAGTCCGGCGTGTCCGGTGCCGGTCGCAAGGCGGAAATCGGCACCCTGTTCTCCGAATCGTCGGACAACTTCAAAGCCTACGGCGTGAGCGGCCACCGCCACACCCCGGAAACCGCGGCCCAGCTGCAGCGCTACACCAGCGACAAGGTCAACCTGATCTTCACCCCGCACCTGGTCCCGATGATCCGCGGCATGCACTCGACGCTGTACGCGCGCCTGACCAAGGACGTGTCGAACGAGGAGCTGCAAAAACTGTTCGAAGACGCCTACGCCGACCAGCCATTCGTCGACGTGATGCCATGGGGCTCGCACCCGGAAACCCGCAGCACCCGCGGCGCCAATATGCTGCGCCTGGCGCTGCACCGCCCGAACAATGGTGACACCCTGATCGTGCTGGTGGTGCAGGACAACCTGGTCAAGGGCGCATCCGGCCAGGCTGTGCAGTGCATGAACCTGATGTTCGGCCTGGACGAAGGGCTGGGCCTGCAAACCATCGCCCTGATGCCTTAAGTGGAAGCGGCTGCTGAACAGGCCCGCGTGCCCATGCTGGCGCGCGTGATGGGCCTGGCTGCGGTCCTGGTCGCCGGCGGCGTGCTGGTGATGTGGGGCGTCGACCTGGGCAAGCGCGTGATCGGCGTATCGCAGGGCGAATCGAGTCCCTCGGTGAAAAAGCAGCTGGCCGCGGCCGAGCTGGAGTTGGCCCGCGTGACAGCCGAGCGCGATGCGCTGGCCGAAAAGCTGAAGGCAGCACCGGCCGCTGCCGGGCCTCTGCCGAACGCCGCCTCCGATGCCGAACTGGCAAAGTTGAATGCCGACCTGGCCCTGCTCGAAGACATCCTTGAGCCGGCCCCAGCTGGCGCTGGCTTGCTGATCGCTGGAATGCAGGCCCGCATGGCCTCGCCCAAGCTCTTGCATTACACGGTTCTGCTCCAATATGGTGCGAAGAAGAAAGGGCCATCCGCCTTCACCGGCAAGCTCAAGCTGGCGGTTACCGTGCTCCAGGACGGCAAGAAAACCGTGCTCGAATACCCGAAAGAGGGGGCCGAGCGCTACGAATTGAAGGTAGACCGCTACCAGCGCGTCGACGGCACGCTGGAGTTGCCGGAAGGCGCTCAGGCGACAGCGGTCAAGGTCAGCCTGTCGGAAAAAGGGAGGGTCGTTGCTACCGAAGCAACGACAGTACGCGGCCTCTAAAGCGGCCAACTCCGGCATGGACTATAATGGGACAACTGAATTTAAGTAGGAGTAACACATGACTGCAGTAGCCGAAGATGTGATTCCGGCACCGATCGTTTTCACCGACGCCGCGGCCGAGAAAGTAGCACAACTGATCGAAGAAGAAGGCAATCCAGACCTGAAGCTGCGCGTATTCGTGCAGGGCGGCGGTTGCTCCGGCTTCCAATACGGCTTCACCTTTGACGAAATCGTCAACGAAGACGACACCACCATGGTGAAGAACGGCGTCCAGCTGCTGATCGACTCGATGAGCTACCAATACCTGGTAGGCGCCGAGATCGACTACAAGGACGACCTGGAAGGTGCACAATTCGTGATCAAGAACCCATCCGCAACGTCGACCTGCGGTTGCGGCTCCTCCTTCTCCGTCTAATTAGGAACTCATTCAGCTGAGTTCGTGTCCCACCCTGGGGTCACACCCGAAATGGGACACGAGCTCTGCCACTGAACAGCTGAGCCCGTGTCTCAATTGGGGTGTGACCCCATGGTGAGACACGGGCTCGTGCGTTAACGGGGGTAGAGGGCGCCGAGGATGCGCTCGCCGCGCGCGCCGGTTACCGATGGCAGGTTGCCAGGCTGCCGTTCGCCGAATCGGAAGGCCAGCCAGGCGAAGACCATGGCTTCCACGCGGTTGGGCGGAACGCCCAGCGCATCGGTGGTCTGAACTTTCGTTGCTTCACCCAGCTCTGCTTGCAGTTCGCGCATGAGCGTGGCGTTGTAGGCGCCGCCGCCGCAAACGTAGAGCGTATCCGCGCCATGCGGGGCAACTTCGCGCGCCAGGCTGACCGCGGTCAGGCGCATCAGGGTGAACATCACGTCTGCCGGCTTAGCATCCGGGAAGCGCGCCAGATGCGTATCCAACCAGGCGGCGTGGAACAGGTCGCGGCCGGTGCTTTTCGGGGCGGGCAGGGCGAAATAGGGCTCGGAGAGCAGCGCGGCCAGCAGGCCCGGCACTTCCTTGCCGGAAGCAGCCCAGGCGCCGTTATCGTCGAATTCCACGCCTTTGTGGCGGGAGATCCAGGCATTCATCAGCACGTTGCCGGGGCCGGTGTCATAGCCGCCGACTGCTCCATCCTTATGCAGCACGGAGATATTGGCGATACCGCCGATATTGGCAAGCACCCGTGTCTTGCCTTCCTTGCCGAACAGGGCCTTATGACCGGCCGGCACCAGGGGAGCTCCCTGGCCGCCGGCAGCCACGTCGCGCGAGCGGAAGTCGGCAATCACGTCAATGCCGCTCAGCTCGGCCAACAGGGAAGCGTTGAGGATCTGGCGGGTAAACCCCAGTTCGGGGCGGTGGCGTATCGTCTGCCCATGCGCCCCGGCTGCCCGCACGTCGGCCGATTTCATATCAGCCTTGGCCAGCAGCTGGGCGATGCAATCGGCGTAAAGCTCGGCCAGCTTGTTGGCAGCCAGCGCCTCGCGCTCGATTTCGTTGGGAGACGCGGCCTGCAGCGCCATCAGCTCATCGCGCAAGGCCTGCGGGAATTCCACATAGGCTGCCGACATGGTGCGCGCAGCACCGGCCCAGAAGTCCACCAGGACGCCGTCAACGCCGTCCAGGCTGGTACCCGACATCATTCCAATATATAGGCTCATACCCTTATTGTAATTCGGGGTCAGCTCCGGCAATCGGACAAAAGGGGCACAAATGTGCCCCTTTTGTCCGATTGCCGGAGCTGACCCCGAATTTTTACTTGGCGGCGAGGGTGCTGGCTTTGTCGTTTGGACGCAGCAGGGCGAAGCGGTGGATCATGTCGCCGGCTACCGATTTGAAGCGGGCCATTTCGGCTGCCGTCAGCGGGGCCTGGGCGGTGATGTTCAGCTTGCCAGGGTCCTTGGCTTCGCCTGCGACGCGGAACTCGTAGTGCAGGTGGGCGCCGGTGGACCAGCCGGTGGTGCCGACATAGCCGATCACGTCGCCCTGGTTGACCTTGGCGCCCTTCTTCATGCCATTGGCGAAGCGGCTCATGTGGGCGTAGGCGGTGGAGTAATTGGCCCAGTGCTTGATCACGACCACATTGCCATAGCCGCCTTGCACGCCGGCGAAATCGACCACGCCGTCACCGGCAGCGCGGATCGGGGTGCCGGTTGCGGCGGCGAAGTCGGTGCCTTTGTGCTGCTTCCAGTTGCCCGAGATCGGGTGCGAGCGCATGCCGAAGCCGGAGGAAATACGCGAGAATTCCAGCGGCGATTTGAGGAACGCTTTCTTCAGCGATTTGCCGTCAAAGCTGAAGTAGCCGCCGCCCGATTTGGTCTGCGGATCTTCGAACCACACGCTCTGGTAAGTAGTGCCTTTGTTGGTGAATTCGCCAGCCAGGATGCGGCCGGCGCGCACGAACTCGCCGTCCTGCCAGAAGGTTTCGTACACCACATTGAAGCGGTCGCCGCGCTTCAGGTCGCTGCGGAAGTCAATGTTGGTGGAGAACATTTCAATGATCTGCGCGACGATCGAGTCGGGCAGGCTGCTGCCGTCGGAACTGGAGTCGGTCGCGGCATACAGGGTGGTGGTAATTTCGCGCGTGTGCATTTCAACGCGGCGTTCCAGCTTCGCGGCCACTTCTTCGGCCGTGAAGGCGGCGTCGCCGGAGCGCGACACCATAATATTCTTGACGGGATTGTCTTTGCCGTCCACAACGGTGGCCTTCAGCCACAGCAGGTTGCCGTCTTCGTCGGTCTGCGCCTGCACGCGTTTGCCGCTGCGCAGCTGCATGATGGCGCGCGCGGTCTTGTCTTTCTTGATGAAGTTTTCTGCAGCGTCGTCTTCCACGCCCAGGCGGTTCAGCAAAGTCGCGAGCGTGTCGCCGGCGCGGATCTTTTCTTCGTGAACGTATTTCTGGGTGGCTTCCTGCTGCTGCAGGGCGTTGATCTGCGAGGACAGGTCAGGTAGCTGGATATCCTGGGCAATGGTCTTCACGGGCAGGTCGCTCGCGTCGGGCGCGAGCGGAGCCACGCCAGCAGCGCCAAAAGCGCATACGGCGAGGAAGATCGCCGATGCGCTAATGATTCGCGACTTTCGCGTCGAACCGAGCAGATTGTGCAAGCGTGAGCTTGTGAACTTGTTTATAGGGTTCATGCAATCAGTTAAAATTTGCCGCTTGAACTTTTAGGATTCTTGGTATTTTGTTCTAAGTTGTTGATTTAATTCGTTTTCATCGGGCAAGATTGATGGGATCGGGCATTATAACAAAGTCCTGGGCCGTGCCAACAATTTGAGAAATTTTCGGGAAAAATGGATACAGACAACAAAATCCTGCCGCTGAGCGACAGCGTCAAGGAAGCCCTCGCCATCACCAAGCGTGGTGTGGACGAGCTCATCATCGAAAGCGAATTCGCTCAAAAACTGGCGCGCTCGGAAAAGACTGGTGTGCCGCTGCGCATCAAGCTTGGCCTGGATCCGACGGCTCCTGACTTGCACCTCGGCCACACCGTGGTGCTGAACAAGATGCGCCAGCTGCAGAACCTGGGCCACCAGGTGATCTTCCTGATCGGCGACTTCACCTCCATGATCGGCGACCCGTCGGGCCGCAACGTGACCCGTCCGCCGCTGACCCGCGAGCAGATCGAACTCAACGCACAGACTTACTTTAAGCAAGCTTCTCTCGTGCTGGATGCGGCCAAGACTGAAATCCGCTACAACTCGGAGTGGTGCGACCCGCTGGGCGCGCGCGGCATGATCCAGCTGGCCTCGCGCTACACGGTGGCGCGCATGATGGAGCGCGACGACTTTTCCAAGCGCTTCAAGAACGGCACGCCGATTTCGGTGCACGAGTTCCTGTACCCGCTGATGCAAGGTTACGACTCGGTGGCGCTGAAGGCCGACCTGGAGCTGGGCGGTACCGACCAGAAGTTCAACCTGCTGGTTGGCCGCGAGTTGCAAAAGGATTACGGCCAGGAGCCGCAATGCATCCTGACCATGCCGCTGCTGGAAGGCCTGGATGGCGTCGAAAAGATGTCCAAGTCCAAGAACAACTATATTGGTATCACCGAGCCGGCCAACACCATGTTCGCCAAGGTGATGTCGATTTCGGACGTGATGATGTGGCGCTACTACGACCTGCTGTCGTGGAAGTCGATCGAGGAAATCGCCGGCCTGAAGAAAGCGATCGAGGGCGGCGCCAATCCGCGCGATGCGAAAGTGGCGCTGGCGCAGGAAATCGTGGCGCGCTTCCATTCGCGCCAGGCGGCGGAAGATGCGCTGGCGGACTTCGTGAACCGTTCCAAGGGCGGCATTCCGGACGATGTGCCGGAAGTTGCCTTGTCCGGCGCGCCGGTGGGCATCGGCCAGCTGCTGAAACAGACGAACCTGTGCGCTTCGACTTCGGAGGCGCTGCGCATGATCGACCAGGGCGGTGTGCGTATCGACGGCACCGTTATTTCGGATAAGGCGCTGAAAATTGAGGCAGGCACCTTCGTGCTGCAGGTTGGCAAGCGTAAATTTGCTAAAGTGACTTTGTCGGCATGATCGGGCTGCTGCAGCGGGTGTCGTCCGCTAAAGTCGTTGTGGATGGCGAGACCACCGGCGCCATCGACGGCGGCTTGATGGTGCTGGTATGCGCGGAGAAGGGCGATACGGAGAAGGAGGCTGACCAGCTGCTGGCCAAGCTGCTGTCGTATCGCGTGTTTTCCGATGATGCCGGCAAAATGAATAAATCGGTGACGGATGTGGCGGGTGGCCTGTTGCTGGTGCCGCAGTTCACCCTGGCGGCGGATACCAATTCGGGGACGCGGCCTTCGTTCAGCCCGGCTGCTGCGCCGGCGGATGGGAAGCGGCTGTTTGAGTATTTTGTGGCGCAGGCACGCGCCAAGCATGCTGTTGTTGGGACGGGCGTGTTTGGCGCGGATATGAAGGTGTCCTTGACCAATGATGGGCCGGTGACGTTCTGGTTGCAGGTGAATCCTAAAACATAAAACCGGTAAACCTGGGTCAGACCCAAGGGTCTGACCCAGTCTGATCGGCAGCCTGGGGTTTTGGGTTAAGGCTTTTGACTTTCGACGAAGATCAAAGACCTCGAGCCCACCCCCAGGGCAGGCGAGCAGACAGGGTCAGACCCTTGGGTCTGACCCTGGTCTACCGGGTTGAAAAGCAAGCTGGGAGATAAAGATGAAAATCTGGAGCGATTCCTTCAAGGATGGCGCCGCCATCCCCGGCGAGTTTGCCTTTGCCGTGCGCGACAAGGCGACGAAAGTTCGCCTTTCATCCAACAAAAACCCCCACCTGGCCTGGTCCGAAGTCCCCTCCGGCACCGAATCCCTGGTCCTGCTCTGCATCGACGGCGACGCCCCCACCGACGGCACCCATGTCAACCAGGAAGGCCACACACTCCCGTCCAGCATGCCGCGCGCCGACTTTTACCACTGGTGCCTGGTCGACATCCCGCCCAAGCGGGGCAGCATCGCCGCCGGCGAATTCTCCAAAGAAGTCACGCCCAAAGGCAAGCCCGCCAGCCTGCCGGAGCCACTGCGCCACGGCATCAACGACTATACCGGCTGGTTTGCCGGCGACAAGGACATGGCCGGCGACTATTACGGCTACGATGGCCCATGCCCGCCCTGGAACGACGAACGTACCCACCATTACATTTTCCGCCTGTACGCGCTGGACATCCCGCGCCTGCCGGTGGAGGGCCGCTTCACCTGCCAAGATGTGCTGAAGGCCATCCACGGCCACATCCTCGATGAGGCGCAGGTGATCGGCAGCTACTCGCTTTTTGAATGACAAGAATCCTGTTAATCCGCCACGGCGAAACCGCGTGGAACGCCGTGCGCCGCCTGCAAGGCCACACCGATATCCCCCTGAACGAAGAAGGCGAGCGCCAGGCCGAAGCCCTGGCCCGCTCACTGTGGTCCGAGAGACTGGACGCCATCGTCTCCAGCGACCTGGGGCGCGCCATGCAGACCGCGCAAGCGGTGGCTGCCCGGCACCCGCATGTGCCTTTGCACACCGATCCCGGCCTGCGCGAGCGGGGCTACGGCGCCTTCGAAGGCCTCCTATATACAGAGATCGCCGAACGCTACCCCGTCGAATTCGCCGAATGGCAGGCGCGGGACGTGGACGCCTTGATGCCGGCGGCAGGCCGCGTAGCCGAAAGCTTCCGCCAGTTCTACCAGCGTTGCCAGGACGGCATCGCACGCTGGGCCGAACGCTATCCGCAGCAATCGATCCTGATCGTGGCGCACGGCGGCGTGCTGGAATGCGCCTATCGCGCAGCCCGCGGCCTGTCGATCGACGGCCCGCGCGATTTCCAGGTCAAGAATGCCAGCATCAACCGCTTTCATTTTGAGAAAGGGGCGTTGTCGCTCGAGCAATGGGGAGAGGCTGCGCATCTTTCGATCAGTCGCGACGACATGATTTAAAAAAGTGCTTAGTTTTTGGGCAGGGCTTCGGTTAAAATAGCCCCCTTTCCCGCACTGTCTTACGGATTTACTAAGTGAAAATCGGACCTCACGAGCTCCGCAACAATGTCTTTGTCGCGCCTATGGCTGGTGTGACGGACCGCCCGTTCCGCCAACTGTGCAAGGAACTGGGTGCGGGCTATGCAGTGTCCGAGATGGCTGCCTCCAACCCGCGCCTGTGGGCCAGCGAGAAGTCTTCGCGCCGTACCGACCACACCGGGGAGATGGAGCCTAAGGCGGTGCAGATCGCCGGCGCGGTGCCGGAGGAACTGGCCGAATGCGCCAAGTTCAACGTTGACCGCGGCGCCCAGATCATCGACATCAACATGGGTTGCCCGGTCAAGAAAGTGTGCAACAACTGGTGCGGCTCCGCCCTGTTGCAGCATGAAGACCTGGTCCAGCGCATCCTGGAAGCGGTGGTGCAGGCCGTGAACGTGCCGGTCACCCTGAAATTCCGCACCGGCTGGAACCGCGAGAACAAGAACGCCCTGCGCATCGCCCGCATCGCCGAACAAGCCGGCATCCAGATGCTGACGCTGCACGGCCGCACCCGCGCCGACGGCTATACCGGCGACGCCGAATACGACACCATTGCCGCCGTCAAGGCAGCAGTAAAAATCCCGGTGGTCGCCAACGGCGACATCACCACCCCTGAGAAAGCGCGTTATGTGCTCGACAAGACCGGCGCCGACGCCGTGATGATCGGCCGCGCAGCCCAGGGGCGCCCATGGATCTTCCGCGAAATCGACCATTTCCTGCGTACCGGCGAACACCTGCCGGCGCCGCTGGTGGCCGAGGTGCGCAAGCTGATGGACGAGCACCTGCAGGCCCACTACGCCTTCTACGGCGAATTCCTGGGCGTGCGCACCGCGCGCAAGCATATTGGATGGTATGTGCGCGACCTCCCGGGCGGGGAGGAGTTCCGTCAGGAGATGAACCGCCTCGAGTCGACCGCAGAACAACTGCGCGCAGTCGACAGTTTCTTCGAATCCCAATGGAAGTACGGTGACCGGTTACAATACCGCCTCGCCGAAGAACCGCTGGCTGCGTGAACCGCGCCTGCATTGGCAAATAATTAGCAAGATCGATAAGAAAATGAGCAAAGAAAGCATTCAGGAAGTAGTCCAGAAAAGCCTGGAAGACTACTTCAATGACCTGGGCGAGCAGCAAGCATCGAACGTGTATGACATGGTAGTGATGACCGTTGAGCGTCCTATCCTCGAAGTCGTGATGGGCCGCGCCGACGGCAACCAGTCGCACGCAGCCCAGATGCTGGGTATTAACCGCAATACTTTGCGCAAGAAATTACAGGAACACGGCCTGCTGTAAGGCTGATTCCGCGTCCCGGTCCCTATTGGCCGCGACGGGCCGTGGGGCCGGTTGGTTTTGACCAGATTTTCGTAACCTTCCCCCCACAGCTATGATCAAACAAGCTCTCATCTCCGTATCCGACAAGACCGGCGTGCTGGATTTCGCCAAGGCCCTGTCGGCCATGGGCGTCAACATCCTGTCCACCGGCGGTACCGCGAAACTGCTGGCCGATAACGGCGTGCCGGTCACCGAAGTGGCTGACTACACCGGTTTCCCGGAAATGCTGGATGGCCGCGTGAAGACGCTGCACCCGAAAGTCCACGGCGGCATCCTGGCCCGCCGCGACTTCCCTGAGCACGTCGCCAAGCTGGAAGAGCACAGCATCCCGACCATCGATATGGTGGTGGTGAACCTGTACCCGTTCCAGGCGACCGTGGCCAAGGCCGAGTGCTCGCTGGAAGACGCGATCGAGAACATCGACATCGGCGGCCCGGCCATGCTGCGCTCCGCTGCCAAGAACCACAAGGACGTGGTGGTGATCTGCGATCCGACCGACTACGGCGTGGTGCTGGCGGAGATGAAGGGTACCGACAACGCTCCGGGCTACGTTTCCTACGAAACCCGCTTCAACCTGGCCAAGAAGGTCTACGCGCACACCGCGCAGTACGACGGCGCGATCACCAACTACTTCTCGAGCCTGGGCCCAGACCGCAAGCACGAGACCCGCTCCGCTTACCCGGCAACCCTGAACGTGGCCTTCGAGAAGGTGCAGGACATGCGCTACGGCGAAAATCCGCACCAGTCGGCCGCGTTCTACCGCGACCTGGCTCCCGTGGCCGGCGCGCTGGCCAACTACCGCCAGCTGCAGGGCAAGGAACTGTCGTTCAATAACATCGCCGACGCGGATGCGGCGTGGGAGTGCGTGAAGTCCATGGGCTCCACCGCCTGCGTGATCATCAAGCACGCCAACCCATGCGGCGTGGCCCTGGGCGCGACCGCCCTGGAAGCCTACCAGCGCGCGCTGAAGACCGACCCGACCTCCGCATTCGGCGGCATCATCGCCTTCAACGTGGAAGTGGACGGCGCGGCTGCCACCGAACTGGCCAAGCTGTTCGTGGAAGTGCTGATCGCTCCTTCCTTCACCGCTGAAGCGCGCCAGATCATGTCGGCCAAGCAGAACGTGCGCCTGCTGGAAATTCCGCTGGGCGACGGCGTGAACGCCATGGACTTCAAGCGCGTAGGCGGCGGCCTGCTGGTGCAGTCGGCCGACTCCAGGAACGTGCTGCCGTCCGAGGTGCGCGTAGTGTCCAAGCTGCAGCCTACCCAGCAGCAGCTGGCGGACCTGATGTTTGCATGGCGCGTGGCGAAGTACGTCAAGTCGAACGCCATCGTCTTCTGCGGCAACAACATGACCCTCGGCGTAGGCGCTGGCCAGATGTCCCGTATCGACTCGGCGCGCATCGCTTCGATCAAGGCGCAGAATGCCGGCCTGTCGCTGCAAGGTTCCGCAGTGGCTTCCGACGCGTTCTTCCCGTTCCGCGATGGTCTGGACGTGGTGGTCGATGCAGGTGCGACCTGCGTGATCCACCCAGGTGGCTCCATGCGCGACCAGGAAGTGATCGACGCCGCCGACGAGCGCGGCGTGGTGATGCTGTACACTGGCACCCGCCACTTCCGTCACTAAGAACCGGTAAACCTGGGTCAGACCCAAGGGTCTGACCCAGTCTGCTCGACGGCCGCCAGTGGTTTTTGGGCCGCAAAAGGCGCGCTGACGGGGTCTGACCCTTGGGTCTGACCCCGAATTACCGGGTTTCTGCATTACAATCCGGGAATGATCATCCTCGGCATCGACCCCGGCTTACGCACCACAGGCTTCGGCGTTATCCAAAAAGTGGGCAACAAGCTGCGTTACATCGCCTCCGGCACCATCAAGAGCGGCGAGGGCGACCTGCCGCAGCGCCTGAAAGTCATCCTCGACGGGGTAGCGGAAGTCGCCGCCACTTACAAACCCGATTGCGCCGCAATCGAAAAAGTCTTCGTCAACGTCAACCCGCAATCCACGCTTTTGCTCGGCCAGGCCCGCGGCGCCGCCATCTGCGCGCTGGTCACGCACGAACTCAAAGTCGCCGAATACTCGCCGACCCAGCTGAAGCAAGCCGTGGTCGGCACCGGCCGCGCCACCAAGGCGCAGGTGCAGGACATGGTCGCGCGCCTGCTGGCGCTGCCTGGCCTGCCCGGCACCGACGCCGCCGACGCCCTCGGCATTGCGATCTGCCACGCGCACAGCCACACCACGCTGTCGGTGGTCACCAATGTTCATCCCGCCCTGTCCGGCCTGCGCATGAAGCGCGGCCGCCTGGTCGGCTAACCGCATTCAAAGGAACCCTATGATCGGACGTCTCACCGGCATCCTGCTCGAAAAGAATCCCCCGCAACTGCTGGTAGACGTGCAAGGCGTCGGCTATGAAGTCGACGTGCCGATGTCCACCTTCTATAACCTGCCCGGGGTAGGCGAAAAGGTCAGCCTGTTCACCCACCTGACGGTCCGTGAAGACGCGCACCTGCTGTTCGGCTTCGGCAACGCCGAGGAGCGCGCCGTGTTCCGCCAGCTGATCAAGATCAGCGGCATCGGGGCGCGCACCGCGCTGTCGATCCTGTCCGGCCTGTCGATCGCCGACCTGGCGCAAGCCGTCACGCTGCAGGAAGCCGGGCGCCTGGTGAAGATCCCCGGCATCGGCAAGAAGACGGCCGAACGCCTGCTGCTGGAATTGAAGGGCAAGCTGGGCGCCGACATCGGCGCTGCCGGCGGCGCGCTTCCAGTGCACGATTCGCAATCCGATATCCTGAACGCTCTGCTGGCGCTGGGCTACTCCGACAAGGAGGCCTTGCAGGCGTTGAAAACTGTCCCAGCTGGATCGTCGGTTTCCGACGGTATCAAGCAGGCCCTCAAAGCTCTGTCGAAAGGCTGACCATCGTCTATGAATAAAAAGATTTCCGGCGCCATGCTGGCGCTCGCGTTTGCACTTGCCGGTTGCGCCGGCAGTCCTTACGATATCGCGAGAAAACATGAAGCACTGAGGAATTATGAAGGCGCGGATGCCGGCGTGGTCATCGCGAGTGCCGGCGCATCCAACGGTTCCCGCCTCACCAGTTCCAGCGTCACCTTTCATCGCCGGAATACTGAAGATCTGGTCAGCATCCACTTCACCCCTACACAGAAACCGGATTGGGAAACGTCGATCAACAAAGGCGTTGTGTTCGTCAAACGCCTTCCGCCTGGCGAGTATGAGCTTCGGAACGCAGACGGCAGCAAACTGCATTCGGGAACAGGATATACGTGCACCAGGCCACTGCCCGCAGTTGTGACGTTTACTGTGCATCCTGGCGACATAATCTACCTTGGCCGCTACGTGACTACTTCCTCACCGAAGGACTGCATTACGGTCTACATATCGAATGAGCAGCAGTCGGATGTGGCTCAGGCAAGGGCGCGTTCGCCAATTCCTGCCGAGGAGGTTCGCTCCTACGCTCCTGCAACCGAGCAACGTCTGTGATCATCCATGAAAAGTAAAGCCCCGTTAGTGTTCCTTGGCGCATTGTTTGGCATGGTCGCCGTATCGTGCTGGATCGGTGGCGTTATCGGTTGGCAGCAGAGCGGTCAATGGCCGGCGTGGCTTGCGGTCCCGCTGGGCGTTGGCATGGGGCCGGTGTATCTCATGATCGACTTGTCGGATCTTATCCACGGCGACTTTGAAGGCATGATCGCTTTGCCACAATCCCTTATCGGCGGGCTGGTCGGCGCGATCATCGGCTGGACGATTGCGCATCTCCGTTCCCTCCTGGATCCAGCGCCGAAAGCGAAAAAGGATTGAGGGATCGCACGGCCAGGAATTTCCTGGCATTGTGGCCGGGCCCGTTTACTATGCACTATGAAGACTCAATTCTTTACCGCTACGAGCCTTGACGGTTTCATTGCTACCGAAGATCACTCGCTTGAGTGGCTCTTCCCGCTTGGCGATATCAATGACAGCAGCTATCCGAACTTCATTGCACAGGTAGGCGCGATTGCAATGGGCTCTTCCACTTATGAATGGATGCTGCGCAATGCAGAAACGGTAGCCAGTGAAACGGGTTCTGCTTGGCCTTATACCCAGCCAGCCTGGATATTTTCCTCACGCGTACTGCCAGCCATCCCAGGGGCGGATTTGCGGTTCGTGCGCGGCAATGTACGTCCCGTGCATGCGGCGATGCGTGCGGCAGCCGGCGACAGGAACATATGGATCGTGGGCGGCGGCGACCTGGCCGGGCAATTTCATGACGCTGGACTGCTTGACGAGCTGATTATCCAGCTTGGCTCGGTGACCCTGGGACAAGGCAAGCCGCTGTTCCCGCGGCGCCTGACCAATCCGCCGCTTCAGCTGCAATCCGTGCGACAGATCGGCACCGGTCTGGCAGAGTTGCGTTATCTAGTTCCAAAGGACGGAGACCATCCATGAAAATGCTCAAGCTGATGCTGTTGACCATTGCCGCCTCCGTGGCCGGTGCCGCGTTCGCGCAGGATAAGCCAAACGTCCCGCAGGAGCAGCCGAACCAGGCCAAGGCCTCGGCATCGCTCAAGCTGCGGCCAGCCGGTACGGCGCGCGCCGCGACCGGCATCAAGGCCGGGCAGCAGCAGGACCAGCAAGACCGCCGCGAGCGTGCGGAAAAGGTCGCTGCGGGCTTGCAGAAAAAGGCGAATGAGACTGCGAGCGCCGCTGCGTCGAACGTCAAATAGGATTTTTTTTGTTAAATAGTTAACTTTCGGCCGATCCATTCCCGGCCAGGGGCGGTCCGGCCGGGCCGGGGCCCGCAGCGATAACGGGTACAATCATGTCCAGACATTCTGAACGAGCTGGCATGAGCATTCAAACCGACAATTTCACGGAACAGCGCATCATCGACGCGGCGCCGACCTCGCCCAACGAGGAGGCGATCGAGCGCGCGCTGCGTCCCAAGCACCTGGACGAATACGTCGGCCAGTCCAAGATCCGCGACCAGCTGGAAATCTTCATTTCGGCGGCGCGCAAGCGCAGCGAGGCGCTGGACCATACCTTGCTGTTCGGCCCACCAGGTTTGGGCAAGACCACGCTGGCCAACATCATCGCGCGCGAAATGGGCGTCAACCTGCGCCAGACCTCCGGCCCGGTGCTGGAGCGTCCGGGCGACCTGGCGGCCATCCTGACCAACCTGGAAGCGAACGACGTCCTCTTCATCGATGAAATCCACCGCCTGTCGCCGGTGGTGGAGGAAATCCTGTACCCGGCGCTGGAGGACTACCAGATCGACATCATGATCGGCGAAGGCCCGGCGGCGCGCAGCGTCAAGCTCGACCTGCAGCCCTTCACCCTGGTCGGCGCCACCACCCGCGCCGGCATGCTGACCAATCCGCTGCGCGACCGTTTCGGAATCGTGGCGCGCCTGGAGTTCTACACCACCGAGGAGCTGGCCAGGATTGTGACCCGCAGCGCCGCGCTGCTGAAGGCGAACATCGACGATGCCGGTGCGGTGGAAATCGCCCGCCGCGCGCGCGGCACGCCGCGTATCGCCAACCGCCTGCTGCGCCGCGTGCGCGACTATGCGGAAGTGAAGGGCAACGGCGACATCACGCGCGAGCTGGCCGACGCCGCGCTGCGCATGCTGGACGTCGACCACGTGGGCTTTGACGTGATGGACCGCAAGCTGCTGGAAGCGGTGCTGTATAAATTCGGCGGTGGCCCGGTCGGCATCGGCAACCTGGCGGCCGCCATCGGCGAGGCCGCCGACACTATCGAGGACGTTTTGGAACCATACCTGATCCAGCAGGGCTACCTGCAACGCACGCCGCGCGGCCGGGTCGCCACGGCGCAGGCATACCAGCATTTCGGCGTCGCCGCGCCGCGCAGCAACGCCAGCGGGGACCTGTGGGATGCGTAGGCTGGTAGCGCTGGGCGTGGCGGCGCTGGCCGCGCAAATCGCATCGGCCGCCGTACCGGTGCAGGGATACTCGATCAAGGCCGCTTACCCGCACGATCCGCAAGCGTTCACCCAGGGGCTGTTTTTCAAGGACGGCTTCCTGTGGGAGAGCACGGGCCAGTACGGCGCGTCCTCGGTACGCAAGGTGGAACTGGCCACCGGCAAGGTACTGCAAAAGCGCGACCTGCCGGAAAAGGTCTTTGGCGAAGGCATCGCGCCGCATGGCGATAGCATCGTCGGCATCACCTGGATGAACCAGGCCGGCTATGTGATGGACCAGGGCAGCTTCGCCATCAAGGGCACCTTCAATTACATGGGCGAGGGCTGGGGCCTGACCAGCGACGGCGAGCGCCTGTACATGAGCGACGGCACGCCGGAAATCCGCGTCATCGATCCCAAGACCTTCGGCGAACAGCGCCGCATCAAGGTCACTGTCGATGGCCAGCCGCTGATGCAGATCAATGAGCTGGAATGGGTGGACGGCCAGATCTACGCCAATGTTTGGCAGACCGACCGCATCGCCCGTATCGATCCGTCCAGCGGCCGTGTCCTGGGCTGGATCGACCTGAGCGGACTGGCCGCCACCGCCAAGGCGGGCAAGGACGTGGACAATGTCCTGAACGGCATCGCGTATGACGCCAAGTCGCGCCGCCTGTTCGTGACGGGCAAGCGCTGGCCCAAGCTGTTCGAAATCGAGCTGCGCCCGAAACGCAGGTAGTCAAGCATGGAGTGATGGCGTCGCGTGGGCGGTGGCCGGAAGCAGGGCGCCGCTGATGGCGGCCGAGTCGTCGGATAGCAGGAAGACGATCACCCGTGCCAGCGCGGCTGGCGCAACCCAGCGTGCGGGATCCGCTTCCGGCATGGCGGCGCGGTTGGCCGGCGTGTCGATGATGCCGGGCAGGATGGCGTTGACGGTGACGCCGCGCCCGAGCAACTCCTCCGCCATGGCTTCCGTCAGGCGTGCCACGCCGGATTTGGCGGCGGCATAGGCGCCCATGCCGGCTTGCGCGCGGACCGCGGCCATGGCGCCGACGTTGACGATGCGGCCGCGTCCCTGGCGCAGAAGATGGGGCAGGGCGGCCTGCGAAGCTACCAGGGCGGTGCGCACATTCATGGCATACATGCGGTCCCATGTCGCGAGCTCGCCCTGCTCCACGGGTTGCCATGCAAAGCCGCCTGCCACGTTGACGATGCCATCGAGGCCGCCGAAGCGTTGCGCGACCTCGTCGATGCAGTTGCGTGTGGCGAGCGGGTCGCACAAGTCGACGCCGCCGCAGTGCAGTGCGCGGTCACCGGCCGGGCCGGGCGGAACGGGAGCCTGGTCGAGCAGGGCCACTTGGGCGCCCGCCGCCAGCAAGGCTGCGCCGACGGCGCTTCCCAGCGCGCCGAAGCCGCCGGTGACAATAATCCTATTCATCGCTGTAGATCTTTCCGCCGAATTTCAAGGCGCTGTATTCGCGCTTCGATTGCAGCAAGGGGTAGAACATCTGCCTGTCCCAGCGCTCGTCGCCGAACAACTGGTCGTCGCGCAGGCCTACTTCGGCCGGGTAGCGGCGCGTGATGTGCGCGGTGCCGAACAGCACATCCCAGAAAAACAGCAGATTGCCGAAATTGCCTTTGTAATGGCCGATGCCGTCGGCATTGGTGATGGCGTGGTGGGCGCGGTGGGTGGCGGGGGTGGAGATGGTGCGTTCCAGCACCCACATCAGGGGGCGCAGCGCGCGCACCTTGTACAGCGGCTCGTCCCAGGCCCAGGCGCAGTGCGCGCCGATGATGACGCCCTGCTTGACGACCACATAGGCGAAATACATCCAGCCGCAGCCCAGGTAGAGCATGGCGCCGGCGAACCAGATCCCCGGCATCATCAGGTAGTAAAAGAAGTTGTTGCGGTAGGTGATGCGGATGCTCATGTAGGAAGCGGAATGGTGGGCGCGGTGCAAGGGCCACAGCAGCGGCGTGTGCGAAACGCGGTGCCACCAGTACTGGCTCATGTCGTCCCCCACCAGCAGCAGGCCAGCCCAGGCCCACCAGGGCTGGCCGGCCCACGCGCCGCGCATGGTGGGCGCCAGCCACTGGCCCAGCAGGTCGGTGCTGAACAGGATGAAGGGCTGGGTGACGGCCAGCAAGCCCAGTGTCATCAGAATTTCGAGCGTTGTATCATTGGCGCTGGCATGCACGGTGTCGCGGTAGCGGCGGCTGGCAAACTCCATCGTGCCAAAGCCGGCGAGCAGCAAGACGATCAGCAAATACATCATGTTCTTGTCCATATGGTCTCCTTTGCGCTCCATGATGCTGCGCCCGGGCCGGGAAGAATGTTCAATTCCGTGCAATTCAGGACTTTCCATGCAAAAGTTTTTCGATAATCCCTGGTTTGCAACGTTGGCGCCGGAGCTGGCGCAAGCCTTGCTGGATGCTGCGCGCCCGCTCCGCCTGGTGCAGGGCGAAATGCTCTACCTGCAGGGCGAGCCGACCGTGAATGTGTGCGACGGTATCTGGGGCGTCGTATCCGGATCGATCCGCATGTCGGTCATGCACGAAAACGGGAACGAGGCGATCCTCACCATCGTCGAGCCGGGCAACTGGTTCGGCGAGACGGCGCTGCTGGAGGATTTGCCGCGCGCCGCCACGGCCACGGCGCAGGAGGACAGCGAGCTGCTGGCGGTGAGCGCCGAGCGCTTCGAAGCGCTGATGCAGGATGCCGGTTTCGCCGCCGCCATCGCCCGGCTGGAGGCGCAGCGCCTGCGCGCCGCCCTGGGCCTGCTCGCCGACATGGCGCTGCACGGCACCCGGGCGCGCCTGGCGCGGCGCCTGCTGATGCTGGCACGCGGCGACCTGACCAACGCCAGCAGTGCGCGCCGGACCATCGTCGCCTCGCAGGACCATATCGCCATGATGCTGGGCGTGGGGCGCACCACGCTCAATACGGAACTGCGCGCGCTCGCACGCAGCGGCGCCATTGCGCTGCGTTACGGCCAAATCGAGGTGCTCGACCTGGAGCTGCTGGGCGCCGCGGCGTCTGCCTGAATGTCAGGACCCGGTTGCGGCCCTACTGGCGGGGCATTTCGGTGCCGGCCAGCTGCGACAGGATGGTGCGGGCGGCATGCAGCACGCGCTGGGCGCCCGGGGAGAGGGTGCGTCCGCGCAGGCGGATGGTGGCGATGTCGGCCCACAGGGGCGGCAGCGGCACCGCGACCTGTTCCAGCCGTCCCGTCTCGGCGGCTTCGGCCAGTGCGGCGTGGCTGGAAATCAGCAGCAGGTCGCTTTCGGCCACCACGTCGATCAGGGTGTGCACGCTGTCGCAGCTGAGCATGATGGGCAGGTCGCGTCCGGGCGGCAGGCGGAACAGCTTGTTCATCTGCGCCATCAGCACTTCGGGCATGGTGGGCGCGGCCATGCCATAGGGCAGCAGGTCGGCCGGGCTGACGTCGCTGCGTTGCAGCAGCGGGTGGCCGCGCCGGCAGTAGATGCCGCCGTACTGGCGGCACTCGTGGGTGATGATCAAGTCTTCGGCCGGTTCGATCAGGCGCACGTCGGACATGAAGAATTCCATCTCTTCGGCACGCAGGTGGTCAAGCAGGTAGCTGGAGGTGTTGATGGTGACGGACAGGCTGATGCCCGGCTGGTCGGCGCGCACCTGGCGCAGCACGCGCGGCAGCAGGGCGCCCGAATGCAGGGGGCCGATGCCGAAGCTGACATGGCCGCTGTCGCCATTGCGCAACATCGTCAGGTCGTGCTCCATGTTGCGTACATCAAACAGCAGGCGCCGCGCATGGTTGAAAAAGGCGGCGCCGGCCACCGTCACCGCGACGTTGCGGTTGCCCCGGTCGAACAGCAGGAATCCCAGCTCTTCTTCCAGTGTCTGCACGGCGCGCGAGAGGGCGGGCTGGCTGATGCTGACCCGTTCCGCCGCCCGCACGAAATTGCCTTCGTCGGCCACGGCCAGGGCGTAGCGCAAGCGCTTGAAATCCATGGAACCCCCCCCCTTGTATGCATAAAATGCATTGTGCGGATAAATACAATGCATTGGACGAATAGTAGTGCCAAACACATACTC
The DNA here is from genome assembly GCA_039593355.1 of Pseudoduganella sp. GTDB lineage: Bacteria > Pseudomonadota > Gammaproteobacteria > Burkholderiales > Burkholderiaceae_D > Rugamonas. The sequence goes on from JBCNPK010000061.1 coordinate 20,092, forward strand.
GTTTCAACGACAGCGTTAATAAAACGCGGCACATACTGGAGACACTGCATGAAAATTCAGCGATTCGATTATGTCGCAGGGGCCGGCTCGCCCGGCCATGGTCCCCACCTTCCCACCGCTGGCTGCCCCGCAGCCTGAAATGACCCGAGCGCGCTTGCTCGCGGCGCCGACCGGCGTGCGGCTGTTGCCGGCGCCTGGCGGCGTGCGTCCTGTTGCGCCCATTTTCCCGATTGGTTATCCATGAACGCAGCACTGCAATTGAGCAACCAGAGCATCGCCGACACGCTGGAAATCCAGCGCGCCGCCTTCCACGCCGACATGCTGCCTTGCGCTGCGGTGCGGCGCGGGCGGCTGGACCGCCTGCAGGCCATGGTGGCCGAGAACGAGGCGGCCATCCTGGAGGCGATCAACGCCGATTTCGGCGGCCGCGCGCGGCAGGAAATGGTGCTGACGGAGCTGTTCATCGTGCTGTCGGCGATCCGCCAGCAGCGCCGCAAGCTGGGGCGCTGGATGCGCCCGCGCCGGGTGGCGACGCCGCTGTACATGCTGCCCGGCTCCAGCGAACTGATGCCCCAGCCGCTGGGCGTGGTGGGCAATATCGTACCGTGGAATTATCCTTGCCAGCTGGCGTTGGTGCCGGCGGCGGCCGCGCTGGCGGCCGGCAACCGGGTGATGATCAAGCCGAGCGAATTGACGCCGGCCTTTGCGCGCCTGCTGGCGCAACTGGCGGCGCGCTATTTCTGCCCTGCCGAGCTGGCGGTGGTCGAAGGCGGGGTGGAAATCAGCCGCGACTTCGCCGCGCTGCCTTTCGACCACCTGGTGTTTACCGGTTCCACCGCCGTGGGCCGCCAGGTGGCTGTGGCGGCGGCGCGCAACCTCACGCCCGTCACGCTGGAGCTGGGCGGAAAGTCGCCTGCCATCATCGACGCGAGCTGCGATCTGGCGCAGGCTGCGCCGCGCCTGGCCTTCGGTAAATTATTCAATGCCGGCCAGACCTGCGTGGCGCCGGACTACGCCCTGGTGCCGCGCGATCGCCTGGCGGACTTCGTGCGCGAAGTGAGCGCCGCCGCAGCAACCATGTATCCGCAGTACGCTGACAACGAGCAATACACGAGCATCATCAGCGAGCGCCACCTGGCGCGTCTGCGCCAGCTGGTGGTGGAGGCGGAGGAGCAGGGCGCGACGGCGGTGCGCCTGGGCGGCGAGAAGGATGGCGCTGGCAGCGGGCGCCGCATGGCGCCGGTGCTGCTGCTGGACGTGACGCCGGAAATGGCCGTGATGCGGGAAGAGATTTTCGGGCCGCTGCTGCCGGTCGTGCCCTACGACACGCTGGAGCAAGCCATCGCCTTCGTCAACCAGCGCGAGCGCCCGCTGGCGTTGTACTGGTTCGGCCGCGAGCGCCGCAACTGCACCAAGGTGCTGCGCTCCACCATTTCCGGCGGCGTGACGATCAACGACGCGCTGTGGCATGCGGCGCAGGAGAACCTGCCGTTCGGCGGCGTGGGCGCCAGCGGCATCGGCGCCTACCACGGCGAACACGGCTTCCTGGCCTTCTCCAAACTGAAACCGATCTTCCGCCAGGCGCGCATCAATGGCTTTGGCCTGTTCCGCCCGCCATATGGGCGCCTGTTCGACGCGCTGGCAGGCTTCCTGAAACAGCATATGTAGTGGCAGCACCCCCAAGCAGTCCAATAGCTTCACATAAAACCAAAGGAGACACGAGGATGACGAGGAAGTACAACCGAACCATGGCCCTTGCCGTGGCGGCTGCCCTGGCAAGCCCGCTGGCACAAGCAGATACCTTCACCACCGATAATGGATTGGAGGGGCGCTGGTCCCTCAACGCCTCTGTCGGCACCAGCATCCGCATGAAGGACGCGGACAAGAACCTGATCTCCGTGGTCAACGGCGGCACGGCCGGCGCCGGCGCCGACGACGGCAACCTGAATTTCGCCAAGCACGATGCTTATTCCACCGTCGGCAAGCTGACCGGCGAATTCCAGCTCAAAGGCGACACCTACGGCCTGTTCGCGCGCGGCTTCGCCTGGTACGACTACACGCTCAAGCACCACGATGTGCCGCATGGCAGTTTCAATAACGCCTATGTACCCAATACGCAATTGAGCGACAACGGCTTCGACCAGCTCTCCACCTTCGACGGCGCGGCGCTGGCCGACGCCTACGTCTTCGCCAACTGGGATGTTAGCGGCAAGCCGTTGTCGGTCAAGCTGGGCAACCAGGTGGTGAACTGGGGCGAGAGCCTGTTCGTGCCGGGCATTAACGCGATGGGCGCCTTCGACACCAGCGCCGCGCGCCGTCCCGGTGCGCAAGTGAAGGAAGTGCTGCGCCCGCAGCCGGCCTTGCTGGCCAACCTGGGCTTGGGCAACGGCGTGTCGGTGGAAGTGTTCTACAACCTGGGCTGGCGCCAGAACGTGGTGGACGGCTGCGGCACCTACTGGTCGGCTGCCGATTCGCTGAACTGCAACAACGGCACCGTGCTGTTTGGCGATGGCACCAAGATGGACGACCAGGGCCAGTACAACGGCAAGCCTTTCCTGGCCGGCTTGCCGGCGGCGCTCGATCCGCTGCTGGCCTCGATGGGACTGTCGCGCTCCATGCCGCTGAACTTCCGCATGACAACCGCCAACAAGATCAAGCCGAAGAATTCGGGCCAGTTCGGCGTATCGGGGCACTATTTCGCCGACGCGATTTCGACCGACTTCGGCCTGTATTTCGCGCGTTATCACAGCCACTCGCCGATCGTCTCGGTGGTCAAGCAGCCGTCGGCCCTGCCGTCGGTGTGGTCGGGCCGCCTGGCGCAGCTGGCCAAGGCCGTGCCGTCGCTGGCGCCGGCCCTCGGCACCTTGGCCGTGCTGCCGCCGGGGAATATCGTGTGGGACTACAGCGGCGAGAACGTGAAGACCCTGGGCCTGTCGGCCGCGACCGAGGTGGCAGGCTTCTCCCTGTTCGGCGAAGTGTCGCGCACCAAGGATATCCCGGTGCAGATCAACGCCATCGACCTGCTGGTGGGGACGGCGCTGGGCATCGGCCCGCAAGCCAAGCTGGCCGCCATGGCGCGCGATCCGAACCTGCCGACCGGCACGGTGATCCATGGCTACGACCGCAAGGACAAGACCCAGGCGCAGGTCTCCTTCATCCGCCAATTCCCGCAGGTGCTGGGCGCCGATTCGCTCACCCTGTTGGGCGAAGTGGCGGGGCAGAAGTGGAGCGGCATCGGCGATCCGAACACCAGCACGCGTTACGTGCGCGCCTTCATGTTCAACTTTGGGCCGACGGCGGCGCTGGGCGGTACCTGCGGTCCGGCCGGCATCCAGCCGAATGCGTCGTATTGCGAGAACCAGGGCTACGCGACCAGCAGCGCCTGGGGCTACCGCCTGTCGGCCGAGCTGCTGTTCCCGAACGTGGTGGCGGGCGTGAACTTCAAGCCGCGCCTGTTCTTCGCGCATGACGTGAAAGGCTATTCGGCCGACTACCTGTTCGTCGAGGACCGCCAGACCCGTTCCATCGGACTGCGCGCGGACTACAACAACCGCTACTACGCCGACATCAGCTACACCAGCTATAACAAGAGCGCCAAGTACGACCAGTTCCACGATCGCGACAATATGTCCTTCGTGATCGGCGCCAACTTCTAACCGAGACACAGGAGACCATTGATGAAGATGATGAAGCAAAGCTTGCTGGCAGCAGCGCTGGCGTGCATCGCGGGCAGCGCCCTGGCCGGCCTGTCGCAAACGGAAGTGGACCGCCTGGGCAAGGACCTGACCCCGGTCGGCGCGGAAAAAGACGGCAACAAGGCCGGCACCATCCCGGCCTGGGGCGGCGGCCTGACCAAGGCGCCGGCCGGCTTCGACGGCAAGAACGGCTACGCCGATCCGTTGCCGAACGAGGCGCCGCTGTACACGGTAACGGCGGCCAATATGGACAAGTACAAGGACGTGCTGACGCCGGGCCAGATGGAAATGCTGAAGCGCTACCCGAGCTACAAGATGAACGTCTACAAAACCTACCGCACGGCGGCCTATCCGCAGGGCGTGTACGACACCGTCAAGGCCGAGGCGCCAAAGGCCGAGCTGACCGGCGGCGGCAACGGCGTGACCGGCATCAGCAAGACCACGGTGCCGTTCCCGATCCCCAAGACGGGCGTGGAAGTGATCTGGAACCACCTGATGCGCTACCGCGGCGGCACCATCGAGCGCTATACGGCGGAATTCCCGGTGCAGACCAACGGCGCCTTCACGCCGGTGACGCGTACCGAGAAAGTGGCGTTCGCGCAGGGCATGAGCAATCCGGAACCTAACCGCCTGCTGTACTACATGGCCACGCTGACCGGGCCGTCGTCGGTGGCGGGCGATGCGCTGCTGGTGATCGATCCGCTGGACCAGGTGAAGGAGTCGCGCATGGCCTGGACCTACAACCCGGGCCAGCGCCGCGTGCTGCGCGCGCCGAACGTGGCGTATGACTCGCCGGGACAGGGCGCGGACGGCTTGCGCACGACCGACGACTACGACGGCTTTAACGGCGCGCCCGACCGCTATGACTGGAAGCTGGTAGGCAAGAAGGAGATGCTGATCTCCTACAACAACTACAAGATGACCAACAAGGCCGTCAAATATGCCGATATCGTGCGTCCGGGCCATATCAACCAGGACATGGCGCGCTATGAACTGCACCGCGTTTGGGTGGTGGAGGCCACGCTGAAGAAGGACAAGCGCCATATCTACGCCAAGCGCGTGTTCTACGTGGACGAGGACAGCTGGCAGGTCGCGCACACCGATGCCTACGACGGGCGCGGTGAGCTGTGGCGCGTGCACGAAATCGGCGGCATCCAGTATTACGACGCCATGACCCAATACTTCGCCTATGAAGTGTTCTACGACCTGCAGGCGCGCCGCTACCTGCTGTCCGGCATCTCGAACCAGGAGAAGCCGATCAAATTTGGCGTGAAACTCGATCCGTCGAACTTCACGCCAGATACGCTGCGCCGTTCTTCCAACTGAGGAAGGCGTAGCGGGCTTGGGGTGTCTCTTCGGGCGCACGCGCAACCAGGGTTCGGTGCGCCCATTTTTTGGCGGGTAGAAGGATGAATAGAGTATTGATACAGGCCGGAGCGGCGGTCTTGCTGGGTGCAATGGCTGCAGTGCCGGCGCTGGCTGGCGAGCCATTGCAAACGCCGGCGCGCATGTCGGCGCGGGCGCCGAAGGCCATGCTGCTGGCGCTGGCGCAAGCCGGTGAGCGCGCGGTGGCCGTGGGGGAGCGCGGCATTATCCTGGTGCGCGATGGCGGCGCCGGGGACGACGCGGCGGCTGCGTGGCGGCAGGCGAAGGTTCCGGTATCGGTGACGCTGACCGACGTGGCGTTTGCCGACACGGCCAACGGCTGGGCGGTTGGACACGATGGCGTGATCCTGTCCACCAATGATGGCGGGGCGCAATGGACCACGCGCTTCGACGGTAACAAAGCCAACGCGCTGATGCTGGCCGACGCCAAGGCCGCGGTGGCGAAGGCGCGCGCGGCGGCAGCGGCGAAGGCGGGCGCTGACGGCGCTGGGGGAAGCGGCGACGCGGCCCTGGCGGACGCCGAGAATGCCCTGGGCGATATCGAAGCAGCAGCCAAGTTCGGCCCGTCGCGGCCTTTGCTGGGCGTGTGGTTCCGCGATGCCAGGACCGGCTATGCGGTGGGCGCCTACGGCCAGGCTTTCCGCACGGCCGACGGTGGCGCGAGCTGGACTTCCATGGGGGCCACCCTGGAGAATCCAGAAGGCCTGCACTACAACGCCATCGCGGGCGGCCCTGGCAATGCGCTGGCCATCGCGGGCGAAGGCGGTTACGTCTACCGTTCGGCCGATGGCGGCGCAAGCTGGCAGCGCAGCGCGACCGGCTATGGCGGCCAGTTGTACGGCGTGCTCTTCACCGGCCGCAGCATGCTCGCCTATGGTTTCGGCGGCCATGTCTTGCGCAGCGAGGACGGCGGCGCCACCTGGCGCGAAACACCGGCCGTGACGAAAAAAAGTCTGGTTGACGGCGCCGTGCGGGATGGCAGCATCGTGCTGGCGGCGCAGGACGGCGCGCTGCTGCGCAGCGACGACGATGGTGCCACCTTCCGCGTGGTGAAGCAGGGTGATGCGGTGCCGACGGCCGGCATGCTGGTGCTGAACGGCACGGTTCTGCTGTCCGGCGTGGGCGGCGTGCGCGATGTCCGCGCTGTCCGCCCTGCAGGGGAGGGAGGTAGATGATGCGCGACGATAACGGGAAACCTTGCGATGCCGGGGAACATGGCCACCAGCGCTTCGACTCCATCGAGCACTGGCTGGAGCCGCGCCTGTTCCGGCACCGCTTCGTCATCATGCTGGCCTTCCTGGTGGCGTCGGCGTTGTTCGCCTGGCAGGCGGCGCTGCTCAAGCCCGATGCCAGCTTCCAGAAGATGGTGCCGGCCACGCACCCCTTCATCGCCAACTACCTGAAGTACGAGAACGAGTTGCGCCCGCTGGGCAACAATATCCGCATCGCGGTGGAGGCGACGAAAGGCGACATCTACTCCAAGGAGTACCTCGATACGCTGAAGGCGGTCACCGACGAAGTGTTCTACATTCCCGGCGTGGACCGCGGCAACCTGAAGTCGCTGTGGACGCCCAATGTGCAGTGGATGGAGGTGACCGAGACCGGCATGAACAGCGGCCAGATCATCCCGCAGGGCTTCGACGGTTCGCCGGCCATGCTGGACGAGGTGCGCGCCAACGTGGCGCGTTCCGGCCGCATCGGCAGCCTGGTGGCGGCGGACCAGAAGTCCACCATCGTGCAGGTGCCGCTGCTGGAGATCGACCCGGACAAGGGCAGCAAGCTCGATTACGGACTTTTCTCGGAGCGCCTGGAAAAACTCGTGCGTGCCAAGTACGAAGCGCAGGGCGTGAAGATCCACATCGTCGGCTTTGCCAAGGTGGTGGGCGACTTGATCCACGGCGCCAAGGCGATCGGCATGTTCTTCGCGATCACCTTCGCCATGACGGTGGCGCTGCTGCTGTGGTATTCGCGCTGCTGGAAGTCGACCCTGGTGACGGTGTTCTGCTGCTCGCTGGCGGTGATCTGGCAGCTGGGCATCGTGCGCCTGCTGGGTTTCGGGCTTGACCCGTATTCGATCCTGGTGCCGTTCCTGACCTTTGCCATCGGCGTGTCGCACGCGGTGCAGAACATCAACACCATGGCGACCGAGCGCCTCGCCGGCAAGTCGAATATGGAGACGGCCAAGCAGACCTTCCGCCAGCTGTTCATTCCCGGCACTATCGCGCTGCTGTGCGATGCGGTGGGCTTCTCGACCCTGCTGGTGATCGAGATCGGCGTGATCCGCGAGCTGGCGATTTCCGCCTCGGTAGGCGTGGCGGTGATCGTGCTGACCAAGATGTTCCTGCTGCCTATCCTGATGTCCTACGTCGGCGTGACCGATGCCTGCCTGCGCAACCAGGCGCGCAAGGCGGCGCGCCCGCACCGCTTCATGCGCAAGCTGTCGCGCTTCGCCGAGCCGAAGTTCGCCAAGCTGGCCGTGCTGGGCGCGCTGGCGGTGTTCGCCACGGCCTTTGCGCTGAACCGCGACCTGAAGATCGGCGACCTCGATCCGGGCGCGCCGGAGCTGAGGGCCGATTCGCGCTACAACCGGGATAACGCCTACATCACGGGCCACTATTCGACCAGTTCGGACGTGTTCGTGGTGATGGTGAAAACGCCGGCCGGCGAATGCGGGGCCTATCCCACGGCGGAAGTGGTGGACCGCTTCCAGTGGGAAATGGAGAACGTGCCAGGCGTGGAATCGACTACCTCGCTGTTCACGGTGCAGAAGCGCATCATCTCCAACGTCAACGGCGGCAGCCTGAAATGGCAGGCGCTGTCGCGCAACCGTTTCGTATCCAACTCGGCGCAGCGCATGATTCCGTCCGAGTTGTACAGCAACGATTGCTCGATGCTGCCGGTGCTGGTGTTCCTGGCGGACCACAAGGCCGATACGCTGACGCGCGTGGTGCAGGCGGCGCAGGCGTTTGCCAAGCAGAACAATACGCCGCAGGCGGAGTTCATCCTGGCGGCGGGCAATTCGGGCATCGAGGCGGCCACCAATATCGTGATCAAGCAGGCCGAGATCACCATGCTGGTGCTGGTCTACGCCATCGTGGCGCTGCTGGTCTGGTGGGAGTTCCGCTCCTGGCGCGTGACGGTGTGCATCATGGTGCCGCTGTATATTACTTCGGCACTGTGCGAGGCGATCATGGCGCGCCTCGGGCTGGGTGTGAAGGTGGCGACCTTGCCGGTGATAGCGCTGGGCATCGGCATCGGCGTGGACTATGGGATCTATATCTACAACCGCTTGCAGGCTTTCCTGGATCGCGGGCTGGAGCTGAAGGAGGCTTACTTCGAGACACTGAAGACCACGGGCGTGGCGGTGGCGCTGACCGGGGTGACGCTGGCGCTGGGTGTGTTGACCTGGGTCTGGTCGGACATCAAGTTCCAGGCCGATATGGGCCTGCTGCTGATGTTTATGTTCCTGTGGAATATGGTGGGAGCGATTGTGATGATTCCGGCGCTGGCGTCGCTGCTGCTGCCTAAACGCTGAAACCCGGTAAGGCGGGGTCAGACCCAAGGGTCTGACCCTGTACGGTCTTGAGGGTGTCGGTGCTGGTTGTGGGGTATTGATCTTCTGAGAAAGTCAAAGGCGCACGACCGAAACTATTAGCCGCTGAATTGACGGGGTCTGACCCTGCGGGTCAGACCCAGGTTTACCGGGTTTATTACTCCTGCCGTTCCCAGGTCTGCGAGCGGCCCAGCATCGGAATGCCGATATAACCGCGCACCTTCAGCTTCTTGCCGCCATCGGCCACTTCCAGTTTGCTCTTGTACACCTTGCCGTTGTTCGGATCGAGGATCTCGCCGCCGTTGTATTCGTCGCCATCCTTCTTCAAGCCCGAGACGATCACCATGCCGACAATAGGCTTGTCCTTGCGCGCGTCGGTGCATTTGTCGCAGACAGGGTTCTGCTCTTCGGCCGGGGCGCGGAACAGCTTCTCGATCTTGCCCTGCAGCGTGCCGTTTTCCTCGGTGATGCGGATCAGGGCTTTCGGCTTGCCGGAAACATCATCGATGTTTTTCCACAGGCCGACAGGGGACGGGTCTTGGGCAAAAGCTGGAGCGGCTGCCAGCAAGGCTGCCGCGGCCAGCGCCGCAGTGCGGGTTAGGCGCATGGTGTCTCTTATATAGTGGGTTTTTGGGAAAACCAGTGTAGCGTATGACCCGGCGCGGCACCGCACGATCATGCTATTTTTATTGGAGGGAAGACTCTAGAAAAAAAGGGGACGTAACCAATTTTTAATTGGTTACGTCCCCTTTTTGAATCGGGCTCAGGCCGCTGGGAGCTTGGCCAGTTGCTCCTGCATTTTTGCAAGCGTCGCCCCGAAGGTGGCGACGCGTTCCTTTTCCTGCGCTACGACGGCCGCCGGGGCGCGCGCGACGAAGGATTCGGAGGACAGCTTGCCGGAGGCTTTGGCGATCTCGCCCTCCAGGCGGGCAATCTCTTTCGACAGGCGCTCGCGCTCGGCCTTCACGTCGATTTCCACTTTCAGCATCAACTTCGTGGTGCCGACCACGGAGACGGCGGCCGGCGATTCCGGCAGGGCGTCGACGATCTGCACTTCCGACAGCTTGCCCAGCATCTGGATGTAGGGCGCGAACGCGGCCAGCTTGGCCTTGTCGGCGCCGGCAGCTTCCACGATCAGCGGCACGCGCACGGACGGCGCCAGCTTCATCTCGCCGCGCAGGTTGCGGGCTGCGTCGGTCAGGCCTTTCAGTTCGCCCATCCAGGCTTCCGCTTCGGCGCTGATGGCCGCTTCGTTCGGCAGCGGGTAGGCCTGGGTCATGATCGATTGGCCTTCGCCGCCTTTGCCGGCCAGCGGGGCCACGGTCTGCCACAGCTGCTCGGTGACGAACGGGATGATCGGGTGCGCCATGCGCAGGATCACTTCCAGCACGCGCAGCAGGGTGTGGCGGGTGGCTTGCTGCTGGCCCGGCGTGCCTTGCTGTACCTGCACCTTCGCCAGCTCCAGGTACCAGTCGCAGTACTCGTACCAGACGAACTGGTAGATGGTGGAGGCGATGTTGTCGAAGCGGTAGTCGGCAAAGCCTTTATGCACTTCCTGTTCGGCGCGGTTCAGCGCGGAGATGATCCACTTGTCGGCGGCGGACAGGTCGGCTTCGTTGGCGGAGCAGTCGTGGCCTTCGGTGTTCATCAGCACGAAGCGGGTGGCGTTCCACAGCTTGTTGCCGAAGTTGCGGTAGCCTT
>JBCNPK010000062.1:0-29181 GCA_039593355.1 Pseudoduganella sp.
CACGTCCAGCATTTGCTGCTGTTCTGCGGCTTCCGGGCCGATGTGGCGGGCGATGAAGGCATCGCGGGCTTCAAGTTGGGTCAGGCTGGTGCGGGTCATGGTGGGAAATCTCTTGGCCAGAATGTGATAAGGGCCGGCATGCAGCCGGCCCGGTAAAGCGGTACTTAGTGCGCGACGTTGCCGTAAGCGGCGGCGTCCAGCAGGCCGTTGACGGCGTTGGCGTCGCTCGGCTTGATTTTGAACAGCCAGGCAGCGTAGGCGTCGGCGTTGATCGACTCAGGCGCGCCGGTCACGGCGTCGTTCACGGCAACCACTTCGCCCGATACCGGCGCGTAGATGTCGGAAGCGGCCTTCACCGATTCCACCACGGCGGCGTCGTCGCCGGCGGTGAAGGTGGCGCCGACTTTGGGCAGCTCGACGAACACGATGTCGCCCAGGGCGTCTTGTGCGAATTCGGTGATGCCGACGGTCACGGTGCCGTCCGCTTCAGCGCGTACCCACTCGTGGGACTCGGTGTACTTCAGGTCTGCTGGAATGTTGCTCATGTTGGCTCCAAGGCTAAGGTTATTGTTTGTTTCTGCTGAATTCTGGCTCAGGCAACCAGGATTTTACCGTTACGGACGAAAGGCAGCTTCACGACGGTGGCGGCCAGCTTCTTGTCGCGGATTTCCACGTGCACGGTGTCGCCCACGTTCACGCCCATTGGCACGCGCGCCAGCGCGATCGCCTGCTGCATGGTTGGGGAGAAGGTGCCGGAGGTGATCTCGCCGGTTTCACCGTTGGCGGCGATGACTTTCTGGTGGGCGCGCAGCACGCCGCCTTTTTCACGCAGGATCAGGCCGACGAACTGTTGGCTCTGGCCTTTTGCCAGCAGGGCTGCCTTGCCGATGAAGTCGCGCTCGGAGACCAGGTCGATGGTCCATGCCAGGCCGGCGTCCAGCGGGTTGACGGTTTCGTCCATGTCCTGGCCGTACAGGTTCATGCCGGCTTCCAGGCGCAGGGTGTCGCGCGCGCCCAGGCCGCATGGCTTGACGCCGGCGGCGTTCAGGGCGTTCCACAGCTTTTCGGCCTGGTCGACCGATACGCCGATTTCGAAACCGTCTTCGCCGGTGTAGCCGGTGCGCGCCACCATGGCTTTGCCGAAAGCGGTGCCGGAAACGAAAGCCACGTTGAATGGCTTCATGTCGGCGGTGGCTTCCTTGGATTCAGGGATGACTTCCCATACTTTGGCGCGGGCGTTCGGGCCTTGCACGGCGATCAGGGCCAGTGCGCAGTCGCCATCGCGGCGCTGGGTGATGGTCAGGCCGGCGTTGGTGGCCTGGTTCTGCTTTTCCATCCATGCGACGTCTTTTTCCGCAGTGCCGGCGTTGACCACCAGGCGGAAGAATTCTTCGTCGATGTAGTAGATGATCAGGTCGTCAATGACGGTGCCTTCCGGGGTCAGCATGCAGGAGTACAGGGCCTTACCCGATACCTGCAGCTTGTCGACGTTGTTGGCGACCAGGCCGCGCAGGAAGGAACGTACGTTGGCGCCCTTGATGTCAACGACGCACATGTGGGCCACGTCGAACATGCCGACGTCGGTGCGCACGGCGTGGTGCTCTTCGATCTGGGAGCCGTAGTTGACCGGCATGTCCCAGCCGCCGAAGTCGACCATACGGGCGCCGAGGGCACGGTGAGCATTGTTCAGTGGGGTTGCTTTGAGCGTCATTGATACCTCAGGGCAGAGAATAGGGGTTAATAAACGTAAACATGAATACGCCTACCCCTCTGTCCTTGGTACCTGAGAGATAACGGGAAGGTAATCCCGCACGCCCCTTCGGTGGGCCCTGCGCCGTGGCGGGCCGCTCTCCAGAGTTTTAGCCCGTTCGGGCCCTTGTTCGGTCCTTTTGCCTGAGAGTTTCTGGGTAATGCCCCTTCGGCGCCAGCGCTCGCTGGTCTCTCCCGATCAAGACTTGGGACTATATGACAGGAGGGCAATAAAGTCAATCTTGGGGACACGGGAACTCGGCACAGGATCGCTTGTCCAAGAGGCATGAATATCTCACACGACGACTATGACAATCCCTGGAAAATGGCCGCCGAACGCTATTTTCGGGAATTCCTCGCCATCTTCTACCCGGAGCTGGAGGCGGCGATCGACTGGTCCGTAGCGCCAACTTCCCACGACCAGGAATTGCGCCAGGTGACGCCTGGCGCAAAAACCGGCCTGCGCAGGCTGGACAAGCGAAGCAAAGTACGGCTGTTGGATGGCGGCGACCTCTACATTCATATCGAGGTACAGCTTGGGCGACAGCGCAGCTTTGGCAGGCGAATGTTCACGTATAACTCGCGGTTGTTCGATCGTTACGGCTGCGCAGTGGCAAGTATCGCTGTGTTGGCGGACCGAAGTGCCGCCTGGCGCCCGCACGACTTCTCCTGCTCGGCTTGGGGGACACGGCTCGGGATCGAATTTGCCGCCATCAAACTGATGGACTATTTACAGCCGCCGGCTGGGCTGGAAGGCAATTTTTTCGCACTGGTGACCCAGGCTCACTTCGCGACGATGAAGACCCGCCATGATCCCTATGCCCGGCTTGCTGAGAAAACTCAGCTCGCGCGTAAGGCCTACCATCTGCGATGGCCCAAACAGCGCATCCTTGATGTTATCGATGTATTAGACTGGTTAATGCAATTACCGGCACCGCAGAAAGCTGCCTTTGAGGCGGTTTTAAGCGAACTGGAGAGGAGTTTGAACATGCCTTACGTGAATTCTATGGTGCGTGATGCCATTGCTCGTGGCGAGGAAATTGGCTTGGAGCGAGGCGAGCAGCGCGGATTGGAGCAGGGTCTGGAAAAAGGCTTGCAAAAAGGTTTGCAGCAAGGTCTTCAGCAAGGTTTGCAGCAAGGTCTTCAGCAAGGTTTGCAGCAAGGTCTTCAGCAAGGACTTCAGCAAGGTTTGCAGCAAGGTGAGCTGCAAGGAGAGCGGAAATTGTTGTTGAAAGTTCTTAAGTCTCGATTTGGTCCGCTACCCGGGCCCGCACTGATGCAAATCGATGCGGCCACGGAGAGCCAATTGTCACGCTGGGCTGAAAGGGCTTCGGGCGGGACGAGTCTGGCTGACGTGCTGGACGGGGGATGACCGGAGCGTGCACGGGGATCTGTCTGCGCTAGAATGGCCTGAACATCCATGTCAATAAATGGAGCGACCATGAGCGAAGAAAAGCAAAAGCGCGATACGGAAGCCTGGTTCACCCTGTCCGGTGACGTGAACAGCGATATGGTGCATCGCGTGTTCGATGCGGTGGCGGATATGACGGAGGATGGGATTGAAACCGCCCACATCCTGATCCAGTCGAATGGCGGCTACGTCAGCGACGGCCTGTGCCTGCACAATTACCTGCGCAACCTGCCGATCAAGATCATCACCTACAACGGCGGGGCGGTGGCCTCGATTGCGGTGATCCTGTTCCTGTCAGGCGATGAGCGTTATGCCAGCGAGACGGCGCGCTTCATGGTGCACAAGTCGCACGCGAGCGCCCCGCATGGCGCCCGCCCGGACGCCTTGCGCATCATCGTCGAAGGTTTGCAGGCCGACGACGCCCGCACCGAATCCATCCTGCGCAAATATGTGAAACTGACCGATGAGCACTGGAACATCCATGCCTATTCGGACTTGCACCTGACCGCGCAGGAAGCTGCCAAGGTGGGCCTGGTCAACGAAGTGGCCGACTTCAAGCCGCCCAAAGGCAAGCGCGTCACCAACATCTGAAACAGCAAGGGCCCGGAAGCTGGCTCCCGGGCCCGGTCACGTCACGCCCCTCATTTATCGATTGCCGCTACGGCTCGACGGGTTTTTCTTGTCCGTTTTGGACTGGCGGCCAGTATCGGACTGCTGGCTGGCAGGCTGCGCCCCAGAGCGCGAGCCCTGGTCGGCGCTCTGGCGGGTGCCTGAGCTCGAACTCTGCTTGCTGGATTTTTGTCGGGATTTCATGATAGTTCCTTTCGAAAGGATCGGAATTTCATCATGCTTTGTGCAAAAGTAAAGGTGAATCGGCATGCAACTTCACATTTTGTAGGATTAGTCCTGCACCGCGGTGGTGCAAGCTCAACAGTTTGGCCACATTGCCGTAAATATTTACAGAATCTTTGCATTGGCCTATTGCCATGTGGAAAGAATCTGCGACAATATGAATAACCCTCAAAGTCAGGCTAAATCATGCTTCCAGAAAACCCCACATCTTCGGCGCCCAAAAAAGCGGTCACGCCGCGGCATGCGCTTCTGGAAAACCTGATCAGCCTGGTAAACAAGCACATCAGCGAGCAATTCAACGAGCTGTGCACCGGCTGGGCGGCCAGCCTGGTGGACGCCACCGACGCCACGGACGTCAAGGCCATGCAGGCCCGTCTGCGCGCGGGCAACCGCTTGCGCACTGACCATTACGGCTTCCTTGGCCTTTTCGCCGAGCAGCTGGAGAACGACTTGCGGCAGGAAATCGCGCAACTGGCACCGGGCCAGAAGCCGCAAGCACCCAAAGGGCTGGAGGCCCTGTCTCTGGTGTCGATGGAGGAGATGGACACCAAGGTGACCATGGGCAGCTACAGCAAGGCGTTCGAGGTCAAATATTCCGATGGCCTGGCCACGCTGAACGTGCGCCTGGCGTTCCTGCTGGACCGCGATATCCTGCGCATCAACCAGAACCCCTTCCGCCCGGAAGTCTTCCTGGGCGCCTTCCAGCAGGCCTGGATCGACTTTATCAAGGACGAGGAAGCTGTCGAGCTGATGAAGCCTTTCCTGCGGCCGGACGACTTCTTCAAGTTCGGGCCGATGCTGGAGGAGCTCAACACGGCGCTGGAACGCAAGGGCGTCGGCCCTGGTTCGGTGGAAAAACACAAGACGCGCCGCGCCGATTCGCACGACGCGTCGCAGGCACCGTCGCGCAAGAAAAACCAGCAAGCCGCGCTGGCCGAACAGCTGCGCCAATTCTTCGCGGGCGGCGAGGCGCCTGCCGGTGGCGGCAAGCCTACGCCAACCGGCTTTGAGCAGTTGGGCGATCTCGACCTGTCGCTGCCCACCTTGAGTGTAACGCCCGGTCTGTATGGCGCTCCGGCACATACGAATGATTCGTCGGCCGCTCCCGCACCCACGATTCCCGCACCATCGATTCCCGCGCCTGGCGGGGCGGCGCCGTCAATGCCTGCCCCGGGTTTTGTGCCGGCCAGCGTGCCGATGATGGCCGGCGGCGTTGCGCCGATGTCGCCTGTGGGGCACGGTGCCGGTGGCATGGGAATCCCTGCTGGCGGTGTGGTGGCTGGGGGTGGGCTGCCTATTTTCCCGAGTGCCGGCGTTCCTGGTGGCGTAAGCGTTGCGCCCGGCGTAGCGATGGCTGGTGGTCAAGCGATGGCCGGCGTTCCGATGACGGGCGCTCCGATGGCTGGCATGCCGATGGCCAGCGGGGTGGCAATGACGGATATGCCGCTGGCAAGCGGTGGCGCCATTGGTGGTTCCGGCGTCCCTGGTGGCATGCTGTCCGGCGTGGCGGTGCAGGGCGTGCCCGGCGGCGTGGCAGTGCCGGCGGGCGGTTGGACGCAAGGCCCGGCGCAGGGTTTCCACGGTGGCGCGAATAATGAAGCGGCCCAGCGTGCGTCGCTGTTGACCGCCAAGGAACCGCTGCTGAACTTCCTGGCGCAATTGCAGCGCGGCGTGCCGAGTGGCGCCGTGTTTGCCAGCGCCGAGGGCGGGGCGATGCCGGCCGTTGGTCTGGCGCCTGGATTTGCATCCGGTCCGACGCAGGCTGGCGGCGGCACCATGCCGGCCCCCGGCTTTGCCGCAGGCGCTTCCATGAGCAATGTCTTCCTTCTTCCGCAAATCAAGGAACAGGCGCCCGCGGGCAGCCTGACGCGCGCCGATGAAGGTACCATCGACCTGCTCTCGGCGGTGTTCGATACCGTATTCCGCGACCAGAGCATTTCGCCGGAAATCCGCGACCTGATCCGCTTCCTGCAGATTCCGGTGCTGAAGGCGGCACTGGTCGACAAGAACTTCTTCTTCCAGGAAGCCCACCCGGCCCGCCGCATGATCGACCTGCTGTCGCGCATGGGCTGGGAGCAGCACAAGGATCCGGACGATCCGCTGTACAAGGCCATGCAGCGCAGCGTCGAAAAGGTCAGCCAGGATCACCAGGAGGAGATCAGCGTCTTCACCGAAGCGGTGAACGAGCTGGAAGCGTCGATCAAGGCCGAGGAGGCAGCGGCCGCGGCGGCCATGGCCGAGCCGATCGCCAAGGCGCTGAAACAGGAAAAAATGTCGGTGGCCGCCAAGTCGGCCAAAGATGCCGTGGCCCTGCGCATCGGCACCGGCGAAGTGGTGGCGATTGTCGAGGCCTTCCTGGAGAACAAGTGGGTGTCGGTGCTGACCATCGCCTATAGCGTCGAGGATGAAAAGCCGGGCGCCGTCAATAACGCCACCCAGACCATGGATGACCTGATCTGGAGCGTGCGTCCGAAGATCACCCAGGACGAGCGCAAGAAACTGATTTCCAGGCTGCCTAGCTTGCTGTCTACCCTGAACAAGTGGCTGGACGTGATCAAGTGGCAGGATGCCGACCGCCTGCAATTCTTCGCCGAACTGGCCGAATGCCACGCTTCGATCGTGCGTGCGCCAATCGAAATCTCGCCCGAGCGCCAGGTCGAAATCGCGATGGAAGTGGCGAAGAAGGACGCCGAGCGCCGCATGCAGCTGCAAGCCGTGTCCGAAGTGAAGGCGGAGGAAGTGCCACCGCCTGACGACGAAGCCAATATCGAGGTGGACAGCCTGGCGCGCGGCATGTGGCTGGAGTTCGACCAGCAAGACGGCAGCAAGCGCAAAGTCAAGCTGGCCTGGATCAGCCCTCTGAAGACGCTCTACATCTTCTCGACGACGGGGCGCCAGGAGGCCTTCTCCATTACCGGCGAGGCCATGGCGCAGCAGTTCCGCAATGGCACCGTGCGCCTGATCCGTACCGAGGGCGTGGTAGCTGCGGCGCTGTCGGTGGCAATGAGCGGCGTCGTCGCGGTCAACGACGAACAGCACGACGTGCCGGCCAACGGCACCTCTGCCTGATCCGGGTCAAGCGCCCCTGCGCAGGACGGCCAGCAGGCCGTCCGCCGCATCCTCGATGTAGTCCAGCACCATATCAAAGCCGTTCGCGCCACCGTAATACGGGTCGGGCACCACGTCCGAATCCGAATGCGAGGCAAATTCCATGAAAAGCCGGACCTTGTGGCGGTGTTGCGCTGGGCAGGCGCGCTGCAGGATTTCCAGGTTGTCGCGGTCCATCGCCAGCACGTAATCGAAGTGCTCGAAGTCTGAGGCGGCCACTTTGCGGGCGCGCTGGGCGCTCAAGTCATAACCGCGGGCGGCGGCGTGGCGGGCCGATCGCGCGTCGGGCGGATCGCCGATGTGGTAGGCGTGGGTGCCGGCCGAATCGATGTGCAGGTCCAGCCCGGCGGCCTGGGCGCGGGCGCGGAATACTCCCTCTGCGGTCGGAGAGCGACAAATGTTACCCATGCATACAAACAGGATGGCGGTTCTGGTCTTCATTTTGTTCTTGCTATACAGGGAAAATGGTATGATTAGCCACTTTTTTAACACGTCCCAGCGGGCGAAGTACAGATAAAACGTGCGTCTATCTTCCATTAAATTGTCGGGATTTAAGTCGTTCGTCGATCCCACCAATTTCCAGGTACCCGGCCAGCTGGTCGGCGTGGTTGGTCCAAACGGTTGCGGCAAGTCCAATATTATCGACGCTGTGCGCTGGGTGCTGGGCGAATCGAAGGCGTCCGAGCTGCGCGGCGAGTCGATGCAGGACGTGATCTTCAACGGTTCCACCCACCGCAAGCCAGCTGGCCGCGCTTCCGTGGAACTCGTGTTCGACAACAACGAGGGCAAGGCGTCCGGCCAATGGGGCCAGTACGCCGAAATCGCGGTCAAGCGCACGCTGACGCGCGACGGCACGTCCACGTACTACATCAACGGCCAGCCGGTGCGCCGGCGCGATATTACCGACATCTTCCTGGGTACCGGCCTTGGTCCGCGCGCTTACGCGATCATCGGCCAGGGCATGATTTCGCGCATCATCGAGTCGCGTCCGGAAGAACTGCGGGTGTTCCTGGAAGAGGCGGCAGGTGTTTCGAAGTACAAGGAACGCCGCCGCGAGACGGAAAACCGCCTGCACGATACGCGCGAAAACCTGCTGCGCGTAGAAGATATCCTGCGCGAGCTGAATAACAACCTGGAAAAGCTGGAAGGCCAGGCTGCGGTGGCGACCAAGTTTCACCAGCTCCAGTCCGACCAGGAAGAGAAACAGAAGCTGCTTTGGCTGCTGCGCAAGAACGAGGCGCAGGCCGAGCAGGCGAAGTACTTCCGTGAGATGGAGCAGGCGCAGAACGACCTGGAAGAACAGACTGCAAAGCTGCGCAACGTGGAGCTGACGCTGGAGCAGATGCGCCAGGCGCACTTCGCCGTGGGCGACCGCCTGCACCAGGCGCAGGGCCACCTGTACCAGACCAATGCTGAAATCGGCAGCCTGGAAGCGCAGATCAAGTTCGTGATCGAGTCGCGCACCCGCCTGCAGCAGCAGCTGGCAACCCTGACCGCGCAGCGCGACCAGTGGGCGCAGCAGGCCGAGGAATACAGTGGGCAGGTCGCCGAGGCGGAAATCAACCTGGAAGAACTGTCGGCGCGCGTGGAAGAAGCGCGCATGCTGGCCGAGCAGAAGAGCGAATTGCTGCCGGTGCTGGAGCAGGAATGGCGCGAGGCACAGACGAAGAGCACCGAGTCGCGCGCGCGCATCATGCAAGCGCAGCAGCAACTGGAGCTGGAATCGGCGCACCAGCGCAATGCCTCCAACATTCTCGCCGGCCTGGCGACCCGCAAAGAGCGCTTGCAGCAGGAGAAGGGCGGGCTGGCGATGCCGGATTCCTCGCACCTGTCCAACCTGAAGATGCAGCTCGAGGAAAAGCAGCAGTCGCTGGAAGAGCAGAACATGATGCTCGAGGAAGCGCTGGAGCAGCAGCCAAAGCTCGAGGAAGAGCGCCAGGCTGCGCAAGCTGCCGTGCAGTCCGAGTCCGCAGCAACCCACCAGCTGGAAGCGCGGCTGAATGCGCTGCGCCAGCTGCAGGAGCGCGTGCAGACCGAGGGCAAGATCACACCGTGGCTGCAAAAGCATGAACTGAACGAGCTGCCTCGCTTGTGGCAGAAGCTGGACATTGAAGAGGGCTGGGAAACGGCCCTGGAAGCGGTGCTGCGCGAACGTACTTCGGCGCTGCAGGTGTCCAATATCGAATGGGCCAAGCACTTCTTCAACGACGCGCCACCGGCCAAGCTGGCCCTGTTCGCGCCCGCCGTTGCCGCCGCGGCAGCCGGCGATGGTTCAAGCGCGCTGCGCCCGTTTATCGACTTGCTGAAGCTGAACGACCCTGGCCTGCGCGGAGTACTGCAGGATTGGCTGCACAATGTTTTCCTGGCCGACGACAACGCCAGCGCCTTTGCCGCGCGCGGCACGCTGCCGGCAGGCGGCTGCTTCGTGACGAAGCAAGGCCACATCATCACCCAATCGTCGGTGCGCTTCTACGCTGCCGACGACGAGCAGGCCGGCATGCTGGGCCGCCAGCACGAAATCGACAACATTACCAAGCAGTTGCGCGCGCAATCGATGCTGGCGGAAGAGGCCCGCAGCCGTGCCGTACGCGCCGATGCAGCGCTGGGCAACCACAGCCGCTTGCTGACCGAACTGCGCGCCAAGGTGCAAAGCCTGACCGCCAGCGTGCATACCTTGCAGCTGGAAGTGGTCAAGCTGTCCGAGATCGAGGCCCGCTTCAACCAGCGCAGCAACCAGATCGAGAGTGACCTGGCCGAAATCGCCGCGCAGGAAGAAGAACAGATGCAGGTCAAGCTCGAGTCGGAAGAAAAGTTCGAGCAGCTCGACATGGAGCTGGGCAACCTGCAAGGCGAGCACGAAGACGGCCAGACCGCCTTCATGGCCAAAGAGCAGCGCCTGGCCGATGCCCGCGAAGCCCTGCGCGAACTGGAACGGAAGGCGCAGGAGGCGGAGTTTGCCGAAAAATCCGGCCGCAACCGCATCGATGAACTGCGCCGCAACATCGCCACCGCCACCGCGCAGGTGGCGCAGGTGACGGAGAGCCTGCAAGCGGGCAAGCTGGAACTCGAAGGCCTGGAAGCCGGCACCGCCAACGAAGGCTTGCAGGACTTGCTGGACCGCCGCACGCAGCAGGAGCGCGCGCTGGCCGACGCCCGCCATGAGCTCGACCAGATCACGCAGCAACTGCGCCAGTTCGAAGACTCGCGCATGCAGTCCGAACGCAGCCTGCAGCCGCAGCGCGACAAGATTACCGAGATGCAGCTGAAGGAACAGGCCGCCCGCCTGAACCAGGAGCAGTTCGCGCAGCAACTGGCCGAAGTCCAGGCTGACGAAGCCGCGCTGGCCGAAAAACTGCACCCGGACATGAAGGCATCCTACCTGCAGGGCGAAGTGACGCGCCTGACCAATGCCATTACCGCGCTGGGCGCCGTGAACCTGGCTGCGCTGGACGAACTGGCGACAGCCTCCGAGCGCAAGAACTTCCTGGACGCGCAGAACCGCGACCTGAACGAAGCGATTGCCACGCTGGAAGATGCGATCACCAAGATCGACAAGGAAACGCGCGACCTGCTGCAGGATACCTTTGACCGCGTCAACCAGAGCTTCTCCGAGCTGTTCCCGATCCTGTTCGGTGGCGGCCAGGCGAAGCTGATCATGACCGGCGAGGAGATCCTCGACTCCGGCGTACAGGTCATGGCGCAGCCGCCAGGCAAGAAGAACGCCACCATCCACCTGTTGTCCGGCGGCGAGAAAGCGCTGACCGCAACGGCCCTGGTGTTCTCGATGTTCCGTTTGAATCCCGCGCCATTCTGCCTGCTGGACGAGGTGGACGCGCCGTTGGACGATGCCAATACCGAGCGCTTCTGCCGCATGGTCAAGCGCATGTCCGACCAGACCCAATTCCTCTTCATTTCGCACAACAAGATTGCGATGGAGATGGCCAATCAACTGATCGGTGTGACGATGCAGGAACAAGGCGTGTCGCGCATCGTGGCGGTGGACATGGAATCCGCCGCATCATTTGCTACAGAGGCTCAAGCCGCATGATTACAGATTTCCAACTGAGTTTGATTGCCGCGGGCGGCGTGTTCGTCGTCGGCGTCATTAGCTACAACAAATGGCAGGAGTACAAGCTGAAAAAACGCGTCGAGCGCGCCTTCGACGGCCAGCATGACGATGTGCTGATGCGCGCCGACGACGGCACGCGCACCGAACCGCGCTTCCACATGGACGAGGTGCCGCTGCCGGACGCCGGCTCCGGCGCCTACGGCGTTCCTGAACACATGGGCGGCCATGTCGGCAGCGTTGCCGCGCCAAGCTTCGCGCCTGACAGCGAAGAACCCGCCGCGCCGGTACGCACCGCCGATGCCGACGTGCCGGCCGAAGAGCTGGCGACCTGCCTGGTCGACCCGCTGATCGATTGCCTGCTGCCGCTGGAGCTGGAGGCGCCCGCACGCGGCGAAAAGCTGCTGCCGGCGCTGCAAAAGCTGCGTTTCGTCGGCAACAAGCCGGTGCACTTCATCGGCCTGGCCGTGAGCGGAGACTGGGAGCCGGTGCGCCACGGCGTGGTGTACACCAAGCTGCAGGGCGGCGTGCAACTGGCCAGCCGCAGCACCGCCTTGAACGAACTGGAATACTCCGAACTGGTGACCCGCCTGCGCAGCGTGGCCGACGAGATCGGCGCGGAGCCGCAGATCCCGGACATGATCGAAGTGATGCAGGACGCAAAGAACCTGCACCGTTTCGTCGCCAACCATGACGCCCAGCTGGGCGTGAACCTGGCTTCCAACGGCGCGCCATGGAATATCGCGACCCTGCTGGGCGCACTGGAAAAACTGGGCTTCGACGTGCGCCCTGACGGCCGCTACGCCATGCCGGACGGCGAGGGCGGCCACCTGTTCTCGCTGTCGACCAACGTCACCCTGGCCGAGGAAACCACCTCGCGCCTGACGCTGCTGCTGGACGTGCCGTGCGTGGCGCCGGTGCGCGACGGCTTCGGCTCGATGATCGCCTGTGCCAAGAACCTGATGGCGCGCCTGGACGCGACCATCGTGGACGACGCCAACCAGCCGCTGGCTGACGAAACCCTGGCCAGCATCGCCGGCCAGGTGAAAGAGTTTTACGACGACATGGCAGCATCGGATATCCCGGCCGGTTCCACCCGCGCGCTGCGCCTGTTCAGCTGATCGGAAACATGAGCAACACCCAACACGCAACACCCGCCGAACGCGCCGCCTGGCTGACGGCGGAACTGAACCGCCACCTGCACGCCTATCACGTGCTCGACGCTCCGACCATTCCGGATGCGGAGTACGACAAGCTGTTCGTTGAGCTGCAACAGATCGAGGCCGCACATCCCGAGCTGCAGGCGCCGGACTCGCCGACCCTGCGCGTCGGCGCACCGCCGCTGGCGGAATTCGCCGCCGTCACCCATGCCGTTCCGATGCTGTCGCTGAACAACGGCTTCAACGACGAAGACATCGAAAACTTCGACCGCCGCGTGCGCGAAGGCCTCGATGCGGTGCAGCTGGTCGAATACGCCACCGAAGTGAAGTTCGACGGCCTGGCGATCAACCTGCGCTATGAAGACGGCGTGTTCGTACAGGCGGCCACCCGCGGCGACGGCTACACCGGCGAGGACGTTACGGCCAATGTGCGCACCATCAAAGGCATTCCGCTGCGCCTGAAGACCGACGCGCCGCCGCCGGTTCTGGAGGTGCGCGGCGAAGTGCTGATGTTCAAGGCCGATTTCGCGGCGCTGAACGCGCGCCAGCGCGAGTTGGGCCAGAAGGAATTCGTCAACCCGCGCAACGCCGCCGCCGGCGCGCTGCGCCAACTCGATTCCCGCATTACGGCCCAGCGCAAGCTGAGTTTCTATGCCTATGGCATCGGCGAATTGACCGGCGCCGAGCTGCCCGCCACCCACGGCGCGCTGCTGGACTGGTACGCCGAACTGGGCCTGCCGGTGTGCGCCGAGCGCGACGTGGTGCGCGGCAAGGACGGCTTGCTGGCTTATTACGAGCGTATTGGCAAGGCGCGTCCGTCGCTGCCTTACGAGATCGACGGCGTGGTTTACAAGACCAACCGCTTCGAGGACCAGCGCGCGCTGGGCTTCGTGTCGCGCGCGCCGCGCTTCGCGCTGGCGCACAAGTTCCCTGCGGAAGAGGCGCTGACCACGGTGCAGGCCATTGAAGTACAGGTCGGCCGCACCGGCGCCATCACCCCGGTGGCGCGCCTGGCCCCGGTTTTTGTCGGCGGCGTGACCGTGACCAACGCCACCTTGCACAATGAAGACGAAGTGCGACGCAAGGACGTGCGCGTCGGCGACACCGTCATCGTGCGCCGCGCCGGCGACGTGATTCCGGAAGTGCTGTCCGTGGTGCTGGAAAAGCGCCCGGCGCCGGAACCGGTGATGTGGGCGCTGCCAACCGAATGCCCGGTCTGCGGTTCGCACGTCGTGCGCGAAGCCGACGAAGCGGTGGCGCGCTGCTCGGGCGGCCTGTTCTGCTCGGCCCAGCGTAAAGAGGCGATCCGCCACTTCT
Source organism: Pseudoduganella sp. (assembly GCA_039593355.1). Lineage (GTDB taxonomy): Bacteria > Pseudomonadota > Gammaproteobacteria > Burkholderiales > Burkholderiaceae_D > Rugamonas. The sequence goes on from JBCNPK010000062.1 coordinate 13,664, forward strand.
GCGGCCGCCGCATGATGGACATCGAAGGCCTGGGCGACCGCTATATCGACAACCTGGTGGAGTGCAACCTGGTGCATGGCGTGGCGGACCTGTACCGCCTGACGCTGGACGACCTGTTGAAAATGAAGCGCCTGGCCGACGAACGCGATGGCACCACGCCGGAAACCGTCGCCCAGGGCAAGGTGCCGACCAAATGGGCGGAAAACCTGCTGGATGCCATCGCGGCCAGCAAGCACCCGCCGCTGGAGCGGCTGCTGTTTGCCCTGGGCATCCGCCACGTGGGCGAATCGACCGCCAAGACCCTGGCCGACTGGCTGGGCAAGCTGGAACTGGTGCGCAAGGCGCCGGTGGCGCTGCTGCGCGTGCTGCCCGATATCGGCGGCACCGTGGCCGAATCGATCGCCGACTTTTTCGCCGAAGAGCGCAACCAGGAAGCGTTGGACGCGCTGCTCGCCGCCGGCGTGGCGCCGAAGGGCGAGCACGCACCGAAGGCCGCGCTGCGCGAAAAACTCGAGCCGGTAGCGCTGCTGGCCGCCCTCGGCATTCCGAAACTGACCGAGCCGCGTGCGCGCCAGTTGGTGGAACAGGGCATGACGCTCGAGGCGCTGGCGCACCTGACGATCTACAACGTGTTCGGCCTGCCGGCAGCCGTGGAGCAGGGGCTCGAAGCCTGGCTCGGCGAGCAGTCCAACCGCGATGCCCTGGTGGCCCTGCACGAGCTGCGCGAAGAGCTGCTGGCGCAACTGCCCGAAGTGGCCGAGGCGGAAGGCGCGATGACTGGCAAGACCTTCGTGCTGACCGGCACGCTGCCGACCATGAGCCGCGACCAGGCGCAAGCGCTGATCGAGGCGGCGGGCGGCAAGGTTTCCGGTTCGGTGTCGAAGAAGACGTCTTACGTGGTGGCCGGCGCGGAAGCGGGAAGCAAGCTGGCGAAGGCGGAAGAACTGGGCGTCACCATTCTCGATGAAGCGGGCTTGCTCGCGCTGCTGGGAGGCTAGGCATGGCCGTGCGTGAAATTTTGAAAATGGGCGACCCGAGGCTGCTGCGCGTGGCCGAGCCGGTGCGCGAATTCAATACCAGGGAGCTGCACGCCCTGATCGTCGACATGTTCGACACCATGCACGCCGCCAACGGCGCCGGCCTGGCCGCGCCGCAGATCGGGGTTAACCTGCAGCTGGTGATCTACGGCTTCAAGTCCAACAGCCGCTATCCCGACGCGCCGCAAGTGCCCGAAACGGTACTGATCAATCCCGTGCTGACGCCAATCGGCGACGACATGGAAGAGGCTTTCGAAGGCTGCCTGTCCGTGCCGGGCCTGCGTGGCAGCGTGCCGCGCTACACCCGCCTGCATTACGAAGGCTACGACCAGTTCGGCGAGCGCATCGTGCGCGACGCCGAAGGCTTCCATGCCCGCGTCGTGCAGCACGAGGTGGACCACCTGCTGGGCATCCTATATCCAGCACGGATTCGCGACTTCTCCAAGTTCGGATTTACCTCGGTGTTGTTCCCCGACCTCGATCCCGGCGACGACGACTGATTTGTTGGCGGTGCCGTGAATTCTGGCGTAATATCCCGGCCAATTTGCATCCTTATTAACACAACGGATTTCCCCAGATGAGCAACCCGTCGCAAAACAACCCGCTCGAGTTCAGTGCCCGCGGTATTGTCCTCGGCATCCTGATTACACTGGTCTTTACCGCGGCGCAGGTCTACCTTGGCCTGAAAGTCGGCCTGACCTTCGCCACCTCGATCCCTGCCGCCGTGATTTCCATGGCGCTGCTCAGCGCTTTCAAGGACGCGACCATCCAGGAAAACAATATCGTGCAGACCATCGCTTCGGCAGCGGGCACGCTGGCGTCGGTGATCTTCGTGCTGCCAGGCCTGCTGATGATCGGCTGGTGGGCAAAGATCCCGTTCTGGCCAACCTTCGGCGCCTGCGCCGTGGGCGGCGTGCTGGGCGTGATGTACACCATGCCGCTGCGCCGTGCACTGGTGTCGCAATCGGACCTGCCATATCCTGAAGGCGTTGCGGCGGCCGAGGTGCTGAAGGTCGGCACCCAGTCGCGCTCCGGCGCGCAGGAAGGCAAGGCTGGCCTGTGGGCCGTGATCTGGGGTTCGGTGGCTTCCGCACTGTTTGCCTTCCTTGGCGCGGCCAAGCTGATCGCTTCGGAGGTCGCCGCTTTCGTCCGCGTTGGCGGCGGTTCCACCGGCATGGGCGCCTCCAGCTCGCTGGCCCTGGTTGGCGCCGGCCACCTGATGGGTATCAGTGTCGGCATCGCCATGCTGGTCGGCCTGGTCATCGCCTGGGGCGTGCTGGTTCCGCTGCTGACCAATATGGATCCGCAGCCGGCCCTGAGCGTTGCCGACCACGCGCTGCAGGTCTGGAGCACCAAGGTGCGCATGATGGGCGCGGGCACCATTGGCGCCGCCGCGATCGTGACCCTGGCGACGCTGGGCAAGCCGGTCCTGGGCGGCTTGAAGTCGGCGCTGGAGACCGCGCGCCGCGTGAAGGCTGGCGGCGAAGACGTGCCGCGTGAAGACAAGGACATTCCCGTATTTATCGTTGGCCTGGTGACCTTGCTGGCCATGGTGCCGGCGGGCTGGCTGCTGGCCGCTTTCCTGGAGGGCGGCGCGCTGTCTTCCATCGCCACGCCGCTGGTGCTGGTGGGTATTGCCTACATCGCATTGGCCGGCATGGCCGCCGCCGCGGTGTGCGGCTACATGGCTGGCCTGATCGGTTCTTCCAACTCGCCGGTCTCCGGCATCGCCATCCTGACCATCCTTGGCGCCGCGACCTCGGTTGGCGTGATCGGCCGCCACATCATGGGCCCCGATACCGCGCAAGCCCTGATCGCTTTCGCGCTGTTCGTTACCACCGTCGTGCTGGCGGTGGCGGTGATCGGTAACGACAACCTGCAGGACCTGAAGACCGGCCAGCTGGTCGGCGCCACCCCGTGGAAGCAGCAGGTAGCGCTGATCATCGGCGTGTTCGCCGGCTCCTGCGTGGTGCCGCCAGTGCTGGAACTGCTGAACCATGCCTACGGTTTCGCCGGTGCGCCGAATGCGACCGCCATTTCGGCGCAGCCGCTGTCCGCGCCACAGGCAACCCTGATTTCCACCCTCGCCAAGGGCGTGATCGGCGGCGACCTGAAATGGGACCTGATCGGCTATGGCGCCCTGATCGGCCTGGCCCTGGTGGCGGTGGACTTCCTGCTGAAGCGCTCCAGCGGCAATAAATACAGCTGCGCGCCGCTTGGCGTCGGCCTGGCAATCTACCTGCCTTCGGCAGTGACCTCTCCGGTGGTGGTGGGCGCTATTGCCGGCTACTTCTTCGATAAAGCCATGCGCAGCAAGAAATACGGCGAAGGCGCGTCGCGCCTGGGCGTGCTGATCATGTCCGGTTTCATCGTCGGCGAAAGTCTGTTCAACGTGGCGCTGGCCGGCTTGATCGTCCTCACCAACAATGGCGAGCCATTGGCGATCAAGAACAGCATGTCGGAAGCGACCACCATGCTGATCGCCCTCGCTGTGGCGGGCGCGGTGGTCGTGGGCCTGTACCGCTGGTCGGCCAACTCGGCGCGTGCTATCGAGGCTTGACCGAAACGGGGCTTGAACCGACGCAGCAATCCTGAAGGAGTGTGACCATGACGCTATCGAGGATGGGGCAGGGCACATGGAATATGGGCGAACGCGCCGCCGACAAAGCGGCCGAGGTGCGCGCCCTGCAGCTCGGCCTTGACCTGGGCATGACGGTGATCGACACGGCGGAGATGTATGCCGATGGCGGGGCCGAAAAAGTAGTGGGCGCGGCGCTCGCGGGACGCCGCAGCGAAGCTTACCTGGTCAGCAAGGTGCTGCCGCAGAATGCCTCGCGCAAGGGCGTGGTGGCGGCATGCGAGAAGAGCCTGAAGCGCATGAAGGTCGAGCATATCGACCTGTACCTGTTGCACTGGCGCGGCAGCGTGCCGCTGGCGGAAACGCTGGAAGGGTTGATGGCCCTGAAGCAGGCCGGCAAGATCCACGAATACGGCGTCAGCAACTTCGACCTGTCCGACATGAAGGAAGCCGCCGCGCTGCCGGGCGGCGACGCCATTGAAGCCAACCAGGTGCTGTACAACCTGCGCCGGCGCGGCATCGAATGGGATTTGCTGCCCTGGTGCGAAGAGCGCGGCATCACGCTGATGGCTTATTCACCCCTGGAATCGAACCGCAAGGAGCAGGAACGCCTGCTGTCCGAACCATCCTTGGTCTCCATCGCCGCGCGCCATCAGGCCACGCCGGCGCAGATCGCCCTGGCGTGGCTGCTGCGCAAGGACGGCGTGCTGCCGATTCCGAAAGCGGGCAGCGAGGCGCATGTGCGCGCCAACGCGGCGGCGATGACGCTGCGCCTGGACCAGGAAGACCTGGCATTGCTGGATAAGTCGTTCGCGCCGCCGACGCGCGCGACGCCCCTGGACGTGCTTTAACGCTGGCCGCTGCGGGACCTGCTGAGCCGCTCGAGGATGCGCTGCAGCTCGTCCTGCATCAGCGGCGAGAGGTTCTGGAACTGGCAGCCGATCTGGACCTGCTCGCCGAGCAGGAAAGAGCGGAAATGGCGCGACAGGCGGATTTCCAGGTCGCAGATCAGCACCGAACCCGGGCCCATGTCCAACCGCACCCGCTGCAGCCGGCGCCCCACGTGCAGGCCTACCGCATCGCGCGGCGCGCAGCGCATGCCGACGCCGCCGACTGCAAAGTCGTATAGCTGCATCTCGTACGGCTTGCCGTTCAGTACGAAGGAAGCGGTGTGATAGGTGCCGAGCGGCGTTTCCAGGCGCGGCGCGGCGCGCCGGTTAAGGACCTGGCAGCGTTCCGGGAACTGGGCCGGGATCAGCGTCGGCTGCTCGGGCAGGCAATTCCAGTGCGGATCGTTCAGCTTGAACTGGAACCTGGCGCCGTGCAGCCACGTGACGAAGGTGCATTCGCCGGGCGGCAGTACACTACCCTCGTTGAGCTGGATGACAAAGTGCGGCAGTTCGGGGTCGACCGAGAGCAGGCGCGCCAGCACAACTTCAGTGCTGTCGCGGTGGTAGATGGAAATCGGGTCGCCCGCCGCGGCCAGCGCCGTCAGCGCGTCGCCGATTTCGTCGGGGTCCACGATGTCATGTGGATTTGACCCCGCGCTGATCGGTTCCACCGCGTCCTGCGGACGGGGCGGCCCCTTGCGGGTGTCGTTTGGCATTGGATCGTTCACAACTCAGGTTCTCGTTTTTTGGGAGAAGACGCCAGTTACTTTACCGCTTTCCGGCGCCGTACGCTTGCTAAACGGCAATGAACGCTGATTTTCTGTTGCGCCGATGCCGACTCAGAAGCGTTCGTCCGGGCTGAGGTAACGCCATTGCCCTTCCGGCAAGTTGCCAAGTTTGACACGTCCAATGCGCACGCGTTTCAAGCCCAGCACGCGCAAGCCGACCATCTCGCACATGCGGCGGATTTGGCGCTTTTTGCCTTCGCGCAAGGTAAAGCTGAGCTGGTCGTCGTTCTGCCAGCGCACCTTGGCCGGCAGCAGCGGCTTGCCGTCCATCCACAGGCCGTGGTTCAGCTTTTGCAGGTCGCTGTCCGGCAGGCGGCCCGGCTTGGTGTACTCCACGCGCACCAGGTATTCCTTGTCAACGTTGGTGTTCTCGCCAATCAGCTGCTTGGCCACGCGGCCATCCTGGGTCAGCACCAGCAGACCGACCGAGTCGATGTCCAGGCGGCCCGCAGGCACCAGGCTGCGCAGCTGGTTGCGGTCGAAACGTTCCGGCGAGCGGTCTTCTGCCCAGCGGTTTTCCGGCTTGATCAAGACCACCGCCGGCTGATAGCCGTCTTCGGCCTGGCCGCTGACGTAGCCCACCGGCTTGTTGATCAGGATGGTAACGCGGCGCGCCTGTTCGGCCGCCGCCTGGCGTTCCACGGTAACTTTCTGGCTTGGGTAGACTTTGGTGCCCAGTTCGGACACCACTTTGCCGTCCACCCGCACCCAGCCCTTGGCGATCCATTCATCGGCTTCACGGCGGGAACACAGGCCCAGTTCGGACATGCGCTTGGACAGGCGTAACAATTCTTCGGACATCAGATTTTCAGTGCTTCGAGTAAATCGGTTTCCAGCTGCAGCTGGGTACGGGCATTGGCCAGCGCGGGACCGTCGACGATGAACACGTCTTCCACGCGTTCGCCGAGGGTCATGATCTTGGCCGTATGCAGGTTGATCTTGTATTTGGTCAGGACGTTCGCGATCGAATACAGCAGGCCGGTACGGTCGTTGGCCGCCACCGAAAGCAGGTAGTACTGGCCGCGTTCGTCGGGACGCAGGTCGACCGTCGGCTGGATCGGGAACGTGCGCGACAGGCGCGACAAACGTCCCCGGCTCGGCGCCGTCAACGGGCCCTGGCTGGCCAGCAGCTCGCCCAGCTCATGCTCGATCAGGTTGATGATGTCGCGGTAGCTCTTGGCGAAATTCTGCTCGGTGACCATGAAGGTGTCGAGCGCGTAGCCGTGCTTCGTGGTGTGGATCTTCGCATCGAGGATGCTGAAGTTCTTGCGGTCGAAGTAGGAACAGATGCGCGCGAACAGGTCGGGCTGGTCCTTGATGTAGACGGCCACCTGCAAGCCTTCGCCGATCGGCGCCAGGCGCGCCTTGACCACCGGCTGTTCGCTGTCCAGGCGGTCCCACAGCGCGCGCGTCTGCCAGGCGATGTCGCTGGCGTCGTGGCGCAGGAAGTAGGCCAGGTCGAGCTGCTGCCACAGCGCTTCGTGCGCATCGGGCGGCAGGCCGTACAGGCGCAGGGTGGCCAGCGCTTCCTGCTGGCGGTTCTTCAATTCGCGGTCGGCGGAATGCGGCTCGCCGCCGAGCACGCGCAGCGTCATCTTGTACAGGTCTTCCAGCAGTTTGCCTTTCCAGGCGTTCCAGACCTTCGGGCTGGTGCCGCGGATGTCGGCCACCGTCAGCAGGTAGAGCGCGGTCAGGTGGCGCTCGTCGCGCACGGTTTTGGCGAAAGCCTGGATCACGTCCGGGTCGGACATATCCTGTTTCTGCGCCACATGCGACATGGTCAGGTGCTGCTCGACCAGGAAGGCCACCAGTTCCGTGTCTTCCTCGCTGATGCCGTGCTCCTGGCAGAACTGCTCCACGTCGGCCACGCCCAGCTTGGAGTGGTCGCCGCCGCGGCCCTTGGCGATGTCGTGGAACAGCGCCGCCACGTACAGCAGCCATGGCTGCGGGAAGTTGGCCATCAGCTGGGAGCAGAACGGGTATTCGTGCGCGTGCTCGGTCATCGTGAAACGGCGCATATTGCGCAGCACCATCATGATGTGCTGGTCCACCGTATACACGTGGAACAGGTCGTGCTGCATCTGGCCCGTGATCTTGCGGAAGCTCGGCAGGTAGCGGCCCAGGATCGACAGCTCGTTCATGCGCCGCATATTGTGGATGATGCCCTGCGGCGCCTGCAGGATGCGCAGGAAGTAGGCCTTGTTGACCGGATCGGCGCGGAAGTCGGCGTCGATCTTGAAGCGCTCGTGCCACAGCGCGCGCATGGTGCGCGCCGTCATGCCTTTCAGGGCAGGGCGCTCGCACAGCAGCACAAAGATTTCCATGATGGCCGACGGCGTCCTTTCGAACGTATCGTCGTCGTTCATGTCGATCATGCCGTTCACTTCGCTGAAGCGTTCGTTGATGCGCACCGGCTTTTCGTCGTGCGGGAACAGGAAGGACTCGATGTTCTGCAGCAGGATGGTGTTCAGCTGCACCACGGTCTTGGCGGCCCAGTAGTAGCGCTGCATCAGGTATTCGCTGGCGCGGCGCATGTGCACGCCGCTGCCGGTTGCCTTCAGGCCCAGGGTTTCGGCGACGGCGGTCTGTACGTCGAACACCAGGCGGTCTTCGCGGCGCCCGGCCACCAGGTGCAGGCGTACGCGGATATCCTTGAAGGCGCGCTCCTTCTCCATCAGCTGGCGCGCTTCGGTCTGGGTGATCAGTCCGCGCACGGCCAGGGTGCGCCAGGAGTTGGCCAGGCCGGCCGCCTTGGCCATCCACAGGATCACGTGCAGGTCGCGCAGGCCGCCCGGGCTTTCCTTCACGTTCGGCTCGAGGCTGAACGGCGTGTCCTCGTACTTGGCGTGGCGCTGGCGCATTTCGATGGTCTTGGCCTCGAAGAAGGCGCGCGGGTCCATGGCCTTGTTGTAGGCGTCCTGCATCTGCGCGAACAGCACCATGTTGCCGGTGATGATGCGCGCTTCGAGCAGGCTCGTTTGCACCGTGATGTCGGCTTTGGATTCGGCCAGGCATTCGTCGATGGTGCGGATGCTGTGGCCAACGTCCAGGCCCAGGTCCCACAGCAGCTGGACGAATTCTTCCAGCTGGCCGCGCGTGGCGTCGTCCGGCGCCTCATGCAGCAGGATCAGGACATCGACGTCGGAGTAGGGGAACAGCTCGCCGCGCCCGTAGCCCCCGACCGCCACCAGGGCGGCTTGCGGCGGCAGGCGGTTCGCCGCCCAGGCTTGCGTGAGGACGTCGTCCACGGAGCTGCGCAGGTTGCGCAGCAGCTTCTCGGGCATGCCGTCTTCATGGAAGTTGGCAATGATGCGCTGGCGGTCCGACTTGAGCCGGGCTTTCAGCTGCTCCCTGAGGTCCTTCTTCATCGCGGCGTGGGGCATGCGGTTTTAGGCGGCAGCTTTTTCGGTGACAAATGCGGGCGGCTGGGGGCTGCCTGCGGAAAGGGTCAGGACCTCGTAACCGGTCTCGGTGACGAGCAAGGTGTGTTCCCACTGGGCGGACAGGCTGCGGTCCTTGGTCTTGATGGTCCAGCCGTCAGGCATTTCCTTGATTTCGCGGCGGCCGGCGTTGATCATCGGCTCGATGGTGAAGATCATGCCCGCCTCCAGCACGGGGCCGGTGCCCGGCTTGCCATAGTGGAGGATCTGCGGCTCTTCGTGGAAAACCTTGCCGATGCCGTGGCCGCAGAACTCGCGCACCACGCTGTAGCCATTCTTCTCGGCGTGCACCTGGATGGCGTGGCCGATGTCGCCCAGCGTCGCACCGGGTTTCACCTGCTCGATGCCCAGCCACATGCACTCGTACGTCACGTCCGACAGGCGCTTGGCCAGGATCGACGGTTTGCCGATGAAGAACATGCGGCTGTTGTCGCCGTGGTAGCCATCCTTGGTGATGACGGTGATGTCCAGGTTGACCACGTCGCCATCCTTCAGCACCTTGTCGCCCGGGATGCCGTGGCAGATCACGTCGTTGACGGAAGTGCAGATGGCTTTCGGGTAGGGCGTGTAGCCGGGCGGGCAGTAGTTGAGCGGCGCCGGGATAGTGCCCTGCACATTGGTCATGTACTCGTGGCACAGCCGGTCCAGCTCGCCGGTGGTGACGCCGGCCTTGACGAAGGGGGTGATGTAGTCGAGCACCTCGGAACCGAGGCGGCCAGCCACGCGCATGCCTTCGATGTCTTCGGGGGTTTTGATATTGATAGTCATGGGATCTTGCTGTTTTGTACAGGGTACGCCACTCAGGGGCGTTATCAGCAAGATTATAAACGACAGCCTCAGGGCGCGCCCGGGGGAGCGCCGCGGCGGCGGCTTGCGGCCGCCACGACACGGGTTGTGCCGAAATCCCGGCCGGCCCACGCGGAAGCGGCCCAATGCGTGGCGCACGGGTGACAGCTGACATGTAATTGTCACAATTGCACCGTAGCATCGCTGAACCCCACAACCAGACCAATAAGGAAAACCGATGTCCACCAGCCGCCGCAAGTTCCTTGGCATGGCCACCGCCGGCGCCGCCAGCACCCTGTTCCCCGACCTGATCCGCCAGGCGCTGGCCGTGCCGGCCTACAGCCCCACCGGCACCCTGGCCGACGTGCAGCACGTCGTCATTTTCATGCAGGAAAACCGCGCCTTCGACCATTACTTCGGCACCCTGGCCGGGGTGCGCGGCTTCAACGATCCGCGCGCCATCACGCTGCCGAGCGGGAAGCCGGTCTGGTACCAGCCGAACGGCACCGGCGGCTACGTGCTGCCATTCCATTTCGATGCCAAGAACACCAGCGCCTTGTCGCTGGGCACCAACCATAGCTGGAAAGGAGCGCAGACCACCTGGCAGGGCTGGGACGCCTGGGTCAAGCAGAAGACCGCCCAGAGCATGGGTTATTTCGACCGCGGCGACCTGCCGTTCTATTACGCGCTGGCCGACGCCTTCACCATCTGCGACGACTACCATTGCTCGATTTTCGGCGCCACCGACCCGAACCGCATGTACTCGCTGACCGGCACCAACCAGAACTGGCTGGGCTCGATGGGCAGCTTGTACAACGTCGATTCGGCCGGCTACTACAACAACGACCCGCAATACGACAACATCACGCCGTCCGTGACGGCCGGCGCGCCGAACTGGCGCACCTATGCCGAAGTGCTGGAGGCGAACAGCGTCAGCTGGAAGGTCTACCAGGAATGGGACAACTACGGCGACAACTACCTGGCCTACTTCCGCAATTTCCGCGTCAATGCGGACGGTACGCGCTTGTCGCAAAGCAGTCCGCTGTACCAGAAGGGCCGCGCGATCGCTCCCGGCTCCACGGAGGCCAATTCCAAGGGCACCAAGGCCGATTGGCTGGTCGCTTCCTTCGCCGACGACGTGCGCAACAACCGCCTGCCGCAGGTGTCCTGGATCTGCGCGCCGAACGATTACACCGAGCACTCGCCCAATTCGCCCAACGCAGGCGAGAACTTGACGGCGCGCTTGCTGGCCGCCCTGGTCGCCAATCCGGATGTCTGGTCCAAGACCGTCTTCCTGCTTACCTACGACGAGAACGACGGCTTCTTCGACCACGTGCCGTCGCACCTGGCGCCGCTCAACACCGGCATGGGCCGCGCCACCATGGCCGACGTGGGCCAGTACGAGAACTACAATGGAGTGCCGGTCGGTCTCGGTCCGCGCGTGCCGATGCTGGTCATTTCGCCGTGGAGCAAGGGCGGGCGCGTATGCTCGCAGCTGTTCGACCATACCTCCAAGCTGCGCTTCCTCGAAGAGTGGCTGGTGGCGGGGCTCGGCAAGCAGCGCGCCAGTGTCGCCTGCGAGAATATTTCGCCCTGGCGCCGCGCGGTGTGCGGCGACCTGACCTCGGCATTCGATTTCAAGACGCCGAATACCAGCTGGCCTTCCACGGTGCCGAAGACGACGACATACCAGCTGGTCTCGGGCAAGCCATACCCGCAGCCTCCTGCCGTGCAGACTTTGCCGGCGCAGGAGGGCGGCAGCCCGCGTTATTCCTGCGCCTTGCCTTACGCTTTTGCGGCCACGGCCCGCGTGACCTCGTCCAAGCAGGTGGAACTGTCGTTCTTCAACCAGGGCGCGGCCGGTGGCGCCTTCATCGTCTATTCCCAAGTCCGCAGCGATGGCCCCTGGTATTACACCGTTGAAGCAGGAAAGAAGATCGAGCGCGAAGCCTGGAACTGGAGCACGGCGAACTACCATCTGAGTGTGGTCGGGCCGAACGGCTTCCAGCGCGATTTCACCGGCGTGCTGGCGCTGGCCACGGCGTCCGGCGGCCCGCGCCCGGAGGCATGGCTGAACACGAATGCTTCCGCCATGTCGGTGGACATTGTGCTCTCCAATGTCGACGGCCTGCGCGCTGCCACGTTCCGGGTGACCGACAATGCCTACGGACGGGCCGCCACCACCCACACAGTCCCCGCAGGCCAGCAACTAGCGGTAAGCGTGGCGGTTGGCGCAAGCTATGGCTGGTACGACTTGTCGGTGGCCTGCGACTTCGACACCCAGTATCTGCGCCGCATGGCCGGCCGTGTGGAAAATGGGCAGGCAAGCCGCACCGACCCGGTCCTGGGCCGCACCGCAGCGGGCCCGCAGGCGACCCTCACGGCCAGTGCCGGCAGCGTCCCTGCCGGCACCCCGATCAGCTTCAGCTACACCGTGCCGGCAGCGCAGGTGAACAGCAAGAACTGGATCGGCATTTACCGCAGCGGTGTCGCGCCAGGTTCGACCGCCTCGCTGTCATGGCAGTACGTCGCCAATGGCGCGGGCAGCGCGGCATTTGCCACCACGGGCGTGGCGGCGGGCAGCTATGCAGCCTGGCTGCTGTACAACGACGGCTATACGGCCCTCGCCAGCCCGGTGGCTTTCTCGGTGACTTGATGGCTGCGCGCGACTGTGCCGATTTGCGCAGCGCGCGCTTATAAATTCATCAAGACTTGCACAATCGTGCGTGGTTAACTCTCCTTTCCTTAAAACAAAAAATGGAGAGACCGAAATGCGCTTGAAAGTTGCAACTGCAGCAGTGATGTTGTTGACCAGCCTGTTTGCGCAGGCTGGTATTCCTTACAAAGACAGCGTGTATGAGTTCAAGCAGCCGGGCGGCGAGAAGCTGCGCGTGCACCTGGACGGTAACGACTACTACGCCGAACAGCGTACCGACGATGGTTCGCTGATCGTCTACGATGCGGCGAAAAAAGGCTTCTGTTACGCCACGGTCAACGCTGCCGGCGACGACCTCGTGTCGACCGGCGTGCTGGCCACCAACGCCAAGGTACGCAGCCTGAACGGGGCCGCCAAGAAGCAGGAAGGCCTGAGCCCTGAGGCCCGCGCGAAGAAGGCCAAGGAAAAGTTCGAGAAGATGAATAACCGTACGCTGGAAAGCGCGCGCAAATCGGCGAGCATCGCGGCCAGCGCACCGCAATCCCTGGCTGCACCCGTGACCGGACAGGTCAAGGGCCTGACCGTGATCATTGATTTCCCCGACGTGCCGGGCACGATCACCCAGGCGCAGGTCAATTCCTTCCTGAACGACATGCCTTACACCGGCTTTGGCAACGCGCAGTCGGTGCGGGGTTATTGGCAATCTGTCTCGGGCGGAAAGCTCGATTACACCAATACCACCACGGTCTACTACCGCGCCAAGAAGAACAAGGCTTACTACGCCGACAGTACTCTGGATTCCGGCGTGCGTTCGCAGGAGTTGATCACCGAGGCGCTGAATTGGCTGGAATATACCCAGGGCTTCAATTTCGCCTCCTTGAGTGTCGATGCCAACAAGCGTATTCGCGGCTTGAACTTCTTCTACGCCGGTGGCTCGGACAGCGCCTGGTCCAAAGGCCTCTGGCCGCATATGGGCTGGCTGAACAACCAGTTCTGCGCGGACGGCGTTTGCACCGGCTACTACCAGATCACGAACATGGGCAACTCGCTGGCGATTGGCACCTTTTCCCATGAGACCGGACACCTGGTGATGGGCTGGCCGGATCTGTACGACTATGACGGCAGTTCGGAAGGTTCGGCCGCCAGCTACTGCATCATGGGCTTCGGCAGCATTGGCGCGCAAAGCCAGTATCGCCCTGTTCCGCCAAATGGCTTCTTCCGCTACCAGGTCGGCTGGGACACGGTGACGGAACTGAACCCGGCGCTGAACGCCAACGCGCCAAAAGGGCGCCTGAGCCACACCTCCGGCTCGCACAGCCTGTACCGCTGGACCAACCCGGCCAAGCAGGACGAAGCCTTCTACGTGGAAGCGATCTACAAGGCTGACCAGAACCTGTACCAGCTCGGTTCCGGCCTGGCGGTGTGGCACGTCGACCCTGCAGGGAGCAACTCGGACGAATGGCATCCGTATGTGCAGATGGAGCACGCAGACGGCCGCCGCGACCCCGAGTACAACGTGAACCGCGGCGACGCGACGGACCTGTACGACGGCGCTATCTACAAGGCGTTCTACGATACGGTGCCGAACAACTACGCCAGCCGGGGCACCAATTCGCGCTGGTGGAGCGGCGCTGGCTCCAACTTCGGCATCGCCAACATCAGCGCCGCAGCGCCAACGATCTCGTTTGACGTGGTGAAGGGCGACGGCACGCCGACTGGCGATACCTACACGGGCTATCTGTCCGGCACCAACGCGTCGGCCATCCAGCCTTCGCCATACTTCTACTACAGCGGCGGCACGATCAAGGCCAACCTGGTTGGGCCGGCGAGCGGCGCCGACTTTGATTTGAAGCTCGAGCAGTGGAATGGCAGTGCTTGGGTACAGGTGGCTTCGTCGACCAGTCCGACGTCGACCGAGGCGATCACGTACAACGCTGCGGCGGCCTACTACCGCATCACCGTGTACAGCTATAGCGGCGCCGGCAACTACACGCTGACCGTTACGAAGTAATCTGCTTAGTGGTCCCTTGCAGCTCGCGATTCCGCGAGCTGCTTTTTTATTTCCTCAATGTCCGCCTGCATCTTCAATATGGGCGGAGATGTTTTCCGGCCCAACTCGATGGCAGCAAATATGTTCTGCATGAGAGCGGCATTAAAGGCTGCGCCGCCAAAGACGGTGCTCAAAGTAGCGGCAATGGCGGTGGTGATGACGGTCCGCTTAAGGTTCGCGCTCTTCGGCACGCTTGTTCGCAGCAGCTTCGCGTTCTTCCGCGCGCGCCGTATAGGCTTCCATGGTCGCGCGAAACTCAGCGAGCTTCAGGTCGTTGCGGGCTTCGGCAAGAGCGGAGCTCGAGTCGACGTACTGTTTGATGGCGGGATCCATAATTTCATCTTCGGCGGGCAGGGGAGTGATGTCAACCAGGCCCATGAGGGCACCTCAATGGGTTTCCTCATTTTGGTGACTCTCTCCACCGCCTGCGCCGATGGCCGCCCTTTACTGTTCAACCAGCAAAGCCAGTAAGGCAAGTGACTGCTGCCAGCCCAGGTAGCATTGCTCGGCCGGGATCACGGCCGGCACGCCTTCCTGCACGATGTCGATATCGGTGCCGCAGGAGACGGCGCGCAGCGTGATCGTGGTCTGCATTTGCCCCGGCAAGTTCGGGTCGTCGAACACGGCGGTGTAGCGGATCTTCTCGCCGGGATGCAACTCCAGGTACTCGCCGCCGAAAGAATGCGTAAAGCCGGTGCCCAGGTCGGTGAAGGACATGCGGTACTTTCCGCCAACGCGGGCGTCCATCTCATGGACTTCGCCGAGGTAGCCATTCGGCGGCAGCCACTTGTTGAAGGCCGAAGCCGTGGTCCACGCTTTGTAAATCCGTTCCGGGGAAGCGCGCAGTACGCGGTGCAGTTTGATGGTATTGGTGCTGGCCATGTCGAGTCTCCTTGAGGGTGGTTTGTGCAGGCACGACGCGCCAGCTCGCCCAAATTCGACACAGCGGCGCGAAAATCTTTATGTTTATTGCCAAGCTTGCACTAAAATGCTGCCGTTTGCATGCCCTGCAGAGTGGTAACACGCTTGCATGAGTGCCTCAAAACAAGCTAAAATCGATGGTTGCCTGAACTCAGTTCTTGCAATGTTGTAAATTTTCTTATTTTATAAACCCGAATCTCCCCAACAAGGGTGCCCGCAAGGGTGACTGGGAGGATTCCAGACCCAACCCTGGAGTAAATAATGTCTGTAACGATGCGTGAAATGCTGGAAGCCGGCGTCCACTTCGGTCACCAAACCCGTTTCTGGAACCCAAAGATGGCTCCGTTCATCTTCGGCCACCGCAACAAGATT
>JBCNPK010000063.1:0-28960 GCA_039593355.1 Pseudoduganella sp.
GAGAAATCGAGGACTGCGGTCAACAACCTTGTAGCGCGCCATTGCAAGCTCCATGATTTGCCTGGAGGTTCAACGCGCTGGCCTGGGTGGTCGTTTACTTCGGGATTAAAAATACAGCCTCAACGTTCCAAGCTAACCGGCACGACAAGCGCGCAGCGATTGGCGTGTCCAGCGAACGAAGTGAGCGAGGTTGAGCGCATTGTTGGGCATAGGAGTCAACGAGTTAAGTCGAATTCAAGTGGCGACTGCGCTGACATGGTAAGACGTGCGCCGCTATCGAGCAAGCGGGCTGCCTCTTCCCCGACATAGAAAGCCTTGATGCGAGAAAAATGTCGCTTGAGTTGGTTTTCGAAGGCGCGTTGCAGACTTTGAGAGGCAGCAGACTTCGAACAAGTCGCTACGCGCCCGCTAAGTAAAATATCGGAACACCAAAAACCACCATGCCAGAGAACAGTACTATCAGGGTTGGCCAATTGGTCGATAGCCCAATGGAGTTTGCCTTCACTCCGTACTTGAATGGGCCTTGCAGCAATCGGAACACCCACCTCTGTAACTAGGTAAGCGGCAGCCGTAGATGCAGTTTCCGAAGTAGTCGGCTCGCGAAGCGTCTCGATACTTTCAGCAGAATGGAAGGAAAAAACTTCGGGAGAGTGCGAGTGACCAGTAAGCGTATATACGAGGCGTCGCCGCGATTCAACCGCAGCAAGTACAGGCAACAAATCGTTAGCGGTTGCAAAAAAGTGCGGCATTAGAGTGTGGCCCAACGTTGACGATCAGCGGCGCCGCCAGGCGTCCGCTGGATTAGATTGTTGGGCGAATTGCCGGAGAAAGTAATCATCAGCGCCTCAGTGACTGCGACGAAAAGTTCGTCATCATAAAGTTCGGTGTCGTCGAGATAACCAGCAGCGATTCGTCGACGAGCCTCTGGCAAAGTCAATTCCCAAGCGAACTGCTGTCGAATAAACGTAGCCAGAGCGTAGTTCGACACCTCGAAAATCGGCCTCGACCAATTTTCGCGACAGCGAGCAATCAGGCTCGATTCGAAGTCCGGTTCCATCCAGGGACCGGCAACATCTGCGACGCAGCGGAGTTCCATTCAAGCGGCCCAACGTTCAAAGTAACAGGCTGCTGGAGCGCGTAGCGCGGAAGCAGTCCTGTTGACTGCAAGGTTGGGCAACGCGCGTGAACTCGCCACGAAGACCAACCGTTTGCGCGTCCGCGCCAGCGCCCGGACGACCAGCAGCATACCGCACCAGCTCGCGCTTTCCAAAGGACGCGGCGCAGCCTGCGGCCCAAACGCCAGCGCTTGCAGCGCAGGCTGATTTGCCGAATGCCTTGTAGCTAAGCGGAGTGGCGAGGACGAAGGTCATGTTCAATGCGGGGCCCAACGTTTTTCGTTAAGCGGCGCCGTAGGCGTCCGCTTGAACAGATGGTTCGGCCTTACTCCAGACCAGTTCAAGATCACCATCAACAAAGCCGACCGTAACAGCGACCGCCTTCCGCAGCGTGTTCGCACCGCTGCTATCGGAGTTCAGATAGGTGCCAACCATTGTCTTGACCAAGACCACGGCTGCCTCCCAATTAGAATTCGCGAGATCGTTTGGCATTTGAAATCGCGGTGCATCTGCACCCAGGACATCATCGCAAGCCCAGTCCGAATCCTCCGAATCGTACTCAGATGCCCCGATTAACTCGATTGCATAGGCTTCGGTACCTTCGTAGAGGTTGAAATTGTATGCAGCGATTTCGCAAGCCGGATCATTCGATAGAATCGATTCTATCCAGTTCCCGAAGTCAGTGTATGTGGTGTCATTCATGAGTATCAGATGCCGAACGTGGAATTGAGCGGCGCGCGCAAGCGCGTCCGCTCGAATGAAGGGTTGTGCAACGCGCGTGAACTTGCCAAGGAGGCGTTGCCACTGAAGCGTCCGCGCCAGCGCCCAGACGGACAGCGGCATACCGTAACTGCTCGCCCTTGTCGCAGAATGCGGCGATGCCTTCGACCCAAACGCCACCGCAAGCCGCGCGGCCAAAATTGGCAGCGGCCCAGGAGCTAAGCGAAGTGGCGTAAGCGTGCATCACAGTCAAATTCAAAGCGGGGTACAACGTGCGTGAATTAACCGGCGCGCTTAAGCGCGTCCGGTTGAATGAGTTGTTCGGCCAACTGCGTCATTTGAATGTAAGTACACATGTTGGGCTTTCGCTAGCAAGCAGCGCGGCTACCTGAGCTGCCGCAGGCGGCACGAGATCAGGGTAGTCGAACGCCAGATAATCAATCACTGCGTCGGACTCCCACGGGCCGAGCGAAGTCTTATAGTCAGCATACTGGCCCTGTATCTCACGCCACGATCCGAAGCGCACCTTCGAAAGCAGCATATCGGTATCAGTGTAAATGATGTGGAGTTCCATACGCCGAACAATAAGTAGACGTCAAATTGACGTTTTTGCAAATTTTAACACGACGCCTATTGACGGCAGGGAGGCCGCCATGACAGCGTCATTTCGCGATTTGACGCAATAAAGCTGCCCAATATAAGGAGAAAAGCTGCAGATAACTATTAAGGTAGCATCTCCGTCAGATGTTCAGCCGCTTGAGAAGAAAAGGTCGGGGGATTGGCCATGGGCGATGGCCACTGCTTTGTATTTAGTGGCGGCGCTGGCGCGCGCAATCAAGGGCAGGCGATAACAGCCGGCGTCACGGTCGCTTGCCCGCGCCACGTTTGGAGTATGTCCACGCCGACAGGTGAACTTGTGGCAGGCATTCGGCAAGGTCAAATAATCCGTGTGACTCAACCTTCGCTTGCCGTTCATAAGCCGCCAAAAATAATGCCGCTTTGTTGTGGGCCTTAAGCCCTGCGGCTACTTGTCGTACATGTACCGGCGCGACCACGGCAACGTGGAGGGGTGCCGTCCCGCCTTGCCGCAAACGATCTGGTAAAGGCTGATCCAGTCCTGGTCGAAGGCATACGCGCAGCCGGCGAGGTATACGTGCCAGATGCGGAATCGCTTGTCTCCCGCCAGTTCGCGCACTTTCTCCTCATGCGCTTCAAAATTCTCGGTCCAGATGGCGCAGGTGCGGGCATAGTGGCGGCGCAAGTTCTCCACGTCATAGGCTTCCAGCTGCCCCTGCTGCATGGCACGCAGTACCTGGCCGATGTGGGCCAGTTCGCCGTGCGGGAAGACGTATTTCTCGATGAATTCGCCGCCGCCGTATGGGGTTTCGCCGTTGTCCGGGTCGGTGGAGGTGATCCCGTGGTTCATCACCAGGCCGTCATCGGCCAGCAGCTTGTTGATAATGCCGAAGTACTCCACAAGATGCTTTACGCCCACGTGTTCGAACATGCCGACACTGGTGATGCGGTCAAAGGTTCCTCGTACGTCGCGATAGTCCTGCAAGCGGATCTCAACCAGATCTGCCAGTCCGGCGGCATGCACGCGTTCTTGTGCCAGGGTGTACTGGTTTTCGCTCAAGGTAATGCCGATGCAGCGCGCACCGTATTGTTCTGCGGCGCGAATCACCAGCGCGCCCCAGCCACAGCCGATGTCGAGCAGCGTCTGCCCGGGCTTGAGCTGGATCTTGGCCAGGATATGGTCGATCTTCTTGATTTGCGCGGTGGCCAGGTCTTCGTCGCCGTTTTCGAAATAGGCGCAGGAATACACCATGTTCGGGTCGAGAAACTGCCGGTAGAACTCGTTCGATACGTCGTAGTGGTAGCGGATCGCTTCCGCATCTTCCTTCCGGTTGTGGTGGAAGTAGCGGGCCATGCGGGCCAGGCTGCCGCTGTCTTTCAGCGAGCTGCGGGCGAGGGCGTTGACCACCTTGATCATGTCGACCGCCCGCCCGGTCACTTCAATGGCGCCTTCCACGTAGGCGGTGCCAAGACTCGAGAGCGAGGGTTTGAGCAGGTAGCGCGCCGCGGACGGGCTGGGAACGCGTATCGTCACGCGCGGCGCTTCCGGCGAGAAGTCGAAGCTGCGGCCATTCCACAGCTCTATCCTCAGGGGCAGGGCGACTTGCGGGGCAATGCTGTTGATCCAGCTGTTGATGCGGTTTTGTACAAACATGCGCCTGCCCCTTCCCTGTTACAGGCGGGGTCAGGGCTGGATGCGTTCCTTTTTCCAGCTCGAGTCCGCCTGCAGTTCATAGACTATCCTGTCATGGAAGCGAGAAGCGCGTCCTTGCCAGAATTCCACGCGGTCCGGCACCAGGCGGTAACCGCCCCAGTGCTCGGGCCTGTGCGGCTGCTCGCCGCTGGCCGCCTCCGCGGCGGCGTACTGCTGTTCCATCTGTTCGCGGCTGGCTACCGGGCGACTTTGCTGGGAGGCAATGGCCGCAAGCTGGCTCTTTACCGGCCGGCTATAGAAGTATTTGTCGCTGTCTTCCGCCGACGTCTTTTCCACCCGGCCTTCGATCCGCACCTGGCGTTCCAGCTCGGGCCAGAAGAAGAGGATTGCCGCGTGCGGGTTTTCCGCGAGTTGCTGGCCTTTCTGGCTCTGGTAGTTGGTGTACCAGGTGAAGCCGCGTTCATCGTATTGCTTGATCAGCACGATGCGCGAGCTGGGGCGGCCATTGCTGCCCACGGTCGCCACGCTCATCGCGTTCGGCTCGTTCACCTGCGCCTTCATGGCTTCGTTGAACCACTTGGCAAACTGCGCAATCGGGTCGGCCAGGGTGTCGGCTTCCGACAGGCTGGCTCGGCCGTAGTCCATGCGCAGGTCCGCCAAGGCAATGCCGCCGGCGATGGCCGCCGGCAAGATGCCGCGGCGCTGCTGCATGGCCTCGCCCAGGATGGTCATCTGGGCGGGACTGAGTATCCGCTTGGCCATGGGCGCGATGTGCGCCTCTTCGGTTTCCATATGCGAGGTATACGCTTGCACGAAGCGTTCTACGTCGGCAGCGTTCAGGTCTGCGCTGGAACCGTTGGCAATCTTATCAAGTTGCGAATCGAGTATAGCCCAGTCCTGATCCATTTGCTGGTGCTGCGCAATGATTTGCGGGCCCAGTTGTGCCAGCAGGGCGGAGTCATCGCCCTGGGCGGCTGCGGTCAGCAATGGGAACAGGTCGTTTTCCTCATCCGCGTGGTGCAGGTGGGCGGCCTTGTTGAAGTATTTCTGCACGGCTTGGGCCGCTTGCTGGGCGGCGGCGTCGGCGCCGTGCTGGGGCAGGTGGGCAAGCAGGTTTTGCAAGGTCTGCAATTGCTTGCGGATCTTGTCGTGGCAGTGCTTCAAAACGGCGATTGGCTGGTCGTAGCCAGGGGCAGTATCGATCAAGGAGTTGCTCATGGTGCGGGTCTGGTGAACTTGGCAAGAGAAAACATTGTAGCCCGGGTCAGCTAAAATAACGGGATGAATTCCCCGCAAATAGTTGATCCAGTTCTGGAAGATATCGATTTTGACCGCCGTTTCGGCGGTATTGCCCGCCTTTATGGTGAAAAAGCCCTGGAACGTTTCCGTGGGGCACATGTCTGCGTGATCGGCGTGGGCGGGGTTGGGTCGTGGATTGTGGAGGCGCTGGCACGTTCGGCAATCGGCAAGCTGACCTTGATCGACCTGGATAATGTGGCGGAGTCGAATATCAACCGGCAAATCCAGGCTTTGTCCGGCACCATCGGCATGGCCAAGATTACGGCGCTGGCGGAGCGGATCAAGCAGATCAATCCTTTCTGCGAGGTGGTGCAGGTGGAGGATTTCATTACACCCGATAACCTGGATGAGATGGTGGGGGCGCATCGCTTCGATTATGTGGTGGATGCGATCGATTCGGCGCAGTCGAAGACGGCGCTCATCCATTATTGCCGGACGAAGCAGATTCCCTTGATTGTGATTGGGAGCGCTGGCGGGCAGACTGATCCTACTCGTATTGAGGTGCGGGATTTGTCGAAGACTGAGCAGGAGCCGCTGCTGAAGAAGGTGCGGCGGCGCTTGCGCAGCCAGTTTAACTATCCGCCGAATTCGAAGAATAAGCTGGGGGTGGATGCGGTGTTTTCCATGGAGCCGCTGAAGTTTCCGGAGACGGGGGAGGTTTGCACCGTTGATGGGGATGAGAAGAAGGCTGGCGTCACCGGCATTAACTGCGCGGGGTTTGGGTCGGCGATGGTCGTGACGGCTACCTTCGGGATGGTGGCGGCGGGGCATTTGTTGAGGAAATTGGCTGAGCAGGCTGAACCCGGTAATTCTGGGTCAGACCCAAGGGTCTGACCCTGGCCCGCAGCCGCCGCGTACTTGGGTCCGACCCTTGGGTCGTACCCCCGGTTTACCGGGTTTGGGCGATCGGCACGTAACGCCCATCCGGCATCGACTCAACCAGCGACAGCCCGGAAACGTTCCACGCTACCGGATCAAAGACAAACACCTCAGGCGCTTCCTTCGCCTCCCGCGCCAGCGTGATATGCGGTTTGAACTCCCCATGCGTCGCCGCGCTGAAGCCGGCGGTCACCAGCTTTTCCATCAACCCGGCCTGCAATTCCATTAACGCCGCCGGCGGTTCGCTCGGCCCAGCCCAGGCAATTTGCGGCCGCCTGAAGTAGCCATAGCAATCAACCACCAGCCGCAACTCCGTGACCGGCATCGTCTCCAGAATCCCCAGCAACACCGGCAACGCATCCGCCGGCTGCTGACCCAGGAACGCCATCGTCAGGTGCAATTTCTCGGGTGGAATCAGCCGACCGCGCACCGGCTGTTGCAGCCGCACCAAGGCTTCACGGGCCTCCTGGTCCGGCCACAGCGCAAAAAACAGTTTGCGTGCGGGTTGTTTTGCTATCATGTCAGCCGCCTTAACACCACGTAAATTCAATATACATGAAACGCACTTCGATCCTGTTCGCATTCCTGTGCGCTGCCGCTGGCCTGGCGCAAGCTCAAGACACCCAAACTCCGGCCCAGGCCCAGCCTGCCGCGTCGGCCGAGCCGCAAGCCCCGATCGTTCCGGGCTCCGCACAGCCAGGCCCAGCCGCTGAGAAGCTGATCATCATCGATACCAAGATCGGCAAGGGCGCGGAAGCGAACGTCGGCAACACCGTCTATATGCATTACACCGGCTGGCTGTACCGCCCGCTGGCCAAGAACCAGCACGGCCGCCAGTTCGACAGCTCGATCCCCCGCGGTGAGCCGCTGGACTTCCAGATCGGCACCGGCCGCGTCATCAAGGGTTGGGACCAGGGCATCGTCGGCATGAAGGTGGGCGGCAAGCGCACCCTGATCATCCCGGCGGAACTGGCTTATGGCGCCAAGGCCATGCCGGGCATCCCAGCCAACTCGGCGCTGATCTTCGACGTCGAGCTGATGGAAATGAAGTAATTCAGCGGTAGTCGTCGGCCGTCAGGCCGTACTTCTGCATCTTGTGGTACAGGGTCTGCTTCGGCAGGCTCAGCGCGGTGCAGGCCGCGGCCACACTGCCTCCGGAATCGCGCAGCGCCTGCTCGATCAGCATGCGTTCGAAGGCGCCGACCTGGTCCGCCAGCGTCGCCGGCGCTGCGTTTTCCGTGGTGGCGGACAGTCCCAGCACAAAGCGGTCGGCGGCGTTGCGCAGTTCGCGCACGTTGCCGGGCCAGTCCTGCGCCATCAGCTGTTGCATCTGCGCCGGCGGCACCACCGGGCAGGGGCGCTTGTAACGCGCTGCCGCATCCATCATGAAGTGTTCGAACAGCAGCGGAATATCTTCGCGCCGCTCGCGCAGCGGCGGGATATGCAGAACGATCAGGTTCAGGCGGTAATACAGGTCGGGGCGGAACTTGCCTTCGTCCGAGAAATCCTTCAAGTCTTCTTTGGACGCGGCGATCACGCGCACGTCCAATGGTACCGGGGTGTTCGAGCCCAGGCGCTGGATCGAGCGCTCCTGCAGCACGCGCAGCAGCTTGACCTGCATGGCCAGGGGCAGGCTTTCAATCTCGTCCAGGAACAGGGTGCCGCGGTCGGCATGTTCGATCTTGCCGACCTGGCGCTTGGCCGCGCCGGTAAAGGCGCCCTGCTCGTGGCCGAACAGTTCGCTTTCGAAAATCGTCTCGGGAATGGCGCCGCAGTTCAAGGGCACGTAGTTGTGCTTGCCGCGACTGCTGAACTGGTGCAGGCAGCGCGCCACCAATTCCTTGCCGGTACCGGTTTCGCCGTAGATCAGCACGTCGGCCGGCTGGCTGGCCACGTCCAGGATCACGCGGCGCAAGGCTTGCATGGCGGGTGTGTTGCCGAGGAGGCAGGCGTCGATGCCCTCGCTGTGTTCCAGTTTCTGTCGCAGGGCGCGCACTTCCAGTTGCAGGCGGCGCTTGTCGGCGGCGCGCCGCACCACGTCGGATAATTGCTCGGAAGAGTAGGGCTTTTCCAGGAAATCGTAGGCGCCGTCGTGCATGGCCTGCACCGCCATCGCAATATCTCCGTGGCCGGTGACCAGGATGACGGGCAGCTCGGGGTCGATGGCGCGCGCCACTTCCAGCAGTTCCAGGCCGCTCATGCCGGGCAGGCGCACGTCGCTCACCAGCACCGCTGCGCTGTTCGCTTGCAGCAGCTTGGCTACCGGCTCGGCGCTTTCGTAGCTGCTGACCGTGAAATCGGCCAGCTCCAGTGCTTGTGCGCTGCCGGCGCGCACGGTCGGGTCGTCTTCGACCAGCAGCACTTGTATGTCGTTCATGTTGTCTCCTGCGCTGCTTTGAGTTCGATCACGAAACAGGCGCCAGCACTCACCTGTTCCGCTTTTAAGCTTCCGCCGAAATCGCGGACGATTTGTTCTGAAATGGCCAGGCCCAGGCCCAGGCCTTCGCCTTGCGGCTTGGAGGTGTAGAAGGGCTCGAACAGGCGCTGGCGCGCTTCGTCGGTCAGGCCGGGGCCGCTGTCCGAGACGCGGATCTGCACGCGCTCGTCCTTGCTGCTGACCGCCAGGTGCAGCTCGCGCACCTCGCTGCCCGTCATCGAGTCGATCGCGTTGGTCATCAGGTTGAGCAGTACCTGCTCCAGACGGTTGCTGTCGCACAGGGCGTAGATGTCGGCCTCGTCGATGCGCAGCTGGAAGGTGATTTTCTCCAGCTGCAGGCGGCGCTCCACCAGCACCAGGGCGTTGGAAATCGATGTGTGGATGGACACCGGCCCCAGCTCCGCATTCGATTTACGGGCAAAGCCTTTCAGCTTGCCGGTGATGGTGCCCATGCGCGCCACCACCTGCGAGATGGTCTTCAAGTTGTTGCGCACGTCGTCCATGCGCCCGCGCTCGAACAGCAGCACGGCGTTGTCGGACATGGTGCGCAGCGCCGTCAGCGGCTGGTTCAGTTCGTGCGTGATGCTGGCCGACATCTGTCCCAGCACCGCCAGCTTGCCGGCCTGGAACAGCTCGTTCTGCGTGATCTGCAGCTGCTGCTCGGCTTGGCGCCGCACGTCCACTTCCATGCTCAAGTCCTTGGTCATGCGCGCCAGGCTGGCGGTGCGCTCGTCGACCATGCGTTCCAGTTCTTCCTTCGAGCGCAGGCGCTGGCGCCAGTACATGAAGAGCAGGATCAGGAAGCCATAGCCCAGCAGGGCGAACAGGAAGGCCACGCTGGCATTGCCGCGCGCCGCATCCAGGTCGGACAGGTAGATGAAGGTCCAGTCGCGCGGCGACAGCGAGCGCGTTTGCGCCAGCATGGTGGGCGGCATGCCGGCGCGCGTATGTCCGTCGCGGATGGCGAGCAGGCGGTTGCCATTGGCCAGGGGCTCGTCATAGGCCAGCGTCAGGGCCGGCAGCGGCTGGGCGAAGTACTGGCGGGTCTGCTCCAGTTCAGCCCGTACCGTGGCGCTGAGGGGCTTCAGGGTCTTGAATTTCCACTCGGGGTCGGAGCAGAGGAAGACCACGCCGTTGGCATCCACCAGGGCGACCTTGTCCGTGCCCTGGGTCCAGCTGCGCTGCTGGCTTTCGATACTGACCTTGATCGCCGCCACGCCCAGCATGCGGTCGTTCTTGTAAATGCCGTGCGCGTAGAAGTAGCCGGGCTCCAGGCTGGTGGTGCCGACGCCGTAAAAGCCGCCGGGGCGGCCGCGCAGGGCATTGCGGATATAGGGTCGGAAATTGACGTCGTCGCCGATAAAGCTGTCGCGCTGGCGCCAGTTGCTGGCAGCGACAGTACGCCCCTGCAGGTTGACGATATAGATATTGCTGGATTCGGCCTTCTTGTTCAGGCCTTCCAGGTATTCGTTGACGCTGTTGCGCGCATCTTCGTCGCCGGGCTTTTCCAGCAGCTGGACGACGTCCTTTTCCAGCTCGAGCATGCGCGGCACGAGGTCGTACTTGTCGAGCAGGTTTTCCAGGCTGTTGGCGTACACCTCGAGCCGCTGGGCGCCCGCGTCGTGCAGGCGTTCCGTGGTCAGCTGGTTGGCCCACCAATAGGCCAGGTAAGGCATCGCGAGCCCGGCCAGCAGCACCAGGCCCAGGAGGGTACGGACGTGCTGGCCCGGGCGCGTTGGCGCCTGGGCAGGGGTAAGAGTGTCGGGCTGTGCTGGCATCAAGGCCAACTATAGCAAACCTGGGTTACAAAACGTGACGCAACCCCAGGTTAAAAGCCGTATGGCCCTTGCCGTCGTCGGTGGCATTACCCACGGTGAAGGGAGCGCCGTTGCGGTTGTTGATGTGGCCGTACGAGGTGTACAGGTCGGTGCGCTTGGACAGGGCATACAGGTAGGCCACGCCGTACTGGCGGGCGTCCTGGTTGGCTGCACTGCGGTCCAGGTGTTGTACGACCGAGCCGGCGAAGCTGTGCGGACCGAAGGTGGCGCACAGGCCCAGCACCACGTCGCGGCTGGAAGCGCCCGGCAGGCCGACGGTGGCGTTGGTGATCACGCCGGACGTGTTGGTGACGGTGCCGGTGCCCGAGCCGCCCAGCAGGCTGGTGCCGCCGCCGCCCACGGTGCCCATGCCGCGGTTGGCGGCGTAGGCAGCGTGCAGGGTGTAGTTGCCCAGGGTGTAGCGCGCCGCCAGGAGGGTGTTGTACGCATGCTGGGCGATGGTGGCGTTTTCGCGGCGGAAGTGGGCCAGGCCC
The DNA here is from genome assembly GCA_039593355.1 of Pseudoduganella sp. Classification (GTDB taxonomy): domain Bacteria; phylum Pseudomonadota; class Gammaproteobacteria; order Burkholderiales; family Burkholderiaceae_D; genus Rugamonas. The sequence continues at coordinate 10,992 of JBCNPK010000063.1, forward strand.
ACGTGCAATGGCCCTTGCTCGTAGTTGATCGCGCCGGTCAGGGAGCGTTTGCGGGTGGCGTCGCCCGCCACTTCGCCGGCGCTGTAGGCCAGCTCGGTGGACCAGCCGGCGAACTTCGGCGAAGCATAGACCACGGAGTTGTCCATGCGGCGGTTGGGCACGACCAGGTTGGCAGCCTGGCCGGACAGGCCGTCGCCGAACGGGTCGCCGACGTCGCGCAGGAGCTTGTAGTAAGGCGAGTACTGGCGGCCGGCGCTGATGGTGCCGAGGGTATTGCTGCTCAGGGACACGAAGGTCTGGCGGCCGAAGGTCAGGCCGCCCTGGCCGGACGCGCCGGTGTCGATGCCGAAGCCGCTTTCGACCACGAAGCCGGCCGACAGGCCGTTGCCCAGGTCTTCCGTGCCCTTGAAGCCGAGGCGCGAACCGGAGGCGACGCCGCTGCTCACGTTGCTGGTATTGCCGGTCGGGGCGCCGCGTTCGAAGACCAGGCCGGCGTCGACCACGCCGTAGACGGTCACATTGGATTGGGCTTGCGCGCTGCAGCAGGCCAGGGCCAGCAGGGTGGCGGTCGTGTATTTCATGTGGTTCTCCTGTGATTGTGTTTTCTTACGCGGCACGGATATAGGTGTGCTCGTCGGTTGTTTCTTCCTCGCCCAGCGCGCCTTCCCACTTGGCCACGACGGCGGTGGCCACGGCGTTGCCGACTGCGTTGGTGGCGGAACGGCCCATGTCGAGGAACTGGTCCACGCCCATCAGCAGCAGCAAGCCGGCTTCGGGAATGTGGAATTGGGTCAGGGTGGCGGCGATCACCACCAGCGAGGCGCGCGGCACGCCGGCCATGCCCTTGGAGGTCAGCATCAACAGCAGCAGCATGGTGACCTGGGTGCCGAGCGAGAGGTCGATGCCGTAGGCCTGGGCGATGAACAGCACGGCGAAGGTGCAGTACATCATCGAGCCGTCGAGGTTGAAGGAATAGCCCATCGGCAGCACGAAGCTGGAGATGCGGCGCTGCACGCCGAACTTGTCCAGCGCCACCAGCAGCTTTGGATAGGCCGCTTCCGAGCTGGCGGTGGAGAAGGCCAGCAGGAATGGCTCGCGGATCATGCCGACCAGGCGCAGCACGCGCGGGCCCAGTACGACGAAACCGGCGCCGATCAGCAGCGCCCACAGGCAGAATAGGCCCAGGTAGAAGCCGCCCATGAACTTGGCGAACGTGGCCAGGATGCCCAGGCCATTGGTGGTGACCACCGAAGCCATGGCGGCGAATACTGCCAGCGGGGCCATGCTCATGATGGCGCCGGTCATGCGCAGCATCACTTGCGCCAGCTGGTCGACCACGTCCAGCAGCTTCTTGCCGGACTCGCCCAGCGCGCCCAGGGCGCTGCCGAAGAAGATCGAGAACACCAGCACTTGCAGGATCTCGTTATTCGCCATGGCTTCGATCGGCGACTTCGGCACCACGTGGGTGATGAAGTCCTTCAGCGTGAAGGCCGAGGTCTTCAGGCCGGTGCTGGCGTCGATGGCCGGCAGCGGCAGGCCCAGGTTGGTGCCAAGCTGCATCAGGTTCGACAGCACCATGCCCAGTGCCAGCGAACACAGCGAAGCGACGATGAACCAGGCGAAAGCCTTGGCGCCGATGCGGCCGGCGGCCTTGCCGTCGCTCAGGTTGGCGATGCCGGTGGTCAGGGTGGAGAACACCAGCAGCGCGATGATCATCTTGATCAGGCGCAGGAAGATGTCGGTAACCAGCGAGATGTGGGCGGAAATGTCGGCGGTGAGTTTCTTGTCGGGGAACACCGTGTTACAGGCGTAGCCGACGGCGATGCCGAGCAGCATCGCGATCAGGATGTAAAGGGTAAGGGGGCGCTTCTTTTGCATACCGGTCTCCGTTGTTGTCAGGCCCCCGCGCAGCAGGCGGGGTCCGGACACATCAGCAAGCGCTATGCCTGCCGTGCGGATTCCGGTAAGTGATTGATTTATATGGTTGCTGTCGCGTCAAGCAATGCTAACAAGCAACAAGGCCGTCCCGATTCTTGGACGGCCAGGCGGGGCGATTATGAGATCTTGGACTTAGTGGGAATGGCCGTGGTGGTGGCCGTGATTGTGGTCATGGTCATGATCATGGTCGTGACCGCAGGTGCCGCCGGCTTCGCTCTCCTGGGCATGGGCGTGGCCGTGCAGGCTGCACGCGTGTTGCGTGGTGCCTTGTTCGGATTGCAAGGTCGTGTGCTGGATGCCGAATTGCTCCTTCAGCCCGCGCGCAATCTCGTCGATCGCCACGTCGCCCGGGTAACCGCCCGGCATCACCAGGTGGCAGGTCAGTGCCACGTCGGTGGTCGACATCGACCAGATATGCAGGTCATGCACGCCGCCGACGCCCGGGCGGGCCAGCAGGAAGGCTTCCACCTCCGCCACATCGACGTTGCCAGGCACAGCGCCCAGCGTCATGTCGAGCGCTTCGCGCAGCAGCGACCAGGTGCTCTTCATGATCAGCACCACAATCACCAGCGACACCGCCGGGTCGATCCACGCCCAGCCGGTATAGGACACCAGCAGGCCCGCCACCAGCACGCCCAGCGAAATGGCCGCATCGGCCGCCAGGTGCAGGTAGGCACCGCGGATGTTGATGTCGTCCTTGCTGCCGCTCATGAACAGCCAGGCCGAAATGCCGTTGACGGCGATGCCGATGCCCGCCACCACCGATACGGTCAGGCCCTGCACCGGGTGCGGCTCCAACAGCTGTTCCACCGCGCCCCAGGCGATGGCGCCGGTGGCCGCCATCAGCAGCATCCCATTGAACAGCGCTGCCAGGATCGAGCTGCTGCGCAGGCCATAGGTATAACGGCCGGATGGCTCGCGCTTGGCCAGCATCGCGGCGCCCCAGGCCAGCATCAGGCCCAGCACGTCGGACAGGTTATGGCCGGCATCGGCCATCAGGGCGGTGGAATTGGCAAGGAAGCCGTAGAAGAACTCGATGGCAACGAAGGCGGCATTGAGCGTGATCGCGATGGCGAAGGCGCGGCCGTGGCCAGGGTCGCCGTGATGGTGGTGATGGTGGCCGTGATCGTGGCCATGGCCGTGGTGGTGGTGCGCGCTCATTGTTCGTTACCGTTCGATGGTTCGGCGATGTGCTCCAGCATATCGCGCAGGACACCGCTGATGTGGGCATCGGCGGTGGAGTAGAAAACTTGCTTGCCCTGCCGCTCCGACTTGACGATACGGGCCCCGCGCAGCAAGCGCAGGTGGTGGCTGACCAGGGAGGAGCTCAGCTGCAGGGAACTTGCGATGTCGCTGACCGCGATCGGCTGCTCGAGGCAGGCCAGCACGATGCGCAGGCGGGTGGGATCGCCAAGAAGATGGAACAAATCAGCCAGCTCGGCGACCGAAGCGTCGTTGTCGGGATAAATAGCCATGGTAAACAAGTGAATATGTATTCATATGTTAGCATGAAAACCGGTGAACCTGGGTCAGACCCGAGGGTCTGACCCTCAACGGTTTTATGGCCATGGGCTTGGTTCTGGGCCTTTGACTTTTTGGGAAGATCAACAGCGCACAACCAACACCAATAGCCGCGCCGCAGACAGGGTCTGACCCTGCGGGTCAGACCCAGGTTTACCGGGTTAACTCGGCCTCGAAGGCAGCGCGAGTCTTGGGATCAAGCGTCTGCAGCGCGCGCTCGAGCTTGGCCGGAGGAATGCCCGCCGGCTTGCTGAAGATGGCTTGGCCGACCAGCACCAGGGCGGCGGTCAGTACAGCCACGCCGGCGGCGGCCGCCAGCAGGCGCAACTCGCGTCGGGAAAACGGTTCGTGCGAGGTGGGGATAGGGCGGGCGCCGGGCGGCGGCACATATGAGGCGCCGGACGCCGCGGCCGGGGCATGGGCGCCGTCCAGACGCGCCAAGTGCCGCTCAACCGCCTCCTCCAGCACGGCCTCGTTCAGCGCCACCAGCGCAAAAATAGGATCGTCGACATCGACCTTGATGCCAGTCTTTTCAAACACATGCAAACGCAGCTTCTGCGGATCGAGGGCCATTACCAGTTCACCAGGTCGAGTTGTTCGAACAGGTCGCGGAACACGACCTTGATGCGCTGCTTTTCCATCACATTGAATTTGTCGCTGGCCTTCACCTCGTCCACCGTCAGGCGGCCCGTGTTCATTTTCTTCACGTCGGCGCCGAAGGTGTCGGCATTGCGCGCGCTCAGCACCACGCGCCCGCGCACGCGCTGCGAGTTGTCGGCGTAAGTCTGCGATTCGAGGAAGGATTTGCCGGACGCCGATTGCAGCAGCCCGAAATGCTCGTTCTCCCACAGCACCAGCGGCACCTGGGTCGACTTGGCCGTGGTGACGAAGCCCATCGCCGTGTCGTGCAGCGTATCGCCGCCGCCGACAATCGTGTGGATGTAGACCTTGCGGCCCGACTCTTCCAGCAGGCTGAAGCAGTCGTTCTCGATCAGGTAGGCCATCAGCGGCGAAAAGGTGTTGGCGCCGTTGTCGATCACGCAGTTGCCGTCTTCTTCCAGGATGTCGATCATCAGCGCGTCGAAGCGCTTGGGGTCGATGGTACGCGACTCGGTCATCACCGGCACGTGCTTTACGTCCAGCGCCTTGTAGCGCGAGAAGGTGGTGTTTTCCTGGTCGGTGTCGTAGCAGCGCAGCACGGTGTCGCTCTTGGTTTTGAGCCATTGCGCGAGGATGGTCGATACATAGGTCTTGCCGATACCGCCCTTGCCTTGCAGGACGAAGTGAACCGTGTTTTGCATTGATGCTCCTGTTATCAGTGGCAGTTGGCCGCGCCGCTGTCGCTGGCCTCCCGCTGCGGATGCTCCGGCTCGGCCTTGGCTTCGACCGCCAGGAACTCCCATTCGTAGCTGTTTTCCTTCAATACCAGTTTCAGCACACCGGTGCGCCAGTTGGAGCGCACTTCGCTCTGCTCATTGAGCCAGAGGAAGGGCGTGAGGAAGGCGCCGCCGGTGCCGACCACGAACTGGCGCACGCCGTGCGCCGCGTCAGGCTGGCCGTCGGCGTCCATCGGCGCCAGGCGCTCGTAGTCATGGTCATGACCGGACAGCACCAGCTCGACGCCGGCTTCCTGCAGGGCGCGCCACACGTCCTGCATCTTCTTTGTGGGGGTGTGCCCGCCAGAACTATACATGGGCGCGTGCCAGTAGGCGAGGGTGCAGCGCGCCTTGCTGGTGGCCAGGTCGTCTTTCAGCCACACCAGCTGGCGCTGGTGGTCTACGGCATTCAGGTGGCTGTTCAGGGAGACAAAGTGCCAGCCGCCCTTGTCGAAACTGTAATAGCCGCGGCCGCGCGGGCCGGCCAGCTCGCCAAAATATTCGTAGTAGCCGTCGGCCTTGCCGCTGCCGTACTCATGGTTGCCGGGCGTGGGCCGGGTGCGTTCCCTGAACTGGCCCCAGGTGGGCGCGTAGCAGTCGCGGAATTCGGCCGGCGTGCCGCTCGGGTAGGTGTGGTCGCCCAGGGACAGGACCAGGGCCTGCGGGTCGCCCTTGGCGATGATGGCGGCGGTTTCCGCGGCGCCGGAATAGGCGGCACGGCTGTAGCGGCAGTCGGCGATGTCGCCTGCGGCGTACACCGTGAGCGGCCGGGCGCTGGCGGCGCCGGCTGCGAGGGCGGCCAGGGCCAGCGCGGCCAGCCAAGGTAGAATGCGTCTTTTCATTGGCACCAATCGAACAGGCATGCGAGTTTCACCATCCAGCGAGCAGGAAGCGATCCTGAATTCCCGCGCCCAGACCTTGATGATCGAGGCGCGCGCCGGGACTGGCAAGACTACCACGCTGGCCATGCTGGCGGCACGGGAACCGGGCGTCGTCCTCGGCCTGTGCTTTTCGGACGGTGCGCGCCAGCGTTTCTACGAGAAGCTGGCGCTGGAATGCCCCGAGCGCAAGGTGCAGGTGCTGACGGTGGAGGCGCTGGCCCGTTCCCAGCTGACCCGCATCGCCGAACACGGCAACTGGCTGGACCTGCCCGAGCGCTGGTCCAGCCTGGAGCAGATGCGTCCCATGCTGGTGGCCGCCGCCAACTCGGTCTGGCAGCGCCATGAAGGCCGCTACACCGAGTTCGACTTCGATTTTGAACGCAGCACCCAACGCGTGGAGATGATGCTGCAGCTGCTGGCGCAGATGAAGGCCACCCTGGCCACGCTGCGTTTCGAGGATGAGGTATTCGACGACTTCACCTTCGACGAGTTGTGCAACCAGTTCCAGCTGGAAGACCGCGAGATCGTTGAGATCTTCCACGAATTCGAACGCCGCCGCCAGCCGCAGGCCGGCCATATCCTGTGGCAGGCGCCGGTCGATTACGCCACCGACCTGGTTTCCATCCTGCGCCGCTTCCCGGAAGCCGTGCACGACATGCCGCAGGCCGACCTGCTGCTGGTGGACGAGTGGCACGACGTGAACGCCGCCGAATTCGAGCTGCTGCAACTGTTCCGCCGCAATGCCCGGCTGGTGGTGGTGGGCGACCGCCACCAGGTGATCAACGCCGAACGCGGCGCCGATCCGCGCTTCTCGGGCGGCGGCTTCGAACTGGCCTTCCCGGATGCGGAACGCCTGCCGCTGTCGCAATCGCGCCGCTGCGGCGTGTCGCTGAAAAAGCTGCTCGAGCGCGCGTTGCCGAAATGCGGCTTCGAATCCCACCCGGACACCTATTCCGAAGTGCGCCACGTCGAATACGACCAGGCCGACCCGCAAGCCTGCGCCCAGGCGGTCGTCGCCAAGGCGAAAGAGCTGGCGCTGGGCCCCGGCCTGGCGATCATCCTGCGCGAAGTGGACCAGAGCGTGGAAATCGAAAACGCGATGCTGGACGCCGGCCTGCCGTACCAGTGCGACGGCTTCGCCTCCTACCTCAAGCGCCCGGAAATCATGGCGCTGCGCGCCTTGCTGCACGTCGCCAGCGGCGACTACAGCACGCTGAAGGCGGACAAGGAAAGCTGCGAACTGATGGTCGACGGCCTGCAAACCTATTTCGCCGTCTCGGGCGACCGCCGCGACTACGAGTCCAGCCATGCCATGTACGGCTCGGGCGACGCCTATCAGCAGCAGAAAGACGCCGTGGTGCGCGACCCGGAAACCCTGGAATTCATGTTCAGCGGCCTGCTGTGCGCCGAGCAGCACTACGACAGCGGGGCCACCCGGCGCTGGAAGCAGCGCCTGGCCGGGGTGCTGGCCCAGATGAAGGCGCAAGCCGCCACGGCCAGCGCAGCGCAATTGCTGCAACTGGCCAGCAACGGCCTCGATTTGCCGGCTGCCACGCGCCGCACCTTCGTCAACCGCGTCCACGCCGACTCCGTGCTGCGCACCCTGCGCGCCTTCATGGATTTCGCCGGCCGCCAGGGCGATGCGACGGCGCCGGCCTTCCTCGAAGAACTGCGCCGCCGCCAGGTGGCAACGCGCGGCAAGGCCACAGGACGGGGCGGCGCTGGCAAAGCGCTGGCGCTGGCCACCGTGCAGTCGGCAAAGGGAAGGGAATGGCAGCACGTGCTGCTGCCGTATATGGAAGAAGGCCAGTTCCCGCGCGCCACCCGCAACGGCGAGGAATTCGCGGAGGAACGCCGCTACCTGTACGTCGCGATCAGCCGCGCCATTGCGGGGCTGACCCTGTTCGAGCCGGCTGCGGCCGAACGCCGCAGCCGCCTGCTCAATTGATAAAGCGCAGCAGACCTTTCAACGCATGCTCGATGGTCTGTGCCCGCACCGCCTTGCGGTCGCCGGCGAACACCAGGCGCTCGGTATGCACCGTATCCGCATTGGCCCAGCCGAAGCACACCGTGCCGACCGGCTTGCCCGGCACCGCGCCGGTCGGGCCGGCAATGCCGGTCACCGAGACCGCCACATGGGCATTGCTGGAGCCCAGCGCGCCCTGGCACATGGCGGCCGCCACCTCCTCGCTGACGGAACCGAATTGCGCCATCATGGCCGCCGGCACGTCCAGCATTTCCGTCTTCGATGCGTTCGAATAGCACACGAAGCCGCAGTCGAACCATCCGGTGGAGCCGGCAATGTCAGTGATGGCAGTCGAGATGCCACCGCCGGTGCACGATTCCGCGGTTGCCAACAGCAAGCCCTTGTCCTGCAGGGCCTTACCCACCTGGGCGGCCAGTTCGTTGATGTCTGTACTCACTTGTGGCTCCTTTAGCAAACAAAAGCGTTTGAACCCATTCTAGCGCGCAGCTGGACGGATTGACCACGCTGCAGCGCAATAATGTGGTATCACGACTAACTTGCAAGTCGGCGGAGGCTGATCTGCTGCGGCAAATCAATAAATGCGCCACGGATTAGTGCTCAGCGATAGAATGGCCCAAATCCCCTGTTCGCGAGGCACGGCGGTGAGGACTCTCCAAGGAAGACGTCCCGGTTTCTGGGTGGCGCTGCTGTTGGCTGCGCTCTGGGCAGCGCTTTGGCCGAGGCTTGCCCACGCCCAGGCTGCCAGCCTGGAACGCCAGGTCAAGGCCGCCTACCTGTTCAAATTTGCCGGCTTCGTCGAATGGCCGGAAGGCAGCTTCGCCCGCCCCGACAGTCCGGTGGTGATCGGCGTAGCCGGCGCCGATGCCCTGGCCGACCAGCTCGAGCAGACGGTCGCCGGCCGCAACGCCAATGGCCGTCCCGTGCTGGTCAAGCGCGTCAAGCGCGGCGACAGCCTGGCCGGCATCCACATGCTGTTCGTCGCTTCGCAGGACAAGGCGCTGGCGCAGGAACTGCTGTCGGCCAGCCGCGGCCAGCCCGTGCTGACCGTGACCGATGCCGACGAAACCTATGGCCTGGGCAGCATGATCAACTTCGTCATCGCCGACGAACGCCTGCGCTTCGAAGTCTCGCTCAAACATGCGGTTGCTGCGCGCCTGAAGATCAGTGCGCGCATGCTGTCGGCCGCCTACCGCGTGCAGCAGGTGGCGGGATGAACGCGCGCCGCCGCTCCCTGCCGCAAAAGCTGCTTGGCGTGGTGATGCTGGTGACGCTGGTGTCCCTGCTGGTTTCACTCGGCACCATCATCGCCTACGACTTGCGCGCCTACCACCAGTCGCTCAGTGCCGACATGATCACCCAGGCCGAGCTGCTCGGGCATATGAGCGCGCCGGCCCTGACTTTCGACGATCCGCGCCTGGCCAAGGAAAACCTGGCCCTGCTGCGCCTGCGCTCCAAGGTCAACGCGGGCGCCATCTACAATGCGCGCGGCCAGCTCTTTGCCACCTACGTGGCGCCGGGCCTGGACGTCAACCCGCCGAAGACCGCGCAAGCCGAGGGCGTCGCTTTCGAAGACGGGAAAATGATGCTGTTCCGGCGCATCCGCGACAACGGCGAGCTGCTCGGCACCGTTTATCTGCAGGCCGACTACGAAATCCTGGGACGCTTCGGCGACTACGTGGCGATCGGCATTTTCGCCACCCTGCTGGCGATGTGCATTGCCTACCTGCTGATGCGCCCCCTGAACAAGGTGGTCACCCAGCCGGTTCTCGCAATTGCCGACGTGGCGCGCGAAGTGGTGGCCACCGGCGACTACTCGCGCCGCGCGCCGGGCACCAGCAACGACGAGGTGGCGGACCTGGCGGCCGCCTTCAACAAGATGCTGAGTGAAATCGAAAGCCGTACGCGCGACCTGGAAACGTCCAACAGCGAAATCGCACGCGAGGCCGAGCAGCGCAGCAAGGCGCAGCAGGAGATCATGCGCCTGAACGAAGAGCTGGAGGAAAGGGTGCACACGCGTACCATGCAGCTGGAGCAGGCCAACCACGAACTGGCCATGGCGATGGAAGAGGCCAAGAGCGCCAACCAGGCCAAGTCGGCCTTCCTCTCGTCCATGAGCCACGAGCTGCGCACGCCGCTGAACGCCATCCTCGGCTTCGCGCAAATCCTGACTTCGGAAAAGCTGCCTTCCACGCTGGCGCAAAAGCGCGAGTTCGCCAACCATATCCTGAAGTCGGGCCGGCACCTGCTCACGCTGATCAACGAAATCCTCGACCTGGCCAAGATCGAATCGGGCGCGTTGGCGTTGTCGCTGGAACCGGTGGCGCTCAACGAGATGCTGCAGGAATGCGAGAGCATGGTGGCGCCGCTGGCCACGGCGCGCGGCATCCGCCTGCTGTTCCCGGACGGTTGCGGCGCCAATGTGACGGCCGACCGCACGCGCCTCAAGCAGATCCTGCTGAACCTGCTGTCCAACGCCATCAAGTACAACCGCGACGGCGGCGCCGTGGTGGTCGACTGCAGCCCGAGCGGCCAGAACCTGGTGCGCGTCTCGGTGCAGGATACCGGCATGGGACTCAAGCCGGAGCAGGTCAAGCAGCTGTTCCAGCCTTTCAACCGCCTGGGCCAGGAGAGCGGGGCGGAGGAGGGCACAGGCATCGGCCTGGTGGTGACCAAGCGCCTGGTGGAGCTGATGGGCGGCACCATCGGCGTCACCAGCAGCCAGGGGGTGGGCAGCATGTTCTGGATCGAACTGGCGTCCACCGAGCCGGTGCCGTCGCGTGTCGACCCGAATGCCGAGCGCCCCGCCGAGCACCACCGCCATGAGGCGGGCGAGCCGACCACCGTGCTGTACGTGGAAGACAATCCGGCCAATCTCAAGCTGGTGGAGGAAATCATCAGCTTCCGCCCCGACCTCAAGCTGATCTCCGCGCCGGACGGCCACCTCGGCCTGGAGCTGGCGCGCGCCCACCAGCCGGACATCATCCTGATGGACATCAACCTGCCCGGCCTGAACGGCATGGACGCCGTCAAGCTGCTGGCCAACGATCCGCGCACTGCGCACATCCCCGTCATCGCCCTGACCGCCAACGCCATGCCACGCGACGTGGAAAAAGGCCTGGCCGCAGGTTTCTTCCGCTACCTGATCAAGCCGATCAACATCGACGAGTTCACGGAAGCGATCAACAGCACCATGGCCTTCCTGGCGCGCAGGGAGGAAGAAGGGAGTACGTCCAAGTGATCAGCCGAGACGATATCCTCAACGCCAACATCCTGATCGTGGATGACCAGCCGGTCAACGTGCAGCTGCTGGAATACCTGCTGCAGACCAGCGGCTACGTGCAGGTCAGTTCCACCACCGATCCGCGCGTGGTGGCGCCGTGGCACGAAGAGCACCGCTACGACCTGATCATCCTGGACCTGCACATGCCGGGCATGAGCGGCTTCGACGTGATGGAGGCGCTGAAACCGCTGGAGCCGGAATACCTGCCGGTGCTGGTGGTGACGGCGCAGCCGGACCAGAAGCTGTCGGCACTGGACGCCGGCGCGCGCGACTTCGTCAGCAAGCCGTTCGACCCGGTCGAGGTGCTGACGCGCATCCACAATATGCTGGAGGTGCGCCTGCTGCACAAGCAGGCGCGCGACTACAACGAGGTGCTGGAGCAGACCGTGCGCGCCCGCACCGCCGACCTGCAGCGCTTCCGCAGCGCCATGGATGCCACGGCCGACGCCATCTTCCTGATCGATACCAATACCTTGTCGCTGGTGGACGTCAACGAAGGCGCCTGCCGCATGCTGGGCCATCCGCGCAGCCAGCTGCTGTCGCTGGAGCCCGGGCGGCTGGGCCTGGGCGGGCGCGAAGCCTTGGCCGAACAGGCGCAGAAAGCCGGCGCCGCCGCCCGCGCGCAGGCGCAACACCAGCACCGGGCGCCGGAACTGACGGAAATCGAACTGCTGCGCGGCGACGGCGCAGCCGTGCCGGTGGAAGTGTACTGGCTGCTGCAAAGCGAGGGCGAATCGGCGCACCGCACCCTGATCTGCGTGGCGCGCGACATCACCGAGCGCCGCCTGGCCGAAGAGCGGCTGCGCCACATGGCGCACTACGACCGCCTGACCGGTTTGCCCAACCGCACCCTGTTCTTCCAGACCCTGGCCGAGTCGATCGAACTGGCGCAGGACAAGGAATGGCGCATCGTCGTGCTGTTCATCGGCCTGGACCGGTTCCGCAAGGTGAACGACTCGATGGGCGCGGCCATGGGCGACCAACTGCTGCACGAATTCTCCAACCGCCTGGTGCAGTGCGTACGCCTGCGCGACACGGTTGGCCGGCTGGGCGGCGACGAATTCGCCCTGATCCTGACCATGACGCGCGACCAGCAGGACGCGGTGGCGGTGGCCAACGAGGTGCGCGAAGCCCTGCGCAACCCTTTCGATCTGGACGATCACCAGGCCACGCTGACCGCTTCCATCGGCATCGCCATGTATCCGGACGACGCCAACGACCCGGAAACGCTGGTCAAGTACGCCAATACCGCCATGGAACGCGCCAAGGAAGCCGGCGGCGACGGCTACCGCTTCTTCACCGCCGGCATGAACGTGCAGGTGCTGGCGCGGCTGGACCTGGAAATGGCGCTGCGCCGCGCCCTGGACAACGGCGAGCTGGAACTGCACTACCAGCCCAAGGTCAACCTCACCACGGGGCGCATCAGCGGAGCGGAAGCGCTGCTGCGCTGGAACCGTCCCGGCTATGGCCTGGTCTATCCGGCGGAATTTGTCAGCGTGCTGGAAGACACCGGCCTGATCGTCCGCGTCGGCAGCTGGATCATCGATGCGGCCTGCCGCCAGATCGCGTCCTGGCTGCGCACCCCGGTGGGCGGCGTGCACGTTGCGGTCAACGTAGCGAGCCGCCAGTTCGTCGAGGGCGACCTGGAAAAGGACGTCAGGGAGGCGCTGGAGCGGCACCAGGTGCCGGCCGAATTGCTGGAGCTGGAGCTGACGGAAACGGCCCTGATGTCGAACGCCGAGCGCACGATCCAGGTGCTGTCGGCGCTCAAGGAGCAGGGCATCAAGGTGGCGATCGACGACTTCGGCACCGGCTATTCGTCGCTGGCGTATCTGCAGCGCTTCCCCATCGACAAGCTGAAGATCGACATCGCCTTCGTGCGCGACATCACCACCAATCCCAACGACGCGGCCATAGCGCTGGCCATCATCAGCATGGCGCATAGCCTCAAGTTGCGCGTGATCGCCGAAGGCGTGGAGACGCGCCCGCAGCTGGAATACCTGCGGCGCAACCGCTGCGACGAAATCCAGGGCTACTTCTTCAGCCGCCCGCTGGCCGCAGGCGAAATGGGCGCGCTGGCCGAATCGGGCAAGAGTCTGCCGCCCGACCCGAACGTGGCGGCTGAACCGCCGCAAACCCTGCTGCTGGTGGACGACGACGTCAACGTGCTGTCCTCGCTGCACCGCCTGTTCCGCCGCGACGGCTACCGCATCCTGACGGCGGTCTCGCCGGCCGAGGCCTTCGACCTGCTGGCGCTGTACCCGGTGCAGGTAATCGTATGCGACCAGCGCATGCCGATCCTGAGCGGCACCGAGTTCCTGGCCAAGGTCAAGGAGATGTATCCGGACACGATACGCATCATCCTCTCCGGCTACACCGGGCTGGAAGCGGTGCTCGACTCGATCAACCGCGGCGCCATCTACCGCTTCTACACCAAGCCCTGGGACGACACCCAGCTGCGCGACAACATCCGCCTCGCCTTCCACCACTACTGGCTGATGCACGGCAGCGGCCGCCGCGCCGGCGAACCCGGCGAAGACCACACCGCCCTGGCTGGATAAAAAAAATGCCGCCCGGGCGTAAAGCGGGGGCGGCTTAAAACAATTCACGGGAGTGATATGTTGGAGACAGGCAGGATCATAATTCCCGCTTGTTACCGCTTGATGACATGGCAGGTCAGCGCGGCGGCAGGCTGTAGGTGAAGGTGTAGCGGTGCTGGCCGCCACTGATGTCGATCGTCATCGTGCCTTGCAGGCCGGTCAGCTCGCCCGTGGCGGAGTCGGGGATCACGCTGACGGTCAGCGTTGGCGCGCCCTTGTTCATCAGGCCGAAGTGCTGCAGGAAGAAGCTGCCCTGGCGGCCTTCCAGCGTGGCGCTGACCTGTTCCAGCGCGACGTAGCCGGCGGAGCCTTTGACCGCGGTGCCGGCAGCCAGCATTTCGCCGCGGCTGCTGCCTTCCAGCCCGCCGTGGAAGGTCTTGGTAATGGTTTGACGGCCCCAGGTCTGGCCGTCGGCCGGCAGCTGGGGGGCCAGGTTGACTTCGAATGTGCCTTCGACTTGCATGGGTTTGTCTCCTGCGTTGGCCGCCGCGGCGGCGAATGCGAATAGTAATGGGATCAGTGTTTTCATGCGGCCTATTGTGATAGATTGCGTGCCCTGATGATTGGAAAAACGCGACACATCGAAACGCAGCCGCGCGGCATCCTGGTTCCGCAATTGGCGGCAGGTTCATTCCACCACGAACGGCTGGCGCCTTGCGCGGCATTGGCGGGGCTGGTGGAGCATTACTGGTTCGTGGGCTGGGATCTGCAAGGCCATCCGCCGCAACAGCAGGAAACGTTGCCGCACCCAAACGTGCATCTCGTGGTCGAGCAAGACACCGACGGCGTGTACGGCGTGCACACGGCACGCTACACCAAATTGCTGGCGGGACAGGGTTTTGCGTTCGGGGTCAAGTTCAGGCCAGGCGGCTTCCGGCCTTTCCTCGGCCGTGCGGTGGCGCAGATCTCGGACCGGCGTCTGGCGCTGGCCGAAGTGTTCGGCCCCGCTGGCGAGGAGCTGGTACATGAGCTGCGTGCCTGCACGGATGTTGGCGCGGCGGCACAGCGCGCGGCGACCGCGGAAGCATTCCTGCTGGCGCGGCTGCCGCAAGCTGATGCGGATGTCGCGCGGGCCGCGGCGCTGGTGGCCGCGATTGCGGCCGATCCGGCCTTGCTGACGGTCGATGCGCTGGCTGCACAGGTGGGCATGGACAAGCGCGCCCTGCAGCGCCTGTTCCAGCAGTACGTGGGCGTCGGCCCGAAGTGGGTGATCAAGCGCTACCGCATGCACGAAGCGGTGGCGCGCCTGCAAGCAGGCGACGCCGGCTCATTGGCGCAACTGGCGCTCGACCTGGGCTACTTCGACCAGGCCCATTTCATCAAGGATTTTTCTGCGCTGGTGGGCAAGCCGCCCGGCGCATACCAGCGCCAGTTGCCGCTGCCGGCAGCACGCTAGTTCAACTGGTGAAGTGGTCGAAGCTGGAGAGTTCCAGCGTTAGCGGGGTGCCGCTGGCGTCGGTCCAGCGCAGGCCTTTTGCGGCGTCGATGCGGCCGATGCGGGTGACCGGCGTGCCGCACTCGGCGCCGGCGGCGAGGATGGCGTCGCGGTTGGCGGCCGGGGCGGTGAAGCAGATTTCGTAGTCGTCGCCACCGGCGGCGGTGAAGGCGCGGCGCAAGGCGGGCGGCTGGGTGGACAGCACGGGCCCGGGCGGCAGGGCGTCGGCATTGAGCGTGGCGCCGACATGGGATTTTTCGAGGATGTGGCCAAGGTCGCCCACCAGGCCGTCGGAGATATCGATGGCGGCGTGCGCCAGGCCGCGCTCGGCCAGCATCACGCCCAGCGCCACGCGCGGCGTCGGCGTGTGCATGCGCGTGCCGGCGGCGGCCAGCGCTTCCGGCGGCAGCGCCAGCTCGCCCAGGTAGCCGGCCAGGGCCAGGCGCGCATCGCCCAGGGTGCCGGAGACCCAGACATCGTCCCCGGCACGCGCCGCGCTGCGGCGCAGGGCGCTGCCGGGCGCGACTTCGCCAAACACGGTGATGCAGATATTCAGCGGGCCCTTGGTGGTGTCGCCGCCGATCAGCTCGCAGCCATGCGCATCGGCCAGCGCGAACAGGCCGCGCGAAAAGCCTTCCAGCCAGGCGCGTTCGGCGGCGGGCAGCGCCAGGGCCAGCGTGAACGCTACCGGGCGGGCGCCCATGGCGGCCAGGTCGGACAGGTTGACGGCCAGGCTCTTGTGGCCCAGGCGCTGGGCATCTTCGCCGGCAAAGAAATGGCGGCCCTCAACCAGCATGTCGGAAGAAATGGCAGTCTGCATCCCCGGCGACGGGGTGAGCAGGGCGCAATCGTCGCCGATGCCAAGGGACGCGCGGCCCTGTGCAGGGCGCACGAAGTATTGTTTGATCAGGTCGAATTCGGAGAGCATCCCGCCATTCTAGCGGGGCAGGCCGGCCTCGTCCTTAGTGTTTGCCCCTGAGGTGGACCCAGGTTGCGCCCGAAGCGAGAGCGGCCATGGCCAGCATCAGGACCCAGTTCGAGTCCTGCGGGGTGAAAAATAAAGCGGCGGCGCTCAGTGGAAACAGGATGCCGGACAGTCGGGCCCAGGAATGCCAGAGTGCGTTACGCATGGGTTTTCCCTTCGTAAAGTGCCAGTAAATTCAGTCTAGGAACAAAAGTGCCATAAGTAAAGTTGTCTGCGCCGAATATTCCAACCAAATTCGATTTAGCGCAACAAGATTTTATGGTTTCGTGCCGCAAGTCAGCATTGTCGTCGCCGCGACATTGTATGGCGCAGGAAAATTGCGTTGCCATACGGCATTAACTTGCGCGGCAAGAAAAAGCACCCCGGACGCGTTTATTCTTAATTGAAAGCCAATTGAAACCGATGATTATTTGGAATTGGTATAAATACCTACGTTAGAGCAAGCCCTCTATCTGCTAGAATCGGTACCTTTCGGACACAGGATAGAAGGGGCAGTACAGCATGGATTCGGGATCTGACAAGAAAGAAGAACTTCGCCAACAACTGCGCGCCGCCGCACTGGAATACCACGAGTGCCCAAGGCCCGGCAAGATCAGCGTCACCCCAACCAAGCAACTGACCAACCAGCGCGACCTGGCGCTGGCCTACTCCCCGGGCGTGGCTGCGCCATGCGAAGAAATCGTCATCGACCCGGCCAACTCCTATAAATACACGGCGCGCGGCAACCTGGTGGCCGTGATTTCCAACGGTACCGCCGTGCTGGGCCTGGGCAATATCGGCCCGCTGGCCTCCAAGCCTGTGATGGAAGGCAAGGGCGTGCTGTTCAAGAAGTTCGCCGGCATCGACGTCTTCGACATCGAGATCAACGAATCCGACCCGGACAAGCTGGTCGACATCATCGCTTCGCTGGAGCCGACCTTCGGCGGCATCAACCTGGAAGACATCAAGGCGCCCGAGTGCTTCTACATCGAGCGCAAGCTGCGCGAGAAGATGAAGATCCCGGTCTTCCACGACGACCAGCACGGCACCGCCATCATCGTCGGCGCGGCCATCCTGAACGGCCTGAAATACATCGGCAAGGACATCAAGAACGTCAAGCTGGTGGTGTCCGGCGCCGGCGCGGCGGCCCTGGCTTGCCTGGACCTGATCGTCGACCTCGGCTTCCCGATCGAAAACATCCTGGTCACCGACCTGGCCGGCGTGGTCTACAAGGGCCGCACCGAGCTGATGGACCCGGACAAGGAACGCTTCGCCCGCGAGACGCCGCACCGCACCCTGGCCGACTGCATCGAAGGCGCCGACATCTTCCTCGGCCTGTCCGCAGGCGGCGTGCTGAAACAGGACATGGTCAAGCAGATGGCGCCCAACCCGCTGATCCTGGCGCTGGCCAACCCGAACCCGGAAATCCTGCCGGAAGACGTGAAAGCCGTGCGCGGCGACGCCATCATCTGCACCGGCCGTTCGGACTACCCGAACCAGGTCAACAACGTGCTGTGCTTCCCTTACATCTTCCGCGGCGCGCTCGACAGCGGTGCTTCCACCATCACGCGCGAAATGGAAATCGCCGTGGTGCATGCGATCGCCGACCTGGCGCACGCCGAGCAGTCGGACATCGTCGCCACCACCTACGGCATCGCCAACCTGGCCTTCGGTCCGGAATACCTGATCCCGATGCCGTTCGACCCGCGCCTGCTGACCAAGATCGCGCCGGCCGTGGCCAAGGCGGCGGCCGATTCCGGCGTCGCCACCCGCCCGATCAAGGACCTGGAAGCCTACGCCGACAGCCTGCAGCAGTTCGTCTACCGTTCCGGCACCTTCATGAAGCCGGTGTTCGCGGTGGCCAAGCAGACCCCGACGGAAATGAAGCGCATCGTCTACGCCGAAGGCGAAGAAGAGCGCATCCTGCGCGCGGTGCAGGTGGTGGTCGACGAGAAGCTGGCGCGCCCGATCCTGGTGGGCCGCCCGG
>JBCNPK010000064.1:0-28282 GCA_039593355.1 Pseudoduganella sp.
TAATGGCCTTCGGTAAGCAGTGATGCTTACCGGGCAGTTTAAGCGGGCGTTTAGCTCAGTTGGTAGAGCGGATCCCTTACAAGGATTAGGTCGGGAGTTCGACCCTCTCAACGCCCACCACTTAAACAAATCGTAGTACCTGTGTTGTGAATGCTGGAGCGGTAGTTCAGTTGGTTAGAATACCGGCCTGTCACGCCGGGGGTCGCGGGTTCGAGCCCCGTCCGCTCCGCCAGCAAACGCACATACACTACCTGGAGCGGTAGTTCAGTTGGTTAGAATACCGGCCTGTCACGCCGGGGGTCGCGGGTTCGAGCCCCGTCCGCTCCGCCAGAATCCCGAGAAAGCCCCACATGTCCGCAAGACTGTGGGGCTTTTTCATTTGCTATTGGAGCAACTGCCCTGTAAAATCGCGCGAGCAGTTTTAAAGCCTCCACTCTAGGAAAACAATAGCTGACATGTTTGATTTCGTACGTACGCATCAAAAGCTGATGCAGATTCTCCTGGCGCTCCTGATTGTGCCGTCCTTTGTGCTGGTCGGTGTCAGCGGCGTCAAGCTGTTCGGCGAAGACGCGAATACCATCGCCAAGGTGGGCAACTATCCGCTTACCCAGCAGGAATGGGAAAACGCCCAGCGCAACCAGCTGGACCGCATGCGCCAGCAAATGGGTAAACAGTTCGACCAGAAACTGTTCGACACCCCGGAGTTCAAGCAGAACATCC
This sequence comes from Pseudoduganella sp., assembly GCA_039593355.1. Taxonomy (GTDB): domain Bacteria; phylum Pseudomonadota; class Gammaproteobacteria; order Burkholderiales; family Burkholderiaceae_D; genus Rugamonas. The sequence continues at coordinate 721 of JBCNPK010000064.1, forward strand.
TGGATCAGCTGATCGCCCAGCGCGCAATGAACGCCGAAATCCAGAAAGCCCACCTGACTGTCAGCGACGCAAAGATCCAGCAAACCGTGCTGGCGCAACTGCCGATGCTGGTCAAGGCCGACGGCACTTTCGACAAAGAGCAGTACATTCAGATCCTGGCAAACCAGGGTATGAACGTGAACATGCACCAGAGCCAGCTGCGCAATGAGCTGACCCTGGAGCAGGTGTCCAGCGGCATCGAGCTGAGCGCCTTTGTCCCACGCACCGTGGCCAAAGCGATCTCCGACTTCGGCGCACAGGAACGCGAAGTGCAGGAACTGGCACTGCCGGTTTCGCAATTCCTGCCGAACGTGAAGGTCACTGACGAAATGGTGAAGGCTTTCTACGACAAGAACGCCAAGCTGTTTGAAATTCCGGAATCGGCCAAGATCGAATACGTCGTGCTGAATGCGGACTCGCTCGCATCGCAAGTTACCGTCAGCGACGAAGAGGTGGCCAGCTACTACAAGTCGAACGAGAAGCGTTTCACCGAGCAGGAATCGCGCCGTGCGTCGCACATCCTGATCCTGGGCGACAAAGACAAGGCAGCTGCCAAAGCCAAAGCTGAAGCCATCCTGGCCGACATTCGCAAGAACCCAGCCGATTTCGCGAAGATCGCCAAGGCCAAATCTGAAGACCCTGGTTCCGCTGAAAAAGGCGGCGACCTGGGCGTGCTGCAGAAAGGCGTGTTCGTCAAGCCGGTGGAAGAAGCAATCCTGAAGCTGAAGCAGGGTGAAATCAGCGGCCTGGTGGAATCGGATTACGGCTATCACATCATCACCGTGACCGAACTGAAGCCGACTCACGTGAAGCCGCTGGATGAAGTCAAGGGCGATATCGCGGCTGAAATCAAGAAGCAGAAAGCTGCCAAGCTGTATGCCGACATGTCCGGCGACTTTACCGACATCGTCTACACGCAGTACGAAAGCCTGAAGCCGGCTGCCGACAAGCTGAAGCTGAAGATCGAAACCGTGGAAGGCGTAGGCCGCCAGCCTAATCCGATTCTGGGCGCCGCACCATTCAACAACGCCAAGTTCCTGACTGCCCTGTTCTCGGACGACGTCCTGAAGAACAAGCGCAATACCGAAGCTGTTGAGGTTGCACCGCAAACCCTGGTTGCTGGCCGTATCGTTGAATTCAAGCCCGCTTCCCGCAAGCCATTGGCTGAAGTCGAGTCTGCGATCAAGCAGCGCGTAGCGATTGAAGAAGCCGTGAAGGCCGCCAAGAAAGCAGGCGAAGAGAAGCTGGCTGCCGCCAAGAAGACCGGCGACGCAACCGGCTTCGGCGAAGCGAAGACCATCTCGCGCGCCAAAGCCGAAGGCATCAACCCGGTTGCAGTTGCAGCCGTGCTGAAAGCCGACGTATCGAAGCTGCCAGCCTATGTAGGCGTTGAAATCCCAGGCCAGGGCTACGGCGTTTACCGCATCGGTAAAGTAAGCCAGCCAGCCGAACAGGATAAAGACCGCCGCGAACAGGAAGCCCAGCGCATCAACCAGATCGTTGCCCAACAAGAGATGACTGGCTACATCGAAGCGCTGAAGCAGAAAGCCAAAGTAAAGATCCTGCGCCCAGTCGCAACGATCAAGAAGCAGGCCGAGTAAGCCCAAGAGCTTTAAGAAAAAAGCCGGTGTCCGCTAACGTGGACACCGGCTTTTTTATTTACGCTGACGGCGGATATGGCGTGTCCGACCCTGCGGGGCAGACACAGGTTTACCGCTTCTAAGCATCAAGCCCCATGCAGCCTGCGCGCGGCAGCCACGAACGACTCAGGCGAAATATCCGGCAGCGTCACTTCAACAGCCTTATCAAACTGCACGAAGTTGCGATGAATCGATTTAAGATAGGCCGGATCATAATGATCCACCAGCAGTTCATCCACCAGCGACGGCATGTCGCCCGCCGTCGCCATCGCCTGCCAGCGCTCGATCCGCTCACGCCCGTGCAGCTGCACCAGGAATTCCAGCTGCGCATTCAACGCCGGCGCATTGCAGGCAAAGTGCTGGTAATCTTCGATCAGCAGCTTGACCCGGTCAGCCCGGGAAACCTGTAACGCGATACAAGGCGAAGCCCGCATGCGCTCCATCAGCGCCCCCGGCACGCGCAGGCTGCCTACCTTGCGGCTCTCAGATTCAACGAAAACGGGCAAGCTCGGATCGAAGCGGCGCAGGCGGTCCCAAATGGAAGTCTCGAACGCCTTCTGCGAGGGCTGCGGCTGGCATGGGATATTGCCCAGAACCGAGCCGCGGTGCGCCGCCAACTGCTCCAGGTCCAGCACCTGTGCGCCAACGGCTTCCAATGTATCGAGCAGACGAGTTTTCCCGCTGCCCGTTGTGCCGCAAATGACGCGGAAATCGAGCTGGGGCTCCTGTTCAAGCTGGGTGTTGATCGCGGCGCGGAAGGCCTTGTACCCGCCATCCAGTTGCACCACCGGCCAGCCGATCTTGGCCAGCACCGTCGCCATCGAACCGCTGCGGTTGCCGCCGCGCCAGCAATAGACCAGCGGCTTCCAGTCCTTTGGCTTGTCCAGCCAAAGCGTTTCGATGTGGTAGCCGATATTCTTGGACACCATGGCTGCGCCGACTTTCTTCGCCTCGAATGAGCCGACCTGTTTATACATGGTGCCGACGGTAATGCGCTGCTCGTCATCCAGCACCGGGCAGTTGATCGCATTCGGCAGATGGTCCAGCGCGTATTCGGACGGGCTGCGGGCATCAATGATGGTGTCGAATTCGTCCAGTTGCGAAAGGACGTCTTCGATAGGCAGGATTTGTGGGTACTTCATTTTGTTTTCAGAATTGGCTGGAGATAGGGCCAGATATTGCCCAGGATGATAGGGTGGGCCTGCGCCAGCGGGTGCATGCGGTCAGGCTGGAACAGTTCAAGTTTCTGCGCGACGCCGTCAAGCATGAAGGGCGCCAGCGGTACTTTCACTTCCTTGCTCAGGGCGCCGTACATGGCGAAAAATTTGTCCGCATAGTCGCGGCCATAATTCGGCGGCATGCGCATGCCGACCAGCAGCACGCGCGCGCCGGCCTTGCGCGAATCGTCGACCATGCTGCGCAGGTTGGCTTCGGCCGCCGCCACCGGCAGGCCGCGCAAGCCGTCGTTGGCGCCCAGTTCTATGATCACGACATCGGGCTTGTGTTTACTCAGCAGGGCGGGAAGCCGCGTGCGGCCGCCGCTGGTGGTTTCGCCGCTCACGCTGGCGTTGATGACGCTGGCCCCGATCTTTTGCTCCTTCAGTCTCTGGTCAAGCAGGGCGACCCAGCCGCTGCCACGGGAGATGCCGTATTCGGCCGACAGGCTGTCGCCCACCACAAGGACGGTTTTTGATGCAGAATAGGCGTTCGTGGCGGCGCTGAACAACAGGATCAGCACCGCGCAGCAGCGGACTAAATTTTTGAACATGACCATGCGTGATATTCCTCAATCTGCCAGGCAGCTGGCGCAGGCGGCAATTTCGGTTTCCAGCCTGGGCAAGCGGGTGGCCGACGCCAGCGGCGAACTGACCATCCTGCATGGGGTGGATTTTACCGTGCAAAAGGCCGAGACGCTTGCCATTGTAGGGGCTTCCGGCTCCGGCAAATCGACCTTGCTTGGCTTGCTGGCTGGGCTGGACACGCCGACCGAAGGCAAGGTGGTGCTTGACGGCGTCGATATCTTCGCGCTGGACGAGGATGGGCGTGCCGCCCTGCGCAAGGAAAAACTGGGCTTCGTGTTCCAGTCCTTCCAGCTGCTGCCGCATCTGACGGCGGTGGAAAACGTCATGCTGCCGCTGGAGCTCACAGGTGACGGTGCGGCGCGCGAGAAGGCCGAGGCCATGCTCGGTCGCGTTGGTTTATCCAGCCGCCTCAAACACTATCCGAAATTCCTGTCCGGCGGCGAGCAGCAGCGCGTTGCGCTGGCGCGCGCCTTTGTGACGCAGCCGCCATTGTTGCTGGCGGACGAACCCACGGGCAGCCTGGATGCGGCAACCGGGGAATCGGTGATCCAGCTGATGTTCGAATTGAACCGTGAGCACGGATCGACCCTGGTACTGGTGACCCACGACACGCATATTGCGGCCCGCTGCGGCCGCGTGATCACCATCGCAGCGGGACGGATCGTCTAGCTGCCGTGGTGCAGCGCGAGGCGGTTGACCGCCGTCCGGATCGCGGGAATCAGTTCGCTTGCCGTCAAGCCGATTGGCCCGGTCCCTTCGCTGACCAATACGTCGGCAGCCATGCCGTGCAGCCAGACGCCCGCCAATGCAGTTTCCCACTCCGGCCAGCCCTGTGCCAGCAGGCTGCCGCATAGTCCTGAAAGAACGTCGCCGGTACCCGCCGTCGCAAGCGCCGGATTGCCGGTGTTGTTGATGACGATAGCGCCACCGCGGGCTGCAATGACCGTTCCCGATCCTTTCAGCACCACGGTCGCCGCCAGTTTGCTGGCCAGTTCGCGCGCGGCGGCGGGGCGGTCGGCCTGTACCTGCGTTGCCGATATGCCCAGCAGCCGCGCCGCTTCCAATGGATGCGGGGTCAGGATGCAAGGTTCGACGCGCTGGCCGAGCTGGGATTGCAGTGCTGCCGAGCCGGCGATCAGGTTAAGCGCATCGGCGTCGAGCACGACGGGGCTGTGGCTATGCAGGGCGCTGGCGAGCATTTCGGCGCTAGCCGCCGAGCTTCCCATGCCTGGCCCGATCACCAAAACGGCGCTATTGAAGTCGTACGCCTGCGCGCTGCGGCACATCAGCTCCGGCTGCGCGGCGTCGAAAGCCGGCGGCTCACCGACGAAACAGGCATAAACGCGCCCGGCGCCGGCATTCAGCGCAGCACGCGCCGCAAGCATCGGTGCGCCAGCCATGCCGCGCGCGCCGCCAACCACTGCCACGCTGCCATTGCTGCCTTTATGCGAGCTATGCCTGCGCCGCCGGGCGCAATGCGCGAATAGCGCAACGTCGTTCAACTGTGCCTTGGCGGCTGGGAACAGGTCGCGGTCGATCTCGAGATTGCTCGAAACCACGATACCCGCATGATCGCGGCCTTCGGCAGTGTGCAGGCCGGGTTTGTCGCCGATAAAGGTGACCGTATGCGTGGCGCGCAGCGCTATGCCTGCATCGCCTCCCACCACTGCGCCGGTGTCCGCATCCAATCCGCTCGGGACGTCGAGTGCGAGTACCTGGCATTTTAATTCGTTGATAGCTGCCACCAGCGCCGCCAGCCCGCCGGTAATCGGGCGCACCAAGCCGATGCCGAACAAGCCGTCGATCACCAGCGCCCACTCAGTGCCGGCGACCACGGGCTGCGCAACAGCGGGTTCGGTAATGGTAACCAGCCGGGCAGGGGAGTTTTGCGCCCGATGCAGCGCGGTTTGGCGCTCAGCGGCAGGCGTGGCGGCGGGCGGAAAGTGCAGCACAGTGACCTGGGCGCCTGCATGGCCCAGGTGGGCAGCGGTTTCAAGCGCGTCGCCGCCATTGTTGCCGGGGCCGGCGAGCACCAGCACGTGGGCGCGGCTGGTTGTGAAAGGCAGAAGGTCCAGTGCCTCGTTCGTTCCGGCCTGGCCGGCGCGCTGCATGAGTGCCCCTTCGGGCAAACGCAAGGCAGCGGCTTGCTCGATGGCGCGAATTTCTGCGACCGTGAAGAGGGGCGTCATGCGGGCCATTCTAGCACTACAATTACTGCTTCACGAACAGAGCGAGGCAGTGCAATGGATTGGCAATTCTGGATCGACCGTGGCGGCACTTTCACCGATATCGTGGCGCGCCGTCCCGATGGCACCCTGACTACCCATAAGCTGCTGTCGGAGAGCCCCGAGCACTACCGGGACGCCGCCGTGGCAGGTATTCGCCACCTGCTGGGCGTCGCCGCCGGCGGTCCCATTCCCGTCGATCAGGTCGATGCCGTCAAAATGGGCACGACGGTGGCGACCAACGCTCTGCTCGAGCGTAAGGGCGAGCCGACGGTGCTGGCGATCACGCGCGGCTTCCGCGACGCGTTGCGCATCGCCTACCAGAACCGCCCACGCCTGTTCGACCGGCATATTGTGTTGCCCGAACTGTTGTACCGCCATGTCGTGGAGATCGACGAACGCATGGGCGCCCATGGTGAGGTGGTGCGGCCACTCGATACCGAAACCGCCCGATCCGGGCTGCAGTCGTATTACGACCAGGGCCTGCGTTCCATCGCCATCGTGCTGATGCACGGCTACCGTTATACCGAGCACGAAGCCGCGCTGGCAAGGATTGCGCGCGAAATCGGTTATACACAAGTCTCCGTCTCGCACCTGGTCAGCCCGATGATGAAGCTGGTCGCGCGCGGCGACACGACGGTAGTTGATGCCTACCTGTCCCCCATCCTGCGCCGTTATGTCGACCAGGTGGCAGCGGAACTGCCGGGCGTGAACCTTCAATTCATGCAATCCAATGGCGGCCTGACCGATGCGCGTACCTTCCAGGGCAAGGATTCCATCCTGAGCGGCCCGGCGGGCGGCATTGTCGGCATGGTGCGGGCCAGCCGCGCAGCCGGCTTTGAGAAAATCATCGGCTTCGACATGGGCGGAACCTCAACCGACGTTTCGCATTTCTCGGGCGAATTCGAACGCGTCTTCGAAACCCAGGTTGCCGGCGTACGCATGCGCGCGCCGATGATGAGCATTCATACCGTGGCTGCCGGCGGCGGCTCGGTCCTTCATTTCGACGGCAGCCGTTTTCGTGTGGGGCCGAATAGCGCGGGCGCCGATCCCGGACCGGCAAGCTATCGCCGCGGCGGGCCGTTGGCGGTCACCGACTGCAACGTCATGCTGGGCAAGATCCAGCCTGAATTCTTCCCTAAGCTTTTTGGCAGCGACGGAGCGCAAGCCCTGGACGCGGACACGGTCCGCCAGCAATTCAGCGCCATGGCGGCTGAAATCGAAGCCGCTACCGGCGCCCCGTCTTCGCCCGAACAAGTGGCTGAAGGATTCATTGAAATCGCGGTCGGCAATATGGCCAACGCGATCAAGCAGATCTCCGTGCAGCGTGGCCATGACGTGACCGAGTACGCCTTAACGAGTTTTGGCGGCGCCGGCGGCCAGCATGCCTGCCTGGTCGCCGATGCGCTGGGCATGAAGACGGTCTTCATCCATTCTCTGGCGGGGGTCTTGTCCGCCTACGGCATGGGCCTGGCCGACCAGACTGCCATGCGCGAGAGCGCTGTTGAAGTTCGGCTTGCGCCTGAGGCTTTGCCGGTGCTGGAGGCGCGTCTGCAGGAATTGGCCCAAAGTGCGGCGGACGAGCTGCGGTCGCAGTCCGTCGCGGAGGAGCGTATCAGCGTGGTGCGCCGCGCCCACCTGCGCTACGAAGGAACCGATTCAGCCCTGATCGTACTGTACGATACGGTCGACAGCATGAAGTCGCAATTTGAGGCCGCCTACCGCAAGCGCTTCTCCTTCCTGATGCCAGCCAAGGCGCTGATTGTCGAAGCCGTGTCGGTGGAAGCCATCGGCAAATCCGACGCGCCGCCGGAAGCCGCTCCGCAGCAGGCGCCGCGCCACGCCCCGCTGGCGCCGACGCAGACTGTTCGCATGTACAGCGCCGGGCAATGGCACGACACGGGCCTGTTCAAGCGCGGCACTACCCGCATCGGGGACATCATCAAAGGCCCGGCCATCATTGCCGAGGCCAACGCCACCACGATCGTAGAACCGGGGTGGCAGGCCGAAGTCACGCCGCAAGACCACCTCGTGCTGACGCGGATTGAAGCGCTGCCAGTGCGCCGCGCCATCGGCACCACGGCCGATCCGGTGATGCTGGAAATCTTCAACAACCTGTTCATGTCGATTGCCGAACAAATGGGGCTGCGCCTGCAGAATACCGCGTACTCGGTCAACATCAAGGAGCGGCTCGATTTCAGCTGTGCCATCTTCGACGCGGAGGGCAACCTCATCGCCAACGCCCCGCATATGCCGGTCCATCTTGGCTCCATGGGCGAAAGCATCAAGACCGTCATGCGTGAAAACGCCGGCCGCATGCATCCAGGCGACGTCTACATGTTGAACGATCCGTACAACGGCGGCACCCATCTGCCTGACGTTACTGTCATCACACCGGTCTTCGACGAAGCTGGGCAAGAGATCCTGTTCTACGTCGGTTCGCGCGGCCACCATGCCGATATCGGCGGCAGCACGCCCGGTTCCATGCCTCCCGATTCCCGCACCATTGAGGAAGAGGGTGTTCTGATCAACAACTTCAAGCTGGTGGACGGCGCCGCTGGCGGGCAGTTGCGCGACGCCGAAGCGCGGGCGCTGCTGGCAAGCGCGCGCTACCCGGCACGCAATCCCGACCAGAACATGGCCGATTTCCGTGCCCAGGTGGCCGCCAACCAGAAGGGCGTGGAGGAGTTGCGCAAGATGGTGACCCATTTCGGCTTGGACGTGGTGCGCGCCTACATGGGCCACGTGCAGGATAACGCCGAGGAAGCCGTGCGCCGGGTGATCAGCGCCCTGCGCAACGGCAGCTACGAGCTGAAGCTCGATAATGGCGCTGTCATCAACGTCGCTGTGCGGGTCAATGCTGCGGAACGCAGCGCGGAGATCGATTTCAGTGGCACATCGAGCCAGCTGGAGAACAATTTCAATGCGCCGTCCGCCGTGTGCATGGCGGCAGTGCTGTATGTCTTCCGTACCCTCGTCAACGATGATATCCCGCTCAATGCAGGCTGCCTGAAACCGCTGCACGTGATCATACCGCCCGGTTCCATGCTTAATCCGCATTATCCGGCATCGGTCGTGTCAGGAAATGTGGAAACGTCTACCTGCATTACCAACGCTCTTTACGGCGCGCTGGGCGTCCAAGGCGCATCGCAAGGCACCATGAATAATTTCACGTTCGGGAACGAGAAGTATCAGTATTACGAGACGATCAGCGGCGGTTCGGGTGCAGGCGAGGGCTTCAATGGAACCGATGTGGTGCAGACCAATATGACAAACTCGCGGCTGACCGATCCGGAAATCCTTGAATTCCGCTTCCCGGTTCGGCTGGAGAGCTACGAAATCCGCCACGGGTCCGGGGGCGCCGGCCGCTGGCGCGGCGGCAATGGCGGCGTCCGCAAAGTGCGCTTCCTGGAGCCGATGACGGCCGCCATCTTGTCGAACAACCGCATCCACCCACCGTTTGGCATGGCGGGCGGAGAGCCGGGAGCTTTGGGCCATAACACGGTGCTGCGCGCCGACGGCCGCACGGAGCAGCTGGGGCACATCGGCAAGACCGATATGCAGCCCGGCGATGTGTTCATTATCGAAACGCCGGGCGGTGGCGGCTTCGGCGCGCTCGATGGGCGAGGGGAGCCGCCGGCTTAAGCGGTCGTCGAGATACCGTACTTGCGCTGGGTGCCTGAATACTGTTTCAGCAAGGCTTCCAGCGCCGGGCTGCCCGCATCGAGGCTGCGTATGCGGTCGATCAGTGCGGCCGCCTGGTCGCCCAGCGGCGCCTCCCAGCCCAATTCGTCGAGCTGCCTGAGAATGGCCTGCACGGCAGGATAAAGTACTTTGAGGTTGCCCGGCGTACGGCGCAGCGCCTGGTTCAGCGTCGCAACCGCGGCACGGTGGTCTCCCTGGCGGGCCATGGCTTCGGCCTCGTTCACCAGTTCCTTCATCACGCCGTCGATCTTGTCGCCCACGCCGCGCGCCAGGTCGTGGCGGCCGGCTTTCTCGAATACGCTGACGGCTTCTTCCATCGTGATGGGCTTTTCATTGTCGTTCATCATATGCATGACGACATCGGCAGCATCCTTGTCCAGGCGATGCTTGAGGCAGGAATTCACCAGCCCCAGGCGCAAGCGGTTCGACAGGCCGCGCGCCATGCCGACGGCCGTGACGGCATTCGACAGCTCGGACGCCGCCTCCGTCGTATGCCCGGTCATATCCAGCAGCATGGCCGAAGAGAAGTGCTTGCAGACTTCCGTGTTGGCACTGGAGCGCAGCGTACGTTCCATGTCGCGGATCACGCCGGAAGCCTGGCTGACGTCGCCCTTGCGCACCAGGGCGCGGACCAGGTTCACATGGTCTTCCGGATCGCGGAATTCGGAATAGCGGGCCTTGGTAACGACCTGGCGGAAGGCTTTTTCCGCTACCGAAATATCTCCCGTGCCATAGGCCACTTCGCCCAGGTGGCGCAGGCGCTGCACCATATTGGGTGAAAGCGCCACCGCGTCTTCCAGGATTTTCTTGGCCTGCTGCGACTGGCCCAGGGCCTCGTAGGATCGGGCCAGCAGGTCATACGCCGCCATCATATTCGGATTGGCTTCGAGCAGGCGCTCCAGCGTCGACATCGCGTCGCCATAGCGCTCAAGGCCGAATTGGCAGCGCGCCAGGCCCAGTTGCGCCCAGCCCATCGGCCTTCCGATAATCGTCGCCTGGTAAATCAGTTCGGCCTCGTTCAATTCGCCCAGTTCGTAATGAAGCTCTGCGCGCAGGCGGGCAAACTCGGTGGCATAGCGCGGATTGCTGCGTTCTGCTTCCTGTGCGGCGGCAATGGCTTCCCGTTGCTGCCCCTGTGCGATCAGTTGGTAAATCGGCATGAAGACGGCCCTGCGCTCCACGGCCCGGCCGATGCGCTGCATCAGGCCGTCGACGGTGAAAGGCTTCAGCACATAGTCCGTGGGCGTCAGTTCGGCGGCGCCGATCACCTTGGATTGGACCGCCTCGGAAGTCAGCATGATGAAAATGGTGGAGCGGTCGATCAGCCTGTTGTTGCGCAGGTCTTCCAGCAGCTGCTGTCCATCCTGGCCGCTGTCTTCACTGCCGCTGCCAAGGTCGTATTCGCACAGGATCACGTCGAAACGCTTGTTGGTCAGCTGGCGGATCGCCGTGCCGGAGCTGACGGCATACTCGATGCGCGTGATCGAGGCCTGGTTCAGCATATTGTGCAGGTTGCCCCGCATTGCCGGATTGGGGTCGATGATCAGTACCGACAGTTCGCTATACGCTTGCATTGACTTCGTCTCTTATTGTTTGCCCCGAAGGCTGACATATTGTGATGATAACGCAGCCAGCATGGGATGTTGAGGGTCTGCCTTGCGCATGCGTACCAGCAAGGCCGCACATTGTTCGCCGAGGGCCGCTTCCCAGCCGCTATCGAGCATCAACCGCAGCATGGCGGAGGCCAGGGCGGAAATCAGGCCGGCGTTCTCCGGACGGCGGCGCACGGCCGCTTGCAGCACCTCGATGGCGCCGCGCTGGTCGCCCTGGCCGCTGCGTGCGGCCGCCTGCCTGACCAGGCCATCGAGATAGCGTTCCACGCTGTCGCCTTCGCCCTGCGCCAGTTCGGGCCTGCCGGCGCGTGCATAGACCGCATTGATCTCCGACTCGCCGACACCGCTGGCAGGGGCGCCGGCCAGGCAGTCCAGCAATTGCATGCCTTGCTCATCCATGCCTTGCTGCAGGCAGGACTGGGCCAATCCCAGTGTCAGGCCGCTGGAAAGCGCCTTCGATTCGCTGGCTGCCCGCGCGGCATTTGCCAGCTCCGCCCGCGCCGCATCGGCATTGCCGTTCAACTCCTGCAGCAGCGCCGCGGAATAGGCCCTGCAGGCTTCGGTTTCCGGTCCGCTGCGCGCAGAACGCTCCAGTTCACGCAATGCGGCCGCCACGCCGGCGGCATCGCCTTTCCTGACCAGGGTTCGCACCAGGTTAACGTGGTCTTCCGGATCGCGGAATTCAGAGTACTTGGACTTGGCGACCACCTGTTTGAAGTTCTTTTCGGCCGCTTCGATATCGCCGTCGGCCAGGGCCACCTGGCCGAGGTGGCGCAGGCGCCCCACCATATGGGGCGATATCGCGACCGCTTTTTCAAGGGCGGCGCGCGCTTCGGCAGTGCACCCCATCGCTTCGTAAGTGCTGGCCATGAGATCGTAGGCGGCCATGAAGCGGGGATTGTCGTCAATCAGCCGCTGCAGCGTCTCCAACGCCTCGGGATAGGTTTTTTGCTGGAATTGGCAGCGCGCAAGGCCAAGCTGTGCCCAGCCCAGCGGGCGGATCGCCAGGATTTCCCGGTAAAGTGTTTCGGCCTGTGCGACTTCGCCCAACGCGGTGTGGGCTTCGGCCCGCAGGCGCGCGCATTCGGTGGCGTAGCGCGGATTCGCTGCGCCCGACAGTTCGCTCGCCAGGATGGCCTCGCGCATGCGGCCCTGTTCCATCGCCAGGTGCACCTTGCGCAATGCGGCGCGGCGATCCACGGCGCGGGCAATGCGCTGCGCCAGCACCTCGACCGTGAATGGCTTGAGGATATAGTCGGTCGGGGTCAGCTCGGCAGCGCTGATCACTTTGCTGTAGACGCCTTCCGTGGTGAGCATGATGAAGATGCTGGAAGGGGACAGCAGCTTGTGGTGGCGCAAGTCTTCCAGCAGCTGCTGGCCATCCTGGCCCTGCTCGCTGCCAAGGTCGTATTCGCACAGGACCAGGTCGAACGCCTTCTTTTCGAGGTGGCGGATGGCAGTGGCTGCGCTGACGCCGTGCTCGATGCGGGTGATTCCCAATTGGCCGAGCATATTGTGCAGGCCGCTGCGCATTTGCTGGCTGGGATCGATTATCAGGACGGAAAGGCCGCTATATTCGTGCATTTTCCGAGAATACCGCATGGCCGCGCAAAAAACAGGCGCTATCAGGGGCAAAAGCTACGAATGTTGCTTTCAGGCCAATCACGTAAGGGTGGGAAGTGGTGCCCGAAACAAGTATAATGTCGGCAAATCGAAATACAGCAAGACCATTCAGCTCGTGCACAGTATTCCTTTAAACCGCAGCCACGCTGCATTCTTCACGCCCCCACTATGTTGATTCTGCCGGGTTCCAACGCCCTGTCTTCCTTCCGTAGCCAACGCCTCCTCAACCAGCTTCAAGCAGTTCTGCCGTCGATTACGTCGGTCCAAGCCCGCTTCATCCACTTTGTCGACTCCGCTTCGCCCCTGTCCGAGGACGACCTGAACCGTATGAACGGCCTGCTGACCTATGGCGAGCCGGCCCTGCCTGAACAGGCTGACGGAGTAGTGGAAGAGTTTGTCGTCATTCCTCGTTTCGGCACCATTTCGCCGTGGGCTTCCAAGGCCACCGATATCGTGCACAACTGCGGCATGGCGCATATCCACCGCGTGGAGCGCGGCGTCGCCTATCGCATCACCCTGAAAGGCGGCATCCTGGGCACCGGCCTGGGCGCGGCCAAGAAGCTCGACAGTGAGCAGACGCAAGCCGTCGCTGCGCTGCTGCACGACCGCATGACCGAATCCGTGCTGCGCAATCCGGAGCAGGCTGCCGGCCTGTTCTCCAGCCTGGAAGCGAAACCGCTGGAATTCATCGATGTCATGGGCGCCGGCCGCATGGCCCTGGAAAAGGCCAATACCGACCTGGGCCTGGCGATGTCGGACGATGAGATCGACTACCTGCTGCAAGCCTTCACCAACGCCAAGCGCAACCCGACCGACGTTGAGCTGATGATGTTTGCGCAGGCGAACTCCGAGCACTGCCGCCACAAGATCTTCAACGCCGACTGGACCATCGACGGCGTGGCGCAGGACAAGTCGCTGTTCAAGATGATCAAGAACACCCACGAGAAAAACCCGCGCGGCACCGTTGTGGCCTATTCGGACAATTCCTCGATCATCGAAGGCACCGAAGTCACCCGTTTTTATCCGCGTGAAGGCCAGGAATACGCTGCTTCGACCGAGCTGGTCCATACCCTGATGAAGGTGGAAACCCACAACCACCCGACTGCGATTTCCCCGTTCCCTGGCGCATCGACCGGCGCCGGCGGCGAAATCCGCGATGAAGGCGCGACCGGCCGCGGTTCCAAGCCCAAGGCAGGCCTGACCGGCTTCACCGTCTCCAACCTGATGATCCCCGGCGCCGTGCAGCCGTGGGAAAACGCCGCGAACGTGACCGCACCGGTTGGCAAGCGCGACGAAAGCCAGGTGTACGGCAAGCCGGAGCGCATCGCTTCGCCGCTGCAGATCATGATCGAAGGCCCGCTGGGCGGTGCTGCGTTCTCCAACGAATTCGGCCGTTGCGTGTTGGGCGGCTACTTCCGTACCTACGAGCAGAACATCGGCCAGCTGTTCGCCGGCGGCAAAGACACCGTGATGGGCTACCACAAGCCGATCATGATCGCGGGCGGCATCGGCAATATCTCGGCCTCGCACACCCACAAGAACGACATCCCGGTCGGCAGCCTGCTGATCCAGCTGGGCGGTCCAGGCATGCGCATCGGCATGGGCGGCTCGGCCGCTTCGTCGATGGCGACCGGCACCAATACTGCCGACCTGGACTTCGACTCTGTCCAGCGCGGCAATCCGGAGATGGAACGCCGTGCCCAGGAAGTCATCAATGGCTGCTGGCAGCTGGCCGACAAGAACCCGATCATTTCGATCCACGACGTGGGCGCGGGCGGCCTGTCCAATGCCTTCCCGGAAATCACCAACGATGCCAAGCGCGGCGCGATCTTCGACCTGCGCAAGGTTCCGCTGGAAGAATCCGGCATGGCGCCGAAGGAAATCTGGTCCAACGAATCGCAGGAACGCTATGTGCTGGCCATTGCCCCGAGCGACCTGCCTGTGTTCCAGGCCCTGTGCGAACGCGAGCGCTGCCCGTTCGCGGTTGTCGGCGTGGCAACTGAAGAACGCCAGCTGAAGGTGATCGACCCTGAAATGGGCAACAACCCGGTCGACATGCCAATGGAAGTCCTGCTGGGCAAACCGCCAAAGATGCACCGCGACGTGAAGCACGTTCAGCACGAGCTGCCTGCCATCGACCTGACCGGCATCCAGCTCGAAGAAGCCGCCAAGCGCGTTCTGCTGCTGCCTACCGTGGCCGACAAGAGCTTCCTGATTACCATTGGCGACCGCACCGTGGGCGGCATGTCCGTGCGCGACCAGATGGTTGGTCCATGGCAGGTGCCAGTGGCGGACTGCGCAGTGACTACCCTCAGCTATGAAGGCTACGTGGGCGAGGCGATGGCGATGGGCGAGCGTACGCCGCTGGCCGTGATCGATGCGCCTGCTTCCGGCCGCATGGCCGTGGGCGAGACCGTTACCAACCTGGCTGCTGCGCCGATCAATGACATTTCCGACATCAAGCTGTCGGCCAACTGGATGGCTGCCTGCGGCCAGCCGGGCCAGGATGCAGCCCTGTTCGACACCGTGAAAGCGGTCGGCATGGAGCTGTGCCCGGCTCTCGGCCTGTCGATCCCGGTCGGCAAGGACTCCCTGTCGATGCGCACCACCTGGAAAGACGAAGGCGCCGACAAGGCTGTGATTTCGCCGGTTTCCCTGATCGTCTCCGGTTTCTCCCCGGTGTATGACGTCCGCAAGTCGCTGACTCCACAGATCCGTACCGATCTGGGCGAAACTTCGCTGATCGTCATTGATCTGGGCCGCGGTAAGAACCGTTTGGGCGCTTCGGCACTGGCGCAAGTCATGGGCCAGCTCGGCAATACCGCACCGGATGTGGATTCGCCGGAAGACCTGAAAGGTTTCTTCAACGCGATCCAGCAGCTGAACAAGGAAGGCAAGATCCTGGCTTACCACGACCGCTCGGACGGCGGCCTGTACGCCACGCTGGTGGAAATGGCCTTTGCCGGCCGCGCCGGCCTGTCCGTCAACCTGGACATGCTGACCCTGGGCGAAGAGGGCGCCATGGACCATGGCGACGCCAAGAATTGGGCAACCCAAGTGGCAGAGCGCCGCAACGAACTGACGCTGGCCGCGCTGTTCAATGAAGAGCTGGGCGCCGTGATCCAGGTGCGCGCTGATGAGAAATCGGCCGTCATGGACGTGCTGCGCAACTACAACCTGGGCGCCTGCAGCCACATCATCGGCAAGCTGAACGACCGTGGCGTGATCGAGTTCACCCGCGACGCCAAGATCATCTACTCCCAGCCGCGCGCCGAACTGCACCGGCTGTGGAGCGAAACAAGCTGGCGCATCTCCCGCGTGCGTGAAAATCCAGCCACGGCCGATGCCGAATACGACCGCCTGCTGGACGAAACCGATCCAGGCATGCAGCCGAAGATCACCTTCGACCTGGCGGAAAACGTCGCCGCGCCATTCCTGGCCACCGGCGCGCGTCCACGCGTGGCCATCCTGCGCGAGCAGGGCGTCAATTCCCATATCGAGACGGCATGGGCGATGCACCGCGCAGGCTTTGCTGCCGTCGACGTGCACATGAGCGACCTGATTTCGCGCCGCGTTTCCCTGGATGACTTCCAGGGCATCATCGCGGTCGGCGGCTTCTCTTACGGCGACGTGCTGGGCGCCGGCGAAGGCTGGGCGAAGTCGATCCTGTTCAATCCGGAAATGGCTGAGCAGTTCCAGAAATTCTTCCATCGCACCGACACCTTCGGCTTGGGCATTTGCAACGGCTGCCAGATGATGTCGAACCTGAAATCGCTGATTCCAGGCGCGCACGCATGGCCTAAATTCACCACTAACAAATCCGAGAAGTTTGAAGCACGCTTTTCGATGGTGGAAGTGCTGGATTCGCCTTCGATCTTCCTGCAAGGCATGGCGGGCACCCAGACTCCGATCGCGATTGCGCACGGTGAAGGCTTTGCCGACTTCAGCCAGACCGGTGATATCGAAGGGGCAATCGGCGCGCTGCGCTTTATCGACAACAAGGGCGCCGCAACCGAAGCCTATCCTTACAACCCTAACGGCTCGCCGCGCGGCCTGACCTCGGTGACGACGCCAGACGGCCGCTTCACCGTGATGATGCCGCACCCGGAACGCGTATCCCGCACGGTGCAGAACTCCTGGCATCCGGACGGCTGGGGCGAGGATTCGCCTTGGGCGCGTATCTGGAGCAACGCGCGCAAGTTCATTGGCTAAAAGAGTGGGCTAGGCGCGCTGCCGGCGGCGGGCTGCCATCAGCGCAGCCAAGCCTCCAAGCATCAGGAAGGCCCCGCTAGGGGCCGGTACCTGGGTCGCATCGGCGAACGTGAAGTCGTCGGCGACCCAGTTTCCGCTTTGCTGTCCGAGTTCACGGCGATCGATGCGGTAGCCTGTGATTTTTCCCAGCGTCGCAAAGATACTGGTATCCACGAAGGACAGTGGTTCCGGCTGGCCGGGATGGCTTTCCGGCAGATCAAACACCACCGATTTCAGCTCCGTTGCGCCATTCAGCGCCACGATCGTCACCTGGTCCGCACCGCCTTCACCAAAGCCGTAGTACTGGTTGCGGCCGAACCAGGCGCCGGTCAATACCTTCTCCGTGCTGATCGTCATGCCGCTCGAACCGTCCTGGTTCGAGACAAAGTAATGTCCCGAATGGGGAATGCCGAATAACGGTCCGCCGGGTCCGCCAACCCGGTACTGATCGCCGACCACGCCGAAGCGGCTGTCCCAGCTGATGCCCTGGTAAGTCAGGCCGTCTGCGCCATTGGTCCACTGTAAGCCGGAAGCGCTGTCGAGCGGCGGAGGGGCGGGCAGATCATCGAATGTCGCGATAACCCCAGCCATGGCCGGCGCCGCGGAGATAAATGGGACGCAAAGGATTAACTTCCGTAATGCGAGTTTATTCATTGTCCAGCCTCCGTTTGGTTGTCACGATTTTAACGTGGCCTCAAAAGGCGCGGCAATTGTGCTGATTATTGCTGTTGTTTTTCCTCGTACTAGAACTTAGCATGTACGAACAAGTGTCTGGCTTGGTTCCGGGGCTAAAGGTGCTTCCCAGCTTCGCGGACACTCAAGCTGGACAAATGCCCTTTATTTTCATTTATGAAGTGCGCGACATTATCCGGCGCGTGCCGGGCATAATCACGCAGCGCCCAGCCAATTGCTTTTTGAATGAAAAATTCATTTTCACGGCCTAGTGAAAGGGAATATTCAAACAGGCGGGCTTCGTCAGTTTTGCCGCGCCATCCTAATTGATGAAGCAATGCAATCCGACGCATCCAGAAGTTGTCGTGTTTCAACGCCTCATCCATTCCATGATGCTCGAATCGCAACACGTCGCCGACGACACCGGCAAGGCCGTCGACCGAGTCCCACCAGGACTTACGCAGCACCAGGGCTTGCAGCCGGGGCAAGTCGGTACTCCCGAGCTGTTTCCAGTGCGATGCCAGCAGGTCAATACCGGCGTACTGGTATTCCCGCTCCGGCAGCGCCCAGAGCTCATCGGCCAAGCCCAGCAGTTCGCTTGCAGCGGCGCCTTTCAGTGTGCTCAGCAGCGGCTTGAGTGCAGACCGCCGGGCTGGCGTCGGGACGCCAAGAAAAGGGAATTGCCCGCGCATGTAAGAACGCATGGCCGGGGCACGCTCGGTATCCGCCAACGGGGCGAGGGCGGCGATGAAGTGTTTGCTCGTGGTCATAATAAAAAAGCGCCCCGCAGGGCGCTATGGCAGGCGAATGCGAGCAATTATTGCACTTTTGCCTTCGACACCAGCTGGTCGCGGTATGCGGCGACTTTACGCTGGGTCAGGGACTCGGCGATCTGTGGCTTGATTTCTTCCAGCGATGGAACCTTGGCGGCGCGCGAGCCTTCCAGCTTGATCACGTGGTAGCCGAATTGCGATTGCACTGGCTTGTCGGTGATCTGGCCGTCTTTCAGGGCGACCATGGCGTCCGCGAATGGCTTCACGTAGTTGCCTGGCGCTGCCCAATCCAGGTCGCCGCCGTTGGCTGCCGAACCTGGATCTTGCGAAGCCTTGGCCAGCTCTTCAAACTTGGCGCCGCCTTTCAGCTTGGCGATGATGTCGGTGGCTTCCTTCTCGGTCTTCACCAGGATGTGGCGGGCGTGGTATTCCTTCTCGCCCTTGCCAGCCTTGAACTGGTCGTAAGCAGCCTTGATTTCGGCGTCGCTCACTGGGTTTTTCTTCACGTAGTCCACCAGCAGGGCGCGGATCATGATGTCCTGGCGAGCCTGTTCCAGCGCGTCCTTGACGTCCTTGTTGGCCGCGACGCCTTGTTTGGTGGCTTCCTGCATCAGCACTTCGCGGCCGATCAGGGACTTCTTGATCATTTCGCGCAGTTGGGGCGAATCGGGTTGGCCTTGGGCGGCGGCTTGCTTGACCGCGGCATCCATTTGGGCGGCAGGGATGGCTTTGCCGTTCACGGTAGCGACGTTCTGGGCGAAAGCAGGGGTTGCAGCAACTGCGATCAGAGCCAACAGCAGGGCGGCTGGTTTGAATTTCATCGAGTGATTCCTTAGTTAAAATAAATCCGGCGCCACGTGGGCGCCGGATCGGGTCCGTGAAGGATTATTGTACTTTGGCTTTCTTAACCAGGGATTCCTGGTAGGCTTGCAGTTTCGCGCGCATCAGGGATTCGGCGATACGCGGTTTCACTTCTTCCAGGGTCGGCAGCTTGACTGGACGGGTGTCGTCAACCTTGATCACGTGGAAGCCGCTTGGGGTTTGCACTGGCTTCTCAGTAACCTGGCCTTTTTGCAGGGAGGTGAAAGCATCTGCGAAGACTTTAGGGAAGTTGCCTGGAGTGCCCCAGTCCAGGTCGCCGCCGTTGGCAGCGGAGCCGGTGTCCTTGGAGTTCTTGGCCAGGTCTTCGAACTTGGCGCCGGCTTTCAGCTTGGCGATGATTTCGTTCGCTTCTTTTTCGGTTTCCACCAGGATGTGGCGTACGTGGTATTCCTTGTCGCCTTCGGCGGCAACAGCGCGATCGTACTCAGCCTTGATTTCGGCGTCGCCGACCGGGTTCTTCTTCATGTATTCAGCGGCCAGGGCGTTCAGCATGATGTCCTGACGAGCCTGTTCCAGGGCGGCAGTCACGTCCTTGTTCTTGGACAGGCCTTGCTTTTCGGCTTCCTGGATCATTACTTCGCGGCCGATCAGGGATTTCTTGATCATGTCGCGCAGTTGCGGGGTGTCTTGCTGCTGGCCTTGGGCAACGACTTGCTTGACCAGGGCGTCAACCTTAGCGGACGGAATGGCTTTGCCGTTGACGACAGCGGCGTTCTGAGCAAAAGCTGGAGCGGCAGCAACGGCGATAAGTGCGAGCAGCAAGCGGGCTGGCTTGAAAGTCATTTAGTTTAATTCCTAACGGGAAAGTTTACTGAATTGCGGGGATTTGGGGCGGTTCGCCGAGATGTCTCTACTATTCAACGATTGACGTTCTTCTTTGATGTTTCCCAAAACTCCGCGCATATCATACTTCGGACGGTGCCACTGCGGTAATGGCCAATGCATGAATTTCTTTATGCATCATATCGTGCACGGAATCATACACCAGACGATGACGCATAACTAGTTTCAAACCTTCGAATTTAGCGGAGACAATCTTCAGGCGGTAATGGCCCCCGCCGGAGGCCGCGCCGGCGTGGCCGGCGTGCAGCGCGGACTCATCTTCCAGAGCGATTTCCGTCGGCGACAGCGATGCCTGCAGGCGTTCGCGAATCTTATCCAGGCGAGGATCGCTCATGCTTCATCCTTAATATGTTTAGAAAGGTAGAAAGCCTGGGCAATGAAGAACACCAGCATCATTCCGGTTACGCCGAATGCCTTGAAATTGACCCAGGCATCGTTATCGGCTTTAAACAGGACAAAGGCGACAAACAGGTTGACGAAACCCAGCACCAGCCAGAAGGTGATCCACATGAAATGCAGGCGCACCCAAACGTGCTCGGGCAATTGCACCTGCTTTTCCATGGCCAGACGGATGAGGTTTTTATCGAAAAAGCGATAGGCGACGAGCATTGCGGTGGCCAGCGCCCAATAGATAATCGTTGGCTTCCATTTGATAAAGTCATCGTCGTGGAAATAAATGGTCATGCCGCCGAATACGACAAACACTACAAGGGAAACCCATAGTGCGCCGTCGACTTTCTTGCGGCGCACGAGCAGATATACAACCTGCGCTGCAGTTGCGAGAATGCCGACGATGGTGGCAACGACGATCGGTGCTTGCGAGGCGGGAATTGCGCCGCCGGATACAAGGGCGCTCAAATGCTCGTTCAGCATGGCGTGAGCGGTATCCTGGTGGCTCCCGGCAAATTTATAGCTGATGAAGAAAAGGATCAGCGGGAATAAGTCGAAAAGAATCTTCATTTTATTAAGGCTTTGGTTCGAAGCGCAGCGAAGCCGAATTAATGCAATAGCGCAGTCCGGTCGGCGGCGGACCATCCGGGAAGACGTGGCCCAAGTGGGCGTCACAGACTGCACAGATGATTTCGGTGCGCAGCATACCATGTGAGCGGTCGGTTTTCTCTATGATATTTGCGGGATCGAGCGCTTTGAAATAGCTTGGCCAACCGCAGCCCGAGTCGAATTTGGCATCGGACTCGAATAAAGGCGTGTTGCAGCATACACAGGTGTAGATACCATGCTCGTGGTGGTCCCAGAACTTTCCGGTAAAAGCCCGCTCGGTGGCGGCGTGGCGGGTCACCTGGTATTCCATCGGATCGAGCTGGGCGCGCCACTCGGCATCGGTCTTGACTACTTTCTCCATGATCTTCTCTCAGGATGAGCAGCTTACCGACAGCTGGCTTGACCAGTCCGGCGGGAAATCTGCGTATTGTTCATTTTCCGGCTGTTCGTCAAACGGACGTTCGAGCAAGGCCAGCAGGCGCTCGACTTCGGAGAAATCCTTATTCTGCGCTTTTTCGATGGCAAGCTGTGCCATATAGTTTCGCAGCACATACTTGGGGTTGACCTGATCCATCGCAAGCTTGCGTGCAGCATCATCACTATTCTCCACGCGCAGGCGCGTCCGGTAGAGCTCGGCCCACTGGTCAAAAGCGGGGCGGTCGATGAACAGGTCGCGCAGCGGTTCGTCGCCATCGGGACCGGCAGCGCGCAAGCCGCTGAGGCGGCGGAAGAAAATCGTGAAGTCGGCGTGGTTCGCCTGCAGCAGTGCGAACAGGCCATCCAGCAGTTCGCGGTCGCTGTCCTGGCTGGTTGTCAAGCCAAGCTTGGCGTGCAGCAGCTGGTCGATGTGGCGGGCGAACTCAGGCTGGTAGACGTCCAGTGCTTCCTGGGTCAGCTCGACTTCCCCGACGAGCGGCAGTAGCGCTTGGGCCAGGGCATAGCAATTCCAATGGCCAATCTGCGGTTGGTTGGCGTAGGAATAGCGGCCGTTGTCGTCGCTGTGGTTGCAAATATGATTGGCATCAAAGCCATCCATGAATCCGAAAGGCCCGTAATCCAGGGTCTCGCCCAAGATCGACATATTGTCGGTATTCATCACGCCGTGCATGAAGCCCACGGCCTGCCAGTGCGCAATCATGCGCGCTGTGCGGCGGGTGACCTCTTCGAGGAAGGCGGCGTAGGGGTTTTCCTCATCGCGCAGGGCCGGGTAGAAGCGGTCGATAACGTAGTCGGCCAACTGCTTGAGTTCGTCCAGCTTACGGTTGTAATACCAGTGCTCGAAGGAGCCGAAACGGATAAAGCTTGGTGCCATGCGCACCACGACAGCTGCTGTCTCGATCGATTCACGCACTACGCCTTGGTCGGAGCCGACAACCGAGAGGGCGCGGGTGGTGGGGATACGCAGGCCATGCATCGCCTCCGAGCACAGGAACTCACGGATTGAGGAACGCAAGACAGCACGGCCGTCGCCCATGCGGGAGTAGGGCGTGAGGCCAGCGCCCTTGAGCTGGAGCTCAAGCGGGCCGTTGGCGGTAGCGACATCGCCAAGCAGGATGGCCCGGCCATCGCCAAGTTGCCCCGCCCAGACCCCGAACTGGTGACCGGAATAGACAGCGGCGAGCGGCTTCGAACCGTCCGCCACCCGGTTGCCGATCAGCATATCGACCGCCTCCTGGGTGGCGAGCGCCGCAGGCTCGAGGCCGACCAGACGCGCGGCAGAGGGGCTTACAGCGACCAGGTAAGGCGCCGGCAGGGGCGTTGGCAGCAGCTGCGTATAAAAAGCAGGCGGGAGGCTTGCGAAGGAATTCTCAAATTGAAAGGCCGTCATGATGATCGCATTGTAACTGAGACAGCCGCCGCACGCGGTAGCTTGAATGCCAACCTAAGTATCCCCTAAGAATCTTTAAGTGTTTGAATTCAAAAGAATTACTGTCGGAAATTCTTACAATGATTGACTGCGCATTCATATGGAAGACAGTAACTGATTGATTCTATTGAGACGTGACTTCTGGGCATGCTATATGCATAAACTACGGTACAACAACCAGGCAGGGGGTGCCATGAAAATCTTGAAAAAACTGTTGGGTGCTGCATTAGGCATTGCCGCTTTGGCAGCTCCGATCGCACAGGCAGGCACGATTACCTTTTTCTTTGGTAATAGTGGCGCTTACAGCGGGACTGTACCGAGCGGGACGCCGGATGTATATGCTTCCGCAACCCTTAATTGGACTGACGGCAGCCACACGGCGACCGTCATGATGAGTGTCGATGGACTCCCTACCGGGGCCTATGTGAACGATTGGTACTTCAATCTCGCAAACAACAACATAGTCACGGGCGCAGTGCAATCGGGCGGCGATACAGCTGCAACCCTCCTTCAATTCGGGCAGCAAAATGGCTATAACGCCGACGGCGGCGGTTATCTGGACCTGCGCTTCTCGTTCTCCACCAGCGACCATCAATTGGGAAGCGGCCATTCATCAGAGTACACCATCACGACTGCGGACGTTTTGGGTGCCAACGCTTTCAGCGATTTCTCCGTTCACAAGAATGGCAAACTGGGCTGGGTAGTTGATGCCCGGATGATTGAGGCTGCAGTCCATGTGCAGGGCTATGGAAACAGCGTCTGGCTGAAGCAGTGCGACTCCACCACCGGCGTCGATTGCGGTCCTCCAGTGATCGACTTCTGCACGGAAAACCCAACCGATCCTGCATGCGTTGACATTCCGGAGCCTGCCAGCCTGGCAATCCTTGGCACTGGTTTGTTGGGCCTCGCATTTGTCCGTCGGCGCAAGGCCAGCAAATGATTGATTCAGCATCCAAAAAAGAACGGCAGCTTTGGCTGCCGTTCTTTTTTTGCTTTAGCGGCTTACGCTAACCGAATAGGTCGAAGTATTGCCAGCCTTGTCGCGTGCAACGGCCTGCAGTGTGTGATTGCCACGCGCCGCCTTATTGGTGTTCCAGTTGTACGACAGGCTGGAACCGGAGCCCGACGCCACCACGCCACCGTCAATGTACAGCGACATCGAAATGCCTGCGCTGCCGCTATTGTCCGATGCATTGACCGATACGCTGACATTGCCGCGCACCGAGCCCGCTACCGGATTGGTAATGCGGACTGTCGGCGGAGTCGTGTCGACGGTCGGCTGCACCGTCGTGGTGTTTGCCACATTCACCGAGACAGGAGTCGAAGACGCAACGTTACCGGCCGCATCGTAAGCCACGGCGGTCAAGGTGGCCATGCCGTTGGCTACGCCCTTAGTATCCCAGGCGAAGCTGTATGGCGCTGCAGTGTCCGAAGCGACGACGGTATTGTTCACCTTCAAATCCACGCGCGCCACGCCGACGTTGTCCGAGGCATTGGCGGTCACAGTCGCAGTGCCGGAAACCGTGCTGCTGGCGCCTGGGCTGGAAATCGCTACGGTAGGCGCGGTCGTATCGGTCACTGGAGCAGTCGTGGCGGTACCGGCTGCGGCGACGGCGGCGGCCGCATTCACACGGCCGTAGCCGAAGTAGATGTCGCGGCCGGCGGCGCCCAGGTCGGTGGCGGTGCTGAACAGGATGTTCTGCACCTGGGTGTTGGTCAGCGATGGGTTTGCCGCCATCACCAGGGCGGCTACTGCTGCGGCGACCGGGCTGGAGAAGGAAGTGCCCGCCTGCATCACGTAGCCACCGCCGCGGGTGGTGGTGTAGATGTTGGTGCCTGGCGCGGACAACTGCACGAAGGAGCCATAGCTGGAGAAGCTGGCCTTGGCATCGGTCTTGTCGGTGGCCGAGACGGCGATCATGGAGTCGGTCGGGGCGAAGCCTTCATCGATGTTGGAGTTGCCGGCGCCGACGAATACCAGGCCGCCCTTGCTCTTCATGTAGTTCGAAGCGCTGATCACTGCCGAGCTGCTTGGCAGGTAGGCGTAGCTGGCGTTGGCGATGCGTGCGCCATGGTCGGCAGCGTAGGTGATGCCGGCGGCGATGGCCGAGTAGGAGCCCTGGCAGGCGCCGGTGGAGTTCAGGTAGCCGGTGCGCACTGGCATGATCTTGGCCTTGCCAGCCACACCAGCAACGCCCATTGCATTGTTAACCACGGCAGCGGCGGTGCCTGCCACCTGGGTGCCGTGGCCGCAGACATCGCTGGTGTCGCTGTTGTTGTTGTAAGTGTTGTAGCCAGGCACGATGTTCGGCGCCAGGTCAGGGTGCGAGGACTCGACGCCCGAGTCGATGATGGCGATGGTCACGCCCGCTCCTTGGGTGCGGTCCCATGCGGTTGGGGCACCGATCTGGCCGAGCTGCCATTCGCTGCCGAAGTACGGGTCATTGGCGGTCGCTGCGATCTCGACAATGCGGTCGAGTTCGGCGAATTTGAAGTGCGGATTGTGCTTGAGCTTGTTTACGATGGCGGTTTCGGAGCCATGCGGCACATCGATCACGTGGATATTGCTTTGGCCGAGCTTGCGCGCTTTGCCGGCGCCGTGGGCTTTGAGGTCTTTGGCGAATTCGTCGGCAGTCAGGCCAGCTTGTGACTCAACAATGATGCGGCCGGCAATAAATTCAGGGTTGGAATGGTTTGGAGCGGAAAAAGCTAGTGGCGTTGCTGCTGCGAAGATCAGGGCGAAGTTGCGGAGGTTCTTCATTGAATAGGTAGTCCTGTTTTCAGGGTTGCAGAAAATAGGGACTGCCTCCCGCCCCGTGAGGAGCGGTTGAAGAGCACACCGGAGACTTCAGTGTCACCTGTGTATCTGGCAGTCCAGCCGTCATGGACGCTTGCG
Organism: Pseudoduganella sp.; assembly: GCA_039593355.1. Taxonomy (GTDB): domain Bacteria; phylum Pseudomonadota; class Gammaproteobacteria; order Burkholderiales; family Burkholderiaceae_D; genus Rugamonas. The sequence continues at coordinate 26,551 of JBCNPK010000064.1, forward strand.
CGTCGTTAGACCGTCGACTTTGCGTCCCGTACTTTCATACGGTTTGCCTTTGTCAGACTTCAGATCCGATAGTAACTGCGAATTTACCGCTGGGCAAATGAATTTGCCTCGAAATTACATCCTGAAACAAATCAATCTGAGCATTTGTGCAAAGTTGGCTTGCATGATTGTAGCGATTAATATTGTTCAGTCAAATCAAAGAGTTAACTAATGGTGCGCAGAAATGTTTATTATCTCCGATTCATTTGATGGGGTATTAACTTCTATTTCTCGATGAGAATAAAAAAAACCCGGCCGAAGCCGGGCGATTAACAGGGGTTCTTATTAATTAGCGGGTCACTTGCACGCTGGTGGTGGAGGTGTTGCCGGCGGCATCCTTGGCCACTGCCTGGATGGTGTGGGTGCCGGCGGTGGCCTTGCGGCTGTTCCAGCTGTAGGACAGCGAGGAACCGGCGCCGGAAGCCTTCAGCTGGCCGTCGATGTAGATGCTCATGTTGATGCCGGCCGAGCCGTTGTTGTCGGAAGCGTTGGCGCTGACATTCACAGTGCCGGAAACAGCGCCGCTGGTCGGGTTGGCGATGGCGACGACCGGGGCGACGGTATCGGCCACTGGTGCAGCCACGGCGTTGGCGACGTTCACTTGCACGGTGGAGGAGGATGCCACGTTGCCGGCAGCGTCGTAAGCGATCGCAACCAGATTGTTCATGCCGTTGGCGACCGAGCTCGAATCCCAGCTGAAGCTGTAAGGGCCGGTGACTTCCGACGCCACCACGGTGCCGTTGACTTTCAGGTCGACGCGGGTCACGCCCACGTTGTCGGCGGCGTTCACGTTGACGGTGACCAGGCCGGAGACGGTGCTGCCGCCCACCAGGTTGGCGATGGCGACGGTCGGTGCGGTGGTGTCCGCTGCCGGGGTTGCCTTGGCGGCGGCCACAGCTGCCGCTGCATTCACACGGCCGTAGCCGAAGTAAATGTCGCGGCCAGCTGCGCCCAGGTCGGTGGCGGTGCTGAACAGGATGTTCTGCACCTGGGTGTTGGTCAGCGATGGGTTTGCAGCCATCACCAGGGCGCCCACTGCTGCGGCGATCGGGCTGGAGAAGGAAGTGCCGGCCTGCATCACATAGCTACCGCCGCGGGTGGTGGTGTAGATGTTGGTGCCTGGCGCGGACAGCTGCACGAAGGAGCCATAGCTGGAGAAGCTGGCCTTGGCATCGGTCTTGTCGGTGGCCGAGACGGCGATCATGGAGTCGGTCGGGGCGAAGCCTTCATCGATGTTGGAGTTGCCGGCGCCGACGAACACCAGGCCGCCCTTGCTCTTCATGTAGTTCGAAGCGCTGATCACGGCCGAGCTGCTTGGCAGGTAGGCGTAGCTGGCGTTGGCAATGCGCGCGCCATGGTCGGCGGCGTAGGTGATGCCGGCGGCGATGGCCGAGTAGGAACCCTGGCAGGCGCCGGTGGAGTTCAGGTAGCCGGTGCGCACAGGCATGATCTTGGCCTTGCCGGCCACGCTGGCCACGCCCAGGGCGTTGTTGGTGGCGGCAGCGGCGGTGCCTGCCACTTGGGTGCCGTGGCCGCAGACGTCGCTGGTGTCGCTGTTGTTGTCGAAAGTGTTATAGCCAGGCACGATGTTCGGCGCCAGGTCAGGGTGCGAGGACTCGACGCCCGAATCGATGATGGCGATGGTCACGCCTTCGCCGGAAGTGCTGTCCCAGGCGGTGGTGGCGCCGATCAT
>JBCNPK010000065.1:0-27829 GCA_039593355.1 Pseudoduganella sp.
ACGGATGCCGAGTCGCGGGCGCGGAATCGGCGGGTGGCGGTGACGATTTTGTCGGGGATTCCGGATCCTTCGACTGAGATTCCAAACCCTTAGACCCGGTAAACCTGGGTCTGACCCAAGGGTCAGACCCGACCGGTCGAAGCCACCGGCCACAGAACAGACAGGGTCTGACCCTTGGGTCAGACCCCGGTTTACCGGGTTCAGGCCCGCAGCCGCTCCGGATGCGCCATCTCCGCCCGCAAGCGCTGCCTGCGCCGCCAGCTCCATGCCGTCCCGATCGCAGCAACCATCGCCACCAGCAGCCCCACCGGCCACGAAGCTTTCCGCAAATTCCGCTTCGCCTCCTCGTCCATCAGCGCCTCCGGAAACGGCCTTGGCTCTACCGGCACCACCTGCCACTTGCTCCGATCGGCCGGCGCGCGCGCCATGAATTCATCGATCGAATACGCCGGCGCCGAACCGAACGCGCGGCTCGACGGCACTTGCGGAATCCGCACCAGCATCACCGCCGCCACATCCGACCGCAGCTGCTGCTCAAACCCGCTCAGCTCGCGCCCAGCCCGCCCGTCCAGCACATCCAGCAGGTCGCGCCCCAGCGCATCGAACGCCACCGCCGGATGCAGGCGCGTCTGCTCCTCGGTGAAATACTCATAAGCCTTGCGTCCGCTGGCAACGCTCAGCTCCTTCGCCCCCATGTACGCAAACGCCCCCAGCGCCTTCAGCCTGTTGGTCGGCCCCTGGTAAGGCCACTGCCACCCCAGCTTGCGCAGCACATCCATATTGATGCCCGTGCAGTTGGCCGCCGCATGCTGGTAGCTGAAATGGTGCGCATAAAACGCGCGGAACACCTGGTTCACATCGCGCTGGTAAGCCTGCGCGGTGCGCGCATCGTCCAGCACCGCCACCAGCATGTACGACGGCCGGTAGTACTGCTGGCCGCTGTTCAAGTCCATCAGGTAGTTATCCATCGGCACCGCCGAGGCGAGGATGCCCTTTTCGCTGGTCGAATCCAGGCCGTAGAAATTGTTCACCAGCCAGTCCGACCACTCGCCCTGCGGGCCAAGCTTGCCGGTCGCGATGGCGAAATGGCCGCCGAACGCTTCGTCATCGTCGCCTTGCGCGCCGCTCAGCATCACCGCCAGCACTGGCTTGCCGGACAAAGCCTGCGCGGCGCCGGGCCGCTGCCACACTTTGCGCACCGCGTAGCTGCTGCGCGCGCCGCCGTCGTCCTGGCGCACAAAGGCTTGCAGGCTGTCGGCGCCGGCCAGCGGCTGCAGCGGCAGTTTGCCGGCATCGATCACGTAATCGCGCGGCCAGATGGTGCGCGCCACGAATTGCTGGCTCGTTTGGTCCCAGTGCCCGCGCACGCGCACGTCGCGCTGGCGGAAAAAGGCTTCGGTGCTGGCGTTGAACCAGGAGCGGTTGCTGGCGAGCTTCGGCGTCAGGTCCATGGCGAGCGTCGCGCCGTCGGCGGTGTACAGGGATTTGCCGTCGAAGCGGGCTCGCGGCACCAGCTGCGGCGAGCCGAGCCAGACCAGGCCGGGGGCATCCTTGGCGCTGGCGGAGGGCAGGGCGATGACCTGGTCCTGGAAGTACCACAGGGCTTGCTTTTGGCCGCAGTCGTTGCAGCGGCCATCGGCCAGGCGGAACTGGTCGGCGGGCTGCAGTCCGAAATGTTCGCCGTCGAGGGCGGAATGGGGGGAGGTGGCGCCGGCTTGGGCGGTGATGCCGGCTAGGATGATTCCAGGGAGAAATGTGCGCATTTGCGCATTATGCAATAAACCCGGTAAACCTGGGTCTGACCCAAGGGTCAGACCCAGTCTGCTCAACTGGCTGTTGCGCAGACGGGGTCAGACCCTTGGGTCTGACCCTGGTTTACCGGGTTAAAAAGGGTTTAACCCGCAATGAACCCGCGGCGCGTCCCGCCGCCGGAAGTCATCCCGCTCGGCCCATACACCGTGGTCTGCTGCGGACGCAGCGCTTGCAGAGCGCCCTGGGTATGCCCCAGGTGCTTATTGATCAGCACGCCATTCAGGCGATTCAGTTCTTTCGCTTCCCGCGTATGGTCCAGCAGGCGCTGCCACAGCAGGTTGGCCGCATCGTCATCCTGGGCCTCCAGCCACGATTCCATGCCCAGTTCCATCGCCGGATAACCGGCTTCTGCCAGGGCGGCGTGGCGTGCGGTGGCCAGGTTGGCCATTTCATTGACCAGGGCCGATTTTTGCGGCGTGAGCGAAGTCAGGTGGTCGATGTCCGCCGAGACCAGGTCTTGCTGTTCCTGTTTCAGGATGTCCAGCAATTCCGTGATCTTGCTCAACTCAGCCTGCAGGCTGTGTTTAGGGGAGACAGCGGCCATCATGCTTCCTTAGCGTTGCTTACGAGCGTTCAGCAGGTCGCGGACCGTGTCCAGCAAACCGTCTGCCACTTTTTCAGAGTTGACCTGGAACTGGCCGTCAGCAATCGCCATCTTGATGCGTTCGACTTTCTTGGTGTCGAATACGGCGTTGCTGGCGGCGGCTCCACTGGCCGCCATCGCCTGGCCTTGCGCGGACAGGCGCACATTGTCGGTACCTGCCTGTGGTGCGGTCGAAGTTGCCGCGGCGGCTTTGTCCGCGCCACGCGCGTTCGAGCTCGTCGCGGGCGAACTTGGCAAGCCCGGCGTGTTCTTCAATGTATCGTTGATCTTCACAGCTTTATCCTCGTCTGGTTGGAGTACTTTACCCCGGCATACGAGTCTTTTACGGCAACCTTCGGCCAAACTTTAGCTGGCATCGTGAAACTTGTTTAAAAAGCTACTTCCACCAGGCCGCCCAAACGGGCGATCCCATTGATCTGCTGGCCGTTGCCGGTGCGTACCGCCACCACCTGGCCCTCTGCTGCCGAGCCGGCCGCCTTGCCTTCGGCCGAGACCGAAAACCCGTTGCCTCTCGAGACCAGCTTGACCAACTGGCCGTTCAGGATGACCGGCTTGGCCTTCACCATGTCCACCCGCAGCGGGGTGCCGGCGGAAATCGACAGGCTGCTGGTTTTGCCGATCAGCTGCGCCTTGTCGGTCGCGATTCCGGCGGGCAGGGCGGTCAACTCACCTTGCATCACTGCCAATTGTGCTTCTTCGATAGCCTGGCCCTGGGCCAGCGGCACTGCCGCGGCAACATAGTTGCCCAGCACCGATACCGTACTTTGAATATATACCGTCCAAGCGGAAGGCGCCGCACAGCGCACACCGACCGTGGTCTTGCCCCAGGCGCGGGCGCCCGGCATGAGGAAGGCTTCCGGTGCGGGGCAGGGCGCCAGGTTCAGGCGCGGGTCGAGCGCACCGACGCTGACGGTGACCTTGCCCGGCAGCCCGGCGGTCTGCACCTGCAGGAATTGTTCGGCAACCTGGCGCACGGCGGACGGCTCCATGCGCGCAGGAGCCGCCGGCGCGCCGCCTGGGGCCACGTTCGGCGCCGCGCTGGCGGCAGCCGCCGCCAGCAGGGACGCAATGATGAGGATATGTTTCATGCTAGCCATCTTAGCCCTCGCGCGAAACCGGCAAGCCGCGAATAAGGGCAAAAACCCGGCCTTTCTCTGCCGATCAAGCCGCGGCATTGCTCCGTATCATCGAACCTGTCATCAAGCGGAGAAGCGCCATGTTAGGCAGACTCGACAACTATCTGCAGTTCAATGAAGCGGCCCTCAGCCTGCGCGAAAAGCGCCAGGCCGTGCTCGCTTCGAATATTGCCAATGCCGACACGCCCAATTACAAGGCGCGCGACATCGACTTCGCCGCCAACCTGCAGGCGGCCCTGCAGCGCGCCAGCGCACCGCAGCCACTGAACACCACGGCCGCCAAGCACTTCCCGAGCGGGCCGCAGGATGGCAACACGCTGCCGGACGGCACGCCGCTGCTGTACCGCCACCCGGCGCAAGGCGCGGTGGACGGCAACACGGTCGATATGGATGTCGAGCGTAACAACTTTGCCGACAATGCACTGCGCTACGAAGCCGGTGTCACCTTTATCAACGGCCAGATCAAAGGCCTGCTGGCCGCGATCCAGGGAGGCTGACCATGTCCTTGTTCAGTATTTTCAACGTATCCGGTTCGGCCATGAGCGCCCAGGCACAGCGCCTGAACGTCACCGCATCGAACCTGGCCAATGCCGACAGCGCCACCTCCGCCAGCGGCGAAGCCTACCGCGCCAAGCAAGTGGTGTTCGAAGCCACCCCCACTTCGAACGGCGCCGCCACCGCAGTGCGCGTGAGCCAGGTGGTGGAAGATCCGTCGCCGATGCGCCAGGTCTACGACCCCAAGCATCCGCTGGCCGATGAAAAAGGCTATGTGACGATGCCGAACGTGAACGTGGTGGACGAGATGGTCAATATGCTGTCCGCCTCGCGCTCCTACCAGACCAATGTCGAAACAATGAACGCAGCCAAGACCATGCTGCTGAAAACCCTGACGATCGGACAGTAATCATGGCCATCACCAATACCCCAGTCACTGGCGGCAGCGCTCCGTCGCAAGCCCTGCTCAACGCGGTCAATACGCGTGGCAGCAACAGCTCCGCCAAGGACGTGTCCGCCGACCAGGACAAATTCATGACGCTGCTGATCACGCAGCTGAAAAACCAGGACCCGCTCAACCCGCTGGACAACGCGCAAGTGACCAGCCAGCTGGCGCAGTTGCAGACCGTCACCGGCATCAACAAGCTGAACGAGACGATCGAATCGCTGAAGTCGGATTACGCGGCTTCGGCCTCGCTGCAGGCGACCAACCTGATCAACCACGGCGTGCTTGCTGCAGGCAACAGCCTGCAACTGGCCTCGGGCAAGAGCCTGTTCGGCGTCGAGCTGAAGAACGCCGTCGATACGCTGCAGATCGATATCAAGAATGCCAGCGGCAAGGTGGTGCACTCGCAAACCTTGCAGGCGGTCGACGCCGGCACGCTGCCTCTGGCCTGGGACGGCAAGCTCGAGGACGGCACCACCGCGCCGGACGGCATGTACACCGTGGCCGTTGCCGGCACCCTGGGCGGCAAGCCCGCGGAAGGCGTGCAGGCGCTGACCTTCGGCACCGTGGCCAGCGTGTCCACCGGCGCCGGCGGCGTCAAGCTGAACGTCCCTGCGATCGGCCAGCTGACCATGAACGACATCAAACAAGTTTTGTAAGCCCAACCTGATAGGGGAAATACCATGTTTCAACAAGGTCTCAGCGGTCTGAACGCCGCAGGTAAATCGCTCGACGTTATCGGCAACAACATCGCCAACGCGAGTACGGTGGGCTTCAAAAGTTCGCAGGCACAGTTTGCCGACCTCTACGCCAACTCCCTGAACGGCGTGGCCGGCAACAATCCCGGTATCGGCGTGAGCATCTCGCGCATTGCCCAGCAATTCACCCAGGGCAATATCGAAACCACCAATAACCCGCTGGACGTGTCCATCAACGGCGGCGGCTTCTTCCGCACCGTGGCCCCAAGCGGCGAAGTGCAGTACTCGCGCAATGGCCAGTTCCTGCTCGATAAGAACGGCATCATCACCAACGCCCAGGGCAATTCGATTACCGGCTACCTGGCCAACAAGGATGGCGTGATCCTGGCCGGCGCGCCAGTGCCGATCAAGATCGACACCGCCGACCTGACCCCGGTGGAAACCACCGAAGCCAACTTCAAGATCAACCTGTCGTCCACCTCGCCGGTGCCGACCAAGGTGCCGTTCGACGCTTCGGACCCTCTGACCTACACCAAGCAGACCGTGATGGACGTGTTCGACAGCCTGGGCAATGCCCACACCATGTCGACCTTCTACGTGAACAAAGGCAGCGGCATCTGGGACGTGTACGCCGGCAGCGATGGCGTGGAGATCGACGCCAAGGCGGTGGCACAGGCTGTGCTGACCGATCCGGCATCGATCGCAGCGCGCGCATCGTATGACGCGGCGGCCCTGGCCGGCAATGCGGCCGGCATGCTGGCCGCCCAGCAGGCCTATTCGGCCGCAGCTGGCGCCGCAATGACTGCTGCCGCGACCGCCGCCGGCGCGACTGCCGCCCAGCTGGCCAAGCTGGCGGCCGTGTACACGCCGCCAACCGACGTCGGCGCAATCCCTGGCAACAACCCGGACATCATCAACGAAAAGCTGGCGGCCGCCATTGAAGTGCCGGCCGTGAAGGTCGGCACCCTGGCCTTCGACCAGAACGGCAACCTGAGCGCCGCCCGCATGGCTTTGCTGACCCCGCCGCAGACCCTGCCATTCTCGATCGACCTGCCGATCTTCCCGGACAACGGCGCCGACCTGACGATGACGATTTCGACCAACTTCGTCGGCACCACCCAGTACGGCTCGCCGACCAGCGAAAAGGAATCGACCCAGAACGGCTACTCCTCCGGCAGCCTGCAGCGCTTCTCGACCGACCCAAGCGGCGTGATCGTTGGGCAGTACAGCAACGGCAAATCGCGTCCGCTCGCGCAATTCGTGCTGGCCAACTTCGCCAGCCCGGACGGCCTGATCCCACTGGGTAACAATGCCTGGGCCGAAAGCTCGGCCTCCGGCCAGCCGCAGATCGGCACCCCGGGCGAAGGCAACAACGGCCAGCTGCGCTCGTCGTCGGTGGAATCGTCCAACGTCGACCTGACCAAGGAACTGGTGGACATGATCACCGCCCAGCGCGTCTACCAGGCCAATGCCCAGACCATCAAGACCCAGGACTCGGTGCTGCAAACCCTGGTCAACCTGCGATAACCGGATAAAGCGAGCTAGCGATGGACCGCCTGATATACACCGCCGCCACCGGGGCGCGCCACTTGCTGGAGCAGCAGGCCACCACGTCGAACAACCTGGCCAATGCCACCACGACCGGCTTCCGCGCCCAGCTCGACTCCTTCCGCGCGGTGCCGGTGGTATCGGAAGGCCTGCCTACGCGCACCTTCGTGGTCGACAACACGGTCGGCTCGGATTTCCGCTCCGGCACCATGCAGACCACCGGCCGCCCGCTCGACGTGGCCCTGCGCGGCGACGGCTTCATCGCCGTGCAAGCGAGCGACGGCTCCGAGGCGTACACCCGCAACGGCAGCCTGAAGGTCAGCGCCAACGGCATGCTACAGACCTCCGCCGGCCTGACCCTGGTCGGCGAAAACGGCCCCATCGCCATACCGCCCGACACCGAGGTAGCGATTGCCGCCGACGGCACGGTCTCCGCCATCGACACCACCCAGACCAAGCCCGGCCCGTCCAACGTGCTGGGCCGCATCAAGCTGGTCAACCCCGACGTCAAAGGCCTGGTGCGCGGCGATGACGGCCTGTTCCGCAACCAGAGCGGCTTGCCCGCCGACGCCGACCAGACCGTCCGCCTGGCCGACGGCACGCTGGAAGGGAGCAATGTGAATCCGATCGACGCCATGGTCAACATGATCGCCCTGGCGCGCTCCTTCGAAACGCAGATGAGCCTGTTGAAAAACGCGGAATCCAACGCCGCCAAAGCCACGCAAATCCTGGCGTTGAACTGATCTTCCCCCGCGTACGCATGAGCTCGTGTCCCACCATGGGGTCACACCCGAAACGGGACACGGGCTCGAGTACACTACACTCCAGCCCGTGTCCCATTTGGTGCCTGACCCCACGGTGGGACACGGGCTGAGCTGTTGGCATTGAATTAATATTGCTGCAATGTTGTTGCCGTGTGGCAACGAACTGGAATTCCGGCTTGCGTGCGTGGCCCGGATTCCCCATCATTGAATCTTTAGCCCAGCAGTCGACATCATGGCTCCTCGCGAGGAACGATATGCTGCCGTAGTCTTGCCGTTTGCGCTGGCAGTGGCCGCGCTTACCCTGGTGGCGGTGTTCAGCCTGTCCATGGCGGCAACCTTGCGCGCCTACGTCAGCGGGGAGAGCCATTGGTCCAAGGGCCAGAAAGCGGCCATCGCTTCCCTGCAGCGCTACCTGGTGACTTCCGACGAGCAGGATTACAGCCAGTTCCAGTCCGAACTGGCCGTGCCGCTCTCCGACCTGCGCGCCCGCCGCGAGATGGAAAAGCCCGACATGGATTGGGATGTCGTGCGTGAAGGCTTCCTGGGCGGCCGCAATGCCGAAGAAGACGTGCGCGGCATGGTGTGGCTCTACCGCTACTGCAAGGACATCTACCTGATGGCGCGCGCCATCGCCTACTGGGAGCACAGCGACCAGCACCTGCTGCGCCTGCGCGAGCTGGGCGAGGAAGTGCACGCCATGACGCCCGCCGCCCGCCGCGCACCCGCGGTGCTGCTGGAAATCCAGGAAATCGACCGCCGCCTGACGCCCCTGGCCATCGGCTTTGCCGCCGCCATCAACGACGCCGCGCGCCAGGTGTCGAACGCCCTGCTGGCCGTGCTGCTGCTGGCCGCAACCCTCCTCACCTGGAGCGGCCATGGCTACTTGCGCCGCTCCTTCGCACGGCGCGAGCGCCTGCTGCAGCAGCTGCGCCAGAGCGAGGCCGAAGCCTTCGCCGAAAAGGAATTGGTGCAGGTGACCCTTGGTTCGATCGCCGACGCCGTGATCACCACCGACCGCGAAGCGCGCGTCAGCTACTGCAACCGCAATGCCGAACAGATGCTGGGCACGCCCCAGTCGACGATCCTGGGCCGCCCGCTCGATGAAGTGTGCCGGCTGGAAGGCGAGGCCGGCGCCCTGCACCTGCTGGCCGCCGATGGCAGCCGCCTGCCGGTCGAGCGCTCGCTGGCGCCGATCCACGCGCCGGACGGCGCCGCCATCGGCCAGGTCATCGTGCTGCACGATGCCAGCGAAGCGCGCCGCCACGCCGCCCAGCTGTCCTACCAGGCCACGCACGACGAGCTGACCGACATCATGAACCGGCGCGAATTCGAGCGCCGCCTGTGCGAGCTGCTGGCAGCACTGCGCCAGGGCAGCGGCGGCGAACACGCCGTGCTGTACCTGGACCTGGACCGCTTCAAGATCGTCAACGACACCAGCGGCCACGCGGCGGGCGACGAATTGATCAAGCAGGTGAGCCAGCTGCTGCAAGCCACGCTGCGTGAACGCGATATCGTGGGCCGCCTGGGCGGCGACGAATTCGGCATCATGCTGACCCAGTGCAGCCACGGCGATGCGCTGCGCGTGGCCGAGAAAGTGCGCAAGGCCGTGGTCGACTTGCACTTCGCCTGGGGCGTGCGCAGCTACCGCATTGGCGTCAGCATCGGCGTCGTGCTGCTCGATAGCCGCAGCAGCAGCCTGAAAGAAGTGATGAAATCGGCCGATGCCGCCTGCTACATGGCGAAGGAAAAAGGCCGCAACCGCATCCACCTGTACAGCGACGACGACGCCGAACTGTCGGTGCGCCAAACGGAAATGGAAGCGGTGTCGCGCATCCGCGCAGCGCTGGAAAACGACCGCTTCTGCCTGCACCTGCAGACCATCGCCCCGCTTCGGCCGGGCCTGCGCCCGCACGCCGAGGTGCTGGTGCGCATGCTGGATGAAGACGGCAAGCTGGTGCCGCCAATGGCCTTCATCCCCGCCGCCGAGCGTTACGACCTGATGCCGCTGCTGGACCGCTGGGTGATCTTCCATGCCTTCGCCGCGCTGGCCGAACAGCCGCCCGGTACCAGCTGGGCCATCAACCTGTCCGGCGCCTCGGTGTGCGACGAAGGGCTGTTGGAGTTCGTGCTGGAGCAGCAGCGCGTGACCGGCATTGCGCTGGAAGACGTGTGCTTCGAAATCACCGAGACGGTGGCCGTGGCCAACCTGGCGCAAGCCGCGTCCCTGATCCAGGACTTGCAGGCGCAAGGCGCCCGCTTTGCCCTCGACGACTTCGGTGCCGGCATGTCTTCCTTCGCCTACCTCAAGCACCTGCCGGTCGATTACGTGAAGATCGACGGCAGCTTCATTCGCGGCATCCTGCACAACCCGACTGAACGCGCCATGGTGGAATCGATCAACCAGATCGCCCACGTGATGGGCAAGCAGACCATCGCCGAATTTGTCGAGGACGATGCGGTGCTGGCTTGCCTGCGCAATATGGGTGTCGATTTCGCGCAAGGCTATGGAGTGGGGCGCCCGCAGCCGCTGCAGGTTGCGATGCCAGCAGATGTAGCCTAGTCGCTGGCTATGGCTTGTCCTTCAATAATTTCTTGAGCACTGTTTCGAAGTACGCCAGGGTGCTTTTTTGGTCTTTGGTGACGAAATCCGCAAACTCCGGGTCGTCCGGTCCATTAAACTGAGCGATTTCTTTTGGCGAGTAGCGCTTAAACCAGTCCCATTCGGTCTGACGGTCAGCCGGGTCCGACATCCCTTTGTCAAGCGACGACTTGGCTTTACCAATGGCATCACGCGCCCGATTCACTTTATCGTCCCAATGCAGCTTTTTGACAGCAAAAGAGGGTTTGGGCCAACCTTTGATTGCGCCCGGCCACGCCTCATCGGTTGGGTCAACGTTGCTGGCAACAAGGTTCATGTCGCCGGAAGGTGTGCGGATGACCCAAAGTTCAGTCGGTTGGTCCGCTGGATATTGGGGCACTTCGACGGTGAACTTCTTCATGTAGCGCGGGATTTCGCGCTTGAAGTCGGTTTCGTCGACCGGGTAGACGATTGCGTCGATCACCAGCTGTATGCCTGGATGCCATACCTTGGGCAATTCAATACAGCATTGGACGCCGGCTCCGGAGTAGGAGCTTGCGCGGTCACCGCCGGTCGCATTCTTCGGCGCTAGCGGGTCGTCAACGCTGAACACGACGACATCGCCGGAGTAGTTCACGCCTTTTACGCTGACCATCATGGATTCGTTTCCTTTAGCAGAAACGGCGGCGCAGCCGCTGGCCAGCGCCATCAGGGTCGCTGTCATTGCAGCGCGCATCAGGTTCGACAATTTGATCATGCGTAGTCGGCCATTGGAGCGTGACTGATAGCATTTGCCAATATTGTGTTCACGGCTCAGATTCCATCAGGCGTTGCAGCGTAGATTCGAGATGTGCCAGTGTCTCTTTCCTGCGTTTGGTGATGTATTCAATGAAAGCAGAATCATCCGGGCCCGAAAATTGGGCAAATTCTTTGGGACGGTTCTGCTTACGTACTTCCCAAGCCTCTTGCCTGCTTTCCGATTTGGACAATCCTTCGTCGAGTAGAGCCCTTGTTCTCGCGATATCCTCACGTGTTTCTTTTACTTTGTTGTCCCAATATCGACGTTTGAGTGCGAGCGAAGGCTCTGGCCAACCTTTGATTGCTCCCGGCCACGCCTCATGGCTTGGATCTACGTTGCTGGCAACAAGGTTCATGTCGCCGGAAGGTGTGCGGATGACCCAAAGTTCGGTCGGTTGGTCTGCTGGATAATGGGGCACTTCGACTATGAACTTCTTCATGTAGCGCGGGATTTCGCGCTTAAAGTCGGTTTCGTCGACCGGGTAGACGATGGCGTCGATCACCAGCTGTATGCCTGGATGCCATACCTTGGGCAATTCAATACAGCATTGGACGCCGGCTCCGGAGTAGGAGCTTGCGCGGTCACCGCCGGTCGCATTCTTCGGCGCCAGCGGGTCGTCAACGCTGAACACGACGACATCGCCGGAGTAGTTCACGCCTTTTACGCTGACCATCATCGTTTCATTGCTTTCCGCTGGAGTCGATGCACATCCACCAAGCATCGCGACGAATATCGCTGTCAACAACCGCCAGGCCATTATGCTGCCTTCATCGGGACAGGCTGGTCGGCCTTCGAGATGAGCAAGCTGTCGCCTCCCGCGTAAACCTTCCGGAATCGCAGGTAACCTGCCTTGGCATCCTGATACAGGAACATGCCTGGTCCGTCGAACGGCTCTCGGCCTGTCGTAATCATCGCCGGGATCTTTTTCGTTTCCATGTAGGAGAGTGCAGCGGCGCGCTGTTCCGGTGTCAAGCGGCTCTTCGGCGCGGCTGGTGCAGGGCGATCTCCGCGCGCGCCAACGGATTGCAGCTCGACGCGTTCTTCTTTTTCCTTCGCCAGGATTTCGCACCATTCGCGCAATTGAACGTGCGCTCCCTCTTCGCTATCCGGGTTTCCCGGAATCATCTTGAACCAGGCGCGGGAGTCGTGAACATATTCGTCGAAGATCTTTGCAATTGCTTCCGGCAGCTGATAAGGCGTTTTCCACCATGTCGCAATTTCTTCCCACTCGTTCGGGTGTGAATCGTTGAAACCTGGTTTCTGGTGCTTGGGCTCGTAACCGCTTCCTTTCTTCTGGAGCCAGCTCTCGAACGTTTTCACTTCGGTGTCGAACTCCAGGTTGGCGCTATGAAGGTCGTTCTGGTCAAATTGGGTAGCCCGGCCAAAGCTCGCAGTTTTTTCAAGAGGAAGTGCACCGCCTGACCTGCGCGCGCGACGCCATTGAATATACAGGCGTCGCTGCTCACGCATGATGTCTGTCACCGAGCCTTCTTTGCATTCGCATAAAGCCAGGTAAGCATTCATGTCGTCGATAGTTTTTGGAGAAATCTTGAATTTTTTCTTTGCCTCCTCGTCCGCTTGCTCGAGACGGAAAGGGACGTTTGCTAAGCGCGCCTTTTTATACATGTATATCAAGGGAATGCGCGAAAGCATGTCGTGACCATCGGCTGCCGTTCCTTTGCCCTGTTCGGTTGGTTCATACCCACCGCCGATATCGGAGTGCATGCCAGGTACGACGATTTCTTCGAAGGAGGATGAAAAGGCACCCTTGACTGAGATCGAGTCGAGAGGGAAACTGCGGCGAATTTCGTGGGCTGCAACTAGGTGAACGCAACGAATATCTTCGGGAATTCTGAGTACGGTTTCGGCATCGGCCCATGCAGCGTGGCCATCGAAACCCTGGAGCAGCATGCTGTTGCCAAAGGTGTTGCCGATCCCGATCGACGCCACCGTGTCGAAAATGCCGACGAAATCGATCTTGAGTTCGAACCCGCCCAAGGTAAGCGGCCCCTTTTTGTTGCTGAGGCGCCGATCGCAAGTACACATCGCAATCAGGAAATTGACAAATGCCCGCGCCTCAGTCGCACCGCGAGAAAAGCCAAATACTGAAACGTGAATGGTCTTCACGATTCCGGGGTCCTTCTTTGGCGGGCAGTTCTTTGCGTCGTCCGTCCAGTGCAGTTTGACTGCCGAATGCAGGAGTTGAAGCTGCTTTTCTATGAGTTGGCGTGCCGATTCCCTTGCCGTCGGATCGTCTGAGGTATCCGCGTAAGTGCGATGCATCATATTCCAGAGCAGGTTCGGCGTGAGGTCGATCGCATTGATCAGCTCAAGAATCTTGTCCGTCGAGAGCAGCGGGCTTTTGTGGAAGTAGCTGTGCACATTGTTTATTGCTTGCATCAAGCCCCAAATGATCCTGTCGGCGCAGCGATAGCCCATCGCAGCGCTACGTGTCGATGCTCCATCGTCCTTTATTTGGGGGAATGGCGACGCGACGCCTGGAATGTAGACCTTGAAACAGTGTGGGTAATCATTCCATTTCTGGTCTCTGGTCAAATTGGGTTCTACACTAATTCCGGGGTAGGCATCGTACAAGCGAGCCACATTTGAATGCGCGAGATTGATATCAGCATTTTTGTAATTGTTTTTCGTCCCGTCGAAGAAGAAGCCGAAAAAGAGATTGTTTGAACATGGTAAGTCTGGGAGCTCCTTTGCCTGAAGCGGTTCCAAACCCTTGAGGATCAAGTGATCGGAATCGTCAAAGAACTTTTTGAAGTCATGGATACTCTCGTAGCTGCGCGGGATATGACTTATGAGAGAGGCATTCATGGTTTGCTCTCCAGGAGCTCTTTAAGTTTATGTTCGTAACTCTTTAATGAGCTCGTGTAGCGTTGGGTGACTGCGTCCACGAACTTCGGGTCATCGGGTCCGCTAAATCCTTTGGCATCGTTTGGCCTATTGACTCTCCGGCTTTCCCATTCAGCTACTAAGGCTTCTCGTTTAAGCACTCCATTTTCAAATGCGCTACTCAGCACTTCGACTCCATCTCGAGCAGACTGAACACTACTTTCCCATTTCCTTCGCTTAAAAGCTCGAGATGGCTCTGGCCAACCTTTGATTGCGCCCGGCCACGCCTCATGGCTTGGGTCAACGTTGCTGGCAACAAGGTTCATGTCGCCTGAAGGGGTGCGGATGACCCAAAGTTCAGTCGGTTGGTCTGCTGGATATTGGGGCACTTCGACGGTGAACTTCTTCATGTAGCGCGGGATTTCGCGCTTGAAGTCGGTTTCGTCGACCGGGTAGACGATTGCGTCAATCACCAGCTGTATGCCTGGGTGCCACACTTTGGGCAATTCAATGCAGCATTGGACGCCGGCTCCGGAGTAGGAGCTTGCGCGGTCACCGCCGGTCGCATTCTTCGGCGCCAGCGGGTCGTCAACGCTGAACACGACGACATCGCCGGAGTAGTTCACGCCTTTTACGCTGACCATCATGGATTCGTTTCCTTTAGCAGAAACGGCGGCGCAGCCGCTGGCCAGCGCCATCAGGGTCGCTGTCATTGCAGCGCGCATCAGATTCGATAACTTGATCATTCTTAGTTTATCCGACTTGATTTGTGATTTGTTCGGGACGCGATATGGCTTGCTCGCACAAGTCCAGCATGTCATACCGCTCAAGTTTTTGCGCCTTGCCGAGCGCAATGGCTGTGCAGACCGCGCTGTATTGCGCCGATCTTGGGATACTGCTATTTGACGCGGACCGTTCGAGTTGCGCCAGCATGGAATCGCCTTCGCTGCTGGCAATGAGTTCCTCGAATTGCGCGTCGCTTAGTTTTGGCTCGACGGGGGAGGGCGGTACCTTGCCGTCCAATGCAATGTGGCACCACACGCCGTCGCGGCCCATATAAGAGCAACGTTCTGCGGGACCAAACATGTCGGCCCGCTGCTCTTCGCTCAGCACGCGATAGATGTCCGGCAGGCGGCGTGTATCGGGGAAGCGCAAGTTGATGTGCTGTCCACCAGCCTGCACAACGCACCAGCGTGCCATACGCTGGGCGAGAGTTTCCAGGGAATCGCTTGTTCGAATAGCGCTGATCATTGGCCAGCCGCTGCATTCGCTCAACGCCTGCTTGTGGGGCAGGTTCGTTCCGTCGAACGGGAAGATGAAAGGCGATACGTCGCGCACTGCATCGCGCCAGCCGGGCAGATGCTCGAAAAGGAAGATTACCTCGTTGCCGAATCGCTTGTGGATTCCCGGTACGAAAGCCCCGTCAAGCAATAGGTAAGCACGGCCTGACGATTGGAGTTCGTCCAGCCAGCCAGGCGTGTAAGCGTCGATGAGCATGGTCACTCCACCAAGGTGAATGCCGGCGCCGATCCGAGGGACTTCATCAGGCAGGAAACGCAGATACTGCGGGGCATTGCGGGCATAGGGTAAGTCAGATTTTCCGGTCCAATGAAGGACTTCTTGGCCGCCTTGATCTCGATCTTGCCCGGGCACTGCACTGTGATGTTGCCGCCATCGATAGTGATGTTCGCTCCACCCGCAGTTGAAAGGCTGATCTTCTTCGCCGCTGCCCAGTCGATGTGCGCGTTCGAGCTTTTCACATTGATAGTGTCGCGCGCCATGACGGACATGGTACCGGCCTGCGCTTGCACGTCGATGTTGTCGCGTGCGGCGATCATCTGCAGGCCCAGGTCCTGCTCTCCCGGCTTCACCACACCGCCCAGCATGCCGATGGACTGGCTGGTGTGCACGCGCATCTGGCCGCCGGTGGCGAGCTGCGTGTCGGCGCCGCTCATGATGGTGGCGACTTTGCCTGCTGCGAACTGCAGGTCGCGTGCGGCGCTCATGGCCAGGCCGTCCTTGGCGGAGATGGCGACAATGGGGGCGGCGGTATGCGGCAGTTTGCCGGCGCCGGGTTTGGTATTTCGCGCGCCTGCGTCGTCGTTTGCTTCATCCAGGCTGTTCGCGCTCACCATGCCGGAAACCGAGGTCAGGAGCTGCTTTAGCGGCGGCTCTTCGTCTTTGCTGCTGCCCGTGCCCGTATGCGCGGCAAGTCCGACGGTCTGGTGCTTGGTCGCGGCTTCGTGGAACGTTTCGCCAAGCTTGACGGCCTGTTTCAGCATCGCGATGCCTGGGGCGTTGTCGCCGGCCAGGCCGCGCTGGCTGGCGTTGTGGGGCAGGGCGTAGCTGCTCACCAGCAGGCCGGCGCCGCCGCGTATTGCGCCGTATGCGTCGGTGCGCAGCTCGGCGCCTTGTCCGCGCAGGCTGCCGCGGTAGTTGTCGGCGCTGTGCACCAGGTGGCCGAGGTTCAATTCCGTGGCGGCGAGGGTGCTGCGCAACTGGATGCGGCCTTGCTGGTCGGTGTCGTCAAACAGCAGCTGGTTGTAGCCGCTGCCGCCGAATTCCTTGCTGCGCACGCCCCATTGCGCGGAAGCGTTGCGGTGGTCGCCGCTGCCGGCTGCGAGGCCGTGCCACACCGGGCTGTTGCCGGCGGCGAGGTTGCCCTGGCCGGATGGTGCATGGTCGTGCGCGGCGGTGAAGACCTGGCCTGCTGCGCCGGCCGCCTGGCCACCCGGCGTCGGCTGCACGCCGCCTTCGCCCTGGCCGTTGTAAAGCGCGCCGATGATGATCGGGCGGTCGATGTCGTTCTCGAGGAACTGCACCAGCACCTCCTGCCCAATGCGCGGCAGGAACTGGCTCCCCATGCCGCCGCCAGCGGAGCGTTGCGCCACGCGCACCCAGCAGGTGGCGTCGGCGGTTTCCTGCCAGTGGAAGCGGATGCGTACGCGGCCCAGCCGGTCGCAGTAAATTTCATTGCCGCCTTGCGCGTGGTCCTGGCCATCGGCGCCGACCACGATGGCGCTCTGGCTTCCCATGGCGGTCGGCTTGGCGTGCTGTCGGCCTTCGCCGCCGCGATGGGCGGGCCGCCACGGCACGTCTGCCGCCAGCGCGGTGAAGCTGTTGGCGTAGCCGCTGGCGGCTGCTTTCTCCAGCGTCGTGCCGAAATCCTCCGGCATGTCGTGCACCGGCGCGACCAGCGTTTCCAGCAGCTCGGGGATGGGGCCGAACAGTTCGGCCAGGCCGCGCTTGGCGGCTATCGGCAGGTTGTTGACGCCGACGCCGAGCACACGCAAGGCGACGTAGCTTGGGTCTTCGTCGGCGCCGAATAATGCGCCTTGCGTCATGGTGAAGCGCGTGCCTGCGCGCAGCGTGCGCACGGTGGAACGGCCCTGGCATTGCTGGCTGCGGGCTTCCAGCAGCTGCATGTGCAGGGTGGCGTAGCGTTCCGCTTCCGCGCTGTCGGTGTAGAAGTATTGGCCGGCGTAGTCGTAGCTTTCCAGCTGCGGGGCATTCTTGCCAAGGTCGGTCACGCGCGTCGGCACCGTGGCGCTGACGGACGATTTGGCCTTGTAGTCGTAACTGATGACGGCGACAGCGCCGCTCACCAGCTGGCGCATGGTCTGCAGCGACTGGATGGTGTCGAATTTCTCGCCGGCGCGCGCGGCATGGTAGCGCAGGCCGCCGCCGGCGGCGCTGCTGGCGTCTTCCGGCGTGGCCGACTGCTGGCTGCTGTCGGCGAACAGCACGACGGTTTGCTCTTCGTAGCCGTCTTCAAAGCGCCAGGCGATGCCTTCTTCGGTCAGCAGGCGGCGCACGAAGTCGTAGTCGGATTCGCGGTATTGGCAGCAGTAGCTGCGGGCGGGCAGGGCGTCGAGCAGGGAACGGGCGTCGTCGCTCCATTGCCATTTGGCGTAGGGGGCGTAATCGGAGAATACGGCGTCGACGATGTCGGAGACGCTTTTGTCCTGCCACACGCGGCTGTTGCGCGTCTGCGTGGCGAGCCAGAGCCAGGACGACAAGCGCAAGCGGTAGCGCGCAAAGCCGCCTTCGCTGCCCAGCATGGCGGCGTGACTGATATAGCCGTGAAAAGCCGTGCGGCTGCCGTCGGCCAGGCTGGCCTTCAAGGTGGCGTGCTGGCCCAGCAGCTCGGCAGGGCGGATGCTGGCACTGGTCGACAGCACGATGATGTCGCGCGCGCCGACCTCCTGCAGGCAGTCGTCGGACAGGAAGGCTTCCACCAGCAGTCCGCCGGAGCCATAGTCGTCTTCGTTTTTCAGGCTGAGCTCGTAAAGCCGGCTCTCGCTGGTGAACTGGGCCAGGGCGGCCACGACTTGGGCCAGGAGTTCAGTCCGCATGATCTGTCTACAAAGCAATAATTAGCAAAACGCAAACAATAGCAGAGCTGAATTATTCCTGCCACACAGTTGAATAGGCGGGGGAAAACCAGCCAGATCCAAGCTTTGACTTGACCCGGCCCGCCTGATAATGCCTGCATAGGAAAACCGTTTTTGGAGCAGTCAAATGATTCGATCACTGTGGATTGCCAAGACTGGCATGGAAGCGCAGCAGACCCAGATGGACGTGGTGTCCAATAACCTGGCGAACGTCAGCACCAACGGCTTCAAGAAGTCGCGCGCCGTGTTCGAAGACCTGCTCTACCAGAACATCCGCCAGCCGGGCGCTGCTTCCTCGCAGCAGACCCAGCTGCCTTCCGGCATGCAAGTCGGTACCGGCGTGCGTCCGGTGTCGATCGAACGCATCCACACCCAGGGCAACCCGCAGTCGACCGGCAACGACAAGGACTTGATGGTCAACGGCAACGGTTTCTTCCCCGTGCTGCTGCCGGACGGCACCACGGCCTACACCCGCGACGGCTCCTTCCAGCGCGATAACAATGGCCAGATGGTGACTTCCAGCGGTTTCGTGCTGCAGCCGGCCATCACCATTCCGATCAACGCCACCAGCATTACCGTGGGCCGCGATGGCATTGTCTCTGTCACGCTGCCGGGCCAGGCGGCGCCGCAGCAGATCGGCGCGATCCAGCTGGCGACCTTCATCAACCCGACCGGCCTGGAATCGAAGGGTGAAAACCTGTACGTGGAAACCGGTTCGTCCGGCGCCGCCACGCAGAACCAGCCGGGCACCAACGGCACCGGCGTGATCCTGCAGGGTTATGTGGAAACGTCCAACGTCAACGTGGTCGAGGAAATGGTGAACATGATCCAGACCCAGCGCGCTTACGAGATCAACTCGAAGGCGATCACCACTTCCGACCAGATGCTGCAGCGCCTGACGCAGCTGTAATCGAGCGAGCCTGCCATGCGTACCGCCATTGTCTCCGTCCTTGCTGCCGCGCTGTTGTCCGCCTGCGTGGCCGCGCCGACTTCCATCGTCCAGGGCCCGACCAGCGCGCGCCCGCTGCCGCCAGCCTATCCGCCGGCTGCGGTGACCAATGGCTCGATCTACCAGGCCAGCACCTATCGTCCTGCCTTCGAAGACCGCCGCGCGCGCCACGTGGGCGACGTGATCAATGTGGTCATCACGGAAAGCACGTCCGCCGTGAAGAATGGCGCCAGCGCCGGCAACAAATCGGGCAGCGTCAACTTCGGCGTGCCGGGCCTGCTGCAGGGCAGGCTTGGCGCGAACGTCGCCACCAGCGCCGACAACAAGTTTGCCGATGCCGACAGCCAGTCCCTCAGCAACAGCTTCCGCGGCACCATTGGCGCCACCGTGGTGGAAGTGCTGTCGAACGGTAACCTGATCATCGCCGGCGAAAAGCAGGTAGGCATGAACAAAGCTACCGAATACATCCGCATTTCCGGCATGGTGAATCCGGACTCGATCAACGGCAATTCGGTGGCGTCGACCTCGATTGCCGACGCCCGCGTCGAATACCGCACCAAGAGCAATATCGACGGCGCCGAAGTGCAGTCGATGCTGTCGCGCTTCTTCCTCAGCCTGCTGCCATTCTGACCATGAAGACTTTCAAACTCCTGGCCCTGTGTGCCGCAATGATCCTGGCGCCGGCCGTACAGGCTGAACGCCTGAAAGACCTGGCCAGCATCGCCGGCGTGCGCCAGAACCAGTTGATGGGCTATGGCCTGGTGGTGGGCCTGGACGGCTCCGGCGACCAGACCACGCAGACCCCGTTCACCGTGCAATCGGTGGCGTCCATGCTGCAGCAGATGGGCATCGCGCTGCCGGCCGGCACCACGCTGCAGTTGAAAAACGTGGCGGCGGTGATGGTCACAGCCAGCTTGCCTGCTTTCGCCCAGCCGGGCCAGCAGATCGACGTGACCGTGTCCTCGATGGGTAACGCCAAATCGCTGCGCGGCGGCACGCTGCTGATGACACCGCTGAAAGGCGCGGACGGCCAGGTGTACGGCATGGCGCAAGGCAATGTGCTGGTGGGCGGCGTGGGCGCTCAGGCGCCGGGCGGCGGCGCTGCCGTCGTCGTCAACCACCTGTCGGTCGGCCGCATTTCCGGCGGCGCCACGGTGGAACGCGCGGTGCCGACCACGCTGGGCGAGGGTGGCCAGATCCGCCTGGAATTGAACAATACCGACTTTGCCACGGCCAGCCGTGTGGTCACGGCCATCAACGACAAGTACGGCGCCGGCGTGGCTTACGCCCAGGACGGCCGCACCATCCGCGTCACCGCGCCATCGTCGAGCGATGCGCGCGTGGCCTTCATTGGCGACCTGGAAAACATGGACGTGCGCCCGGCGCGCCAGGCGGCCAAAGTCATCATGAACGCACGCACCGGCTCGGTGGTGATGAACCAGGAAGTGACGCTGGAAACCTGCGCCGTCTCGCACGGCAACCTGTCGGTCTCGGTCAATGCCGACACCCAGGTCAGCCAGCCGAATGCCCTGAGCGGCGGCCAGACCGTGGTGGCGCAGCAGGGCAGCGTCGACATCAAGAAAGACTCCGGCAAGGTGATCATGCTGAAGGGCGGCGCTTCGCTGGCTGAAGTGGTGAAGGCCCTGAACGCCATTGGCGCCTCGCCGCAAGACTTGCTGGCCATCCTGCAGGCGATGAAGGCTGCCGGTTCGCTGCGCGCCGAACTCGAAATCATTTGAGGATGCAGCCATGATCCCGCGCACCGCAGCCGCCGCCACCGACCTGAGCTCCAACCTTGCCATCGACAGCAAGGGCATGTCCGAGCTGCGCCAGTCGGCACGCGCCGGTTCGCCGGAAGCGCTGAAGAGCGCCGCCACGCAGTTCGAATCCATGTTCGTCAACATGATGATGAAGAGCATGCGCGATGCCACGCCGCAAGACGGCATGATGGACAGCCAGCAGACGAAAATGTTCACCACCATGCTGGACCAGCAAACCAGCCAGAGCATCGCCAAGAAAGGCATGGGCCTGGCCGATGTGCTGGTGCGCCAGCTGTCGAAAACCCTGCCGCCCCTGGACGGCGTGCCGACCGACCCGGCCATGGCGCGCGCCCTGATGGAGCAGGCCAGGCTGCAGCGTTCGATCGAAGCCAGCGGCGGCGCTGCGGCGGTCGCCAAGGCCGGTGCCGGCACGGCGGCGGCATCCGACAAGCCCGTCCACGTGCGCAACTTCCAGGACAAGCTGTCCAGCCACGCGGAAGAGGCCAGCCGCGCCACCGGCATCCCGGCCAAATTCATGCTGGGCCAGGCTGCCCTGGAAACCGGCTGGGGCCGCCGCGAAATCAAGGGCCGCGACGGCAGCAACAGCCACAACCTGTTTGGCATCAAGGCCGGTCCCGACTGGAAAGGGCGTGTTGTCGAAACGGCTACAACGGAATACGTCAACGGCCAGCCCCAGACCCGGATCGAGAAATTCCGCGCCTACGACAGCTATGCCGACAGTTTCAAGGACTACGCCCGCCTGCTGAGCAGCAATCCGCGCTATGAAAAAGCGCTGGCGGCGGCCGGCAGCACCGACGCGGCCGGCTTTGCGCGCCACCTGCAGAAGGCCGGCTACGCCACCGATCCCCACTATGCCAGCAAGCTGGCCGGCATTATCCAGCGCACTCTTGCCTGACGGACATTAAGTTTTGTCGGGATCTGCCGTAAACTGACCTAACGAGCGAAGGTAATATCACAATGTCCAGTCTTCTCAGCATCGGTAAAAGCGGTTTGTTGGCTGCCCAAACGGGCCTGGCCACGACTGGGCACAACATTACCAATGCCAACGTCACCGGCTATAACCGCCAAGTGGTGGTGCAGGGCACGACGCCGCCGCTGCAGACGGGCGATGGGTTTGTGGGCACCGGCACGGAAGTGGCGCAGATCAAGCGCGTCTACGACGACTTCCTGAACCGCCAGTTGCTGGGCGCGCAGACCAACCAGGCTGCGCTCGAGACCTATTCCAACCAGATTAGCCAGATTGACAACTTGCTGGCCGATACCACGGTTGGCCTGTCGCCGGCGCTGCAGGACTTCTTCAAGGCCGTGCAGAACGCCAATGCCACCCCGCAATCGACGGCCACGCGCCAGGCCTTGCTGTCCTCGGCGGAATCGCTGGCTTCGCGCTTCAACGGCATTTCGGGCCGCATGAAGGAAATGCAACAAGGCGTCAATTCCGGCATCACCGCCAGCGTCAACGAAATCAATTCCTTCGCGCGCCGCATTGCCGACCTGAACAATACGATCGCCGGCCTGTCGGTCGATCCGTCCGCGCTGCCGAACGATCTGATGGACCAGCGCGACGCGCTGATCGCCGAGCTGAACAAGCAGGTCTCGCTGACGGTGCGCCCGGCAGAGAACAATATGCTGAACATTTCCTTCGGCACCGGCCAGCCACTGGTGATCGGCAACCGCGCCCAGGAACTGGCGACGCAGAATTCGCCGTTCGACCCTGAGCGCATCGTGGTCGGCTACCAGACCCAGGGCAGGTTCTCGCCGCTGCCGGACAGCGTGATCACCGGCGGCCAACTGGGCGGCCTGATCGATTTCCGCAACAGCGGCCTGGACGTGGCGAATGCCAACCTCGGCAAAGTGGCTGCCGGCCTGGCCGATGCCTTCAACGACCAGCACAAGCTCGGTATCGACCTGAACGGCCAACTGGGCGGCAACTTCTTCAAGGACATCCACGCCTACGTCGGCTACGACAACCGCAACTCGCCATCGAGCACGGTCAAGGTGGACGCCACGATTGTCGATGCCGCCGCGCTGACCACCTCGGATTACGATATCAACTACAACGGCACCAACTTCATCGTGACGCGCGCCAGCGACGGCGCCACCACGACGATTTCGCCGTATCCGCAAACGCAGCCGCAGGTGATCGATGGCGTTGCCTTCTCGATCACCGGCACCGCAGGCGGCCCCGACCACTTCCAGGTGCGCCCGACGTACAACGCAGCCCTGGATTTTGGCGTCGAGCTGAAGGACAAGAACAAGATCGCGCTGGGCGCGCCGATCAGCACGTCGCTGCCGACCTCCAACACCGGCACCGGCAAGATCAGCGCCGGCGCGGTCAACGC
This sequence comes from Pseudoduganella sp., assembly GCA_039593355.1. GTDB lineage: Bacteria > Pseudomonadota > Gammaproteobacteria > Burkholderiales > Burkholderiaceae_D > Rugamonas. The sequence goes on from JBCNPK010000065.1 coordinate 23,190, forward strand.
AAACTACCTGTTGCCGGGCAACCAGCTGGCGGCGCCGGTCACGCTGACCTACAACAAGGGCACCAACTCGTTCTCCGGCTTCCCGGCGACCGCGCCGGTGGACGTCACGGTCAACGGCACCACCACGACCTATCCGGCAGGCAGCGCCGTGCCCTATACCGATGGCGCCACGATCACGTTCAACGGGATCGAGTTTTCCATTACCGGCAATCCGGCAAACAACGACACCTTCACCATTTCGCCAGGCAGCGGCGTGGGCGATGCGCGCAATGGCGTGCTGCTGGCCGGCCTGCAATCGAAGAACATCCTGGACGGCGGCCACGCCACCTTCCAGGCCGGCTATGCGCAAATGGTCAACTTTGTCGGCAACAAGACGCGCGAAGTCCAGATCGCCAGCACCGCCGCCGACACCACCGTGCAGCAGGCGCAAGCCGCGCGCGATTCGGTCTCCGGCGTCAACCTCGACGAAGAAGCGTCCAACCTGCTGCGCTACCAGCAAGCCTACCAGGCTGCCGGCAAGATCATGCAGGTGGCAAACACTTTGTTCGATACCTTGCTGTCGCTGAACCAATAAGATTTTTGAAGGAATAGCATCATGGTCATGCGTATCGCCACCAAGACGATTTACGACAACGGTGTCAGCCAGCTGAACACGCTGCAGGCGCAACTGCAGAAGACGCAGATGCAGCTGTCGACCGGCCGCCGCGTCGTGACGCCGTCCGACGACCCGGTGGCTTCCGCGCGTGCGCTGGAAGTCTCGCAGTCGAAAGAGATGAACACCCAGTTCGCCTCCAACCGCAGCAGCGCCAAAGGTTCCCTGTCGCTGGTGGACAACACCTTGGCCAATACCGACGACCTGCTGCAGGAAATCAAGAGCAAGATCGTCGCCGCCGGCAATCCAGCCTTCACTCCGGCCGACCGCGAAGCGCTGGCCAAGGAGCTGGACGGCCGCCTGGAAGACTTGCTGGGCCAGGCCAATGCCACCGACGGCTCCGGCGCCTACCTGTTCTCCGGCTACAAGAGCGACACCCAGCCGTTCACCCGCACCTCCACCGGCGCCACCTACAACGGCGACCAGGGCCAGCGCGAACTGCAAGTGGCAGCGTCGCGCAAGCTGGCGACCAGCGAGACCGGCACGGCGGTGTTTGAAAACAACCTGACCGGCAATGGCACCTTCCAGACCAGTGTCGATCCGAACAATGTCGCGCGCGGCGGCACCGGCATCATTTCGCCGGGTGTGGTGAAGAATCCTGCCGCGCTGACGGGGCACAATTACACGCTGAATTTCACGGTCGTGCCGGGCACGCCGGCGACGACCACCTACACCGTCAACGACGTCACCAGCGGCACCGCGGTGTTGACCGCGCAGCCGTATGTATCCGGCCAGCCGATTGTTTTTGACGGCATGTCGATGGACATTGCCGGCGCACCGGCCAACGGCGACGTGTTCAACGTCGACCCGAGCAAAAACCAGTCGGTATTCAAGACAATGACCGACCTGATTGCCGCCCTGCGCGGTCCAGCCGGAACGCCGCAAGCCGGCGCAGCGCTGACAAACGCCCTGAACCTGGCCAACCAGAACATCACCAACTCGCTGGACAACGTGCTGTCGGTACGCGCCTCGGTCGGCGCCCGCCTGAGCGAAGTGGACCACCTCGACAGCGCAGGGGAGGACTTGAACCTGCAATATTCCACCCAGATGTCCGACCTGGTCGACCTCGACCCGGTGGAAGCCATCTCCCGCTTCACCCAGCAACAGACCACGCTCGAAGCCGCGCAGAAGTCCTACAAGGCCCTGGCCGGCCTGTCGCTGTTCAACCTGATCTGAAATTCGGGGTCAGCTCCGGCAATCAGACACAAATGTCCGATTGCCGGAGCTGACCCCGAATCTAATGTCCGATTGCCGGAGCTGACCCCGAATCTAAAGCTTAGGCTTTCCAGGTATTGGCGGGCGGCTGTTGCTCCTGCTATCCCATTCGCGCGGGAGTTGCCGCGCTTTTTCTATGCCTTCGTTGACCAGGGCCTGCACCGGCATATTCATGTAGGGCAGGGTCATCGTCAGCGTGAGGAAGCCGACGCCGAGCGTGATCGGAAAGCCGATGCCGAACAGGTTCAGCTGCGGCGCGGCGCGGGTGAGGATGCCGAGCGCGACGTTGGTGATCAGCAGCGCGGCGACGATCGGCAGCGACAGCTGCAGCCCGGCGGTAAACACTTTCGAGCCCCACAGCGCGAGGTCCCAGAAGCCGTCGTTGCGGAAGGAGATGGCGGCGATCGGCAGCGTGTAGAAACTTTCGGCCAGCGCTTCCAGCAGCACCAGGTGGGCGTTCACCGCCAGCACCGCGAGCGTCACTACCCACACCAGGAATTGCGATACCGCCGATGAGCGGCCCTGCGACATGGGGTCGAAAAAGCTGGCGAATCCCAGGCCCATCGTGAGGCTGGAAATTTCCCCCGCCATTTCCACGGCGCTGAACACCAGCCGCATCGCAAAGCCCATGCCGGCGCCGATCACGATTTCGCGCGCCAGCACGGACAGTCCGGCCCAGCCGGCAGGGTCGAGCGCCGGCATGGCTGGCACCGTGGGCGATACCACGATGGCGGTCAAGATCCCGAGCGCAACCTTGAGTTCGTTGGGGATGCGGGCGTTGCCGAAGATGGGGGAGGTGGCGATCAGCGCCAGGATGCGGGCCGCCGGCCACAGTAGGGCGGCGATCCAGGTATTGAGTTCAGCGGAGGTGACAACCAGCATCGGTCACGAGACCAGCAACGGAATGCCGGTCAGCACCTGGCGCATGTAATCGACCATGACGGAAATCATCCACGGTCCCGCCACCACCAGGGTGACGAACACGCCCACCAGTTTCGGGATGAAGGACAGGGTTGCTTCGTTGATCTGGGTGGCGGCCTGGAAGATCGAGACCACCAGGCCGATCACCAGCGCCGCCAGCAGCAGCGGCGCCGCTACCATCAGCGTGACTTCCATGGCCTGGCGGCCCATGGTCATGACGGTTTCCGGATTCATGGCGCTCCTCGCTAGTAGAAGCTCTGGGACAGCGAGCCCAGCAGCAATTGCCAGCCATCGACCAGCACGAACAGCATCAGCTTGAACGGCAGCGAAATCACGGCGGGCGACATCATCATCATACCCATCGACATCAGCACCGACGCCACCACCATGTCGATGATGAGGAAGGGAATGAAGATGGCAAAGCCGATCTGGAAGGCGGTCTTCATTTCCGAGGTGATGAAGGCCGGCACCAGGATTTTCAGCGGCACGTCTTCCGGCCCCTGCAGCGCCTGGCTGCGCGAAATCTTGACGAACAGCGCCAGGTCGGACTGGCGGGTCTGCTTCAGCATGAACGCTTTCAGCGGCACGGCGGCGCGGTCCATCGCCTGCTGCATGGTGATCTTGTTGTCCTGCAGCGGCACCCAGGCGTCGGTGTAGACCTTGTCGAACACCGGGCTCATCACGAAGAACGTGAGGAACAGCGACAGGCCGATGATCACCTGGTTGGGCGGCGCCGATTGCGTGCCGAGCGCCTGGCGCAGCAGCGACAGCACGATCACGATGCGGGTGAAGCCGGTCATCATCAGCAGCGCCGCCGGGATGAAGGTCAGCGCCGTCATCAGGATCAGCGTCTGCAGCGTCAGGCCATAGGCGGTGCCGCCGCCCGCCGCAGGGGTGCTGGTGAAAGCTGGGATGGTGGGTTCGGCTGCCGCGGCCAGGGGCAGCAGCAGGGCGGCGCCGGCGGCGGCATATCCCGCCAGGCGCAGTGCGCGGTTATTTGCCATTGCGCTTTTCAATCGTCTGTTTGAACCATTCGGCGAAATTGGCGCCCGGCATTGGCTGTGCGTTGGCCAGGGCGCTGTCGTCGATTTCCTGGCGCGGCATGGTGGCCAGGGCATTCATGCGGCCGGGCGAGGCGCCGACCACGATCCATTGTTCGCCCACTTCCACCACCAGGATGCGTTCGCGTGCGCCGACGCTCAGTGCGCCGACCAGCTTCACCGTCGTGCCGCCGGTGATGTGTTTCGGGCCGAAGCGTTTCAGCAGCCAGGCCAGGCCCACCAGCAGGGCGATGACAAAGCCGAGCGACAGGATGGTCTGCACCAGGGAGCCGGCGGCGGACGGCGCTTGCGCGGCCAGCACATTGTTCGGCGCCGGGGCGTTGGCGGGGCGGGCGCCTGCCAGGGCCGCTTGCTGCTCGGGCGTTGCGGCCGGCGCGGCGGCGGGCGCGGAGCCGGCTGCGGCGGCATCGTTCGCCGCCGTGACAGGCGCCGCGCCTGGGGCGGTAAGGGACGGATTTGCGGCAGCTGTCGCACCCTCTTGTGCGGTACCGGCTGCGCGGTTCTTGCCGCTGGTGGCGATGGTGTCTGGGGAAGTGGCTTGCTGCGCCAGCGCGGGAGCGCCGGCGAGGCAGAGGGCGGCCGCGAACATCAGCGGCCGGAGCGGACGGAAGTCATGCTTCATTTATTCAGTTTTCGGATGCGTTCGGAAGGCGTGATGATATCCGTCAGGCGGATACCGAACTTGTCGTTCACCACCACCACCTCGCCCTGGGCGATCAGGCAGCCGTTGACCAGCACGTCCATCGGTTCGCCGGCCAGGCCGTCCAGTTCCACCACCGAGCCCTGCGCCA
>JBCNPK010000066.1:0-26108 GCA_039593355.1 Pseudoduganella sp.
TGGAGGGGACTGGATTCGAACCAGTGTACTCATAAGAGGGCAGATTTACAGTCTGCTGCCTTTAACCACTCGGCCACCCCTCCGCGAAGGAACCGCAGAGTATGAAGCAACTTTCCAACACTGTCAATACCGTTATTTGCTTATTTCGCAAACGCTGCATGACCGTGCGCTTCGGGGCGAGATTGTAATGGCTAGTCCTGCAAATTTGCAAGTGTTGTTTTTGCGTTGCACATTTTGCTTTAGAATCGATCAACTTGTCCTGCGCACCGGAGCGCTTATTCTGTGATGAATCCATCCCCCAGCTGGCCACGCACCCTGGCCGCCAACCTGCTGCTCCTGGCGGTGTATTCGGTGGTGGGCCGCTTCTGCCTCTACCTGTCGCTGGCGCCAGGGTATGCCAGTCCCCTCTTCCTCCCAGCCGGAATAGCGCTGGCCGCCGTCATCACTTTCGGGCCGCGCCTGCTGCCCGGCGTCGCCATCGGCGCCCTGCTGATCAACTTCCTGCCTTTGCCGGGCGCCGCCAATCCGCTCAGCCTGCCACCGTTGCCCCAAGGGCTGGCGGCCCTGGCCGCCGCTGCCGGCTCGGCCCTGCAAGCCTGGCTGGGCATGCTGTATTTCCGCCGCGCGGTCCGCCCTGAAATCGGCGCCGGGCGCGACGTGATGCGCTTTCTGCTGTTGGCAATCAGCGTGACCCTGGTCAGCTGCACGGTGTCGAACGGCGTGGCAGTGGCGGTGGGGGCAATCGAACGCAAAGGGCTGCTGACCAGCTGGCTGACCTGGTGGATTGGCGACGCTATCGGCGTGCTGCTGGCGGCGCCGCTGTGCTGGGTCGCCTTCGGCCAGCCGCGCGCGCTATGGCGCCGTCGGCGCCTGCTGGTGGGCTTGCCGCAACTCTTGCTGGTATCCCTGTGCGTGATGCTGTACGTGCTGGTGGCGCGCTGGGAAACCCGGCAGCACCTGGAAGGCTTCCGCCTCAAGGCGCAGCAGGTGGGCGATTTGCTGCAGGCGCGCTTCAGCGAACATGAGCGCTACGCCTTCGCGATGGCGCGCGCCATCAATCGCTACGGGCGCGTGATGTCGGCGCGCGGCTTCGAGAATATTGCCCACGGCTACCTCGATCAGCGACCTGAGCTGCTGTCGATGGCCTGGCTGCGGCCGGTCTCCGAAGCGGAGCGGCCGGCGTTCGACGCCTGGGCGCGCGAGCAGATCGGCCCCGATTTCCGCATCGTGGCACCGTCGACCGGGCCCGGCCATACCCACAGCCACGACGCGCACACCCATGCGGCGCCCCCGGCTGGCGACCACATGGTGACGCTCTTCATCGAGCCGGCGTCGCGCCGCCATTACCTGGGCCTTGACTGGCTGGCGGAGCCGGTACGCGCCCAAGCCGTGCGCCAGGCGCTGCGCACAGGCAAGCCCGTGGTCAGTGCCCCCGTCGCGCTATCGCAGCCGGGTGAAGGCAGCGGCGTCGTGCTACTGCAGGCAGTCGACCCCGGCGATGGGCAGCCGGCAGCCGGCATGCTGATGCTGGCGATGCAGATCGATTCCTACGTGCGGGGCGCTTTGGCGGCAGCGGACTTCCCGCATATGCAGGCGCGATTGGTGGACCGCAGCCAGCCGGTGCGGACCACGCTGCTCGACACCCTGTCGCGCACGCCGAACGAGGACGACTACTGGCGCACGATCAGCTTTGGCGGCCGGGAGTATGAACTGGTGCTGGCGCCTTCCGCCGCCTACATGGTGCACCAGCATGGCTGGCAGAGCTGGCTGGTGTTGAGCGCAGGCCTGGCGTTGACCGGCCTGCTCGGCGCGCTGATGCTGCTGACCAGCGGCGAGCGCGCCCAGATCCAGCTGCAGGTGACCGAGTCCACGGCACGCCTGCGCGAGCGTGAGGCCCGCCTGCAAGCCATCCTGGACAAGGCGGCCGACGCCATCCTGACCATCGGTGCCGATGGCCTGCTGGTGTCGGCCAATGGCGCCGCCGGCCGACTGTTCGGCTATGCGCCGGAAGCGCTGGCCGGCATGCCGCTGGCCAGACTGCTGCCGGAAGCGGAAAGCGACAGCGCCGCGCGCCTGCTGCGCAATATCGCCAACGGCGCCACCCACGAGCACGAGTCGAGCGGGCGGCGCCAGGACGGCAGCATTTTCCCGATTGCCACCTCGGTGAGCGAGGTGGAGCTACCCGACGGCAATGTGTTCGTCGCCATCCTGCACGACCTGACCGAACAGCAGCGTGCCCAGGAGCGCATCTACAAACTGGCTCACCACGACCCGCTGACCGGGCTCGACAATCGCCTCTCGCTGAACCTGCGCCTGGACCAGTTGCTGGCGCAGACGCGCCGCGCGCACGGCACGGCGGCCGTGATGTTCCTCGACCTCGATCACTTCAAGAAAATCAACGACACCCACGGCCACGCCACCGGCGACCAGCTGCTGGTGGCGGTGGCCGACCGCCTGCGCGAACTGCTGCGCGAAGTCGATACTATCGCGCGCCTGGGTGGGGACGAATTCATCGTGGTTACCGCCGGTACCGTGACGCCGTCCGATGCCGGCCAGATCGCGCAGCGCATCGTGGCCTCGCTGGCCGAACCGTTCCAGCTGGGCGGCAAGACCATCCACACCGGCACCAGCGTCGGCGTGGCGATGTTCCCGCCCGACGGCCACGACAGCGCCACCCTGCTGCGCCATGCCGACACGGCGATGTACGCGGCCAAGAGCCAGGGACGCGGCAATTTCCAGTTCTTCGAAGCGGCCATGAATGCGGCGACCCATGAGCGCCTGCTGTTGGAAAACCGGCTGTGGCAAGCGCTGGAGCGCAAGGAGTTCGAGCTTTACCTGCAGCCCCAGGTGGAGCTGGCCAGCCGGCGTGTGATCGGAGCGGAAGTGCTGCTGCGCTGGCACCATCCGGAGCTCGGCATGGTGGGGCCGGACCGCTTTATCCCGATTGCGGAAGAGTCGGGCATGATCTTGCCGCTCGGTGAGTGGGTGTTGCAGCAGACAGTCGATTTGCTCCGCCGCTGGGGCGGATCGATGCGGCTGGCGGTCAACCTGTCGGCAAGGCAGTGCCATGGCAGCGCCTTGCTGCCGTTGCTGGACCGGCTGCTGCGCGAAAGCGGGATCGATCCTGCTCTGCTGGAGCTGGAGATTACCGAGTCGGCGGCGATGCAGGATCCGGAACGCAGCCGCGACCTGCTGCGTGAACTGCGCGCGCGCGGGATCAAGGTGGCGATCGACGACTTCGGGACCGGATATTCGTCGCTCAGCTATCTCAAGCTGTTTGAGATCGACCGGATCAAGATCGACCGGGGGTTTGTGAAGGATATCGAGAGCGATCCCAATGATGCGGTGATCGTGACCGCGACCATTGGGCTGGCGCATGCGCTGGGGCTGGGAGTCGTGGCGGAGGGCGTGGAGACGGAGGCGCAGGTGGAGTTCTTACGCGGGAAGTTCTGCAATGAGGCGCAGGGATATCTGTTTGCCAGGCCGATGCCGGTTGGGGAGTTTGAGGCGTTGGCGGGGAGCTTGCCTGTGCTGGCTTAGCTTAGACCCGGTAAACCTGGGTCAGACCCAAGGGTCTGACCCTCAACGGTCTTGCGGCCGGGGGGCGGGATGTTGACTTTTTGAGAACGCAACGGCGCACAACCAGCACCAACAGCGGCGGCGCAGGCAGGGTCTGACCCTGCGGGTCAGACCCTGGTTTACCGGGTTTTAAGGCGACAAAGCCGCCAACACCTGCGTCTTCAGCGCCCGGATCAGGGACGTCTCATCCGGCGGCACCCCTTCCGGCGCCGGCTGGGAACGATCCGCATAGAACAATCCCAGCTGCACGCCCTTCACCACCAGGGGCAGCACAATAAAACTGCGCGCATCCGGCAACAAATCCTTATGCCACTGCGGCAGCAGGTCCTGTATCTTGGCGGTGCTCGCATCGGCAATCATCAGGTCCGCATCGTTATCCAGCGCCAGGTGGAACAGGTCCTTGCCGTGCGAGGGAAACACGAAACCCTCCTGCCGCTCAGCCAGCTTATCCCCCATCGCAATGCGCGCCCGGAACTGCCCCGACTTCGCATCCTTCAGGCATACCGTGGCAAAACGAAAACCCATGCTGCGGTACAAAGTTTCCAGCACCGCCTGCACCAGTTCGTTGACCTTGGCCTTGCCTTCCACCCGCATCTCGGTCAGCTCCTGCACGCCCGCCAGAAGGCGCTCGCGCGCATCGTAGGGTTTGCCGCTTGGGTAAGCGCCCTCCTGCGCCCCCGCGTCCAGGCTGGCCAGCGCCAGCACGCTTGGCAGGCTGCTTGCCGCCTCTGCCGCAGCCGCCGGCTCCGCCGCCGATTCCGCGTAAAGATCGCCAGGCTCGCCGTACTTGCCGCCGGTGCCGCCGTCCAGCTGCATACTGTTGAGCAAGGCATCCATGCCGCTGCGCGCGCGCGTCAGCACCGTGGTGATCTGCTCGCGCTCCAGCCCCAGCGAACCGCCGAAGCGATGATGCAAGGCACGCACGTCCTCGCTCTTCACGCCGCCAAGGCGGGTCAGGGCGCGCGCCGCTTCGATGCTGAAGGTGACCACCTGGCGTATCCATTCGGCGCGGTCGGCCGGCGGGCGCATCACGCTGCCGAAGATAGGCTGCAGCGAACGGATGATTACCTCGGGAATTTTCCATTCGCGCAGCACGGTCGCGGTCAAGGTGTCGTAGCTGCTGCCCAGGATCATTTGCGATGCCTGTCCGTGCGTATGTTCGCCCGACTCGATCAGTGCATTGATTTCGCGGAAGCGCTCGTGCTCGCGCGAGGCGATCAACAGCGGTCCCAGGTTCTTGAACAGCGCGCCGATGGAAGCTTCTTCCGCCTTCTGGTAAGGGCTGTAGCGCGCCAGCTCGCGCCCCACCAGGCTGGCACACAAGGCCGCCTCCAGCTCCACCCGCACGCTTCTGGCATGCTTGGTGTTGGACATGGTGTCGACCAACATCATGGCCAGCGCCGTGGTCTTTACATTATCGAAACCAAGAAGCGATATTGCATGGGAAATAGTGGTTACGGGCGCGCCGGAAGCCTGGCGGAATTGCGGCGTATTGGCCAGGCGCAGGATTTTCTGGGTCAGCGCCACGTCCGACAACACGTGGTAGGCCAGGCTTTGCGTGCCCTGGTCGTCGGAGTCGGCCATCTGCACCACGCGCGCGATCGAGACGCCGAGTGCAAACAAGCCCTCGTCGTCACTGCACAGCTTTTTCAGCAGGTAGGCGCGGACCGGGCGTTCTTCTGGTGGATTGGTGCTCATAACCCATTGTAGCGCCAGCGGCTATCAGATCGCGATGCGCACTCCCGCTTCGCGCCGCGCGGCGGGCCGGATGTTGTATTTCTTCAATATGTCCTGGTGCAGGCCGGCCAGCGCATTGAGCTTGTTGTTGGCCGGATCGAGGCGGCGCACGGTGGCGACCAGCGCCAGCGCGTGGCGCCCCAGCTTCTCGTCCCAGCCCTCGTTTTCCAGGCATTTCAGGATGGCCACCGCCGCGTTGAAGGCCACTTGCGCGTTGTCCGGCAGCTTGGCCACGGCTTCCAGCATCAGGTCCACCGCACCGCGGAAGTCGCCCTGTTTTGCCAGCGCGGCACCGGCGGCCACCATCTCGCCGACCTCGCTGCGGCTTTCATCGGCCAGGCGCTGGGCGAGTTCGGCGCGGCCGCTTTGCTCCAGCATGCGCACGGCGCGCGCCATGGCGCCGGGCGTGGCGGAATTGCGCATCACGTCGCGCATGACTTCGGTCGCCTGCTCTTCCTTGCCAGCGTCGAGGCAGGTGCGCGCCAGCTCCATCTTGACTTCATTCGACAGGCCGCTGGCCGCGCGCACGCCGTGCAGGGCCGAGTCGATGGCCGCATTCATGCGTGCCGTGTTGCCGGTGAATTCATGCAGGGCGGCCGAAGCGATGGCGCTGCAGACTTCGGTATTCGGGGCGCCGGCCAGCGTCTTGTCCAGGTCGCGGATTACGGCCGCGGCTTGCACCGGATCGCCTTTCTTGACCAGGGTGTGGGCCAGCTTGGCATGGTCTTCCGGTGTGCGGAATTCAGAATAGCGGGTCTTGCTGACCACTTGCTTCAAGGCGCGCTCCGCCGCGTCGACATCGCCCGCTTCCAGCGCCACCTCGCCCAGGCGGCGCAGGCGGCGCACCGCGTGCGGCGAGAGCTCGACGGCGTTGCCCAGCACGGCTTGCGCCGACACCAGGTCGCCGTTGGCTTCATGGGTGCGCGCCAGCCAGTCGTAGGCATCGAGGAAGCGCTTGTTTTTGCCCAGCAGGTCTTCCAGCATGGCGCGTGCCTCGTCGTAGCGGCCGCGCAGGTACAGGGTCTTGGCTTGGCCCAGGCGCGCCCAATGCACCTGCCGGCTGTCCCACAGCTCGGCATAGATCGGTTCGGCCAGCTCGGGTTCGCCGGACTGGATGTGCAGCTCGGCGCGCAAGCGGCGGAAATCCATGGCAAAGCGCGGCTGCTTGAGCTCCCCTTCTTCGCAAGCTTCGATGGCAGCGCGCAAATCGCCCAGCTCGACCAGTTGCTGGGCCGGCAGCAGGGCATTGCGGCGTTCGACGGCGCGCCAGATGCGTTCGAGCATGGCATCGGCCGCGAACGGTTTCAGGATGTAGTCGTTGGGCATGAGCTCGGCCGCACTGACGACCTTGCTGAACTGCCCTTCGCCGGTGACCATGAAGAACATCGTCGAGGCGCTGATCAGGCGGTGATGGCGCAAGTCTTCCAGCATTTGCTGGCCGTCCTGGCCGCCTTCCAGCGTGTATTCGCACAGCACCAGGTCGTAGGCGCGGGTTTCCAGGGCGCGGATCGCCTGGTTGGAGCTGGCGGCATCTTCGATGCGGTCCAGCCCGCACAAGCTCAGCATATTGTGCAGGCTGGCGCGCATGCTCGGATTGGGCTCGATGACCAGCGCGGTCAGGCCCTTCAGTTCATTCATGGCTTTCGGCGTAGGACAAGGGCTGCCCTTATTCTATTACGCGCCGTGAAGTTGTGAGAATGAACGTGGCAGCTCGGCGCGGCTGCCATTTCTTATGCGCCCTGCCCCATGCCGGGATTGCGCTCGACAACGTCGTTCAGGGCTGCCACCACTTCCGGATCGAACTGGGTACCGGAGCGGTCGCGGATATAGGTCATGACTTCCGGATACGGCCACGGCTCCTTGTAGGGGCGCTCGTGCAGCAGCGAGTCGAACACATCGACCACCGCCACGATGCGCGCGGACAGCGGGATCTGCCGGCCTTTCAGCTGGCTCGGATAGCCGCCGCCATCCCAATGCTCGTGGTGGCCGCCGGCGATTTCCGCGCCATAGGTCAGGTAGCTGACGCCATCGACCATATTGGCCGCCCGCTCCAGCACGCTGCGCCCGACGGCAGCATGGGTTTGCATCAATGCGCGCTCTTCCGCCGTGTGCGCGCCCGGCTTCAGCAGGATATGGTCGGGGGTCGCCACCTTGCCCACATCATGCAGGATGGAGGCCAGGCCGATCATGTCCACCAGCTGCGGCGTCAATTCATCGTCATAAACGCCGCGCTCCCTCATGCGCGCCGCGATGGCGGAGGACAGCTGCTGCACGCGCCGCACATGGCCGCCGGTGCAGCCGTCGCGGAACTCCGCCAGGTCGGCCAGGGCGACCACCGTCGCCTCCTGCGCCTTGCGCAACTGGCCGAACATGTACAGGTTGTCGAAGGCGGCCGCGATGCGCTCGCAGAACACTTCCAGCAGGTCGCGCTGGATCTGGGCCAGCGGCCAGGGCGGCGTGACGGAAATCAGCACGTCGCGGTTTTCCTGGGTATGGATGTAGAGCACATTGGCCGGATGCTCGAACTGGCTTTTCTTTTCCTGGAAAGCCTTGCGGATGGTGGGCCACAGCGGATGGTTGTCCGGCATCCGTTCCGACTCGGCCAGCGGCGCGTAGCCGCCGGTGGCCGCCACCACGGTGGTGTCGCCGGTATCGACCTGCATCAGGCACAGCACGCCGTCCGCGCCGACGTCGAGGATCGCCGATACCTGGTTCAGCACGCCGGACGCGAATTCGCGCAGGGAATGGATCTGGTACAGGTTGGTCGCGCCGGCCAGGATCTTGCCCAGGCCGATGCGCGAACGCTCCAGCATGTTCAGGCTTTCGTAAGCGCGCAGGGCCGAAATCACGGTGGTGAACAGTTTTTGCGTGGTGAGTTCGGTCTTGGCCTTGTAATCGTTGATATCGTATTCAATGATCACCCGCTGCTCGGGCGCCTGGCCCGGCTGGCCGGTGCGCAGCACGACGCGCACGATGGAATTGTGCAGCTCTTCGCGGATGCGGCGCGCCAGCAGCAGGCCGGCATCGTCGGTTTCCATGACGACGTCGAGCAGGACCAGGGCGATATCGGGCGTATCGCGCAGGATTTCAAACGCCTCGCGGCCGCTGTAGGCCGAGAACAGCTCCAGTTCGCGTCCCTTGAAGCTGACATTGCGCAGGGCCAGGCGGGTGACCGCATGAACGTCCTGGTCATCGTCCACGATCAGAACGCGCCACAGCCGCTGTTCAGGGGATCCGGCCGATGGTGGCTGCTTCTCATCCTCGTCTTCTTCCAGCAGCCAGTTGTCATCGACGGCTTGGGGGTCCGCCATGAAGTCTCCTTGATCAAAATGCGCTAATCTTTACATCCAGCATAATCAGATTTGACTTAGCTAGCAATTAAAAATTACCCGCTCGTAAATCGCATTGCACTCTGATACGCTTTGACAACAAAGAATTTGCAAAAGGAAAAATCATGCAAGTGACTGCGCAAGAAGACGCTAGCCAAGGCAAGGAATTCCTGGCATTCAAGCTTGGGGCCGAGGAATACGGCATAGATATTTTAAAAGTGCAGGAAATCCGCGGTTACGAAGCGGTGACCCGGATCGCCAACGCGCCCGAGTTCATCAAGGGCGTCATCAACCTGCGCGGCATCATCATCCCGGTGGTGGACATGCGCATCAAGTTCAAGCTGGGCGAGCCCGTATACGACCAGTTCACGGTGGTGATCATCCTCAACATCAATGGACGGGTGGTGGGCATGGTGGTCGATTCGGTGTCCGACGTGACCACGCTGACGCCGGACCAGATCAAGCCGGCGCCGGACATGGGCACTGCCTTCAGTTCCGAATACATGATCGGCCTCGGCACGATCGACGAGCGCATGCTGATTCTGGTGGACATTTACCGCCTGATGGCCAGCCCCGAAATGGGCCTGAGCGAAAACCTCGGCGCCGGCGCGGCTTAAAGATTCGGGGTCAGCTCCGGCAATCGGACACGGACTCAAGCGCTGTGCGCTTGAGTCCGTGTCCGATTGCCGGAGCTGACCCCGACTTTCGCCCCCGAATCTACTTGCGGGCGCAGCCGTTCTGGCCTGGGCCGAGGTTCAGGTTCTGGTAGCGGATTTCGTATTTGCCGTTCGATAGCTGGTCGACAACCAGCTTGTCGTGCGGCTGCACATAGGCGTAGCGCACATTGGAGCGGCGCTCCAGGTCGTACACCTTGATGAACACCGGGGAGGCGTTGGCACTGTTGTCCAGCGTTAGCTGCATGTCTTCGCCCTTGTTCCCGACCGGGAAACCGTCCACGTAGCCGGATTGCGACGGCCAGGGTTCGCCGTTCGGCGCTACCGGCGGGGCGACGTCGGCTTCGCAGTCGACGGCGGCGCTGGGCAGCACCACCTGCGACAGGGCCAGCACCTTGATGGGCGGGGCGGCGCTGACGGATACCGACGGCTCCGGCGAATAGGGCTTGGCGACGGCCCAGCCGTCGTCCGGCGTGACTTTTTCGACGCGGGGCGGGTGGATTTTCGGGGTGGCGGCGGCCGTGGCCGTCAGCTCGGCGGGCGGCTTGCCGCCCCAGGCGCCGGCCAGCACGCTGGACATGGCGCGCGGCTCAGTCACCGTCAGCACGCCGCCCAGCCAGCCGGCCGCGGCGGCACCGCCTACCGTGCCCCAGAAGCGCCAGGATTTCAGGACCCGGGGCCGGCGCGGCAAGTCGAGCTGGTCCGACCAGCCCGGCTCATGGGCTGGCTCATGCTTGGTACTTTCCAGCCACTCGATTTCGAATTCTTCCTGGGTGATCCACTCGTCGTGCTCCTTGCGCCTTTGCGGATCGGACAGCGTGCCATAGGCCGTGTTGACGATCGCCATGATGCGGGCCGCTTTCTCATCCCCGGGGTTCTTGTCAGGATGATATTTCTGGCTCAGCGCCTTGTAGGCGGCACGTATGACTTCCTGCGGCGCGCCCCGCGCGACCTTCAGGTTGTCATAGTGAGTATGTATCTTTCCCATCTCTCAATCATATTACAAACGGTGGCTGCGGTCGCTCCGCAGAAGTTGCCCGGGCAACTCGACACCGTGGCCGATCACCAGCACCTTGAACAATTCTCCCATTTCCGCGGGAGAAAGCAATTTCTGCAATGCGTTGGCGTGCGGCAGGTAGTTCAGGGCGTCGGCCGGGTCGAAGCGCTGCATCAACTCGCCGATGCCGGCGCCGATCAGGAAGCCGGCCTGGCTGTTGTAGGCCATGACTTCGGCGCCTGCATCCTGCGCTGCCAGCGCCATTGCCGTGAAGTCGACGTGGGCGGTGATGTCCTGCAGTCCCGGCAGGTAGAACGGTTCCGGGTGGGCGTGGTGGCGGTAGTGGCACATCAGGGTACCGGTGGCGCGGTCGCCCAGGTAGAACTCGCGGGCCGGGAAGCCGTAGTCGAACAGGAAGGCCGCACCGTTGCCCTTGGCCAGCATGCCGGCCAGTGTTGCCATGAAGCCGCAGCCGGCGCCGTGCACTTCGGTCACGTAGCCGACGGGCAGCGCGCCGGCGTCCGGGATCTGGCGCTCGATCTGGGCTTGCAGCGCGGCCCCGGCTGGCACCGGACGCCAGGCGAAGCATGCACCGCCCGCCTCATCGGCTTGGGCGGCGACGTGCAGCGATTGCCAGCCTTCTTCGGTGAGCGTGACGACGTCGACCGGCATCGCATCCAGCACTTCGTTGCCGAATACGGCGCCCTCGAAGGATTCGGGCAGCGCGTCGAGCCAGCGCACTTGCGGAAAGTCGCGCAGCAGCGCCTGCTGGCGGGCGCGCAACTCGCCGGACAGTTCGACGATGGCATAGCTCTCTACCGTGATGCCGGCAGCTGCCGCCTCGGTCAGGATATCCTTGGCCAGTTTGCCCGTCCCCGCCCCGAATTCGAGGATGCGCGGGGCGCTTTGGTCCATAATAGCGGCTGCGACATGCGCCAGCGTCTGCCCGAAGAGGGCGCTCAGCTCGGGCGCGGTTGTAAAATCGCCATCTTTGCCGAGTTTGGCGGCGCCGCCGCTGTAATAGCCCAGGCCCGGCGCGTACAGCGCCAGCTCCATGAAGCGGGAGAACGGGATGGCGCCACCTTGCCGTGTAATGTCATCGGCAATCAGGCGCTGCAAGGCTTGGGACGCGGCCAGCGCGTCGGTGGAAGGTGCTGGTAAAGACATGCCGGCATTGTAGCGGTTCGGTGCCGCCTGGCGCCATTTTGCTTGTTTTGACGATGACTATGATTTCTTCCGACAGTTCGCGCGTGGCCCTGGTGACCGGCGCCGGGCGCCGCCTGGGGCGCGAGATCGCGCTCGGCCTGGCGCGCGCCGGCTGGGATATCGCCGTCCATTACCGCAACTCGCACGACGAAGCGCGCGACGTGGCGCGGCAGATCGCCGCCCTCGGCCGCCGCGCCGTCACGCTGCAATGCGAGCTGTCCGACGAGGAAGCGGTGCGCGCCCTGCTGCCGCAGGCGCTCGCCGCCCTGGACCGCGTGGACTGCGTGGTCAACAACGCTTCCCTGTTCGACTACGACAGCGATTTCGATTTCAGCCAGGCCCGGCTCGACGCCCATATGCACGCCAATGTGGCGGCGCCGATCCTGCTGGCGCGCGCCCTGTACGACGCCACGCCGGAAGGCGGCCAGGCCGTGGTTGTGAACCTGCTGGACCAGAAGCTTTATAATCTCAACCCTGATTTCCTGTCCTACACCCTGTCCAAGGCGGCGCTGGCAGCGGCCAACACCATGCTGGCCCAGTCGCTGGCGCCCAAGGTCCGGGTGGTAGGCGTGGCGCCCGGCATCACCATGGTGTCCGGCGACCAGAGCGAGGAAGGCTTCGCGAAAGCGCACACCCAGACGCCGCTGGGCCGCTCCAGCACTCCCGAGGACATTGCCGCCGCCGTGGTGTATGCGGCGGGCGCGCGTGCGATGACCGGCACCACCCTGCTGGTCGATGGCGGCCAGCACCTGCTGCCTTCGCCGCGCGACGTGATGTTCCTGGCCAAATGAATATTTTTGAAAGAATAGCACCATGCTGTCCGCCCTGATTCACCCGCAACTGCAAGACTGCCGCCGGCTGTTCCTGCGCAACTATGAAGTGCTGATCAATATCGGCGTGCACGATTTCGAGAAGAAAGGCGAGCAGCGCGTGCTGATCAACGTCGACCTGTACATTCCGCTGGCCGTATCGACCCCGAAGTCCGACGAGCTGCACGAAGTGGTCGACTACGACTTCATGCGCGAGACCATCGCGCGCCGCATGGCGGAAGGCCACGTGCACCTGCAGGAAACCCTGGTGGACGACGTGGTGCAGGCCATGCTGGCCCACCCGAGCGTGCGCGCGGCGCGCGTATCGACCATGAAGCCCGACGTGTACCCGGATTGCGAGGGCGTGGGCGTGGAAGTATTCCGTATCAAGGACGCAGCATGAACGCAGTAGTGGACACCAAGGCCGAAGACAAGATCGCCTACGAAAACAACAAGCTGCACAAGCGCCTGTGCCGCCTGGTCGGCCAGGCCATTGGCGACTTCAATATGATCGAGGACGGCGACAAGGTGATGGTCTGCCTTTCCGGTGGCAAGGACTCCTACGCCCTGCTCGATATCCTGATGACGCTGCGCGAGCGCGCGCCGATCAGCTTCGAGATCGTGGCCGTCAACCTGGACCAGAAGCAGCCGAACTTCCCGGCCGACGTGCTGCCGGCCTACCTGGAAAAACTGGGCGTACCCTTCCACATCGAGAACCAGGATACCTACTCGATCGTCAAGCGTCTGATCCCGGAAGGCAAGACCACCTGCTCGCTGTGCTCGCGCCTGCGCCGCGGCATCCTGTACCGCGTGGCCGATGAACTGGGCTGCAACAAGATCGCGCTGGGCCACCATCGCGACGACATCCTCGAGACCTTCTTCCTGAACATGTTCTTCGGCGGGAAGATCAAGGGCATGCCGGCCAAGCTGGTGTCCGACGACGGCAAGCATATGGTGATCCGCCCGCTGGCCTATGTGAAGGAAGAAGACACCGAGCGCTATGCCGCGGTGAAGAACTTCCCGATCATCCCGTGCGACCTGTGCGGCTCGCAAGAGAACCTGCAGCGCAAGCAGATCAAAGCCATGCTGCGCGAATGGGAAAAGAAGCATCCGGGCCGCGTGGAGAACACCTTCTCCGCCCTCTCCACTGTGGTGCCGTCGCACCTGATGGACCGCGAACTGTTCGGCTTCACCGACCTCAAAACCGACGGCATCGCCAACCCGCTGGGCGATATCGCCTTCGACGAGGAGCCATGCTCCACACCGTCAACCCTGCCAGGCGTGATCCCGCTGCAGGCCGGCTAACGCTCGAGCATAGCGCGCTTCTTGCGCGCCTTTTTGAGCACGTCGCGCAAATTCATGCGCAAGTAGTCGAGGTTCCCCACATAGCCCGACATCGCGTGCAATGCGCGCGCCTCGATTTCCTCGGCGGGTATGTGGAGGCGTTCAATCAGGGCCTCGATGTCCTCCGGGTCGGGGCCGTTATAGCGCGCCAACTTGCTGACGATCAGGTCTACAGGACTGAGAACATAGACTTCGATGTGCTTGGTCCCGATCGGAACACGCATCGCATCTTTCAAGTAGTCCTCATGCATCAGGGCAAACGTGCTGTTATACGTAGGGTCGAGATACAGCATGTTGCCCTCGCGAGTTTCCACAATGAGGTCACGCGGCAGCATGATCCGCTTTGAGAACTCCGCATCGACGTCACTGGTCACGCGGCCGCCTGTATAAAGATGCGTCGCCATGCCACCTGCAATGAACATCTTGATCGGCTCTTTAAGGCCGGAACGCTCCTCCAGCTGCCGCAGCAATTCTTTCAGTCCTCGCGACAAGTCTGTGTCAACAGCAAATTCGACCGGGCTCACCATATTTTGGTTCCTTCAAGACGGTTCTCGATCGCGTGACGAAAACGTGGCACGTCCGCAATCAATCCATCAGATACCATTTGCGGGAACGAACGTGGCTTAATTCTGTTAGCTTCAAAGTAGGTCCGGGCCGTACTATCGAGAGCCTTCGCCTGTATTGGATAGCGTGTCTTCAGTAATTGCGCCGTAAAGCGGAACAAGTCTGCTTCGCCGTTTGACGAAGGAGTGCGCTTGGTCCTGATTGCATCGACGAGCGAGCCCAGCACGGAATCTTCAGTCTCGCGCGCCGGGGGGACGCTAAAAGCTGCGATGACCGCGTCACGGCTCAACACACCCCAATCATCGATTCTGTAAGACGAGCCGATCTTTACCAGCTGCATACGCAACTGCTCTCGGCCAACGTCAATTGCGCGCAAAACTTCCGCACGCGTGCATTCGAGCTCCAGTGAAATGTAGTGTGCGGTGGCTTTCTCTCCCAGGCGCTCAATTGTCAGAAGCACAGTGAAGCAGCGCCTCAAGTCATGTTTGGGGAATTCTTTGTATTTCATTCACGCCTCCTTCCCCAAGTTTAGTCCGTTATTTGATACGTCGCAAATTGCATTATTTGCAATTTGGAAAGTAGAATGGAACCCTCATTGAACATTGAAGGGACCTCCCATGCAGCGTTTCCTTGGCCTGTGCGCCGCTTTACTGATGTTGTGTACCGCTCCGCTCGTGCATGCGGAAGAACAGCCCGGTCTTGCCGTGGCGGTGGACGTGCATCATGTGGCGAAAGACCTGTGGCGCGTGGATTACCGGTTTGCGCAGCCCGTTACGGCGATCAAGCTTCATTCCATCGGCGAGTTCCGCAAGCAGGAATGGAAGGTGCTCACGCCCGGCCTGGGCATGCAATCGAGCGAGGACTCCGATGTCATCGCAGCGAAGGGCAAGCCATTCAAGACAGCCAGCGTGCAGATCAGGACTTTCGACGGCTGGTCGCCTAAAGAGTATGTCTCCTTCAACCGCTTCGGCGATGGCGGGACCTCGGTCTACCTCGGCCACCTGCAAGGCGATGTCCAGCAGGGCAAGAAGACGCTTGCCATGCGCACCGATATCAAGCTGTTTGGCCTGGAACAGGAAAACGTAATCGCTCCGCCGGCCAACCGCCTCGAGCCAGGGGGCGACCGCGGTTATGCCTATTTTGGCCCCGCACAGGCAGTCCGGGTCGGCGCCGCGAAAGTGCTGGTCGATCCACAGACTCCGCAATGGCTGCGCGATACGATCCTCGATACCGGCGCCAAGGTCTCCGCCTACTACGAGAAGGCATATCAGAGGCAGCTGAAAGACGAACTGCTGATCATGGTGTCGGTTGCCAACTTCGACTCGCCAGGCTTCTCGATGAAGGGTGGCGCGATCATGGGCCAAGGCCAGGTTTCCTACCGGCTGGAAGGCAAGCAGTTGAATGTGGACCATCCGAAATTGCGCGAGTACGCGGCCCTTAACGTCGCACACGAGATGGCGCACATTTGGCAAATGGCCGTTGCCCGCGGCGGCCTGGGCGAAGACCAGGGCCCGTGGGTTCATGAAGGCGGTGCGGAGGCGATGGCCCTCGACGCCCTGCTTCAGACGGGCGTGTACAGCGAAGAATCAGTGAAAGCTTACCGCACCAGGCAGGCTGCCACCTGCGAGAAGCTTGGCGGCGCTGTCGATACCTACGACGGCATTTATGCCTGCGGCTTGATGCGCTTCGACAAGCTGGGCGTCGGCATCGTCCCGCTCTGGCGTGCCATGATGCACGCCACCGAAGTGAAGGGCGATCCCTATTCCCAGCAGATGATCGACTCTATCGTTTCTGCGATGTAGCCGCCGCTTCGGCGCGCGAGAACGAATACGGCGCATCGGCTGGCGCGGTACCGCGCTGCTGGTTCGGCTGCGCCGACATCTCGACGTCGAAGGTGGCGCCGCGCAGCATTTCGTCGTGGCCCAGCCAGTTGCGCTGCAATGCACGGCCATTCAGCCTGGCGGAGCGGATGTAGCGCTTGTCGGCGCCGTTGCCCGGTGCGTTGATGCGCAACTGCTTGCCGTTCTCAAGGTGCACGGTGGCGTGCTGGAACAGCGGCGCGCCCACCACGTACTGTCCAACGGCCGGCGTCACCGGATAGAAACCCAGCGCGGAGAACACGTACCAGGCCGAGGTCTGGCCGTTGTCCTCATCGCCGCAGTAGCCGTCCGGCGTGGCCTTGTACATGCGGTTCAGCGTTTCGCGTATCCAGTACTGCGATTTCCACGGCGCGCCGGCGTAGTTGTACAGGTAAAGCATGTGCTGGATGGGCTGGTTGCCATGCGCGTACTGGCCCATGTTCGCGACCTGCATTTCGCGGATCTCGTGGATCACCGAGCCGTAATAGCTGTCGTCGAAGACTGGCGGCATGCTCATCACGGCATCCAGTTTGCCGACGAAGGCGGCGCGCCCGCCCATCAGGCTCACCAGGCCGTCGATGTCGTGGAAGACCGACCAGGTGTAATGCCAGCTATTTCCTTCGGTGAAGGCGTCGCCCCATTTGAAGGGGTTGAACGGCGCCTGGAAGCTGCCGTCCTTGTTGCGGCCACGCATCAGGCCCGTCTCAGGATCGAACAGCTTTTTGTAATTCATGGCGCGCTGGGCGTAGATGCCGATCTCCGATTCCGGCTTGCCCAGGGCTTTACCCAGCTGGTAGATCGCGAAGTCGTCGTAGGCGTATTCCAGCGTGCGGGCGGCGTTCTCGTTGATCCTGACGTCGTAAGGCACGTAGCCAAGTTCGTTGTAGTACTGCACGCCGGCACGTCCAACGGCCGACACCGGGCCTTCGTTGTTGGCGCCGTGCTTGAGCGCATCCCACAGGGTTTCGATATCGGGGCTGCGGCTGCCCTTGATCCAGGCATCGGCAACGACGGAGGCGGAGTTATTCCCGACCATGATGTCGGCATAGCCAGGGCTGGACCACTCGGGCAGCCAGCCGCCTTCGCGGTAGGCGTTTGCCAGGCCGGCCTGCATTTCGCGGTTGATCGAGGGATAGACCAGGTTCAGGAAGGGGTACAGAGCGCGGAAGGTATCCCAGAAACCGGTGCCGCCATACAGGTAGCCTGGCAACACCTTGCCATTGTAGGGGCTCCAGTGCACCTGCTTGCCGGCGGCGTCCACTTCATACAGCTTGTTCGGGAACTGCACCATGCGGTACAGGCTGGAATAGAAGGTGCGCATCTGGTCGATGGTGCCGCCCTCCACTTCCACTTTCGACAGCGCCTTGTTCCACGCAGCCTTGGCGCGGGCGCGTGTGGTGTCGAAATCGTCTTGCGCCAGCTCGCGCTGCAGGTTCAATTCGGCCTGCCCGGCGCTGATGAAGGAGGATGCGACCTTCATGTGAACCGGTTCGCCGCGCTTGGTCTTGAAGCCGACGATGGCGCCGCTATGCTCGCTTTGCATTTCCAGTGCGCCTTCGATCAGCTCCTTGCCGCGCCACACGTCGGTGGAGGTGAACGGCTTGTCGAACACCATCACAAAGTGCAGGCGGAAGCTGGAAGGCAGCGGGCCGCGCGCGTAACGCGTGCTGTAGCCGACGATCTTTCGCTGCTCGGGAATGATCTTGATGTATGAGCCTTTATCGAAGGCATCCACCACCACGTAACTTTTGTCCGATTCCGGGAAGGTGAAGCGGAACTGCGCGGCGCGCTCGGTCGGCGTCAGTTCGGCAGTGACATCCGAATCGGCCAGGTAGACGCTGTAGTAATAGGGCTTGGACGTTTCGGCTTTGTGCGAAAACCAGCTGGCGCGGTCGTCTTCCGTGAAGCGCTTGGCGCCCGTCACCGGCATGACGGAGAACTGGCCGTAGTCGTTCATCCATGGCGACGGCTGGTGCGTCTGCTTCAGGCCGCGCATCTTGTCGGCGTCGTACTGGTATGCCCAGCCGTTGCCCATCTTGCCGGTTTGCGGCGTCCACAGGTTCATGCCCCAGGGGACGGTGACCGCCGGGTAGGTATTCCCGTTCGACATTTCCGGCTTGCTGGCGGTGCCCATGAGCGGGTTCACCCACTCCACCGGATCGCTGATCTTGCCGACGAATTGCGCAGCCGCCAGCGGCGCGGCAGCAGCCAGCACGAGCGCCAGGCTGGCGCGGAAGGTGGTCACTCTCATTAGTTGTATCCCGTTTGGCTATATGGACGGGCGCTGCGTTCGCGACCCCACTCTTTGTTCGGCGCGGCCTGCATGCGGAACGTCAGTTCGCCGCCGGCCATGATGTCGTCGTGGCGCAGGAAGCTGCGCGCCAGCGGCTTGCCGTTCAGCGTGACGCTGCCGACATAGGTATTGGCTGCGCCCAGGCCCTCGGCGCGGATGGTGAAGCGCTTCCCATTGGGCAGGTTCAGCACGGCCTTGTCCACGAAAGGACGGCCGAGCACATACTCGTTGCTGCCCGGCGCCACCGGGTAGAAACCCAGCGCGCTGAAGGTCAGCCAGGCCGACATCTGTCCCAGGTCGTCATTGCCGGACAGGCCATCCGGCTTGTTCTGGTACTGGCTGGGAACGATCTGCGCCAGGCGCGCCTGCGTCTTCCATGGCGCGCCGGCGTAGTTGTACAGGTAGGCCACGTGGTGCGAGGGCTCGTTGCCGTGGGCGTAGTGGCCGATCAGGCCTGAGATGTCTTCCATGTGGGCGTAGACATTCTCGTCGACCTTGGCGTCGAACACCTGGTCGATCTTGGACTGCAGGCCGGCGTCGCCGCCCAGCATGCTGACCAGGCCCGCGTTATCGTGCGGCATATACCAGGAATACTGCCAGGCGCTGCCCTCGGTATAGTCGCTGCCGAAGTTGGACTGCACCGGATTGAATGGCTCGCGGAATTCGCCGGTCGATTTGCGCGCGCGGACGAAGCCGGTTTTGGTATCGAACACATTGCGGTAGTTCTGCGCACGCTTGTAGAAGCGTGCGGCGATGTCCTTCTTGCCCATCTTCTCCGCCATGCGTGCGATGGTCCAGTCGTCAAAGGCGTATTCCACGGTTTTGGATGCCGCTTCCGGCTCCAGGTCGATCGGCACGTAGCCCAGCTTCATGTAGTGCTCAAGGCCGCCGTAGGGGCCGTATTCGGCGCTGGCGACCATGGCGGCCAGCGCCTCGTCGGCATTGATGCCCTTGATGCCCTTCATGTAAGCGTCCGCGATCACCGGCACCGCGTGGTAGCCGATCATGCACCAGGTTTCCAGGCCGTGGAAGGCCCACACCGGCAGGATGCCGTAGGGGCTGTGCTGGCGCGATGCGACCAGGGAATTCACGAAGTCGGCGTTGCGCTGCTCCGGCTGAACCAGCGTAAGCAGGGGGTGCAGGGCGCGGTAGGTATCCCACAGCGAATAGGTGGAGTGGTAGCGGAAGCCGTTCGCCTGGTGCACCTGGTTGTCCGGGCCGCGGTATCTGCCGTCGCGGTCCATGAACAGGCTTGGCGCCAGCATGGCGTGGTACAGGCTCGTATAAACCATGGTGCGCATATCGGCTGGCGCTTCGATGGCCACTGCGGACAGCGCCTCGTTCCACGCAGTGCCGGCGCGCTGGCGTTCGGCGTCGAAATCCCAGCCCGGCATTTCTTCGAGGTTGGCAAGCGCGCCGTCTTCACTGACGGCGGACAAGGCGACCTTCACCAGCAGGCTGCCGTCGGCCGGCTTGCCGAAGTCCAGCGCGGCAACCAGGGCCTTGCCCTCCACCTGGGCCTTGTCGGCGCCCGACTTGCCCGGGCCGGCGAAGCCCTTGTATTCGATACCTTCTTCGCGGTTGAGCAGCACGCGGCCAGCCATCGGGTGCGAGAACTTCATCGCAAAGTAGACCTGGCGGCCTGGCGCCCAGCCGCGCGTGACGCGCATGCCCGTTATCTTGCTGCTGTCGCGCACGCGCATGGAAGACCACAGGTTCTTGCCGGCGTAATCGTAAATGCTCTGGCGCAGGTCGAGAATGACCTTTGCGTCCGCGCCTTTGGCGTAGCGGTAGCGGTGCAGGCCAACCCGCTCGCTCGCTGTCAACTCGACGTCCACGTCGTGGTCCTGCAGGCGCACTGCGTAATAACCCGGCTCCGCGCGCTCGTCCTCGTGGCGGAAGCGGGAGCGGTAGCCGCTGAAGGGGCGCTCGGGATACCCCGGCTCGAACTTGGTGTCGCCGGAATACGGCATCAGCAGGATGTCGCCCAGGTCGGAGTGGCCGGCGCCGGAGAAATGGGTGTGGGAAAAGCCGAGGATCGAACTGTCCTCGTAGCGGTAGCCAGCCGCCCAGGGATAGCTTTGGCGGAAGTGGCGCACCTGGGTATCCGGGCTCAGTTGCACCATGCCGAAAGGCCGGGTGGCGCCGGGGAAGGTGTGGCCGTCGCCGCCGGTGCCGATGAACACGTTGACCGCGGCGGCTGGGCTGCCGGGGGACGCCGCCTGCGCCGCCGCGCCGGAAGCGGCCAGCAGTGAGGCAGTGCACAGCGCCACGAAAGGTCGAATACCCATGGTGTCTCCTTCTATAGTGCTGCTTTTATAGCGCTACTGTATTTTCCCCCGCAATCAAAAACCGCTAAACCACCCCAAATTTAGGCCTGTTTAGTAAACAACACTGCTGCGGTACACCGGGTACAGGTTGTAACGCTCATCCCAGCTGCCGTGGCGGCGGGCAAAAAAGTCCAGCCGCGCACGCGGGCTCTTGGCGAAGGCCGGGTCGCTATCCAGCTTGGCTTTGAAGGCGGCGGCCAAGGCCGGATCGGCGGCGAGCATGTCGCGCGCCGCTTCTTCGGCCACGTACTCCTCCATGTATTCCTTGCGCTCGAGGTAGTTGTTGAAGAAGCCCCAGGCCGCCAGCGAGTCGGCGCCGGCCGGCTCCAGCATGGTCATCACCAGACGCGATTTCGCCTGGGCGATCGGAACGAACAGCGCGCCCTTGCCCACGTCGCGCTGCTCGGTCTTCCAGAGGCCCTTCCAGGTAGCCAGCTGGTGGCCTTCGAACGATCCGGAGCTCAGCTTCGCTTCGTCGGCGCGGAAAGCTTCCACCGCCACCTTGCCCGGCGCGGTTTTAAGTACCTTGTAACTGATGCCGTGGATCTGCAGTTTCGGTTCGACCAGCGAGGCTTGCGCGGCGGGGACCAGGTAGCCGCCGGCAGGCGCCGTGGCCACCATGTCCGGCACGACTTCGTCGCGCAGTGGAACGGTCCATTTCTGCGGCTTGCTTTCGTCATACCGGGTCCAGGTACCGCCCGACACGTCGGACGGGGTACGGGTGTATTCGTAGCCCGGGAAGTCGATTATCGTACTGCGCTCGGTGGTCTTGTAGCTGAGCGCCATGTTTTCCAGTTTGGCGGCGCGTACGTCTGCTTGCGCTGCCGCCTTGGACCAGGCAGCGCCGTGCTGTGCGAACTGCTCCATCAAAGAGACGATGGTATTGCGGGTGACCTTCACGCGGTGCGGGTAATCGCGCCAGGAGTGCGTCTCCACCAGCATGGCGAAGCGGTTACGCAGGGGGAAGTAGCCGGTTGAGAAGCGCGGCGTGGACATACTGTCGACGAAGCCGGAATCCGGCTGGTCGGTCTTGTCGAAGGAGATGTAGAAATGGCGCGGGTCGGAACCCTGCTTGCGCAAATCGGCCATGACGTTCTCGCGCAGCTCCTTACCGATCGGAAGCAATTCCGGATCGCCGCCGTGCACTGGTTCCACCTGGATCGACACGTCCGGCTGAAACTTGGCGCCGTCGGTCACGTGCAGGTCGACGTAGGCCAGCGGGTCCCATTCGTTGACCAGCTTGAGCATGGCCTGCATTTCGGGTGCATCGGCCTTCACGTAGTCGCGATTGAGGTTGTAGTTCTGGGCGGTGACGCGCCAGCCCATTTCCACCGGGCCGCGCTGGTTGGGGCGGTTGTTCTTGCCGAAGCGCTCGTGGCCGTCGACGTTGAACACGGGGACGAACAGGACCACCTGCTTCTCCAGCGCGCCGGCGGCGGCCTTGCCGTCCAGGGCTTCACGCAGCGCCCAGAAACCTGCGTCCTTGCCGTCGATTTCGCCGGCGTGGATCCCGCCCTGCACCAGCAGCACCGGTAGCTTGCGCTGCCTTGCTGCGGCAGCGGTCAGCGCGCCGGTGCGCGACACCGCCAGCGCCAGCATTGGACGGCCTTCCGGCGTTTCACCGAATTCGAAGCAGCGTACGGCTTTCGGGTAGGCCTTCTGGTACGCGTTGCAAAGGCGCTGCACTTCGTCATAACGGCCGGTCGCATGGTAGCCGGAACGTTCAGCGACGGTTGTGAGGTCAGGTGCGGCTTGCGCCAGGGGGAAAGCGGCAAGGAGGGACAGCAGCAAAGCAGGTCGCAGCATCAACGGACTCCGGCAAAATAAAGATGCCGGGAATCCTAACGCAAATCCATCAACTCTGCCCGGGCAGGCCAGGACAGGCCGGCAGCCGGCGGCGGCCGCGTATCAGGGTCAGACCCTTGGGTCTGACCCAGGTTTGCCGGGTTGGGTTGAATGTCCGAAGATGGAAGATGGCTGACAAATGGGCATGGAACCCGGTAAACCAGGGTCAGACCCAAGGGTCTGACCCTGATCTGCCACGACCGCCGACTAGCGGAGAATCTCCCGCCTTGTCGATCAGGCTGCGTGCGTTGCGACTTTGGGCTTGCTGAATTCCGCCAGCAGCGACGCTTCCTTCTGCTTGGCCGCCTTCAGGTGGCGCTCCTTCACGTGGCCGTAGCCGCGGATATCTTCAGGGATGCGTGCGATCGCGACGGCCGTTGCCAGGTTGTCGGCGCTCAGCTTGCCCAGCAGGCCTTCCACGGTCTTGCGGTATTCGCCGATGAGGGCGCGCTCCATCTTGCGCTCCGCGGTGTAGCCGAAGATGTCCAAGGCGGTGCCGCGCAGGCCCTTGAACCTGGCCAGCACGCCGAAGGCTTTCAGCATCCATGGGCCGAATTCCTGCTTGACCAGGTGGCCTTCCTTGTCCTTCTTCGCCAGCAGCGGAGGGGCCAGGTGGAATTTCACCTTGTAGTCGCCTTCGAACATGTTTTCGATCTTGGCGCGGAAGGCCGGGTCGCTGTGCAGACGCGCGACTTCGTACTCGTCCTTGTAGGCCATCAGCTTGTAGAAGTAACGGGCCACGGCTTCGGTCAGCTTCTTCGAGCCCAGGGCGCTTTCCGCTGCCTGCACCTGCGCCACGAAGTCGCTGTACTGCTTGGCGTAAGCGGCGTTCTGGTAAGCGGTCAGCAGTTCCACGCGCTTGGCGACGATTTCTTCCAGCGTCTGGGTGCGCTTGAATTCGATCACGGTCGCAGGGGTGGCCAGCTTGGTCACCGCGGCGGTGTCGTGCGCGCAGTAGCGGCCCCAGTTGAAGGCTGCCTTGTTGAACGGCACCGACACGCCATTCAGCTCGATCGCCTTCATCAGCGAGGCTTCCGACAGCGGCACGTGGCCTTTCTGGAAGGAATAGCCCAGCATGAACATATTGGTGGCGATCGAATCGCCCATCAGCGCGGTGGCGATCTTGCCGGCGTCGACGAAGTCCACATTGGCTTCGCCGCAGGCGCGCTTGATCTCGGCCTGCGAAGAGGTGCCTGGGAATTGCCAGTCAGGATTCTTCACGAAGGCTGCGGTGGTCGCGCCAGTCGAGTTGATGGCTGCGTAGGTACGGCCCTCGCCCATGCGCGACAGCGCGTCTTTCGAGGCGGTCACGATCTGGTCGCAGCCGATCACCAGGTCGGCGCTGCCGGTGCCCACGCGGGTCGAGTGCAGGTCGGACTGCTTGTCGGCCAGGCGCACGTGCGACATCACCGGGCCGCCCTTCTGGGCCAGGCCGGACATGTCCAGCACGATGGCGCCCTTGCCTTCAACGTGGGCGGCCACGGCCAGGATCTGGCCGACGGTCACCACGCCGGTGCCGCCGATACCGGTGATCAGGATGCCGTACGGGTTTTCGGTCGAAGGCAGCGCTGGCATAGGCAGCGCAGGCACTTCGCCGCCGCCGGCAGCGGCTTTCTTCGGCTTTTTCAAGCCGCCGCCTTCCACCGTCACGAAGGACGGGCAGAAACCGTTGACGCAGGAGAAGTCCTTGTTGCAGCTGGACTGGTTGATCTGGCGCTTGCGGCCCAGTTCAGTTTCCAGCGGCTCCACGGACAGGCAGTTGGATTGCACGGAGCAGTCGCCGCAGCCTTCGCAGACGGCTTCGTTGATCACGGCGCGCTTGGCCGGGTCAGGGTACTCGCCTTTCTTGCGGCGGCGGCGCTTCTCGGAGGCGCAAGTCTGGTCGTAAATCATGGCCGACACGCCCGGCTTGTCGCGCAGCTCGCGCTGCACGTCCATCAGCTCGGAACGGTGGCGCACGGTGACGCCCGGCGCCCAGTTGTAATCGTCCGGGTATTTTTCCGGATCGTCGGTGACCACGATGATCGGGGTCACGCCTTCCGCCGCGATCTGGCGCGAGATCATGCCAGGGTCCAGCGGGCCGTCCACGTTCTGGCCGCCGGTCATTGCCACGGCGTCGTTGTACAGGATCTTGTAGGTGATGTTCACCTTCGCTGCAACCGCAGCGCGGATCGCCAGGATGCCGGAGTGGAAGTAGGTACCGTCGCCCAGGTTGGTGAAGACGTGCTTCTCGTTGGTGAACGGCGCCTGGCCGACCCAGGTCACGCCTTCGGCGCCCATGTGGGTGAAGGTGGACGTCTCGCGGTCCATCCACAGCACCATGTAATGGCAGCCAATGCCGGCCAGGGCGCGCGAGCCTTCCGGCACCTTGGTCGAAGAATTGTGCGGGCAGCCGGAGCAGAAGTAAGGAATGCGGTCGGTTTCCGGATTGGCCTTGGCCGGCAGGTTTTTCAGCGCCGCTTCCTTGGCTTCCAGGAAGGCGATGCGCTCTTTCACGCGGGCCGCTACCGGATGGTCCTTGCAATAGTGCTCGATACGGGAGGCGATGGCGCGCGCGATCTGGGCCGGGTTCAGCTCATAGGTCGCAGGCAGCAGCCAGTCGCCGTGGCCGGTCTTGCCCTTGTTGCTCCACTCGCCGGTGTCGTCGAACTTGCCGACCACGCGCGGACGCTCGCCGTCCGGCAGGTTATACAGCTCTTCCTTCAGCGCGTATTCCAGGATCTGGCGCTTTTCTTCCACCACCAGGATTTCGTCCAGGCCCTTGGCGAATTCGTGCACGCCGTCCGCTTCCAGCGGCCAGGTCATGCCGACCTTGTACAGGCGGATGCCGATGTCGGCGGCGGCTTGTTCGTCGATGCCCAGGTCGGCCAGCGCCTGGCGGGTGTCCAGGTAGGACTTGCCGGCGGTGATGATGCCGATCTTCGGCTTCGGCGCATCCCAGATGATCTTGTTCAGCTTGTTGGCGCGGCAGTAGGCCAGCGCGGCGTACCACTTGTAGCTGTTCATGCGGACTTCCATGTCCAGCACGGTGTCCGGCCAGCGGATATTCAGGCCGCCCGGCGGCAGCTCGAAGTCTTCCGGCATCTTGATCTGAACGCGGTCGGGGTCGAAGTCGACCACGGCGCCCGACTCGATGATGTCGGTCACGCACTTCATCGACACCCACAGGCCGGTGTAGCGGCTCATGGCCCAGGCGTGCAGGCCGTAGTCGATGTATTCCTGCACCGACGATGGGTACAGCACCGGGATGCCGCAGGCGTTCAGGATGTGGTCCGACTGGTGGGCGGTGGAGGACGATTTTGCAGCATGGTCGTCGCCGGCCAGCACCAGTACGCCGCCGTGCTTGGACGAGCCGGCGTTGTTGGCGTGCTTGAACACGTCACCGCAACGGTCGACGCCCGGGCCTTTGCCGTACCACATGGCGAAGACGCCGTCGTACTTGGCGTCTTCGAACAGGTTGGTCTGCTGGGTGCCCCAGACGGCAGTCGCCGCCAGGTCTTCGTTCATGCCGGGGTGGAACTTGACGTGGTGCGCGTCGAGGT
>JBCNPK010000067.1:0-25039 GCA_039593355.1 Pseudoduganella sp.
CGACTGTTGATTTTTAAAGATCGCTGCCTTGTTTTAGCGACGAAGCGTTGTGTTCGTCAGCAGCAGAGAAGCGAGATTATGCGGTACAGCGTGCAACTCGTCAACCCCTCTTTTTTCTCGTTTCGCTTACTGTTCTGACAGTATTGCGTTGCGAGGGACAGAACTATAGCCAAACAGCTGGCGTTTTGCAAGTAAATAATTCGCCAATACGATTGCACAGGCAATCCAGGCCGACCACAAGGTGTGGGTGAGGAAATGCGCGCCGCGCAACTGCTGGACGAATCCCACACCAAGGGCGAACGCCATGGCAAGCGCGCCAATGGCCCAGCCCTTGCGTGGCTGCTCCGGCAACCAGAAGGCTGCCAATGCAATCAGCCACAAGGCGCTGGAGGCATGGCCGCCTGGTAAACAATGGCCGGCGCCTACTCCCGATGGCATCAATTCCAGCAGACGTATATAGGGGGCGCTGCCGCCGTAACGATCTACATCCCATGGGCAATGAGACGTGCTGGCGCGCTTCAGGAGGCTGATGACCAGCGGTACGCTGATAGCAGACATGCCAAGCACGCGCCAGCCCAGTCGGCGCGAGGGCGCCCAAGCCACATGGGGGCGCCACGCATCCCACAGTGCCATGACCACTGCGGCGGAGGCCAGGCAGGTCAGCACGCCCTTCATGATCACGTGGTTGAATTGCTCAGCGAACCAGGCGTGCTGCAAGGGAAACACGCCGCGGGCACGGTCGAACACCGCATCAGCAAGGCGCAAGTCGATATCCGTGAACTGGCCAATCCACAGGATCAGCCCCGCCGACGCTGCCAGCGCCAGCAAAACCCAGCGAATGTTACGAATCATGTATGCAGGCCTGGAACAGGTCGAGTTTAGGGTTGTAGACAGCGGTGTTCACGTTCAGCATGCCGAGCGTGGAATGGAAAACGTTATCGTGGGAGAACTGCTGGCCGCTACGCGCCGCCAGGCAGCTGCGGTCAACGCGGAAGCGCTGGCTGAAACTGTCGGACATCCACAGCATCATCGGCACTTTGCGCTGCTCTTCCGGAGCGAAGATATAAGGGGCCCCGTGCAGGTACATATTCTTCTCGCCCAGGGATTCGCCATGGTCGGAGAAGTAGAGCATCGACGCGGGCACTCCCGACTCTTTCAAGACCTTGATCGTCTTGTCGAGGAAATAGTCGGTGTAGAGGATGGTGTTGTCATACGCGGCCGTGATCGCTTCGCGGCTACACTGCTCCAGTTCATTGGTCTTGCAGACCGGGCCGAATTTATTGAATTCCGCCGGGTATCGCTTCCAATAAGCCGGGCCGTGGCTGCCTTTCTGGTGCAATACGATGACCAAGTCCTTGTCGGCATTGCGAATCAGCTCCGGCAGGCCCTCCAGCAAATGCTCATCGAAGCACTCCTCGGAATTGCACAGCGGGTTACCGGTGACCGGTTTGGACATATCTTCAAAGCGCACACGGTCGCACACTCCCTTGCAGCCGGAATTGTTATCGCGCCAGATCACTTCCAGGCCCGCATGCTTGAGCACATCCAGCAAGCCTTCCTTGCTGCGCGCCTTGTCTTCCGAATAATCATCACGGGTCAGGTCGGAGAATACGCAAGGGACGGAAATCGCAGTCGCAGTGCCGCACGAACTCACATTGCTGAAATTGACCAGCGAACGCTCTTGCGACAGGCGCGGATTGGTGTCGCGTCCATAACCATTGAGCGAGAAATTCATTGCGCGCGCAGTTTCGCCGACCACGATGATGGTCACGGTGTGCTGCTTGTTGCCGGCAGCAGCCCACAAGCTGCCCTTTGCAGCATCGGTGCCAAGCGGCGCGACCACGGTCGGCGTCGCCCATTTCTGTTTCAGATAGCCATTGGTTGCCTGGAACACATTGGTCGGCGTCAGCATGAAGCGCAGCTCGCGGTGCTCACGCACGGCCGGCGCCAGCGTCTTGAACAGCAGGAACAGCAAGCCCGTGGCCAGCAGCAGCGAGCCGGCCACCAGGCCGATATTCACCAGCACCTCGCGCCGCAGCGAACCGTATCGGACCGGAATACGCCAGACCAGCCAGGACGGGATCAGGCCAAACAGCACGACCGATTGCACCATCTTCCAGCTGAAAAGCTCTCCAGCCTCGCGCACATCGGTTTCCACCACGTTCTGCACCATCGAAGCATCGATCACGATGCCGTATTGGGACATGAAGTAGGCAGTCATCGAGGAAATCAGCAACAGCGCTATCACCACCGGCTTGAAAATACGGCGGAAGTTCACCAGCGCCAGGATCCCGCTGAAAATCAGGACCAGCATGAGGACGGAGCCGAGATAGACCAGGAAGTTGGATGCGCGGAAGCCGCCAGTGGCGGCCATGAAGCTTTTCCAAAAGCTGATGTTGTAAATCAGGACCAGGAAGGAAGCAGCTGCGAGCGGAAAGAATGCGGAACGAATTTGAGGCAGTTTCATCCCAGCACGATAACTTCCCAAAAGTAAAAGCTATGTAAAGCTGGCGTTAAAATTGCGTTAAATCCGACGCTTGCCGGGCCCGCTAGCCGGGAAAAATGACGTCGAAACGGGTGCCGCCGCCTTCACGTTGCTTAACGTGCAACTCGGCGCCGAGGTAGGCACAGATGCGCTGCACCAGTCCCAGGCCAAGGCCGCTGCCCGAAGAGGCGCCGTCGCCGTCTGGCATGGCCTCCCCGCGCAGGCGCGCCTGCGCCGCCAGCGGCAGGCCGGGGCCAGTATCCTCCACGATGATCGAGCGCGGCTCCAACCGCAGTACGACCTCGCCCTGCTCCGTATATGTGCAGGCATTGCGCAGCAGGTTGCCAATAGCCGCCTGCAGCAGTTCGCGCGGACCGCGCACGGTGAAATCCGGGCCGCCCTGGTAGCGCAGCGCGACCTGTTTTTCGGCCACCAGTGACTGGTAACGCGCGACTTCGTATTGCCCCAATTCGGCGGCCGACTGCTCGGGAGCGTCCGCCCCTTGCGGTGAACGGGCCAGGCGCAGCAGCACGCTGGCCACGTCGCTCGCTTCGCGTGCCGACCGGTAAATTCGCTCGGCCGGCGCATGCAGCCCGGGCTCGCCCTCGGTGCGTGCCATCAGGATTTCCGCCGCTCCGCTGATCACGGTCAGGGGTGTGCGCAGCTCGTGGCTCACGTCGCCGGTGAAAAAGCGCTCTCGGTCGAGGAATTGCTTGAGCTCCGACGTGCGGCCGGCAAAGGCACGCGCCAACACGCCCAGTTCATCGCTGCGATCGAGGCAGGGCAGGGCGTCCTGACGGTCTTCGACAGCCTGCGACAGCGACGTAATCGGATTGACAATCCGATTGGCCAGGAAACGCGCCAATATCAGCGAGCAGCCGACGAAGGCGAAGAAGCCGGCGGCGAACATCGAATAGACAACGATCTCAATCTTGTCGTATTCGCTGTCGTGGTCGACCACTACGAACTCCCCCTTCTCGTCGCGGCCTGCGTAGACGTGCAGGTCGGTGCCATCCACCGTGATGTCGGCCACGCCGTGCGGCAACCCGCGCAGCGAACGCGGAATGTCTGCGCCATGGTGGAAGGTCAGACCGGCCGGCATTTGCACCGGCAACCCGCCGGCATGGCGCGGGGCGGCCCATTCGGCTACGTCCCGCAGGCGTTCGTCGACCAGTTTTCCCTCAATTCCCTCGACCGCGAGCGCGGCGATAAGGGAAAACACCGCCGACACCGCAACCGCGAAGGTCATGTACGCGACGACGATGCGGCGGCGCAGGGAGTCAGACTTCTTCATCGGACTTCACCAGCTTGTAGCCGATTCCCGGAATGGTGCGCAGCATGGCGAAAGGATAAGGCTTGTCCAGTGCCTGGCGCAGCGCATGGATATGCGTGCGCAGCGCATCGCTGTCAGGCCGTTCGTCGCCCCACACCTCGTGTTCCAGGGTGTCGCGCGTAACAATGCGCGGCGCTTCCTTCATCAGGCTTTTGAGAATGGTGTAGCCGGTGCGGGTCAGGGATAGCGCGCGGCCGGCGCGGCGCGCTTCATAATTGACGGTATCGAAAGTAAGATCGCCGAATTGCAGCACCGGGGCTTTGGCCTGCACGCCTCGCGCGCGGCGTATCAGGGCGCGCAGGCGGATTTCCAGTTCCACCAGGGAGAATGGCTTGACCAGGTAGTCGTCGGCGCCGCTTTCGAAGCCCGCGACCTTGTCCTCCAGGGTGTCGCGCGCGGTCAGCATCAGCACCGGCGTGGACTTGCCCAGCTCCCCGCGCAGCTTGCGACAGAGCTCAAGCCCGTTCAGTCCGGGCAGCATTACATCCAGCACAACGGCGTCGTATTCATGTTCGGTCGCCAGCGCCAGCCCGCCATAGCCGTTGGCAGCGGTATCCAGCACATAGCCCTTCGGCTCGAGGAAGCCGAACAGGTTGGCGACAATATCCTTATTGTCTTCAATGATAAGTATCCGCATACGGGCATTATAATTCCGCGATGACTATCCCACACATCCCTCCACTCAAAGACGAAGCGCTCGCGGCCCAGTTGGACCGCGCCATCAACAACAAGACCAAGCCTCCGGGCAGCCTTGGCGCCCTGGAGACCCTGGCGCACAAGGTCGGCATGATCCAGCAGACCACCCGGCCGGAGGTGCGCGAGCCCGCCATCCTGGTGTTCGCCGGCGACCATGGCGTGGTGGCGGAAGGGATTTCGGCCTTCCCGCAGGATGTGACCTGGCAGATGGTCGAGAATTTCCTGGCCGGCGGCGCGGCGATCAACGTCTTCGCGCGCCAGAACGGCTGCCTGCTGAAGGTGGTCGATGCCGGCGTCAAACACGATTTCGGCCAGCGCGAAGGCCTGGTCGACCGAAAAATTGCTCCCGGCACCGCCAACTTTGCGCACAAGCCGGCCATGACCGTGCAGCAGTGCATGGAGGCGATCGAGTGCGGCATGGACCTGGCGGCCGAGCTGACGGGCAATGTGCTCGGCTTCGGTGAAATGGGCATCGGCAACACCACAGCCGCTGCGGCCCTGATGCACCGCCTGACCGCCATTCCGGTGGCCGATTGCGTTGGTGCCGGCACCGGCCTGGCGCCCGAAGGCATCCTGCACAAGCAGCGCGTGATCGAAGCCGCCATGGCGCTGCATGTGGACGCCCAGGGCGGCCTGCAGGCGCTGGCAACGTTCGGCGGACTGGAAATCGCAATGATGGTCGGCGCCATGCTGAAAGCGGCCGAACGCCGCATGGTACTGCTGATTGACGGCTTTATCGTCACCAGCGCCCTGTTGGTTGCAGCCCGCGTGCAGCCGGCGGTGCTGGATTACTGCGTGTTCTCGCACTGTTCCGACGAGAACGGACATAAGCGCATGCTGGACTTCCTGGGCGGGCGCCCGCTGCTGAACCTGGGGCTGCGGCTGGGCGAAGGTACCGGCGCTGCGCTGGCCGTGCCGCTGCTGCATGCCGCAGTGAACTTCCTGAACCAGATGGCCACGTTCGAGTCGGCCCAGGTCAGCGAGAAGTCCGAGTAAGCGCCCATGCAGCAGCTGCGCCTGTTTTTTATCGCACTGCAATTCTTCACGCGGCTGCCGATTCCGCGCTGGGTGGGCTTTGAGCCGGCCTGGCTGCACCACGCCTCACGCTACTTCCCGGCAGTGGGCATCGTGGTGGCGGCAATCGCAGGCTCCGTGTACGCGGCGGCGGCGCTGGCGCTGCCGCCCGCCGTTGCCGTGCTGCTGTCGACTGCCGCGGGCATCTACGCCACCGGCGCCTTCCATGAGGATGGTTTCGCGGACAGTTGCGACGGCCTGGGTGGCGGCCACACGCGCGAGCGCATGCTGGAAATCATGAAGGATTCGCGCATCGGCGCTTACGGTGCAATCGGCATCGGCCTGATGCTGGCGACCAAGGTCGCAACGTTGGCCAGTCTGCCGAAGCTGGCGGTGCTGGGCGCACTGCTCGCAGCGCACCCGCTGTCGCGCCTCATGGCCTGTTCCCTGATCTGGCGCATGGACTACGCCCGCGCCGAAGGCAAGGCCAAGCCGCTGGCGCAGGAAATGCGCGGCGGAGAATTCGCCATCGCCTTGCTGACGTCCGCCCTGCCTGCCGCCGCAGTGGTGGCGGCCGGCTGGCTGCCCCTGGTGGCGCTGGCCACTGGCCTCGGCAGCATGATGCTGGCGACGCTCTGGCTGGAGCGTAAGTTCCAGCAGCGCCTTGGCGGCTACACCGGTGATTGCCTGGGGGCGGTGCAGCAGCTGAGTGAAGCCGTGTTCTACCTCGGCGTGCTGGCCTGCCTGTGGAACTGATCCTTATCCGCCACCCGCAACCGGATGTGGCGGCGGGCGTCTGCTACGGCAGCAGCGATGTTCCCGCCCTGGCAACGGCACTCGCCGAAGGCCACGCACGGCTGGCTGGGGAACTGGCGCCCGAGCTGGCCGCAGGCGTGCGCCTCTATTCAAGCCCATTGCAGCGCTGCACGGCGCTGGCCTGCATGCTGGGCGATTTCACGTCCGACGCCCGCCTGGTGGAAATGGATTTCGGCGCATGGGAACTTCGTCCCTGGTCCGCCATTCCGCATGCGGAAGTCGATGCCTGGGCCACCGACCTGCTCGACTACCGCCCTGGCGGCGGCGAAACCGTACGCGAGGTGGCCAGCCGGGTGCAATCCTTCCTCGACCAGTTGCAGCACGATGCCATCGTCGTCTGCCATGCCGGCACCATGCGCCTGGTGGCAGCCATCGCCGCCGGCGAACCGCTGCTAGACGCCGCCGCAAAGCCAAACCAGATCAAGTATTGCGAAGTCCTTCGCTTGTCCTGGCCCGCCAAGCCCGTATAATGACGGGGTTTTGGTGCCCGCTTTCGAAATCTCGAAGGCAGTTAAACGGGAAACACGGCGCTGTTTTTGACAGCCAACGTGTGCTGCCCCCGCAACGGTAAGCAAGTGCCGCCTTGAATGTGCGGCAGCGACCTCTCAGCCACTGTGCAAACGCATGGGAAGGCAAGGCCGCCAGACTCGCCAGCCCGGATACCGGCCAGACCAGGTGGGAACGCGCCTTGCGCCCGTTCCTGTTCATGCCGGCTTACGGGGACGTGGGCCGGCGGCTCGTTACGAAAGTTGTCATGATCTCTCCCGCCACCAGGCAAGCGGCCATCGCGTCGCTGGCATTGGCCGTTGCCGCACCTGCCGTCCAGGCTCAAACCCAGGCTCCCGCACTGAACGCCGTTCTCGTCACTGCCACCCGCACGCCGCAGGCCGCGCGCGACGTCATCAGCGACTCGCTCAGCATCGGCGCCGAAGAAATCGCCCGCAGCGGCGCCGGCTCCGTCACCGAACTGCTGCAGCGCCAACGCGGCATTGAAGTCGCCCGCAACGGCGGCCCCGGCACCAACGCCAGCGTGTTCCTGCGCGGATCGAACGGCAACCAGGTCATTGTGCTGGTGGACGGTGTGCGCATCGGTTCGGCCACCAGCGGCGCGGCTGCGTGGAATGCGATTCCAGTGGGCGCCATCGACCATATCGAGGTGGTGTACGGCCCACTGAGCACGTTGTACGGCGCCGATGCCATTGGCGGCGTGGTGCAGATCTTCACTAAAAAGGGCCATGGCGGCCTGGCATTGGATGCCAGCCTGCTGGCCGGCAGTTACGGCACGCGCGCCGGCACGGCAGCCCTCTCCGGCAGCGCCGGCGCCTTCAGCTATGCACTGGGCGCGGGCAAGGAGCGCGCCGACGGATTCTCGGCTACCCTGCCGGGCAGCTCCAGCTATAACAAGGACGACGACGGCTACGACCGCAAGCATGCCAACGGCCAGCTGTCCTGGCAGATCGCGCCGGGACAGGAGCTTGGCCTGGTGTTCCTGCACAGCGACCAGCAGGCCGATTTCGACAGCGGCGCGACCGTGCGTGCGTGGAGCACGCAAAAACTGGACACGGCCGCCCTGTATTCGCGCAATCGGCTGAACCGCAACTGGCAGATGACGACGCAAGCGGCGCAATCGCGCGACAAATCCGGCAGTTTCACGTCTACCGCCAGCCAGATCGACACCAAACAAACCCAGTACAGCTGGCAGAACGATATTGCGATCGGTGCGGACACCCTGCAGCTGCTGGCGGAACGCCGCAAGGAAGAAGTGGAGTCCAATACGGCGGCCCTGGTGCGCGCACGCAGCACCACGTCCTGGGCCGCCAGCTACAACATGAAACGCGGCGAGCACCTGCTGGCCGCCGCCGCGCGCAACGACGACAGCTCGCAGTACGGGTCCAGGAACACCGGCTCCCTGGGCTACGGCTACCGCTTCTCGCCCGCCCTGCGCCTGAACGCCAGCTACGGCACCAGCTTCCGCGCGCCGACCTTCAATGAGCTGTACTACCCCGGCTACGGCTTGCCCGCCAACCGTCCGGAACAAGGCCGCAACAGCGAAATCGGCCTGCATTACGGCCAGGGCGGCACTACCCTGGGCGCCGTCGCCTATCGCAACCGTCTGACCGACCTGCTGGTCAACACCACGCCGTGCCCGGTGCCCGGCTTCCGCTTCGGCTGCGCCTACAACGTCAACCGGGCCACGCTGGAAGGCATCTCCCTCTCGGCACGCCAGCAGCTGTGGAACGCGTTCACGCTATCCGCCAGCGCGGACGTACAAAATCCGCAAGACGAGAGCACCGGCAAGCAGCTGGTTCGCCGGGCCAAACGTCATGGCAACGTGGCGCTGGAATATACTGCGGGCAGCCTGAGTGCCGGCGCCGAATGGCAGGTTTCCAGCTACCGCTTCGACGATGCGTCCAACCGCAACCGTCTGGGCGGCTATGGCTTGCTCAACCTTTACGCAGCACATGAAATTGCCCCGTCCTGGACCGCCACCCTGCGCTGGAACAACGTCGCCGGAAAACACTATGAACTGGCGCGCAATTACGGCACCGGCGGTTCCGCCGTGTACGCCGGCCTGCGCTATAGCTACAAATAAATGAGATAAGCTGCCCGCTATGCATCCACTATCCGCCACGCTGCGCCTGCGCGCCGTTACCATCATCGTCCTGCTGGTCGTGCTGTCCCTGGCCAGCCTGGTGGCGGCCGGCATGATCGGCTCGGTCAGTATTCCATTGGCGGACATGCCCGGCGCGCTGCGTGAATTCATCGGCGGGCAGCCTGCCTCGTTACCGGGCCATTTGCTTGGCCTGCGTCTTGAACGAGCCGCCACGGCCTTCGTCACCGGCGCTTCGCTGTCGCTGGCCGGCGTAATGATGCAGGCCTTGCTGCGCAATCCATTGGCCGATCCTTATGTGCTGGGCATTTCGTCCGGCGCTTCCGTTGGCGCACTGGCGGCGCTGCTATTCATGTGCGCAGCCTGGATGGTCGATGCCGCCTCCTTCGCCGGAGCGGTGGTAGTGTCGATGATGTTGTATTTACTGGCGCGCCGCGACCTGCGCGGCGGTACCGCGGCGGAGGGCGGCACCGCCCTGCTGCTGCTGACCGGCGTGATTCTTTCCTCCGCCTGCGTCGCGCTGGTAACGCTGATGCTGTCGATCGCCCCGGAAAGCCGCCTTCGTACCATGGTGTTCTGGCTGATCGGCGATCTGGCCGGCTCGCCGCTGCGCTGGCTACCGTGGATCGTGCTGGCGGCGGGTCTCGTCTTCGCCTTGCGCGTCGCCCGTTCGCTCAACGTCATGGCCTTGCATGCGGAAGCAGCGGCAACGCTGGGCATCCGCGTCAGCGCGCTGCGCAAGGGCCTGTTCTTCTGCTCCGGCCTGTTGACTGCCAGCGCAGTGACCACTGCCGGCAGCATCGGTTTTGTCGGTTTGATCGTCCCGCATGCCTGCCGTTTCGCATTCGGTCCCGACCACCGCCTGCTGGTCCCAAGCGCCACACTGGTGGGCGGCGCCTACCTGGTGCTGGCCGATACCTTGGCCCGCACCGTGATCGCGCCGCAGCAACTGCCGGCAGGGGTGGTGACAGCCTTGGTGGGCACGCCGGTTTTCCTGTACCAACTGCACCGCCTGAG
The DNA here is from genome assembly GCA_039593355.1 of Pseudoduganella sp. Lineage (GTDB taxonomy): Bacteria > Pseudomonadota > Gammaproteobacteria > Burkholderiales > Burkholderiaceae_D > Rugamonas. Next base: position 9,973 of record JBCNPK010000067.1, read on the forward strand.
GAAGTAAATATGATCGCCACCCATCAACTGCGCCTTGCCATGGGCAGGCGCACCCTGGTCGACCAGCTGGATTGGCAGGTCGGCGATGGAGAATGCTGGAGTGTCATCGGCCGCAACGGTGCAGGCAAAAGCACCCTGTTGCGCACTTTGGCTGGGCTGCGCCAGCCGGAAATGGGCCATGTCAGCGTCGACGCCCGCGCCCTGGGCGAATGGCCGCTGCAGGAACTGGCGCGCAAGCGCGCCTTCCTGGCCCAGGCGCGCAGCGACGCCTTTTCGTATTCCGTGATCGAAACCGTGCTCTCGGCACGCCACCCTTACCACGACAACCGCTACTGGGAAAACAGCGACGACCACCATGCAGCCATTGCGGCGCTGGCTGCGATGGAAGTCGATCACCTGGCCGCGCGCGACGTGCGCACCTTGTCGGGCGGCGAACGGCAGCGCGTGGCAATCGCAGCAATGCTGGCGCAGGATACGCCGCTGCTCCTGCTCGACGAACCGGCCAATGCGCTCGACCTGGCGCACCAGGTCAGCGTAATGTCGCTTCTTGCCAAGCTATGCCGCGAGCAGCACAAGACCGTCGTGATGGTTGGGCATGACCTGACGCTGGCGCACGGCGTTTCCTCGCATGCCCTGCTGCTGATGGGCGATGGCCGCTGGCTGGCCGGCCCCGTCGAAGAAGTGATGCAGCCGGCGCTGCTCTCCGAATACCTTGACCATCCTATCGAGGTCGTCCGCCACGGCGAACGCACCATTTTCATTCCAGGGAGTTTCCCAGCATGAGCGACATCAATGAACGCCACCGCGACCGCATGGCGCGCAAGAAAGCCATCATCGACGCCAAGATCGCGGCGGCCGACAAGAACATCGGCGTCCTGATCGTCAATACCGGCAACGGCAAAGGCAAGAGCTCGAGCGGCTTCGGCATGGCAATGCGCGCCATGGGGCACGGCATGAAAGTAGGCGTCGTGCAGTTCATCAAAGGCGCGATGTCGACCGGCGAGGAGATGTTCCTGCGCCGCTTTCCCGACGAGTGCAGCTTCCACGCCATGGGCGAAGGCTACACCTGGGAGACCCAGAACCGCGAGCGCGATATCGCCAAGGCGCAGCAGGCCTGGGAACAGGCGCGTGCCTTCCTGCGCGACCCATCCTACGGCATGGTGGTGCTGGACGAGCTGAATATCGCCCTCAAATACCACTACCTCGACGTCCACGAAGTAATTGCCGACCTGCTGGACCGCCCGGCGATGCAGCACGCTGTGGCCACGGGCCGCGCAGCCCCGCAGGAGCTGATCGACGTCGCCGATACCGTCACCGAAATGACAGTGGTGAAACACGCCTTCAAAGCCGGCATCGCCGCGCAGCCGGGCACGGAATGGTAGCCCGCGCCGTACTGATCGCCGCTGCGGCATCGGGCCAGGGTAAAACCACGGTCACCGCGGCACTGGCGCGCAAACTGGTGCGTGCGGGACGCCGCGTGCGCGTGTTCAAATGTGGTCCCGACTTTATCGACCCGATGGTGCTGGCGCGCGCCTGCGGCGCGCCCGTCGAGTCGCTGGACCTGTGGATGGTCGGTGCTGACCGTTGCCGCGCCCTTCTGGCTGAAGCAGCCGCGGAGGCGGATGCCATCCTGGTCGAAGGCGTCATGGGCTTGTACGACGGCACGCCCTCCGCCGCCGACTTGTCGCGCGAATTCGGCCTGCCGGTGCTTGCCGTGATCGATGCCGGCGCAATGGCGCAGACGGCGGGCGCGCTGGTGCATGGCCTGCGCGATTACGGTCCGGTCGCCATGGCGGGCGTGGTGGCGAACCGCATCGCCAGCGCAGGGCATGCCGCCATGGTGGCGGCATCGCTGCGCGACATTCCCTTGCTGGGCACCCTTCCCAAGCAGGCGGCATCCCTGCCCGAACGCCACCTTGGCCTGGTGCTGCCGGACGAAGTCGCAGGCCTGGATGCACTGCTCGACAGCCTGGCCGACCAGCTTACGCTCGACCTGGCGGCATGGGACACGCTGCCCACCGTGCACTTCGCCGGGGCGCCCGTTGAGGAGAGCGGTTCGGTGAACTCGCGCCCGCTCGCCGGCACGCGTATCGCAATCGCGCGCGATGCAGCCTTCATGTTCCTCTACCCGGCCAACCTGGCGACACTGGAAACGCTGGGCGCGCAACTGGAATTCTTCTCCCCCCTGGCCGACGAGCCGGTGCCGACTTCGGCAACCGCGATCTACATGCCCGGCGGCTATCCGGAATTGCACGCCTCCTCCCTGTCCGCCGGGCAGCGCTGGCAAGCATCACTGCGCGCGGCGCACAACAACGGCATGCCGATCGTCGCCGAATGCGGCGGCATGATGACGCTCGCCGAATCGCTGCAGGACAAGGATGGCCAGGACTGGCCAATGGCAGGCCTGTTGCCCGGCAAAGTCATCGTGCAGGCCCGCCTGGCCGGCCTGGGAGCGCAAGCCATGCCTACTGAGCACGGCCCCCTGCGCGGCCACACTTTCCATTATTCGCGCCTGGAGACGACCCAGCCCGCGGCAGTGGTCACGCAAAAGCACCCGAGCGGCGCTCCAGGCGAGTGCCTGTACCGCGCAGGATCGCTGCAAGCGTCCTATTTCCACGGCTACTTCCCATCCAATCCCGCCGCCGTGGCGGCCATGTTCACGCGGAGCGCAGCATGACACGCACCCTGTTCCTGGGCGGCGCCCGTTCCGGCAAAAGCGCCCATGCAGAGCGGCTTGCCGCCGCATCGGACAAGGAAGTGATCTATATCGCGACCGGTTCCGCAGGCGATGCGGAGATGGCGGAGCGCATTGCCCACCACCGCGCCCAGCGTCCCTCGCACTGGCGCACTGTCGAAGAACCCCTGGCGCTCGCCGCCGCCGTGGCTGAATGGCGCGCGCCGCAACGCATAGTACTGGTCGACTGCCTGACCCTGTGGCTTTGCAACCTGCTGTTCAGCGACGGCCGCCAATATCCCGACGTCGGCGCCGTCGAATTGCCGGAACGCTTCCATCAGGAGCGTGCCGCCCTGCTGGCCGAACTTGCCGTCGATCGCGGCGACGTCGCCCTGGTGTCGAATGAAGTCGGATTGGGCATCGTGCCGTGGGGCGCCGTCTCGCGCTGCTACGCCGACGAGGCGGGCCGCCTGAACCAGGCTGTTGCCGCCGCGTGCGACCGCGTCGTCTTCGTCGCAGCAGGCTTGCCCCTGGTGCTGAAAGGCGCCTGATGCCGATAAGTCTGGACTGGAACGTTTTTGCCGCCGCCCTGCTGGCCGGCATGCTGCTCGACGCACTGCTGGGCGAAACCTCGCATTTCCACCCGCTGGTCGGCTTCGGCCGCCTCGCTGGCGCTATCGAGGCCCGCCTTAACGGAGGCGCCGCACGGCTTGCGCGTGGCATGCTGGCCTGGATGCTGGCCGTGCTGCCGCCCGTGCTGCTGGCGGCGTGGATCTCCACCCGTCCGATGCCGCCGGCGGCGCAAGTGGCGCTGCACGCAACCCTCCTTTACTTTTGCATCGGCTTGCGCAGCCTGCGCGACCACATGCTTCCCATCGGCCAGGCCCTGCTGGCCGGCGACCTGTCGGCCGCGCGCGCCCTGACTGCGCGCATCGTCAGCCGCGACACCGAACAGGCCACCGAATCCGATCTCGCGAAAGCCGCCACCGAATCGATGCTCGAAAACGGCAACGATGCCGTGTTCGGCACGCTATTCTGGTTCGCCATTGCCGGCGGCCCCGGCGCCCTGCTGTTCCGGCTGGCCAACACCCTGGATGCGATGTGGGGCTACCGCAGCGAACGTTTCAACCTGTTCGGCCGCAGCGCCGCGCGCATCGACGATGCACTGAATTACCTGCCCGCCCGCCTGACGGCGATCAGCTACGCCTTGTTGGCGAGCGGCGCTTCCGGCACGCGCCGCGCGCTGGACTGCTGGCGCAGGCAGGCCCCTGCCTGGGCCAGCCCCAATGCCGGCCCGGTCATGTCCAGCGGCGCCGGCGCGCTCGGCCTGCAACTGGGCGGCGCTGCCAGCTATGGCGGCGAAATCGAGCAACGTCCACCGCTTGGCGCCGGCGCCCCGGCAATGGCCGCCGACATTCCGCGCGCCTGGCGCCTGGTCCGCAACACCACCTGGCTTTGGCTGGCAGCAATGCTGGCCATCGCCTACGGAGCACACCATGCTTGAACACGGCGGCAAACTGCGCGAAGCGGTGCAACGCTATGGCCGCGACGACTGGCTCGACCTGTCCACCGGCCTCAATCCCAACGGCTATCCGGCTCCCGTGCCCGCGCCGGACGCCTGGCACCGTTTGCCTGAACATGATCCGGCCTTGCAGGAAGCAGCGCAGCGCTACTACCGCGCTCCGCGCATGCTGGCCGTCGCCGGTACGCAAGCCGCGATCCAGTCCTTGCCCCGCCTGCGCCCTCCTTCGCGCGTGGTGGTCGCCAGTCCAAGCTATGCCGAACACTTGCATCATTGGTCCCAGCACGGCCATCGCACGGTCGCCGTGCCATACGCCGAACTGGATGCGGCAGTGGCCGGGGCCGAAGTAGTGGTGATCTGCAACCCGAACAATCCCACCGGCGATCTCGTGCCACGCGTCACCTTGCTGAAATGGGCCGAAGGGCTTGCCGCGCGTGGCGGCTGGCTGGTGGTCGACGAAGCATTCGCCGACACCGATGGCGCGCACAGCGTGGCTGACGCCTCGCACCAGCCAGGGCTGGTCGTGCTACGCTCCGTGGGCAAGTTCTTCGGCCTGGCCGGGCTGCGCCTGGGTTTTGTCGCGGCGCAGGAGGATGTCCTTGCGCAGCTGGCCGACGTGCTCGGGCCTTGGGCTGTCAGCGGGCCGGCGCAGCAGGTGGCGCGCGCCGCTTTGGAAGACAGCTCCTGGCAGCGCACGACGCAGGAGAACCTGCACGCCGCCGGCAAACGCTTGCGCACCTTGCTGGGCGACCATGGCATCGCCAGCCGCGGCACGGCGCTATTCCAATGGTGGCCGGAACCGCAGGCAGAGGAATTTCACGATCACATGGCGCGCCGCGGTATCTGGGTGCGCCTGTTCCGAGAAACCGCACGCGGCATCCGGCTTGGGTTGCCGCCCGACGAAACTGGCTGGCAGCGCCTCGACATGGCATTGAACGAATGGACCAACCGATGAAAAAAACCCTGCTGATTGCTGCCCTGTGTGCGGCGCATATCCACGCGCACGCCACCATCACCGTCAATGACGACGACGGCAAACCGGTCACCTTGCAAAAACCGGCGCAGCGCGTGATTTCATTAGCGCCGCACGTTACCGAACTGCTGTTCGCGGCCGGTGGCGGCGCCAAGATCGTCGGTGCGGTGACCTACAGCGATTACCCGGAAGCCGCAAAGCAGATCCCACGCGTCGGTGACAACCGCCAAGTCGACATGGAGCGTGTACTGGCGATGAAGCCGGATCTGTTGGTAATCTGGCGCCATGGCACATCCGAACGGCAGATCGAGCAGCTGCGCCAGCTCGGCATTCCGATGTTCCACAGCGAACCTAAGAAGCTCGACCAGATCGCGGACAACCTCGAAAAGATGGGCAAGCTGCTCGGCACCGAAACCGCCGCCAACGCAGCGGCCAAGGACTTGCGCCAAAAGTTGGCCGGGCTGCGCGCGCAATACGCGGGACGCCCCCCGGTGCGTACCTTCTACCAGGTGTGGGACAAACCGCTCTATACGCTGAACGGTGAGCACATTGTCGCAGACGCATTGAAAGTATGCGGCGGCCAGAATATCTTCGCCGACCAGAAGGTGACCGCACCGGTGGTCAGCGTGGAGGCCGTCTTGCAGGCCGATCCTGAAGCTGTCTTTGCCACCGCTGAAAAAGACTACGGCGGCGTCAACTTATGGCGTCCCTATAACACGCTGACTGCGACGCGCCAGGACAACCTGTTCACCATCGACGGCAACCTGATGAACCGCGCCGGTCCGCGCATGATCGCCGGCACCGCCGTGCTGTGCGAAAAACTGGAAGAAGCCCGCAAGCACCGGCCCGCAAAATGAATTTTCCCTACCGCACCCTGATGGTACAGGGCACCACCTCCGACGCCGGCAAAAGCACGATCGTGGCGGCGCTGTGCCGCCTGCTCAAACGAAACGGCCTGAGCGTGGCGCCGTTCAAGCCGCAGAACATGGCGCTCAATAGCGCCGTGACCATCGACGGCGGAGAAATCGGGCGCGCCCAGGCGCTGCAGGCCATCGCGGCAGGAATCCCGGCGCACACCGACATGAACCCCGTGCTGCTCAAGCCGAGCAGCGATATCGGCGCCCAGGTCATCATTCATGGCAAGGTGCGGGGCGATATGAACGCGCGCGACTACCACCGCTACAAAACGGTTGCCATGGGCGCGGTACTGGAATCGCACCAGCGCTTGCTGTCGCAATATGACGCGGTGATCGTGGAAGGCGCCGGCAGCCCGGCCGAAATCAACCTGCGCGACCGTGACATCGCCAACATGGGCTTTGCCGAAGCAGTCGACTGCCCGGTGATCCTGTGCGCAGATATCGACCGTGGCGGCGTGTTCGCCCACATCGTCGGCACCCTGTCCTGCCTGTCCGAGAGCGAGCGCAATCGCATCATCGGTTTCGTCATCAACCGCTTCCGCGGCGATATCAAGTTACTGGAGCCGGGCCTGGACTGGCTGGAAGCGCAGACCGGCAAGCCGGTACTGTCGGTCGTGCCCTACCTGCACGGTCTCTACCTCGACGCCGAAGATGCGGTGCAGCCGGCGCAGGAGCAACGCGGCACGTTCCGCGTGATCGTGCCCAGCCTGCCGCGCATGAGCAACCATACGGATTTCGACGCCTTGCGCGCGCATCCCGACGTGGACCTGCGTTTCGTACGCAAAGGCGAAGCGATTCCGCCGGCCGACCTGATCGTCCTCCCCGGTAGCAAGAACACCCGCGCCGACCTGGCAGCATTGAAGGAAGGCGGCTGGCCGCAAGCCATTGCGCGCCATTTGCGCTACGACGGGAAAGTAATCGGGATCTGCGGCGGTTTCCAGATGCTCGGCGAGCGTGTTGACGATCCGCATGGTGTTGAAGGACATGCAGGCGCAGAACAAGGCCTCGGCCTGCTGCCGATGAAAACTGTCCTCACGCAGGACAAACGCCTGGAACTGGTGAGCGGAACCTGCGCGTTTGCCGAGGCGGCAGTCAGCGGCTATGAAATTCATATGGGCGTTTCAAACGGCGCCGCCCTGTCGCAGCCGGCTTTCCAGATTGATGGCCGCGCCGAGGGCGCCCTTTCGCCGGATGGCCAGGTGATGGGGACTTACCTGCACGGCCTGTTCGACCACCCGGAAGCCGGCCAGGCGCTGCTGCGCTGGGCCGGCCTGGACACCCGGCATGTGGTCGACACCTCGGCTTTGCGCGAAGCGAGCCTCGATAAACTGGCAGACGCCTGCCAGCCCATCCTCTCGGCGCTGTCGCGCTGACCTTACAGGAAGCCGAGGTTGCGCGTGCTGTAATTGGCCAGGTTCGGAAGCAGCGTCAGTAAGTCGCTGTCCGACGCGCCCAGCCATTTGCCCAGCGTCGCCGCGTACTGGTCCACCGAGGTGCTTGGCAGCAGGCGTCCCTGACCGACATCGTCCGCGCCGTTGTTGGCCACCACCGGTGCGGTGCCATACAGCTGCTGGCCCTTGACTGCGTCGCCGACCATGAAATGCATGCTTCCCCAACCATGGTCGGAACCGTCGTTGTTGGCGACCAGGGTACGGCCAAAGTCCGATGCAGTAAAAGCCGTCACCTTGTCTGCTACGCCCAATTCCACAGTTGCCTGGTAAAAGGCCGACATGGCAGCCGCCAATTTGGCCAACAGCGCCGGATGGGTAGTCGTCAGGTTATCGTGCGTATCGAAGCCCCCCATCGACACGAAAAACACCTGGCGCTTGGCGCCCAGGTTGCCGCTCACGGAAATCATGCGCGCCACCATCTTCAACTGGTCGGCCAGGGAATTGGAAGCCGGGAATTGGGTATTGAGAGTTGGAGCCGTCGCGAATGCCGCCGTCAACGAAGCATTGGCATCGATCGAACGCCTGCTGATGCGGTTGTACTCATTTTCCAGCGTGTGGCTGCGCTGCTGCGTGACCAGCGTGCGCAGGGCCTCAGTCGCTGCTGAGGAGCCAAACAACGGCGACTTCAGGCCGGAGAATTGCATCGAGCCGCTTGGCGAGACCTGGTATTGGACGGCCGATTTGCCCATCATGAACACCGCGTTGCCCGACACGTTCACGCAAGTGAAAGTGGCGTTGCCGTTGCCCGCTTCGAACAAATCGCCCAGCCTTCCTCCCCATCCCGACAGCGCGCCTTCCGGTGCCGACGATTGCCAGATCGACTGCTGGTCGTTATGGGAGAACAGTTTCGGCGGCAACGGCACGGATTTGGCCGTGTACTGCGCCTTGGAAGTGGGCTGCACCAGCGGCCCCACGTTCATCATCACGCCCATATGCCCGGCGTTGAAGATCGGCAGCAGTGGCGCCAGCTCCGGCGCCAGCGCATACTGCCGGGACGCGCCCGCCGAATCGATCACCGGCGTGGCCGTTGTCAGGGCAGTTGCGGTCAGTGCGTCGCGCGCGTACGCCAGCGTGGGGCGGAATTGCTGGTAAAGCGTGTAGTTCGCGCTATCGTATGGGACCAGCGTATTGCCGTAGTCATTGCCCCCATAGAGGAAAACGCAAACCAGCGCCTTGTAGTCGGTGGCGGTTGCGGCAGCGGCTTCGGCGATCGACAGGAGATTGATTGCCCAGGGTGCCGCCACGCCCGCCATGCCCAGGGCGGAAGCGCGTTTGAGGAAGGCGCGGCGCGATGCTTGGTTCGTCATGGTGGTAGCCTTATTTCTGGACAATGAACTCGGGAGATGCAATCACCAGCGTCAGTGCTGCGTAGACGCGGTTGGCACGCGCTGCATCGGTGCCTGTAGCCATGCCGGCAACGGCATTGCGAATCAGGGTCAGCGAGTCGGAACCCAACTGGCCCGCAGCCAGGACCAGGTTGATCTCATCGACCAGCGCCGGCACGTTGTCCGCCATTGAGAGCAGGTTCGTATAGTCCGCCTTTACATCGCCAACGCCTTTGCTGATCGCGTTCTGCATGTAGTTGACGTAACCGACGACGCTCGATTCGTTCACGATCTGGAATTCCGGCGCCACCACGCCGAGTGCAGGCGGCACGTACCCCGGGCGGAAGAAATTGAATACGCTCGGCGAACGCAGCGGACTTTGCCCCAGCCGCGTCGAAGGATCTGTGGTGTTGCCAATCGCCCAGGCATCGCTTGGCGATACGGCGTTATAGGCGCGCGCCCATGCAGCGAAGCGCAGGATGGGTTCGCGAACCTTGCCGAAAGTGGTCGACGTCGTGCCTGCGGCAGAGCGTGCGTCCTGGTCAAGCAGGATGGCTTTCACAACGGCCTTCAAGTCGCCTTTGACGCCACTGCCGTTGTTATTGAAAACTGCAGCGATACGGGCCACGTAGGCCGGCGCAGGATTGCTGGTCACCAGGCGCTGGATCAGTTGCCGCGAGACGAAAGGCGCGACGTTCGGGTGGGCGAAGATTGCGTCGAGCGCCTTGTTCAGGCATGCCGTTGCATCGGTCCCTGCCGCGATCGTGGTGCCCAGGAAGACCTTCTCGCCGGTTTCGTACTTGCTCGCCACCTGTACCATCGGGCGCTTTTTGTAGTCCGGCGTATCGGTGGATCCGCCCGCAAGGTCCTGGTCCCAGCCCGTGAACACGCGCGCCAGGCCGGAAATATCCGCCTGCGCATACGTCTCTTGCGCCGTCGATGTGCCGTCGGCATTCAACTTCAGCAAGCCGATGGTAAACAACTGCAGGATCTCGCGCGCATAATTCTCGTCCGGCATGGAGCCTGTCGTTGGATTTGCCTTGGTGTTGCGGCGATAAGTGAGGTACTCGCCCATCGAGACCGAGAGCGTAATCTGCTGCAGCAAGGTGCGGTAATTGCCGAAGGCGTTCGCCTCCAGGATATCCATGTAAGCAGCGCCGGTGAAGGCGCGCCAAGAACCGGTGAAACCATCGAGGGAGGCGACAACGATTTCCGACAATGCCAGCGTTACGCGCTGGCGCAGGGTATCGGGTGACGAGAGCAGCTTGCGCCACACAGCAGCATCGATGCCGGCCTGGGTATCCTTGTTTTCGATAGCGTTGAAGCCCTTGGACACCAGCCAGTCCCAGCGCGATTGCGTTGCAGCCATTGCCATTTGTTCGTCCAGCCAAGCGCTGTAGCCAATGGCCTGCACGCGCGCGATGCTGTCGCGTGTCGCCCCCATCGATGCCTGCGCCAGGAAGCGCGAAGCCTGGGTGGACGAAACCGTTTCAGTGGGCTGCGTGACTTGCGGTTCCTGCGGGGAGGTACTGCTTCCGCCGCCGCCGCCGCCGCATGCAGTCAGCAAGGTTGCCGCCGCCACCAAACCGGGCAGCTTTGGCAAGCTCTCGGTCCGCTCAATCGTATCGTCCATGATTGCTCCCTGGCAATTTTCTCGAGCGGTCATTGTAGCGGAAACAGCTGGGATAACGCGTCAATTGTGCGCCACAAAAGCACGAATCCCGCTGGGTCCATGCCTAGCGGGCTTTCGCAATAAAAGCCGGACGATAGCTTCTTTTCATGCTAGTTGCAGCAATATCATCGGCGCAAAGTTGTGAGATCGAATGCGCGCTCACGCCGCATCCGGGAGCGTGACAAGCGTGTCCAGCAAGGCCCGCCTGACGGTTTGCGCCTTGCCCGTGAGCGGCAATCTCCCGAGGTCCGCCAGCGCAGTAGGGTCCGGGCGCAACCTGTACTGCAGTACCAGCTCCTGCATCAATTGCAGCAGCTTTGCCATATCGCGCGGGACTCCGCCTGATGGCACAGCGCACAATCGACCGAGCAAGGCCACCACCACGGGCGGCATGCCGGGATCGGCCGCCGCCGCCATCGCCAGGCTTGTTGCAAGCCGTGCCGCCATGAAGTATTCAAGAGGAACCAGGTCGAGCAGCGCCTTTCCCAGTGCGTCCACGTCAAGGCGACCATCCAGGCTGGCCGCAACGAATGCGTCCACGGCGCGCGCAAGACGGCCAGGGTCCTTGCCCATCAGGGCCAGTGCCAGCGTCTTCGTCGCTGCCGGCGTCATTTCCGTGATCGGCTCAGCGAGTATGCGCACCCAGGCGCCATGGTGCCACTGCACATCCGCATACTGCAGGTTATGCGCCAGGCCGGGCAAGGCATCCGCGTAAACTGCTTCGTGGCTTGAGGGGAACAGTGAAGCACCGAACAGGATCAGCGCCTCCGACTCATTCCAGAAGCCTTGATAGCGATAGGGTGCCAGAAGGGTACTGTCCACCGGGGGCTGCGGAGCGGCCACGCTGGCACGAGGTTCGAAAAATTCACCGCCCTCCCATTTCACCAATTCATTGTAGAGGTCAACTTGCGCCGCCATCGCGCCATCCGGACGCGCTGGGCCAAAGGCCAGCAAGGCAATCGGGTCGTCCGCGCCGGGGTGGCGAATACGGCAAGCCGCGAGACATAACGCTTCATCGGGCTGCATCGGCCAATCACCTCCAAGCGCATAACACAAGGCCTGGCCGAATGGCGTCGCGGGCAGCCCTTGCGCGGCCGCCAAGGTTGCTGCATCGGCAGATGGGGCGAGGCGCAGCAACGCGCGTACCTGCGCACGCAGCGGCAACTGCGCCACGGCAGTCCCGAGCTCTTTCGCGCGCTGCACCAGCACCGCCGGATCGATGAAGCCGCCACGATGCGTGGCAAGGTCGAACGTGCTCGCATCATCGAAACGCTCGACCAACACGCCCAGGGCGCCTGTACGGCTGTGTGTACGCTCCCGCTGCTCGCCGCCGACAAGGCGCAACAGCAAACGCGCGAATTCGCCGGAGACGCACGACTTCATTTCATAAGGGTTCATCTTCACTTTGCGCGCGCGTTTCAGCACTGGCGCGAAACGCGCACGATCATCGTCCGCGAGAGGCATTGCGCGCAACAAGGCAGCAAACGCCGCTTCGAACAGATCAAGGTCGCTCTCGTCTTCAAGCAAGCGCGCGCATATCGCCACCAGGTCATCCAACGAGGCCGGCACCTCCAACGCACGGGAGGGATCAAGCGGCGACATCGCTTTGGCGCGCGGAGGCAGGACGATTTCCCGCCATCCGTTGTCGGCGGGCGCTGGACCGCTGGCCAGCAGGGCATCCAGCTTTGGCTTGACACTGGCCGCTACGTAAGGCGCCATGTTTTGCAGCGCTTCACGGCCTTCCGCATCCATGCCCCATTTCGCAACGCGTTCCGCGATAGCCTGCTGCACGTCGGGGTCGGTATGCTGCAAGCCGCCAATGGCCACAAGGGCCGCAGCATTCGCGCTTGCCGGATCGCGCTTCACCACGGAATCCAGGAGCTTGAGCGCCGCAGTGATCTGGGCCTTCACGGCCGAAAGCAGCACCGCCGGCAGCGCGTCCAACAGCCCCCTTTGTCCAAGCTGTTTCTTGTCAAACAGCTTCGCGCAAGCCTTCAGGGCAAGGGTGACTGTCGGCGGAATCTGGCTTTGCAGCATGCCAAGATAGCGTGCCGCATTGGGCGCCATTTCCTCGACTGTGGGCGCGAGCTGGTCGTGAAAGCGCGAGAACCAGCCAGAGCGGAATTGCGGCCAGTCCCGTTCCAGCGTGCCAATGCAGCAGTCCAGCAGTTCGGCACGGGAAAACCATCCATCTTCACATAGCCGCTCCAGCTGCCAGGCCCAGGTTCGCTCGGATTTACAGTACTTGTCGATGCCGGCCAGGTTATCCTCGCTGTTGCCTTCGACTTCAAATATCTTCAGCAGGACCGGCTGCAGCGTCTCCTTGTTTTCGACCAGGTACTCGCGCGTGTAATGGTTCCAGCGCGGCATTGCGATCAGGCTCGTCACACCATCCTCGTCAAGCTCATACGGCGACAATCCTTCGGCGGCGAGCTGCAAGGCCGCGGCAATATGGCCCTTTGCGGCAAAATCGCGGGCCAGACTGCCGGTTCCTTCCGGCCTTATGCATTTGACCACCTCCACCGCGCGCTTCGCCGGCAGGCGGTAGCGGGCCGCCTGTTCTGAGGGCAGGCAGGCCAGTGCCGCGACAGCAATGGCGTCGCGCTGCCCGTTCGTGGCGAGCATTCCCCAACTGGCGTGGACTACTTCGCGATTCCACCACCAATAGCGCATCAAACCGGTCACCACACCCACCCGTTCGGCCAGGGCGGCGCGCTCCGCAGCGGGCATGGCCTCAAGGAGGGCCAGCACGGCATCGCCGTCGCCGGCATAGATCAAGGTCTCCAGTTCATTCGTGGGCTGGAAGCTCATCGTGTCGCCTCCACCGCTAGCACGTGTTTGCATGGGCCTCGCCCGCCTTGATACTTGGCGAACCACGGGCAGGTGCACTGCAATTCCTGCGCCACTTCACGCACGCGGTGCTCTCCCACCTGCGCCTCAACCGGATCGTTGCTGATGATCTTCACTGCCTGCTGCTCCAATAATTGACGTGCCGCCGCGAGGCGGGGATTCAAGTCGTCCACCAATGCCAGGTCAAACGGCAGCACCCGGTGGAAATAGCTGCTGGCTGCCACGTCGAACCCGACCAGTCCTGTAGCGCCGAGTACGCGCAGCGCATCGCTAACTTCGTCGCCCGGCAGTGCCAGCGACGCAGCAATCGCAAGCGGATCGAGTGTGGACTGCCAATTGAGCTGGGCGCGCACGGATGATAAGGCCGGCGAGCCGGAAGCGCGCAACAAGGCACGAAGCGATTGCCCCTCGCCGGAAAACCCGCGCCATGTTTCCGCGCTCAAGGCCAAAGTCAGCCGCGCGTGGCCAAAATCAAGCACCCACGCGCTCGATTGCTGCGCTTCGTCCGCATACAGCGCAACGGACTTTGCCTTTGGCGCCAGCGTTTCGAGCACGCGTAGCCGCGAGCTGTCCGTCATGCGCACACCTTCCGAAGATGCCTGCGCCGTTACCCGCAAACCCATCGGGCCGGCAATGATCCACAAGGGCGTGCGGCCATTCGCGTTGCGCGGCAAAGCACGCAGAAAGCGCAATGCCTCCAAGCCGTTCATCGTGTGCCGCAAGCGCATGCCGGCTTGGTAAGACTGAACTTCTAGCATGCCGCGCAACCAACGCAGCGGCAGCTCCACTTTGCTCTCGGTGACGGAGTTGATGGTCACGTGTTCGGCGCCGACCGAAAGATCCATCCCCTCGCTGTCGCGCACACGCGCCAACGCCGCGCGCATCGGTGCGTTGAAGTCCACATTGGTGGTGCCTTTGCCGAGGATGTCCCCGTCATAAGCACCCGGCAGGAAGTCGGCACGAATATAGGTGCTGCAGCATCCGGAAAAGCCCTCAAACCTGAGCGCACCTTCGCCACATGTGACTACCGGGTCGGCCAGGCGCAGCACCTTCGCCAGCGAATTCGCCGGCAGAAAGAAGCGCGACCCAACAATCAGGTGCACCGCAGTCAGTAGCTCGGATGCCAGGCGCGGCTGCAGCAAACGGCCTTCGAAGAAATGCGGCCTTTCGTTAGCGTTCGAGGTCGCAAGGGTCAGGTGGGGACGGCCAGTATCCGAAAGGCCGGACGCGAAAGCGTAGCGATAGGCATGGGCTAATGTCGACATGCCAGAAATATATAGCAAAAATGACCACTGGGACATGCCTAGCTGGCTTTTCCAGCTACCTGGCATTGAGACGACGCCGAACGAAATCCGGAAGGAAAAGAGACAACCCTGAAAAGCAAACCCGGTAAACCCGGGTCAGACCCGCAGGGTCTGACCCCGTCTGTTCAAAGGTTGTTGGGGTTGGTTCCAGGTCTTTGACGTTCGACGAAGGTCAACATCGCACACCCCACCCCGCGGCTGCGAGACCGTCGGGGGTCTGACCCTTGGGTCGGACCCGGGTTCACCGGGTTTAAAAGCAAAAAGCCCGCTGGCACATTGCCTAGCGGGCTTTTCTAATAAGAGCCTGACGATAACCTACTTTCACACTGGTTGCAGCACTATCATCGGCGCAGAGTCGTTTCACGGTCCTGTTCGGGAT
>JBCNPK010000068.1:0-24786 GCA_039593355.1 Pseudoduganella sp.
CTTATGCTTGCCGCGCAGTCGGCGTGCCACTTCGCTGGCAACACGGCCGAGGACTTTGTCCGTCGCGTCAATCACGAACCAATCGCGCTGGACTTCATGGCCCTTAGCGGAAAAAGTTTTCATGTTTTGACTTTCTGTGAAAGATGTAAAAACGCTCTATTGGTGGTTCCGCCCCAATGCTTCAGCGGACGCAGCCTTCTTGTTCAATTTTCCCGAGCGAAAAGGAAAGCTGGCGATTATAGCCCGGCCAGGCCCGCCGGGTCAACCCCGCCCTGTACCGCGTTTCCGTTGCTAAGCAGATATTGCCGGGCTACTATGGAACCCCGGAATCTCATGCGGAGACCGCCATGCGCTTGCCCTTGCTGGCCACGCTGACATCCATATTCCTGGCGCCGGCCCTGGCTTTGGCCCAGCCCCCGGTCCAGGCCGGCAAGAATTGCCACCTGCCCGGCACCGAAGAGGCGCTGCGCTGCATCCGGCTGACGGTGCCGCTGGACCATCACGCCCCCGGGGCCACGCTCAACCTGCACGTGACGGTGGCGCCCGCCCTGCGCGAATCGGCCCGGCGCGACCCGTTGTTCCTGCTCGCCGGCGGTCCGGGCGAAGCAGGCTCCGACCTGGTGCCCCTGCTCAATACCACTTTCCGCAAGGTGCGCGCCACGCGCGACATCGTGCTGATCGACCAGCGCGGCACGGGATTATCCGGCAAACTCGATTGCAAACCCGGCAAGAATGCCGAAACCGCCACGGAAGACGAGCTGCTCGAGCAAACCCGTGCCTGCATCAAGGGCCTGAACAAGCGCTACAACCTGTATACCACCGAGCAGGCGGCGCGCGATATCGAAGCGGCACGCGGCGCCCTTGGCTATGGGCGCATCAATGTCTGGGGCGGTTCCTACGGCAGCCGCCTGGCCCAGGTCTATGCCCGCCTCTTCCCCGGCAGCGTGCGCGCCCTGGTGCTGGACGGCGTGGCGGCGCCCGACCAGGTGGTGCCGGCCGGCGCCCACGACGCCCAGGCCGCGCTGGACGCCCTGTTCAAGCAGTGCGCCGACGACCGCGTCTGCGCTGCAGCCTTCCCCAACCTGCGTGCCGAGTTCCAGTCGCTGACCATGCGCCTGACTGCGTTACCGGCTTCGCTCAGCCTGCCCGATCCGCGCACGGCTGAAACCAGCAAGATCACGATGACCAATATGCGTTTCGTCGGCACCGTGCAGAACATCCTGTACTCGCAGGCGGACAGCCGGCGCCTGCCCTTCCTGATCCACAGCGCCTACAAGGACCGCTGGGCCCCCTTCATCGCCCGCAGCAATGTGGCGCGCGATTTCGCCGCCGAGGGGCCGGCCATGCCGCTGCACCTGGCCGTGGTCTGCGCCGAAGACTTCCCGCGCCTGACGCCGGAATTGCTGGAAGAAGACACCAAAGGCTCCTTCCTCAGCGCACCGCACATCATGCGCATCGGGAAGATGTGCGACGCACTCGGTGTCCCTGCCGTCCCGTACACGGAGCCTTCCATGATCGAAGCGCCGGTGCTGCTATTGTCCGGCGCACTCGATCCGGTCACGCCGCCGCGCCGCGCCGAAGCCGCCCGCAAATACATAAAGAACGCGCAACACCTGGTGGTCAAAAACGGCGGCCATATCGTCTCGCCGCTCGGCTGCGCACCGCGCCTGCTGCGCGAGTTCCTCGACCAGCCGGCGGCGCCGGTGAAAGCCGACTGCCTCGGCGAAATCCCGGCCCCGACCTTCCAACTGAACAGCGCAGGACCGCAGCCATGATCGAAGTCCAAAACCTCTGCAAGCGCTTCGGCAAGGTGCAGGCCCTGGCCGGCGCCAGCTTTGTCGCGCGCGACGGCATCATCACCGCCCTGCTGGGGCCAAACGGCGCCGGCAAGACCACCCTGCTGCGCACCCTGGTCGGCTTGCTGCAACGCGACCACGGCACCATTGCCATCGACGGCGTCGATCCCGCCGTCGATCCCATGTCGGTGCGCCGCAACGTCGGCGTGCTGACCGACCAGTTCGGCCTGTACGAGCGCCTGACCACGCGCGAGTACCTGCGCTACTTCGGCGAATTGAACGACATGGACGACGCCGCGATCGAGCGCCGCATCAAGGAAACCACCGAGCTGCTGTCGCTGGAAGACATCATCGACCGCCGCGCCAAAGGCTTCTCGCAAGGCCAGCGCATCAAGGTCGCGCTGGCGCGCACCCTGCTGCACCGTCCGCGCCACCTGCTGCTGGACGAGCCAAGCCGCGGCCTGGACGTGATGAGCACGCGCGCCCTGCGCCGCGCCCTCGCCGCACTGAAGGAGGACGGCTGCTGCGTCATCATGGCAACCCACGTCATGCAGGAGGTGATCCACTCTTGCGACGATGTGATCGTGATCGCCAACGGCACCACCGTCACCCAGGGCACGCCGCAGCAGCTGTGCGAACAGGCGGGCCTGTCAAGCCTGGAAGACGCCTTCGTGCGCCTGGTCGGCACCGAGGAGGGGATCGAGCTATGAAGCTGAAATTCCCCATCGTCCTGCGCAAGGAATTGAAGGAAACCCTGCGCGACCGGCGCGCCCTCAGCCTGCTCCTGCTCTTCGTGCTGATGTACCCCCTGCTGGTCGGCGGCGTGCTGCAGCGCCAGATCGACCGCGCCACCAAGCCCGAACGCGAGGGCGTGGAGCTGGCCGTGATCGGCAGCGACCAGGCGCCTACGCTGATGAACCAGCTGCGCCAGCGCAACGTCAACATCACCGAGATTGAGCCCATGGGCGAGGAGGATATCAACGCCCTTTTGCGGCGCCAGACCGTGACTGCGGTGCTGCGCCTGACACCGGATTTCGCAGAAAACTACCACGCCATGCGCCCGGCGCGGGTTGAGCTATGGTTCGATTCCGCCTCCGACAGCTCGCGCAAGCTCGATGAGGTGGAGTACGTGCTGCAGGACTACAGCCGCAACATCGCCGGCGCGCGCCTGCTGGCCCACGGCGTATCGCCGGCCAACCTGAACCCGGTGCTGGTGCAGCGCTACGACACCGGCACCAGCGCCTCCCGTTCTGCCAATACCATCAGCACCATGCTGGGCATCTTCTTCATCCCGGCCTTCATGTTTTGCATGAGCACCGCCGTCGACAGCACGGCCGGCGAGCGCGAACGCCGTTCGCTGGAAGTGCTGATGGCGCAGCCGGTGCGGCCGGCCGACCTGATCGTGGGCAAATGGCTGGCGGCCTCGCTGCTGTCGATCGTCGGCATCACGCTGGAACTGGCGATCGCGCACGGCATCCTGAAATGGCTGCCGCTGGAAGAAATCGGCCTGTCCTGGCGCCTGGCCTGGAGCGACCTGGCCATGGTTTGCCTGGCCTCCGCCACGCTGTCGCTGTTTGCGGCGGCGCTCGAGATCGCCCTGGCCATCAACGCCCGCTCCTTCAAGGAGGCGCAGACCCTGGTCAGCTTCACCATGATCGTTCCCCTGGTGCCGGTGATCCTGGTGCCGATGCTGAACCTGACCAATACCTGGTGGATGTACATGATTCCCGTACTGTCCAACCAGACCTTGTTGCGCGAGCTGGCCAAGGGTCAGAGCATCGGGCTGCTGCCCTTCCTGCAAACTTTCTTCAGCAGCCTGCTGCTGGCCATGCTGTGCGTCTGGTATACCGAGCGGCGCATGAAGAGCGAGAAATACATGATGACCGTATAATGCCCGGACGCATTTTACGGAGATAAGTCGATGGAAGTGAAAGTCAGCTGGAATGGCCCTTCGGGCATGAGTTTCCGCGCCCAGACGGGTTCGGGCCACATGGTTGCCATGGACGGCGCGCCGGAAGGCGGCGGCCATAACCTGGCGCCGCGTCCGATGGAAATGGTGTTGCTGGGCACCGGCGGCTGCACCGCCTACGACGTGGTGCTGATCCTGAAAAAAGGCCGTGCCGACGTGCGTGGCTGCGAAGTGACCCTGCAGGCCGAGCGCGCCGAGACCGAGCCCAAGGTCTTCACCAAGATCAATTTCCACTTCACCGTCACCGGCAAGGACCTCAAGCCGGAAGTGGTGGACCGCGCGATCACCCTGTCCCACGACAAATACTGCTCCGCCAGCATCATGCTGGCCAAGACCGCGCAGATCACCCACAGCTTCGAAATTATCGAAGCCTGAGCGCCCTTCGGATGTGAGAATGTGCGCATTTTTATGACTTCCGGGCTGATATCCTTGCGGACTTATTAAAAAAATCCACAAGGGGAAATCACGATGAAAGCTCGTAACTGGGTAATTGCGCTCGCACTGCTGCCGGTGTTCGCGATGGCGGATCAGATGACGCCGGAACAACGCCGCGCGGAATTCGGCAAGCTGGAATGGCATGTCGGCCCAAGCTCGGAAGCCATTGCAGGCAAGGCCACGCTCAAGACGCCTAGCGAAAAAGTGCAATTCCTGGACGAGAAGAACTCGCGCCGCTTCCTTGAGCTGACGGGCAACCTGCCGGACAACGGCAACTTCATCGTGCACGATTCCGAAGGCGGCTGGTGGGCCGACTTCTCCTTCAACCCGAGCGGCTACGTGAAGGAAGGCGAAAAGATCGATGCCGACGCCCTGCTGAAAACCCTGAAGGAAGGCGACGGCCCGTCCAACGAAGAGCGCAAGCGCCTGGGGCTGGGCGAGCTGCACACCGAAGGCTGGTACGTGCCGCCGCACTACGACGAAAAGACCAAGCGTCTGGAGTGGGGCCTGAAACTGCGCTCGAATGACGGCGTAACCTTGAACTACACCATCCGCCTGCTGGGCCGGACCGGCGTGATGAGCGCGACCCTGGTGTCGTCGCCGGAAACGCTGGATGCCGACGTGGCCAGCTTCCGCAAGGTCCTGGCCGGCTTCGATTACAACGACGGCGAACGCTACTCCGAATTCCGCGCCGGCGACCACGTTGCCGAATTCGGCCTGGCTGCGCTGATCACCGGCGGCGCAGCCGTCATCGCGACCAAGAAGGGCTTCTGGGCCGCAGCAGCACTCTTCCTGGCCAAGATGTGGAAGCTTGTCGCCATCGGCGCGGTCGCTATCGGCGCCGGCATCAAGTCCCTCTTCACGAAGAAAGAAAGCAGCAATTGATTCAGCTGCACGCCGAAGTCCTGCTGGTAGCGGCCATGCTTGGCCTCTACCTGTACGACTCGGTGCAGCTGCTGCATTCGAATGAAGGCGTACTGGCGGCCACGCTTGGCGGCCGCTGGTCGCTGCATTTCGGCGCGGAACACTACACCTTGCGCGGCAAGGAACCCTTCCTGCCCAATCCCCTGCTGCCGCATCGTCCGCTCTTCCTGCTGCTTTGGAAGCAGCACGCCGCCTCCGGCACTGCCGCGGCTCCCGCGCAGCGCTGGACACCGCCACCCTTCGGCCCCTACAAGGTGCTGGCGCCCTTGTTATGGCTGATGGGAATTGCCCTGTTCGGCCTGATTCCCGCCGGCCTGTTCTCCCGCTACGGCAACATCGCCGCCGCCGCCGGCATCGTGCTGTTCTATTCGAGCGCGCTGCTCGCGTTGACCTACGTCTGGTTCAAGCGCCACGCACTGCAACTGACCTCACGCCAGGTCGGCGCACTCGCATTCGAATCGCTCACCTGCCCGCCGTTCGCACTGAACCTGGCCCGCCATATCAGCCTGAAAAACCGGCCCGCGGAAGACCTGATCTCCAGCGCCCGCAAGCTGCTGCGCCAGGACGACTGGGCCTTCACCCTGCCGGCCATCATCAAACGCATCGACAACGCGATCACCTGCGAAAACGAAGGCACCCCGCGCGCGCATGCGCTCGCCGAATGCCAGGCATCGCTCACCAGCGAACTCGCCTCGCTTGCCTGATCGGCCAAGGGGGCATCAGATGTAGTAAGTGGTCGAGGTCATGACTTTCGACATGGCCTTCATCGCCAGCTGGATCGGCAACGGAGTCTTTTCAGCGCCCATGTCTTCTGCTGCTTTGCCGTGTGCGATTTCGTCGACGCGCATCTGCTCGACGATGGCGCGGGACTTGGCGTCCTGCGGCGGCAAGCGGTCAAGGTGGCTGGCCAGGTGTGCTTCGACCTGGCGTTCAGTCTCCACGACGAAACCCAGGCTCTGTTTGTCGCCAGCCAGCGCGGCCGCCGTGCCCAGTGCGTAAGCGCCGGCGTAGAACAAAGGATTCAGGAAGCTTGGCTGCGAGCCCAGTTCCGACAGGCGCTGCGCGCACCAGGCCAGGTGGTCCTCTTCCTCGCGGCTCGCCTTGTCGAAAGCCGCGCGCGCCTCGTCGCTCTTGGCAAAGCGCGCCTGCGAGTTGTACAGCGCCTGCGCCATCACTTCGCCCACATGGTTCACACGCATCAGGCCGGCGCTGTGGCGGTGCTCCTGCTCCGTCATCTCCGCATCTGCGGCATGCGCCGCCGGATTCGGGCGCGACGCCGAATGCACGCCTGCCAGCACGCGCAGCGCCTTGTCGGCGCCAGTGATGAAACGGTCGAGGGGATTGTGGTAGCGGTTCATGATGTTTCGTCCAGCTTGCTCGGAAAACCACATTATAGGCTTACGAGCCCTCGCGCAGGAGACGCTGTTTCTCCAGCCAGTCCGCTACCGGCCCGCGCACGTCGATCTTGGAAATGTCCTTTGCCACGCCCAGGTTCAGCCCGAGCAGGAAGGGAATCGAGTCGACCGGCACTTCGGGCAGGTAGTCCGCCACGGCCCGCATGAAGCGCGGCGATTCCAGCGTTTCCACTACCTTGGCGCCGCTCATGAACTGCAGGATGCTGGTCATGCTGTGGCCCGAGCCGATGCTGCGGTAGACAAAGCGGTTGAAGGCCTTGTCGAGCACCTTGAAGTCCAGCTGCTCCTTGGTCATCAAACAGGCCAGGTAATACAGGCCGATGGCCGTGCGGAAGAAGCCGGTCGACTCCTTGACGTCCAGCCCGCAACGGGTCACGGTCAGGATCTTTTCCTGCACTTCGGCGCTGAGTTTCGGATGATGTACTTGCATGGCAGCGACTATATAGCAGTTTTGTCCAGATTTGTTCCTTGCGCCGGGGTATCAACCTTGTTACCCTTGAAACTTTAGTGCTAAACCAACACAGGCGGCGCACTTTCCGTTCCCCGGAAAGCGCATCCTGGGGCGCAAAATACGCGGGCTATCGCATTCGGGCAAGCGATATGTCGCGCATTCAATACAATGCCATCATGTGAAAAGGGGTTAGCGGAGTCGCCATGGAATTGCGCATCAAGAATTTATCCAAGACCTATGCCAACGGGGTGGTCGCGCTCGACAACGTGTCGCTGACCATCCCCGCGGGCATGTTCGGCCTGCTGGGCCCGAACGGCGCCGGCAAGTCGACCCTGATGCGGACCCTGGCCACCCTGCAGGAATGCGATTCCGGCTCGGTCTTCTTCGGCGACCTGGACGTGCTCGATGAAAAGGATGAAATCCGCCGCCTGCTGGGCTACCTGCCGCAGGACTTTGGCGTCTACCCCAAAGTCACCGCCTACGAAATGCTGGACCACTTTGCGGTCCTGAAAGGGCTTTCCAACCGCGCCCGCCGCCGCGAAGTGGTGGACGGCCTGCTGCAACAGACCAACCTGTTCGAAGTACGCAACCAGCGCCTGGGCGGCTTCTCCGGCGGCATGCGCCAGCGCTTCGGCATCGCGCAAGCCCTGCTGGGCGACCCGAAGCTGATCATCGTCGACGAGCCGACCGCCGGCCTGGACCCGCAGGAGCGCGTGCGCTTCCACAACCTGCTGTCCGATATCGGCGAAGACCGCACCGTGCTGCTGTCAACCCACATTGTGTCCGACGTGGCCGACCTGTGCTCCAACATGGCCATCATCAACAAGGGCAAGCTGCTGGTGGCCGGCCCCACCCAGAAACTGATCGATGACGTCAGCTGCAAGATCTGGGCGCGCTTCATCGACAAGAAAGAGCTGTCCTACTTCCAGCAGCGCCACGCCGTGATCTCCACCCGCCTGATGTCCGGCCGCACCCTGATCCACGTCTACAACGACGACGATCCGGGCGACGGCTTCGAGGAGGCCCTGGGTGACCTGGAAGACCTGTATTTCGCGACCATCCTCGGCCGCCACGACGTCGGCAACGCCTGCGACTGACCGGGGCCGCCATGTTCGCCATCGCCCTCTTTGAAGCGAAGCAGCGCCTCAAGCTGCTGTCGACCTGGGTCTACTTCAGCATGTTCATGCTGCTGGCCATCTTGTGGATGGCGGCGGCGGGCGGCGTATTCAAGGAAGCCATCGTCACTTTCGGCGGGCGCGTGTTCATCAACGCGCCGCGCTCGATCATGCTGACCTCCTCCTTCCTTGGGTCGATGGCCGTGATCATCATCGCCGCCGTCATGGGCCGCTCGGTGCAGCAGGATTTCGAATACGAGACCCAGCACTTCTTCTTCTCCGCTCCGATCCGGAAATACCAGTACATGCTGGGCCGCTTCCTCGGCGCATGGATGGTACTGTGTGTTGTGTTCGCATCGATCCCGCTCGGCATCTGGCTAGGCACGCAAGTGCCGGGCATCGACCCGGAACGCCTGGGCCCATTCAACCTGCTGCACTACCTGCTGCCGTACGCGGTATCGCTGCTGCCCAACCTGTTCATCTTCGGCGCGATCTTCTTCGTGCTGGCCGCGCTGACGCGGCGCATGCTGCCGGTCTACGTGTCCAGCGTGGTCATGCTGATCGGTTATATCGTCGCGCCGGGCCTGGCGCGCGACCTCGATTACAAGACCCTGGCCGCCCTGATCGATCCCTTCGGCACCACCGCCGTGATCCGCCTTACCGAATACTGGCCGATCGCCGAGCGCAACGTGCGCCTGGTGCTGCCGGAAGGCGTGTTCCTGCTGAACCGCATCATCTGGTCGTCCTTCGCCATGGTGGCGCTGCTGTTTGGCTACTGGCGCTTCCACTTCGTCAGCACGGTCGACAGCGGCGCCGCGGCGCGCGGCGACAGCGACATGCCGGCCACCCTGACCCAGGCCGCGGTCTCCACCAACGAAAAGCCGGACTTCAAGGCCCGCAGCCTTGGCCTGCTGTTGCTGCGCTTTAGCTACCTGAACCTGCGCGAAACGACCAAGAACGTCTACTTCTTCGTGATCGTGCTGGCGGGCGTGCTGACCATTTATGCCGGCGCACTGGACATGGGCTCGATATTCGGCACCGGCACCTACCCGGTCACCTACCAGGTGCTGGAACTGGTGACCAAGACCTTTACGCTGTTCATGCTGGTGGTGACCACCTTCTATGCCGGCGAAATGGTGTGGCGCGAACGCGAGCACCGCATGGCGCAGATGCTGGATGCGCTGCCGGTGCCAAGCTGGCTGGCCATCCTGTCCAAGCTGTTTGGCCTGATCGGCGTGCAGATTCTGCTGCTGTTCATCGTCATGCTGGCCGGCATGTCCGTCCAGCTGTTCCACGGCTTCTTCAACCTGCAGCCCGGCCTGTATTTCCAATGGCTGTTCACGGTGCAGCTGCCGGCCTGCATCCTGATCGCCGTGCTGTCGATTACCACCCAGGTGCTGGTGAATAACAAATACGTGGCCTATTTCGTGATGATCGTCTATTACGTGGCCACCATCACCTTCGCCACCCTGGGCCTCGACCACCCGCTGCTGCTGTACGGCGTGACACCGGAACTGCCCTACTCGGACATGAACGGCTTCGGCCACTTCATGGTGCGCGAACGCTGGTACGAGCTGTATTGGGCCGGCGCCGCCGTGATGCTGATGGTGCTGACCGTGGTGTTCTGGCCCCGCGGGACCAACGACGAATGGCGCCAGCGCGTCAGCCTCGCGCGCCACGCGCTGACGATGCCGGTGCTCGCCACCTTCGCCTTCGGCCTGGCCGTGTTCCTGGGCGCCGGCGGCGTGCTGTACTACAACCTGCACGTCAACCACTTCAAGACGCATTTCGGCCAGGACGCCCAGCGCGCGGACTACGAACGAAAATACCGCCAGCTGCTGGATGTGGCGCAGCCGCGCATCACCGACGTGCGCCTGGGCCTGGACATGTTCCCAGAGCAGCGCACGCTGAAAGTCAAAGGCTGGTACCAGCTGGAGAACAAGACCCGGCAAGCGATCAACACCATCTACGTACAGCAGGATCCGGACGCCGACCTGCAGCCCTTGCAGTTCGGCCGCAAAGCCTTCCGCGTGTTGAACGACACGGAACTGGGCTTCTACAGCTACCGCCTGGAAAAGCCGCTGCTGCCGGGCGAAATAATCTCGCTGGACTTTACCCTGAGCTACGAGCCCAAGGGCTTCTTCAACCTGGGCAAGACCACGCCGGTGATGAATAACGGCACATTCTTCAACAACACCAAGCTGCCGCACATCGGTTACCAGCGCCATGCCGAACTGACCGACCCGCGCGACCGCAAGAAACACGGCCTGCCGGCCAAGGAGCCGGCACTGCCGCGCGACGATCCGAAAGGCCTGGCCAGCAACTACCTGGGGGCAGACGCGGACTGGGTAAGCTTCGAGGCCACGCTGGGCACTTCCGGCGACCAGACCGCCGTGGCGCCGGGAACGCTGGTGAAGGAATGGCGCAAGAACGGCCGCCGCTATTTCCACTACAAGATGGACCAGCGCATCCTCAACTTCTACGCCTTCCAGTCGGCGCGCTACGCGGTCAAGCACGACTGGTGGCAGGACGTGGGCATCGAGATCTACTACCAGCCGGGCCATGAGTACAACCTGGACCGCATGGTCAAAGGCGTCAAGGACTCGCTCGACTATTACTCGCGCAACTTCAGCCCTTACCAGCACAAGATCGTGCGCATCGTGGAGTTCCCGCGCTACGAACGCTTTGCGCAGTCCTACCCCAACACCATCCCCTACTCGGAAGGCGTCGGCTTTATCGCCAAGGTCGACGACAAGAATCCGAAAGACATCGACTACCCGACCTACGTCACCGCGCACGAAGTGGCGCACCAGTGGTGGGCGCACCAGCTGGTGGGCGGAAATACGCGCGGCGCCACGGTGCTGAGTGAGACCCTGGCCGAATACTCGGCGCTGATGGTGATGAAGAAGAGTTTCGGCCCGCAGCGCATGCGCCGTTTCCTGCGCTATGACCTGATGAAATACCTGTTCGGGCGCGCCACCGAAAACAGCAAGGAACTGCCGCTGGCGGACAACGAGAACCAAGGCTACATCCACTACAACAAAGGCAGCCTGGCAATGTACCAGCTGGCCGATATTGTCGGCGAAGCCAGGATCAACGAACTGCTGGCGGGCCTGCTGCGCCAGTACGCCTATCACGGCGATCCATACCCAAGCGTGTCGGTGCTGGTCGATGGCTTGCGCCGCATCGTGCCGCCCGAGCAGGCCTACCTGGTGGACGACCTGTTCAACGACATCGTTCTGTTCGACAACCGCGTAGTCGAAGCGGTCGGCGTAAAACGGGCCGACGGCAAATTCGACCTGACGCTGACCGTGCATGCTGCCAAGCTGCGCTCCGATGGCCTGGGCGCGGAAAAAGAAATCCCCGTGCATGACCTGATCGATATCGGCGTGGACGACAAGGACGGCAACTCGCTGCTGCGCGAACGCAAGCTAATCGACCGCAACGAATCGACCTACAAGCTGGTCGTTTCCGGCCGCCCGGCGAAAGCCGGCATTGACCCGGACAATAAGCTGATCGACCGTAAGCCGGACGACAATATGGGCACCGTGGAAATCAGGTCACGCTAAAGGTTAGGCAACGCACTTTTCGCACCATCCATGCTTGATAAGCTTTCACGCAATCGAAAGCGAGGCAATCATGGGCATCCTGAGCAATATTTTCCACAAGATTTTCCCGTCGTCGCACCAAGAGGCCGCCCCAACCCCGGCCTCTGGTGCGCCCTCATCTGCGCCTGCCGCCGCTCCCGCCGCGCCAGCGCCTGCGCCGGCCGCCGCACCAGCCGCCATGAGCGCGGTCGATGTCGAAGCGATTCTCAACGAAAAGGCTGCCAAGGCCGGCCAGCCTTTGAACTGGCGCACTTCCATCGTTGACCTGCTTAAACTGCTCGACATCGACTCCAGCCTGGCCGCGCGCAAAGAGCTCGCGCAAGAGCTGCACTACACCGGGGATACCGGCGATTCCGCCGCCATGAACATCTGGCTGCATAAACAGGTGATGCACAAGCTGGAAGAAAATGGCGGTAAAGTGCCGGCGGAATTGAAGTAAGACGCGCTAGCGGGCCAGCGCTCCGGCCAGCCGTTGCAGCCATTCCGCGGCAAGGGCTTTGTTCCAGACCAGAACCACCTGCTCCACGCACTGGTAGGCGCAATCGGTGACGTGGATGCGCAGCAGCTCGTCGTCCTCCAGCGCGAAGTCAGGCAGATAGGCCAGCGCCGCGCCAGTCTTGACGAAACCGAGCAGCAGATGAATATCATCGGTCCAATACCGTATCCTGCGCGGCAGCTGGTCATCGCGCCAGCCATCGGACCGGGCGCCGCGCTGCACGCCGCAGAACATTGAACGCGGCGGGCAGGCGAAATCGTGCGCCAGCACCTGCTCCGTGGTCGCTTGCAAAGCCGCGCCAGGCGCCATAGCAGCCGCCGTCCGGCGCCGGCCGCCCTCCCCGGCCAGTTGCCGCACCAGCGGGTGCTGCCTGCCGCCCACCAGATGCTGCACGACGCTTCCCAGCGGCGTGACGGCCCACTCCCCGGCAAGATGCTCGCCGCGCCCGTCAATCGCTTCCTGCGTCACGATGGCGGCGTTCAGGTCGCCGCGCAGCAGCGCGGCCAGCGCCTCATCCTCGAACATGGCCTGCATGCGCAGGCTGGCATGCGGCCAAGCCTGCAAAGCATCGCCCACCGCCCGCCCGTGGCGCCACAACAGCACGGCCGGTCCGCCGATACGGCATTCGATGGCGGCGCGACCGCCCTGCAAATCCGCCCTGGCCTGGTCGGCCAGCGCCAGCAATGTCTGCGCGCGCGCCAAAAGAAAGTTGCCGGACTGGTTAAGCACCAGGGCCTTGGCGCTGCGGTCGAACAGCGGCATGCCGACGTTTTCCTCCAGCCGCTTCAAGGCCTTGGAAACGGCGGAAGGCGTAAGATGGCTCTCCAGCGCGGCCGCCGCCAGGGACGGGCTGCGCGCAACGCTGACAAAGATGCGTAGGTCGGTGAGGTTCATTGTTTCCAGATGCGACACAAATCGTGAATTTAAGTTGCTTTACGGGACATAAAACCAAGCATACCATGCCGCCATGACTACCATCACCCAACGCCAATGGATCTACCGCCAGCAGCCGGCAGGCGCCATCACCCCCGAGCATTACGAACTGGTCGAACAACAACTCGACACCGCCCTCGCCGACGGTGAAGTGCTGCTTGAATCGCGCTGGTATAGCGTCGACCCTTACATGCGCATCGGCCAGTCCAGCAAGCCGACATACGACCCCGAGCCGCATCCGCTGAACACCGTGCAGCAAGGCGGCGTCGTGGCCCAGGTGCTGGCCTCCCGCTCCGCAAGCTTCGCGCCCGGCGACTGGGTCCAAAGCTACACCGGCTGGCAAACCCACGCCAAGGCCCACGCCAGCGTCCTGAAAAAACTCGACCCGCATGCCGCTCCGGTCACCACTGCGCTCGGCGTACTGGGCATGCCCGGCCGCACCGCCTGGTTCGGCCTGACCGAATCCGGCAAGCCACATGCGGGAGAAGTCGTGGCGGTGTCCGGCGCGGCCGGCGCCGTCGGCTCGCTGGTGGTGCAATTCGCCAAGCGCCACGGCGCACGCGTGCTGGGCATCGCCGGCGGCCCCGCCAAGTGCGCCTGGCTGAAAGAGAAACTGGACGCCGACTGGGCCATCGATTACAAAGCCTTCACCAGCGCCGACGCACTCGGCGCCGAAATCAAGGCGCTGACCGGCGGCGTCGACGTTTATTTCGACAACGTAGGCGGCATGGTCACCGACGCCATCATCCCCATCATCAACCGCCGCGCGCGCATCGTCATCTGTGGCCAGATCAGCCAATACAGCGGCGGACTCGAAACAGCTGAAGTGGGACCGCGCCTGCTGCAGCATATGTTGTATCAACGCGCCACCATACAGGGCATGCTGGCACGCGATTACGTGCACCGTATGGATGAAATGCTCCGCATCGTCGGTCCTTGGGTAAAATCGGGGGAGATCGTGTTTGAAGAAACCGTGGTGGAGGGATTCGAACAGCTACCCGCTGCTCTGAATTCGCTCTTCACCGGCGAACACCGCGGCAAACTCCTGGTGAGGGCATGAACCCAATACGACGCACCATCGCAGGCGCATTGCTTGCGCTTTGCACGCTTCCGCTCCATGCGGCCGACGCCACCTACGGCAGCCACGGCATGGCCTTGTTCGGCGGCCGGGAAGGCTTGTACGCCTCGCACCTGCCGATGTTTCATGCGCCGCACGACTACCAGGTGATCCTGCAGGTCCATATCGCGGACCAGGCCACCGATGCTGCGCTGCGCATGCGCCTGGACGGCAAGGATGCGTTGTGGACCATCGATCCAGAAAAGTTCGAACTGAGCGCGCTGGCCCCGGAAGCCGGGTCTCCGCGCAAGGAATTCACCGCAGACCTGGTGCAAGGCCATTTCGAGCGCGGCGGCAGCACGCAATACAAGGCAGTCAAAGTGGTGATCGACAAGGTACTTGTATTCCGCCAGCTCGACGGCAAGCCGCGCGACGCAAAGTTCTCGCGCTATTTGCAAGTTGGCAGCGGCAGGCAGCGCTTCCTGGTGAAACAAATCGACACCCGCCCGGATTTCGACCACATCGTCGCCTACCATGCGGCTCCCGGCGCTTCCACCGCCTCCGCCCAGGTGCGCAAATGGGGCATCAAGGCAGCCGGCAACGACGCCCTGGCCAAGGCGTTGAAAGCCAATGCAGCGGCGATCGGCGGTACCATCTACTTTGAAACCGAAGATCTCAAATGAGCGTACCGCATGCATACGAAGGGCTGTGGCGCCGCAAAGGCATCTGGCGCACCGACGGCAGCAGCGACCTGGCGACGCCGGTCTGGTGGTTCCAGGCCGCCGACTTCCATATCGACTTGCGCATTCCAACCGACCGCAAGGCCATGACTGGATTTGCCGGCACAACGGTGGTGGACGGCGACCGTTGCGAATGGCGGCCCGAAATAGCCTATCCCTTCGTCAGCCCCGAGCTCGATGCAGGCTTCATGCGTTTCGACAGCAGCGAGGCATTGCATGAAGCCGGCGTCGATGGCAGTTACCGGGAAGACTGGTGGCGCGAAGCGGCGGGCCCGGTGAGCAGCAGCCGCAGCGTGCTGCCGAATGGCCGCATCCAATATGAGATTGCATGCGAAGACTGGCTCGCGCGCGCAACGGGTACCCGCAACACCATGGCGGAGATTACGATCTGGCGCCGCACGCCAGCCGGGCCGTGGCGCGTCGTGGCGTCGACCACGGCCGCGCGTGAAAACGTGATTGTCGAAACGCCCTAGAGGCTGAGCAAGCTGCCGCTGCGGAAAGGCTTGGCGCCGGCGATCTTGGCCACGTTCATGCCACGGATGATGTAGCGGTGCGAAAGACGCGTGAACATGACACCGTCCACTTCCGCCTTCAGGTGCGTGGTATCGCCGCTGACCGGGTCCAGCAGGTCGGCAACCACCTCGCCAATGCGCACCCTGTCCCCCACTTCCTTCAGGTAGACCAGTATGCCGGCATGCGGTGCATCCAGGCGCTGTACGCCTTCCAGGGGCGTTGGCGCGCAGCCCGCGGCAGGCACCGCGACCTTGCCCGCGTCGACGATGCCCCGTACGTGCAGATAGCCGATGATGGCGTCGGCATCGCGCGC
This sequence comes from Pseudoduganella sp., assembly GCA_039593355.1. GTDB lineage: Bacteria > Pseudomonadota > Gammaproteobacteria > Burkholderiales > Burkholderiaceae_D > Rugamonas. Next base: position 15,766 of record JBCNPK010000068.1, read on the forward strand.
CGCGAGTTCATAATTGACCGATGTCTCGCCACGCAGCTCCACCGTCGCCGCCATGCAGGCCGACGGAACCGGGTAGTCCGGGCCGAAGTGGGCCGCCAGGTCCCACCACAGACGGCTGCAGGCTTCATCGAACGGCTCGCCGCCGGCGCCAGTGGTGTGCAGCACGGCGCAAGCGCCCATCAGGTTGGCGAGCGGCTGGGCAATCTCGCACAGCGAGGTGCCGACGTACAGGTGCAGCTCACCCTCGTTTTCGCAGTGCAGGTCCAGCACCACGTCGGCATCGATGGCCATTTCCAGCAGTCGCTTCTTGAGCGTGGCGGCATCCGACGCCGGCTGCCATTGCGCGACAAGCTCGCGCAGGTGCCGGCGGATCGTGCGCACATTCGCTTGCGCATCGCTGCCCAACTGCCCCGCCAGGCGCGATTTCAGCTGTTCGAAATAATGCGGGTAGCCGCGATTGAAGTTGATGCCATTGCTCAGGTCAAAACGCCCGAACGGACGTTCATTGATGACTTGCGCAAGCCCGATCGGGTTGGCCGCCGGCACCAGGATCACTTCCCCCTTCACCTTGCCCGCCGCATCCAGCGCCTGCAGGCGCTTGCGCAATTCGTGCGCCACCAGCATGGCCGGCACCTCGTCCGCATGAAGCGCAGCCTGGATATAGGCCTTCGGACCACCCGGCTTACCGAAGTGGTAGCTGGTCAGTTCATAGTAGACGGTGCCGTAGGGCGCGGACAGCGGGTATTTGATCGTTTCCATGCCTGTCATCCTACCAGTTCATGAGGCAGGGCGGCACAAGCAAGGCCAACGCCAGGACGAGGTAAATCAGCTGCAACGGCACCATCCAGCGCGCCCAGGTCAGCCACGGGATGCGCGCCAGCGCCAGCACGCCCACCGTGATGCCCGAAGTCGGGATCATTGGCGTGGTGAATTCGCCGAACTGGAAGGCCAGGATCGCGGTCTGCCGCGTCACCCCGACCAGGTCCGCCAGCGGCGCCATGATCGGCATGGTCAGCGCGGCCTGGCCGCTGCCGGAGTGGATGAAGAAGTTGATCACCGACTGGATCAGGAACATTTTCTGCGCCGAGAATACGGGCGAGGACGACGCCACCAGTGGCATCAGGCCGTGCAGCATGGTGTCGATAATCTGCGCGTCGCGCGCCAGCACCATGGTGGCGCGGGCCAGCGCAATCACCAGCCCCGTGCCGACCAGGTCCCGCGCCCCTTGCACGAAAGCTGCCACCGCCTCGTCCGAGCTGAGGCGCCCGATGAGGGCCACCATTACCGTCATCGCCAGGAACAGCGCGCCGATCTCCTCGATGAACCAGCCGAATTTCACCACGCCGAACACCATGCCGCCCAGAGCGGCCGCGAACACCCACAGTACCAGGCGGTGGCGCATGTTCATGCCCTCGAACTGGCCGAAGTCGATGCCGCCCGCGGCGCGCTTCTCCTGGTCCAGCAGGAAGGTCGGGCTGCGTTCAGGATGGCGTTTGACGCGCGCGGCGTACCACATCAGGAAGGCGATGGTGGCGATGGTCGCGACCAGCCAGACCAGCACGCGGTAGCCCATGCCGGAGAACAGCGGAACCCCGGCGATGCCCTGCGCGATGCCAACATTGAAGGGATTCAGGAACGCCGCGGCAAAACCAACCTGTGAGCCGATGAAAGGAATGGACACGCCAACGATGGAGTCGTAGCCGAGCGCCAGCGCCAGCGGCACAAAAATCAGGATGAAGGGGATCGCCTCTTCATTCATGCCGAACGTGGCGCCACCGATCGAGAACAGGGTAACGAACACCGGGATCAGCGCCATGCGCACCAGGCGCGAACGCGCATGCGCCTTGGCGATGGACTTGATCATGGCGTCCACCGCTTCGGTCTTGTGCAGCACGTTGAAAGCGCCGCCGGTCAGCAGCACGAAGCCGATGATCAGTCCCGCCTCGGCAAATCCCTTGATGGGTGCCATCAGGAAGGCCGCCAGCCCCTGTGGCTTGCTGTCGACATAGTGGAAGCTGGCCGGGTCGATCAGCTGCTTGCCGTTCACCAGGTGGGTATCGTACTTGCCGCCGGGGACCAGCCAGGTCGCCAGCGCGATGACGGCCATGATGATGAACAGCAGGACGAAAGTATTTGGTAGTTTGAGTTTTTTCATAGGCTGAGCAGATTGCCTTCCCGGATTGGATGGACACCGGCGATCTTACCGACATTCATGCCGCGGATCACGTAGCGGTGCGATAAACGTGCAAAAAACACCCCGTCCACGGCCGCACGCAGGGTCGTGGTATGGCCGCTGGCGGGGTCGACCAGGTCGGCGATGGCGTCGCCCGCCGCCACCGTATCGCCCAGTGCGCGCAGGTAGACCAGCATGCCGGCGTGCGGCGCGTCCAGGCGCTGCGTGCCTTCCAGCGGCGTGGCGCGGCAGGTGGCCGGCGGCAGCCCTGCGCCGTCCGCCCGCACGATGCCCTGCAGCGCCAGGTAGCGCAGGATGGCGTCGGCATCCAGGGCCGCCGTGGCGTAATCGACCTGGGTTTCGCCACGCAATTCCACGGTGGCGGCCACGCAGGCCAGCGGCAGCGGCGTTTGCGCCCCCAGCCGGACAGACAGTTCCTGCCAGGGCCGAAGGCAGGCCTCGTCGAAAGGATCGCCCCCCGCCACGCTGGTGTGCAGCAGGGCCGCAGCACCCATCAGGCGCGCCAGCGGTTCCAGCGCAGCCACCTGAGCGCTGCTGGCATAGATATGCAGGGCGGCCTCATTGTCGCAATGCAGGTCGAGCACGACGTCCGCGTCGATCGCCATCCTCAGCAGCGCCTTTTTCAGAGCATTCACGTCCGTGGCCGCCTGCCACTGCGCCACCAGCTCGCCCAGTTGCTCGCGCACCATCCGCACATTGGCGTGCGCGTCCCCCCCCAGCCTGCCCTGCAGCGCCTGCACCAGCTGCGCGCCCAGTTGCGGGTAGCCTCGGTTGTAGTTGATGCCGGTCGCCAGGTCGAAGCGCCCGAAAGGCCGCTCGTTGATCACCTGCGCCAGCCCGAGCGGATTGGCGGCGGGCACCAGCACCACTTCACCGTCCAATTTGCCCTGCTGTTCCAGTCTTTGCAGGCGTGTGCGCAAACTGTTCGCCACCAGCATGGCCGGCACTTCATCGGCGTGCAGCGCCGCCTGGATGTACGCCTTGCGCCCGCCGGGCTGGCCAAAGTGGTAGCTGGTCAATTCGCAGTGCACGCTACCGTGGGATGCACCGATCGGGTGTCGTTTGATTTGCATGGCCGTGGCCGAAAGTTCAGGTCGGCCGATTATGTATCATTTTTTTCACGCTGTGCGCATATGAAAATAAATTTTCAGAAATTTGTTGAATTTTGAATCCGGTGTGCGTACATTGCGGTTATCGGATAAATTTTCATCTTTCCAATATTTGAAAATTCGCTTACATGAAACCGTCACCCGCCTACGAAGCCAGCTCGCCGGAAGTCGCCTTCGCCCAGTCCACGCTGGGCCAGGCCCTCAAGCGCGTACTCAGTGAGGGCTCGGCCTCCAGCCGCACCATCGCCGACTTCGTGCTGCGCAATCCGGTGCGCGTCACCGCGTTCGGCATCGAGGAACTGGCGGAGCACTGCGCCGTGTCCAACGCCACCGCCAGCCGCTTCGCACGCGATATCGGTTTCGCCAACTACGCGGCGATGCGCGGCGAAATCGCCTCCACCATGCAAGGCATCCTGCAGCCGGTGGAAAAGCTGCGCAACAATATCGAACGCGGCGAGGGCCATGGCTCTCCGGCCGCGGAAAGCCTGGAATACACGGTCGCCAATATCGGCGCCACCAGCCAGGCGCTGGATTCATCCAGCCTGCAGCAGGTAGTCAACAAGCTGACCAGCGCCCGCACCGTCTACGTGATGGGCTTTGGCCTGTCGTCGCACCTGGCCGGCCTGCTGTCGCTGCACCTGCAGCCTTTCTGCCAGCACGTGGTGGAAGTGGCTGGCCACGGCGGCACCGAAGTGGCGGCCGGCCACCTGGCCACGATCACGCCCAACGACGTGCTGGTGGTGATCTCCTTCCCGCGCTATGCGCTGGACGTGATCCGCCTGGCGGGCTTTGCGCGCAGCCGCGCCGCCTGCATTGTCTCGCTCACCGATTCACCGGCTTCGCCCCTGGCGGAGCTGGCGGATGTAGCACTGTTTGCGCAAGCCACGCACCCGGTCCTGCCAAGCAGTTCCAGCGCCGCCCTGGCGCTGATCGAAGCACTGGTTGCCACCTTGATGGTGTCGAACAAGGACAACGTCGACAAGGCAGCCCGCCTCACCGAAGCCATCTCCGCCTATCTGTACGGCGCCGAGGCCGGGAGAGCCAAACCCAAGAAGAATCGATAACAGGAGAGTGTAATGAAGCAGAAACAGGTTCCGGCACCAACGGTGCTGGCGGGATTGTTGCGCCTTGCGTTTGGCGCGGTGGCACTGGGCGCGGCCGCTTCGGCGCTGGCGCAGGACGAAGACAGCAAGCTGCAGCGCGTGGAAATCACCGGCAGCTCGATCAAGCGGCTGGACGCGGAAACCGCGCTGCCGGTGCAGGTGATCCGGCGCGAGGACATCGACAAGGCAGGCGTCACCACGGCGGCTGAACTGCTCGGCAAAGTATCGGCCAGCGCGGCCGGACTGACCGACGGCGCCAGCTTCAGCGACATCTCGGGCCAGCGCGGCTTCAACGGCGCCAACCTGCGCGGCATCGGCGTCTCCTCCACCCTGGTACTGCTGAACGGCCGACGCCTGGCCAACTTCGCCTCCCCCGGCGCCAACGCCGGCGTCGACCTGAACGCCATTCCGGCCGCAGCCATCGCCCGCGTCGAAGTGCTGAAGGACGGCGCTTCCGCCATCTACGGCACCGACGCCATCGGCGGCGTTATCAACTTCATCACCCGCGCCGACTACGCCGGCGCGGATGTCAGCGTCTACGGCAGCGCCACCCAGCACGGCGGCGCAGGCAAGACCATGGCCACCCTATCGGGCGGGACCGGCAAGCTGACCGAGCAAGGCTACAATGTGTTTGCGGTGCTGGACTACCAGGACAGCAAGCCGCTGCGCTCGGGCCAGCGCGACTGGATCGGTTCGGCCTATCAGCCTGACATCAATCTCGACGTCGGCAGCTCCAACACCTTCCCTGCCAACGTGCGCCGCACGCGCCCCAGCGGCTCGCCCACCGGGCCGCGCCTGAACCCGTCGGCGCCGAACTGCAACCCGCCAGCCACCGTGTATGCGCCGGGCAGCTTCGTCGGCAGCCAGGCCTGCCTGTACGACTACATGCAGGACACCGAAATCTTCCCCGAGTCGAAACGCCTGTCGCTGCTGGCGCGCGGCGAGCTGGACCTGGGCGGCGGCCACACCTTGTTCGCCGAAGCGCTGCACAATACGACCCGCAGCACCTACCGTATCAGCCCGCTGACCGTCACCAACCTGAATTACCCGCTGGCCGGCCAGTACTATCCGCACAGCCTGATCACCAGCAACAAGACCGACCTGCGCGTGTCGATGCGCCTGGCCGAAGGCGGCAACCGCAGCAACGAAGTCGAGTCCGAGGCCCAGCGCCTGGTGCTCGGCGCCAAAGGCAGCGTGGCTGGCTGGGATTACAACACTGCGTTCAACCACAGCGTCAACACGGTGGACGACCAGTACATCGACGGCTATGTGCGCACCAGCGCCTTCGACAGCGCTTTCGCGACCGGCAAGATCAATCCGTTCGGCGCTTCCGGCGCCGAGGGCCAGTCCTTGCTGCAAGCGGCCAAGATCAACGATGCGGCCCGCCAGTCGCGTGGCACCACCAACGTGTTCGACGCCAAGGCGACGCGCGACCTGTTCACCATGGCCGGCGGCACGGCGGCGATTGCCGTCGGCGGAGAATACCGCAAGGAGAAAATGCGCTTCACCCCATCGGCCCTGCTGGCGGCAGGGGAAATCCGCGGCGATGGCGCGGCGCAGGCCTTTGCCGGAGAACGCACGGTGAAGGCAGCCTATGCGGAACTGAGCCTGCCGTTCCTGGCTGGCGTGGAAGCACAGGTGGCGCTGCGCCACGACCGCTACAACGATTTCGGCGGCACCACCAATCCGAAATTCGGCCTGCGCTGGCAACCTGCCAAGGAACTGGTGCTGCGTACCTCTTACAGCGAAGGCTTCCGCGCGCCGTCGCTGGCCGACCTGAACAACCCGCCGCGTACCGGCCAGACCAACGGCATCTACGACGACCCGCTGGGCTGCATCAAGACCGGCTCGATCGACAACACCAACAACCCGGACTACTGCGGCCTGCAGCCCGACAAGTTACAGGGTGGCCGCGCCGGACTGAAGCCGGAAACCTCGAAGCAATTCTCGGCTGGCATCGTGTTCGAGCCGCAGCGCAACCTGACCACAACGCTCGATTACTGGAAGATCCGCAAGCAGGACGTGATCGTGGCGCCGGAAGGCTCCTATTTCAGCGACCCGGCGCGCAACGCCGCCTATATCGAACGCGGCGCCGCCGATCCGGCACTGCCGGGCATTCCCGGCCCTATCCTGTCGATCGACTCGCGCCTGCGCAATATTGGCGCACTGGAAACCTCCGGACTTGACCTCGGGATCAACTGGCGCAGCGCTGCCAGCAACTGGGGCCGCGTAGGCGTGGGCCTGACCGGCACCTATGTGCTGGACTACAAGACCCGCGAAGCCGGCGCGGAAGAAGTGAACGGGGCGGGCGTATTCGCCAACGACCAGGTGGTGCAGCGCTGGCGCCATACGCTGAGCTTCGACTACGACACCGGCCCATGGTCGGCGACGCTGCAGCAAACCTTCTACTCGCACTACCGCGACCAGAACCCGAATCCGGATGGCAGCGAGCGCCGGGTCAAGGCGTACCAGCTGTGGGACCTTACCGGCAGCTACGCCTGGTCGAAGGCACTGCGCGTGCGTGGCGGCATCCGCAACCTGTTCGACACCAATCCGCCGCGCTCGAACCAGATCTACAGCTTCCTGGCCGGCTACGATCCGAACTACACGGACCCGCGCGGACGTTCGCTGTACCTGTCGGCCAACTACAGCTTCCGTTGATGCGCCGCAGCCTCCTCAAAGCCGTCGGCATGCTGCTGGCGGGCGCCGCGCTGCCGGCCCTGCCGAGGGCGGCAGCCGCCGCCGCGCCGTCCGGCGCACTGGTCATCATCGGCGGCGCGCTGCGGCCCGAGACGGCTGAGGTTTGGCAACGCATCGTCGCGCTGGCCGGTGGACCGGGCGCGCGCATCGCCGTGCTACCCAGCGCAGCGGCGCGCCCGGAACGCTCCGGGGCCAATATCGCCGCCACGCTCAAGCGCTACGGCGCCGACGCCTTCGTGGTGCCGTTGGCGGTGCGCCTGGCTGGCAGCGATTACCGTGCCCGCGCCGATGACGCAGAGGTGGCGGCAACGGTGCGCGGCGCCGGCGGCATCTACTTCTCCGGCGGCGACCAGGCCCTGGTCACGCAAGCGCTGGTGCGCCCGGACGGCAGCCGCAGCGCCGTGCTGCAAGCGGTGTGGGACGTCTACCAGCGCGGCGGCGTGGTCGCCGGCACGAGCGCCGGCGCCGCCATCATGTCCAGCACCATGTTCCAGAATCCGCGCCCGACGCTGGCCATGCTGCAGCAAGGCCTGGCCTCCGGCCGCGACCTCGCGCCGGGTCTGGGTTTCGTCGGCGAGCAAGTCTTCATCGACCAGCACTTCCTGGTGCGAGGCCGCTTCGCACGCATGCTGCCGGCCATGCTGCACGCCGGCTACAAGCTCGGGCTAGGCGTGGACGAAAACACGGCAGTCGTGGTGCGCGGCCAGCGCGAGCTGGAAGTCATCGGCTACAAAGGCGTGCTGCTGGCAGACCTGACGCGGGCCAGCGCGGAGCCCGGCCCGTTTAATATCCGCAACGCCCGCCTGAGCTACCTCGATCGCGGCGACCGCTACGACCTCGCCAGCGGGCGCCATACGCCCGCCCCCGACAAAATCAACGGCCGCCTGGACGCCGCGCACCTAGCCTCGCGCGGCCCGGTGTTCGCCAACGATATCCTGGCCAACAACGCGCTCGTGGAACTGATGGAAAAGCTGATGGATGGCGACCAGCAGGAGGCGCTCGGCATTGCCGCCGGCGATCCGCGCTCAATGCCGCCGCAGCCTGCCTTCCACTTCCGCCTGTCGCGCGACGCGGCCAGCGTCGGCTACGCCTCCGACGTTGCGGAGGCATATTCGATTCTCAACGTGCGGCTCGATGCGGGTCCCGCCGCTGCCGCGCAAGGCGCTGCGAACAGATAACTGCAACAGACCGTGCGCTGGAGTAGCCCGGAAAACGGCCTGCCAGTCAGGTGAAAGGCATCCCGCCGTTCTCAATGATCAAGATACTCGACGAGTTCGAAGAAATTCTTTGTATCCGCCGGCCCTGAACACAGGAATCTTGCGTTGGGATAGTGCTCCTTGCGCTTACCGGCGTTTTCCACGCCAAATTCTTTGGGGTCTCCAACGCTGACACCCTGAACCAGCCCGCCGCCATCAGGCGCCGCGGACTCCACGCTGTAGCCAATTCCACCGCTGACGAAAACAACTGCGTCAAGGTGAACCTCGCCTCCTTGCGCCCGGATTCTCTCGACCTTGAAGCTGCCGAGCGAGTTTGCCTTCGAACGCGGATAAGCCAATTCGATCGCGCCCGGTGCTCCAAATCGGTATTGGAGCCATTGCTCATCAACGTCCACGCGATCCCCGCGTTTATCTGTCTCGAACACCTTGCCGCATAAGGAGACCACCTTTCCCCCCTTGATGGTGCAGGCGAAATAGGTCGTTTCGCTTTTTGAACAGAGCGAGCTTGCGCCATGCGCCAACTGAGCCATGCCGAGGAGAATGGTTCCCGCAACAAACTTACTATCCATTGTGAACCGGACCGGGATTATGAGAGGCGCCTTGGTTTGAGTCATGCCGGGATGGCTTGACTCGATAATTGACGATAATAGTTCATCTCAGCTTCGGCTGGTGGGATATGGCCGATGGGCTCCAGCAGT
>JBCNPK010000069.1:0-24206 GCA_039593355.1 Pseudoduganella sp.
CCAGGAATACCGACTTGTGCACTACTGCCATTGAGTAACCGTTTGCTATGATGTTGTCCAAAGAACCCGTAGTTTAACCGACCCACGCATTTTTACCCATGTCCATTGCCGATAATCGCAAAGCCTTTCACGACTACTTCATTGAAGACAAGTATGAAGCCGGGATCGCGCTCGAAGGCTGGGAAGTGAAGGCGATCCGCGACGGGCGCGTTCAGATCAAGGAAGCTTACGTTACCATCCGCGATAACGAACTATACCTTTTTGGCGCGCACATCAGCGCCCTGCCGACAGCTTCCACCCACATCCACCCGCAAGCCGTGCGCACGCGCAAGCTGCTGCTGCACCGCGCCGAAATCGACAAACTGGTCGGCAAGGTCGAACGCGCCGGCTACACCCTGGTGCCGCTCAACCTACACTTCAAGGGTGGCCGCATCAAGTGCGAAATCGGCCTGGCCAAGGGCAAGAAACAGCACGACAAGCGTGCGTCCGAGAAAGACCGCGATGCCAGCCGTGAAGTACAGCAGGCAATGAAGCAGCACCGCCGCTAATTCCGCCTCGCCAGCAGCGTCACCAGCCGGGGCAGCACTTCCTGCGCCGGCAATTCCAGCTTCAAAGAAATCAGGTCATCGGCGCGGGTCTTGCCCGCGTTGATGGCCGCAATCGGCTTGCCCGCCGCTGCAGCCAGGCGGCAGAAGCGGTAGCCGGAAAACACCATCAGCGAAGAGCCGACCACCAGCAGCGCGTCGGCAGCCTCCATTTCCGCCAGGGCTTGTGCGGTGCGCGCCGGCGGCACGTTATCGCCGAAGAACACCACGTCCGGCATCAGCACCCCGCCGCAGGCCGCGCAGGCAGGAGCGCGGAAATCTTCCAGCGCATCGGGCTCCACCGCCGCATCGCCGTCGGGCAGCGGCTGCGCCAGCACGTCGGCAAGTTCGGGATTATCGCGTTCCAGTTGCGGCTGCAGGCTGGCCCGTGCGTAACGGGCCTGGCATTCAAGGCAGACCACCTGGTGCAGGTTGCCGTGCAGTTCGATCAAGCGCTTGCTGCCGGCGCGCTGGTGCAGGCCATCCACGTTCTGCGTGATCACGCTGTGCAGGTGCCCCGCGGACTCCAGTTCGGCCATGGCAAGGTGGCCGGCATTCGGCTCGGCGCGCGACATGGTGGACCAGCCCACCATGCTGCGCGCCCAGTAGCGGCGCCGCACAGCTTCGTTTCGACGAAACTCCGGCCCCTGGATCGGCGTACGGCCGCGCCGCACGCCGTCCTTGTCGCGGTAGCCGGGAATGCCGGATGCGGTGCTCAGGCCCGCCCCGGTCAGGGCCAGCACGCGGCGATGGCGGCCCAGGAAGGCCGCCAGCTCCTCCTCAATCGAGACCAGAGCATCCATTGGGCTTGAAGATGCGTTCGGTCGACGGCGGGTATTTAGCCAGCTTCGACGCGGCACGGGTTGGACGCGGGGCAAAGTCGCCACCGCAGTTCGGGCATTTCCCATGCAGCTTTTCGTCGACGCAATCGGCGCAGAAAGTGCATTCGAAGGAACAGATCAAGGCGTCTTGCGCGCCGGGCGGCAAGTCCTTGTTGCAGCATTCGCAGTTCGGGCGCATTTGCAGCATCGTGGGGCTCCTTAGCGATAACTCAAGGCATTCAGCAGAGTGCTGGTGGTGTCGGCATCATCCAGCGCTTCATTCGTGGCGCGCGCGAAAGTGCGCTCGCGGATCCGCGATAAGCGCTCGATCAGCTCCTTCTTGGGCAGGCTGGATTGGACAATGGCGGCAGGATCGATGCCGTCGTAATTGCCGTTGCTCGCCTCCAGCACATCCAGCTGGCGCCTCACCTCAGTGTCCGGCAAAGCGCCCTTGCCTGCCTGCGGCGCCGGCTGCTGGGCAAGCTTTTCGCGCATCGGCGCCAGGAAGCCCCGGGCTTCTTTCGACAAAGCGCGGGGGCTGAGCGCGAGCACTGCCAGGCGGCCTTGCGGTCCGCCGGCCCGCAACAGGAAGTTCACGGCCCGCGTAAAGATTTCCATGTCGGGATTTTGCAGCAGCGGGGTAACGGCGGGCACGCTGTCCGGCGAACCGACCAGCTGTAACACATCCAATACCGGCTTGCCCAGCGCCGGGTCGCGTAACTGATTGGCCAGGTGCCGCTCTCCGGCAAGACCAAACTGGCCGTACAACAGTGCGCGCACGCCCGTCTCGTCGATCGCGCTGCCTTGCTGCGGCAAAGGCAGGCTGACGGCTTTGCGCAGGAAGATCCGGTCGATCAGGGGCAGCAGGCGCGCGTCGCGGGAAGCCGCGGCAGCGTGCATCAGGCGGAACAACTGGGGGCCGTCAAGAAACGCATCCGGGTTGATGGCCAGGGCAGCCTGGGTTGCCAGCGCCTTGTCAGAATCCGCGCCATAGGCAAGCAGGAAGCAGGCAGCATCGAGCAGGAGCGGCTGGCTGGGATGCGGCGAGCGCAGCTCAGCGGCGAGTTCGCGGCGCAGCAGCGGGACGGCGTCCTCGCGGTAGTCGCCGAAGTAGCGCCAGGCTGCATCGAGCTCGCGGCGTTGGGCGCCGGCTGCGGCGGAATTGGCGGCGGCAGGCATGGCGCGGATCTGGGCGATGCGGGCGGCGATGGAGGCATCGGTTGCGGCATCGCCGGCAAGCGCCAGCGATGCAGGGCCGGCTGCCAACGAGACTGCCAGCACAGCCGACATGATGGAGAGGATAGGCTTCATGCGGACAACCTGCGCTGAAGATCGGTCACCGAAGCGAGCCATTCATCGTAATGCTCGCTATCTTCCCACAGCTCGCGCAATTCGGAAGCCTCGGACACGACCAGCGCCAATGCGCGCGCCGCCTTGTCGGCAATGTCCGCGCGCGGCTTGCTCAACTTGACCTGCACATCGGCCACCCACGCATCGACGGCTGCGGAATCCTCATCCTTCACCCCGCCCTTGCCCTGCAGGCGCGACCAGGTTTCCACCGCAGCCAATGCTTCGGCGCCAAACGGCGCTTCCAGGTACTCGGTAGTCTCCGCCTGCAACACGTTGTTCAAGGTGTCCTCGATAAAATAGAGGTCCCTCGATTCCTGCAAGTCCTGCGCCCAATCCTGCGCGAAATCATTGCCAAACGGCCCAACAGCCCAGGTTCCCACATGCGCCTCCTGTTCGATATAAGGCCGCATTGTACGCAATTACGGCCCAGCCCGTGTCCCACCCTGGGGTCACACCCGTTTCGGGACACGGCCTCAGGTGCAACGTGCTTGGGCTCGTGTCCCATTTCGGGTGTGACCCCAGGGTGGGACACGGGCTCGTGCATGCTATTTCTGGGTCTTGACTACTTGCAGGGCGGTGGCGATCAGGCTGCTCATTTCGCCGACGTTGGCGGGGACGATCAGGCTGTTATTGGTCTTCGCGAGATTGCCGAAAGCGCTGACGTATTGCTCGGCGACTTTCAGGTTCATCGCGGCCTCGCCACCCGGCTGTTGAATCGCGCTGCCGACTTGCTTCAGCGCGCCGGAAGTCGCTTCGGCGATGGCGAGGATGGCGGCCGCCTCGCCTTGCGCGCGGTTGATGGCCGCCTGCTTGTCGCCCTCGGATCGGGCAATCGCCGCTTCGCGTTCACCGGTGGCGATGTTGATCTGCTCCTGCTTGCGCCCTTCGGAGGCGGCAATCAGTGCGCGCTTGCCGCGTTCGGCCGTGATCTGGGCCTGCATGGCGTGCAGGATTTCCTGCGGCGGCGTGAGGTCCTTGATTTCATAGCGCAGCACTTTCACGCCCCAGTTGGCGGCCGATTCGTCGATCGCGTTCACCACCGTGGAGTTGATGTGGTCGCGCTCCTCGAATGTCTTGTCCAGCTCCATGCGGCCAATCACCGAGCGCAGCGTGGTCTGCGCCAGCTGCGTGATCGCGGCGATGTAGTTGGAGGAGCCGTAGGAGGCGCGCATCGCGTCCGTCACCTGGAAGTACAGGATGCCGTCCACCTGCAGCTGCGTATTGTCCTTGGTGATGCAAACCTGCGACGGCACGTCGAGCGGGATCTCCTTCAGCACGTGCTTGTAGGCGATGCGGTCGATGAACGGCACCACGATGTTCAGGCCCGGCCCCAGCGTGGCGTGATATTTGCCGAGCCGTTCCACCACCCAGGCGTGCTGCTGCGGCACCACGTTGATGGTCTTGAAGACGAACACCAGCGCGACGATGAACACTACCAGCGTGACGGTGCCAAAACTGATTTCCATTCCCTTCTCCTTGTTATGCGCCGACGATCAGCCGGCTGCCGCGAATCTCGCGAATCCTGTACGTCCCCGGCGCGGCGGCTTCGCCCGGCGCCAGCTCCACGTCCCACAGCGCGCCGCGGTACATGACGCGCGCCACGCCGTCCTGCCAGGCGGGCACGTTGACCGTTTGGCCGATGTCCATATTCACGTCCGGGTTGGCGGAAGCCGGTCTGCGCTCGATCTTGCCGAAGCGGCTGCGGCGCAGCAGCAGCGTGCCGATGGCCGCCACGATCGCCGCCACCAGCATCTGTCCTGGCATATCGATCCGCAGCAGCGAGATCAGCGCCCCCGCGGCCATGCCGATGGCGATCATCAGCAGGTAAAAGGTGCCGCTAAACAGTTCGGCGATCACCAGCACCCCCGCGCCGATCGCCCAAAGCATCCAATCAGCCATCACTACCTCCAAAAGTAAAAAACCCCCGCAGCCGATCAGGCCACGGGGGTTTCAGCAACGAGGCTTGTCGTTACTTTATTGTTGCATTTCTGCCAGCTTCTGCCAAGTGTCGATGACCGAGTCAGGGTTCAGCGACATGGTTTCGATACCCTGCTCCATCAGCCAGATGGCCAGGTCTGGATGGTCGGAAGGACCCTGGCCGCAGATGCCGATGTACTTGTTCAGCTTGCGGCATGCCGAGATGGCCATGGCCAGCAGCGCGCGCACCGCCGGATCGCGCTCGTCGAAGTCGGCTGCCAGCAGTTCCATGCCGGAGTCGCGGTCCAGGCCCAGGGTCAGCTGGGTCAGGTCGTTGGAACCGATCGAGAAGCCGTCGAAGTGCTCGAGGAACTGCTCCGCCAGCACGGCGTTGGAAGGCACTTCGCACATCATGATGACGCGCAGGCCGTTCTCACCGCGTTTCAGGCCGTTCTTGGCCAACAGCTTGACCACCTTCTCCGCCTGGCCCAGGGTACGTACGAACGGCACCATGATTTCGACGTTGGTCAGGCCCATTTCTTCGCGCACGCGCTTCATCGCGATGCATTCCATTTCGAAGGCGGCAGCGAAATCTTCGGACAGGTAGCGTGCCGCGCCGCGGAAGCCCAGCATTGGGTTCTCTTCGTCCGGCTCGTAGCGCGAACCGCCGATCAGCTTCTTGTACTCGTTCGACTTGAAATCGGACATGCGCACGATCACCTTCTTCGGCCAGAAAGCCGCGGCGATGGTGGCGATGCCTTCGGCCAGCTTGTCGATGTAGAACTGCTTAGGCGATGCGTGGCCACGGGCCACCGACTCAACAGCCTTTTTCAGGTCGGCGTCGATGTTCGGGTATTCCAGGATCGCTTTCGGGTGCACACCAATATTGTTATTGATGATGAACTCCAGGCGGGCCAGGCCGACACCGTTGTTCGGCACGGACTGGAAGTCGAAAGCCAGCTGCGGGTTGCCCACGTTCAGCATGATCTTGGTCTTGATCGGTGGCAGTTCGCCGCGCTGGACCTCGGATACTTCCGTTTCCAGCAGCCCGTCGTAGATCTTGCCTTCGTCGCCTTCGGCGCAGGACACGGTGACGAAATTACCGTCCTTCAGCACGTCGGTTGCGTCGCCGCAGCCCACGACTGCCGGCACGCCCAGTTCACGCGCGATGATCGCTGCGTGGCAGGTACGGCCGCCGCGGTTGGTGACGATGGCGGAAGCGCGCTTCATCACCGGTTCCCAGTTAGGGTCGGTCATGTCGGCCACCAGCACGTCGCCCGGCTGCACGCGTTCCATTTCGCTTGGATCGCGGATCACGCGCACAGGGCCGGCGCCGATCTTCTGGCCGATGGCGCGGCCGGAGGTCAGCACGGTGCCGCTCGACTTCAGCTTGAAACGCTGCTGCGCTTCGTGCGATTTATGCTGCGATTTCACGGTTTCAGGACGGGCCTGCAGGATGTACAGCTTGCCGTCACGGCCATCTTTGCCCCACTCGATGTCCATCGGACGGCCGTAGTGCTTCTCGATGATCATGGCGTACTTGGCCAGTTCGACGATCTCGGCGTCGACCAGGGAGTAGCGGTTGCGCATCTCGATCGGCACGTCGACGGTCTTCACGGAACGGCCAGCCTTGGCTTCGTTGGTGAATTCCATCTTGATCAGCTTGGAGCCGATATTGCGGCGGATCACGGCCGACTTGCCCTGCTCCAGCATCGGCTTGTGGACGTAGAACTCGTCCGGGTTCACGGCGCCCTGCACCACGGTTTCGCCCAGGCCGTAGGAGGAAGTGATGAAGACCACGTCCTTGAAGCCCGATTCGGTATCGATGGTAAACATCACGCCCGATGCGCCCGTGTCGGAACGCACCATGCGCTGCACGCCGGCCGACAGCGCCACTTCGGCGTGGGTGAAGCCCTTGTGCACGCGATAGGAAATCGCGCGGTCATTGTACAGGGAAGCGAAAACGTGCTTCATCGCTTCCAGCACGTTGTCGATGCCGACCACGTTCAGGAAGGATTCCTGCTGGCCTGCGAACGATGCGTCTGGCAGGTCTTCCGCGGTGGCGGAGGAGCGCACCGCAAAGGACACTTCGGTGGTGGAGTCCGCGACCAGTTTGTCGTAGAAGGCGCGGATCTCGGCTTCCAGGCGTGGCTGGAATGGTGTGTCGACGATCCATTGGCGGATTTCCGCGCCCGATGCTGCCAGGGCGCGCACGTCGTCGACATCCAGGTGTTCAAGGCGGTCGGCGATGCGCTGGGCCAGCGATGGGCCGCCGTCGACGCTGTGCGACAGGAAATCGCGGAATGCCTGGGCGGTGGTTGCGAAGCCGCCAGGCACACGCACACCCGCACCGGACAGCTGGGAGATCATCTCGCCCAGCGATGCGTTCTTGCCGCCGACGGATTCGACATCCGTCATGCGCAAATTCTCGAACGAGGCAACGTACACCCCGTCGGATTGCTCCTTCAATGCTGCGTTAGTCATAAAGACACCTTTTTGATGATAAAAATCTTTACGCAGGTGTGCTCGGCATCGTTCTTGTCATTCTTGGCGCCGTGCAGCACAATCTTACTGTTGGCAAGCATTTTACAGCCTGCCGAGCAAATTGACGATTCATACATTGGAAAAGCTTTTTTGATGCCACAAGATCAACGTTTATTGCCGGCTTCGAGCCGCACCGTCTTTTTTGTCTCTGACGGCACGGGCATCACCGCCGAAACCTTTGGCCATTCGGTGCTGACGCAGTTCGACCTGCGTTTCCGCCAGATCCGCCTGCCCTTCATCGATACCTGCGACAAGGCTTATGATGCAGTGCGCAAAATTAACGAGATCGGGGCCGAGGATGGCGCCAAACCCATTGTCTTTTCGACATTGGTGAAGGCGGAGCTGTCCGAGGTGATCCAGCGCGCCAATGCCATGCACATGGACTTGATCCAGACCTTCGTGGCGCCGCTGGAGCAGGAATTGGGCGTCAAGTCGACCCACACCATCGGCCGCTCGCACAACGTGGTCGACAGCGAGGAGTACAAGAATCGCATCGAGGCGATCAACTTCTCGCTGGCGCACGATGACGGCCAGTCGAACAAGAACCTGTCCGAGGCGGACGTGATCCTGGTTGGCGTGTCCCGTTCCGGCAAAACCCCGACTTCGCTGTACCTGGCCATGCAATACGGCGTGAAGGCGGCCAACTACCCGCTGATTCCGGACGATTTCGAGCGCGGCAAGCTGCCCTCGGCGTTGTACGCCTTCAAACCGAAGATTTTCGGCCTCAGTATCGAGCCGCAACGCCTGTCGGAGATCCGCAATGAGCGCCGCGCCGGCTCCAAATACGCTTCGCTGGAAAACTGCCGCTATGAAGTGAACGAAGCGGAAGCCATGATGCGCCGCGAAGGGATCCGCTGGTTGTCCTCCACCACCAAGTCGATTGAAGAGATTTCGACCACCATCCTGCAGGAAATCAAGCCGAACCGCTCGGTGTACTGATGCTTTAGAAGAAGCTCTTCCAGTCCTCCAGCCAGCGGGGAATGTCCTCGACCGGCATGGGATTGGCGATATAGAAGCCCTGGGCGTAGGCGCAGCCCAAGCCTTGCAGGAAATCCCAATCCTGCCTGCTTTCCACACCCACGGCGCAAGCGCGGCGTGACAGGCTGCTCGCCAGGCCAAGATAAGACTTCAGCACCGTACTGATGGCGCGCTTGCGCGAGGCGCCATCCACGAAACTGCGGTCGATCTTCAATTCGGAGAATGGGATGGCGGCCAGCAGCTGCAGGTTGGAGCGCCCGGTGCCGTAATCGTCGATCGCCAGACCGAAACCCAACATGCGCAGGCGCAGCAGCCGCTCGAGGAAGTGCGGGTTGGTGGTCAGCACCGATGCCTCCGTGATTTCGAAGCTAAGGTAGTCGGCCAGGATGCGGTGCCGCTCCAGGCAGGCGGTGATCTGGGCCACGAATTGCGGGTGGGCCAGCGTGCCCGGATCGACATTCACCGAAAATGAAATCGGAATGCCCTGGTCGTGCAGGCTGCGGCAGGCGGCCACCGACTTTTCGATCATGCACCAGTCGAGGAAATCGACACGGCGCACCCTTTCCAGCACCGGCACAAAAGCGGAAGGGCCCAGCACGCCGAATTGCGGATGGCGCCAGCGGGCGAACATCTCCAGTCCTTTGACGGCGCCGGTATCGAGCTCGATCTTGGGTTGGAAGTACGGGTCGAATTCGCGCCCCTGCAGGCCGCGCCCCACTTCGGCGAAGGTGAATTCCGGATGCTGGGGCTCGGGTTCCGGTTCGGTGGAGGGCTCAATATAGTTCGCGATCAGTTCCTGCAGCCTGGCCGAACTGATGGGCTTGCTGGAGCTGCCCAGGATCTCGATGCCGTAGGCTTCGGCCATGGTTTCCACGGAAAAGAGCACGTCGGCGCTTTGCGAGGCCAGGATGATAATGCCGGCGCGGCAATGGAACTGGGCCAGGCGGCGTAGCAATTCCAGGCCATCCATGCCAGGCAGCGCGAGGTCGATCAGGGCGATGTTCGCGGGAGGATTGAGGCCGGTTTCCAGCAGGCGCAGCGCGCTCAGGCCGTCGGAGGCTACGGTAATGTGTTGGGCGCCCAAATGGCGCAGCATGCCGGCCATGAGCTCCCGCTGGACAGGCTCGCCTTCGGCGACCAGGAAATGCATACTTGCGATTTCCATAACACCTATTCCAATCTGAATATTGTTATTAACTCAGATTCTGCCTTACTTGCTCGAAAAAGCATACCGCCGCGCAAGCCGCGACGTTCAGGGATTCCACCTTGCCCAGGTGCGGCACGATCACGCGGTGGCTGGCGCCGTTCAACAGCGTGTCGGACACGCCCTGCCCTTCGTGGCCGAAAATCCAGGCTACCGGCCGTTTCAGGTCCAGCTGGTAGAGCTGTTCGGCCGCATAGCCGCTGGTGGCCAGCGTGGCGATCCGGGCGCCCTGCACCAGTTGCGGCAGGTCGACGTTCTCGTAGATATCCAGCACAAAATGGGCACCCATGGCGGCGCGCAGCACTTTGGGCGACCAGCAAAAGGCGGTGCCGGGGGCGCAATAGACTTCCTTCACGCCCGCGGCGGCGGCGCTACGCAGGATGGAGCCGACGTTGCCCGGGTCCTGCACGTTATCCAGCAGGACGGCGTTGACGGACAGCGCGCGCGGCACCTCCTTGTTCGGAGTCGCGATCAGGAACATCAGGCCGACGCCGTGTTCGACCTGGCTGACGGCGTGGTACAGCTGGTCGCTCAGGCACAGGATGTGCGCATGTTCCGCCTCGAGGCGGGCGATGATGGCCGCGACCTCAGGGTTTTGCAGCGCGCCTTCGGCGACAATGGCTTGCTCGGGGTGGCCGCGCAGCGCGAGCCAGGTTTCGCACAAGTGCACGCCGTCGAGCAGGCTGCGGCCGGCCTTGCGGCGCGCCTGCGAGTTGGTGGCGAGCTTGGAGAGTTCCTTGTATTGCGCGTTGTCGCGCGAGGTGATGTGTTTCATAGGTCGCGTTCCAGGACTTCGCGCACCGGCGCAAAGCTGCGGCGATGCACCGGCGAGGCGCCGTGCTCGCGCAGCCGCTCCAGGTGCAACGCGGTGCCGTAGCCTTTGTGCTGGTCGAATCCGTATTGCGGATATTTCTTGTGCAGCTTGACCAGGGCTGCGTCGCGCGCCGTTTTGGCCAGGATGGAAGCGGCCGAAATGGCTTCGATCTTGTCGTCGCCGTCGACAATGGCGATGCTTTGGACGCGCATCACCGGGCACTTGTTTCCATCGATAAGTGCCAGGGTCGGCACGGTGGACAGCGCGTACACGGCGCGTTTCATCGCCAGCAGGCTGGCCTGCAGGATGTTCAGGCGGTCGATTTCCTCTTCCGAGGCCTTGGCCACGGCCCAGGCGATCGCATGCTCACGGATCATCGGCGCCAGCTCATCGCGCTTTGCTTCGTTCAGCTTTTTGGAGTCGCGCAGGCCGGGAATTGGCCGCCCGCGGTCCAGGATCACGGCAGCGGCGAACACCGGGCCGGCCAATGGACCGCGCCCCGCCTCGTCGACGCCGCAGATGATCTCTTCGAGGGAATATGGAAGGTCGTCAAAAAGACCGGCTTGCTGGCTCATTTGTTGATAACCTTAAGGACCGCTGCGGCGCCCTCCTGGGCGCTGTTGCGCAGCAGGCTGTAATGCATGTCGGTGAAGCGCTGCACCAGCTGCAGGCGGTGTGCTGCGTCACTCAGTTGTTTCCACATGGCGTCGGCCAGCGTTTCGGCCGTCGCGGCGTGCTGGATCAGTTCCGGCACCAGCGTTTCGCGCGCCAGGATGTTCGGCAGGCCGATCCACGGCTGGTAAGCCATGTGCTTCATGATATGGTACGACGCCGCCATGATCTTGTACGCGATGACCATCGGCTTCTTGAACAGCGCCACTTCCAGCGAGGCGGTGCCCGAAGCGACCAGCACGGCGTCGGCGGCGCAGATCGCGGTATGCGACTGGCCGTCCAGCACCATCAGCTCAACGTCCTGCAACCCGGCTTGCGCCACCAGTTCCAGGAAGTATCTGCGCTGCTTTTCGCCGGCCATCGGCACCACGAATTTCAGCGTGCGGTCGCGCTGCTGAAGCAGCTTGCAGGCGCCGATGAAGGCGGCGGTGTTGTACTTCAATTCGCCCATGCGGCTGCCGGGCATCACCGTAACGACGTTGGCGTCTTGCGCCAGGCCCAGTTGGCGTCGTGCCGCCGCTTCGTCGGGCTGGACCGGAATCACTTCGGCCAGCGGGTGGCCGACATAGGTCACCGGTACGCCGGCCGCCTGGTAGATCGCTTCCTCGAACGGGAAGATCACCAGCATATGCGAGACGGATTTGATGATTTTCTTGATGCGCCCGCCGCGCCAGGCCCAGATCTGGGGCCCGATGTAGTGCACGGTCGGAATGCCGGCATCGCGCAGCTGCGCTTCCAGCCCCAGGTTGAAGCCGGGGTAGTCGGCGCCGATGAAGCAGGCCGGCCGCTCGGCCAGCAGCTGGTCGCGCAGGGTATTCTGGATGCCTTTCAGCTCGCGGTAGCGCGGGATGACTTCGAACAGGCCGCGTACCGTCAGCTTGTCCATCGGCCAATGCGACTCGAAGCCGTGTTCCATCATGGCCGGGCCGCCGATGCCGTGGAAGCGCGCTTCGGGCAGGTGCGGGCGCAGGCCGCCCAGCAGGCGGCCTGCCAGCAGGTCTCCGGACGGTTCGCCGGCGACGACTGCGATCGACACGTCAGCGGACGATGCCACGGGTAGTCGTATCGAGGAATTCGCGCATTGCGCGGGCGTGGACTGCATCGGCCTCGGGCAACTCGCCTTCGGCGGCGAGCATGGCAGCCTTGGCTTCGTCCAGCGTCAGGCCGGAGCGGTACAGCAGCTTGTAGGCGTTGCGGATGGCGTTGATCTGCTCGCGCGTGAAGCCGCGGCGTTTCAGGCCCTCGATGTTGACACCGTGCGCGGCTGCCGGGTTGCCGTTCAGGAGCACGAACGGCGGCACGTCCTGGGTCAGGCTGGTGCTCATGCCGACGAAGGCGTGGGCGCCGATCTTGCAGAACTGGTGCACGTTGGCGAAACCGGACATGATCACCCAGTCGCCGATCTCCACGTGGCCCGCCATCTGCGCGTTGTTGGAGAAGATGGTGTTGTCGCCGACGATGCAGTCATGCGCCAGGTGGACGTAGGCCGAGATCCAGTTGTTGTTGCCAAGCCTGGTCACGCCCTTGTCCTGCACCGTGCCGAGGTTGAAGGTGCAGAATTCGCGGATGGTGTTGCCGTCGCCGATTTCCAGGCGGGTCGGCTCGCCGTTCCACTTCTTGTCCTGCGGCGCTGCGCCGATGGACGAGAACTGGAAGAACTTGTTGTTCTTGCCGATGGTGGTATGGCCCTCGATCACCACGTGCGGGCCCACCACGGTATTCTCGCCAATCACCACGTTCGGGCCAATGATCGTGTACGGGCCGATCTCGACGCCCGCGGCCAGTTCGGCCTTGGGATCGACGATCGCGGTTGGGTGGATGGTCGCCATGCGTGTTACTCCACCGAGCGGATGGTGCACATCAGCTCAGCTTCCAGCGCTACCTGGCCGTCGACCGAGCCGACCGCCTTGTATTTCCAGATGCCGCGCGCGTTGCGCACGATTTCCACGTCCATCTTCAGCTGGTCGCCAGGACCTACCGGGCGCTTGAAGCGCGCGTTGTCGATGCCCACGAAGTACACCACCGAATTCTCGTCCGGCTTCAGGCCGATGGACTTGAACGACAGCAGCGCGGCCGCCTGCGCCATCGCTTCGATCATCAGCACGCCGGGCATGACCGGCTTGTGCGGGAAGTGGCCGTTGAAGAACTCTTCGTTCGCGGTCACGTTCTTGATGGCGGTGAGGGTCTTGTTTTCCTCGTAGTTGAGAACACGGTCAACCAGCAGCATCGGGTAGCGGTGCGGCAGGTAGGACTTGATCTCGCAGATGTCCATCGTCTTGTTTTCGGTAGTGGTCATGATTCTTCGTTCTCTGTTTTAGTTTTAATGGTCTTTTCCAGCGCGCGCAGTTTTTCGCGCATGGTCGGCAGGTTGCGCACGATGACTGCCGACTTTTCCCAGTCGCTGTGCTTGGCGATCGGATAGGAGCCCGAGTACTGGCCCGGTTCGGAAATCGAGCGCGACACCAGGGCGCCGCCCGAGATGTTCACCTTGTCGCCGATATTGATATGGCCGACCACCATGGCGGCGCCGCCGAAGGTGCAGTACTTGCCGATCTTGGTGCTGCCCGCGATGCCGACGCAGGCGGCCATGGCGGTATGCGCGCCGATGTGGATGTTGTGGGCGATCTGGATCAGGTTGTCCAGCTTGACGCCGTCTTCGATGACGGTGTCGGCCAGCGCGCCGCGGTCGACGCAGGTATTGGAGCCGATATCGACGTCGTCGCCCATCACCACGCGCCCTACCTGCGGGATGCGCACGTAGACGCCGCCGTCATTGGCAAAGCCGAAACCGTCGGTGCCGATCACGGCGCCGGAGTGGATGATGCCGCGCTTGCCGATCACGCAGCGTGCGTGGAAAGTCACGTTGGCAAAGAAGTGCGTGCCTTCGCCGATCTCTGCCTCGCGGCCGATATAGCAGCCGGCATCGATCACGACGCCCGGGCCGATCACGGCGCCTGCTTCGACCACGGCTTTCGGGCCGATGTGGGCGCTCGGGTGCACCTTGGCGGCCGGGTCGACCCAGGCCGTCGGGTGTACGCCGGCCGGGCGCACGTAGGCCGTCTGCGCTTCGAACATCTGCGCGGCACGGGCAAAGTACACGTAAGGGTTCTTGACGACGATGCGGGCGCCTTGGTAGGTTTCGGCCACGAAGGCGTCGTCGTTGGCGTGGACAATCAGGGCCGCCGCCTGGCTTTGCCCCGCTTGCTCGCGGAATTTACTGTTGCTGAGGAAGCTGATCTGCGAAGCGCCTGCATCGGTCAACGGTGCGATCCCGGTAACGAAAAGTTCCGGGTCTCCCACCAGTTGGCCGCCCAGGCGTTCGACCAATTCTGCTAGTCGAAGGCCCATCTGTAATCCAATCTGTCTGTTATTTGTCGAGCGCTTCCAGCACCTTGTTGGTGATGTCGATGCGCGGGCTGGCCCACACGGCGTCCTGCAGGACGATGTCGTAGCCTTCGCTGGTGGCCAGCTGCTTGATGATCTTCGTCGCCTTTTCGGCGATCGCGGCACGCTCTTCGTTGGTGCGCTGGTTCAGGTCTTCGCGGAACTCGCGCTGGCGGCGCTGGAAGTTCAGGTCCGCCTCGTAGGCTTCGCGCTGCAGCTTGCTGCGCTCAGGCTCGGGCTTGCTGGCGCCCTCCTTTTCCCACTTCTCGGCGGCCGCCTTGGAGCGCATGGCCAGCTCCTGCAAAGCCTTTTCACGGCTGGAGAATTCTTCGCGCAGCTTGTTGTCGGCGGCTTTCGCCAGTTTCGACTCGTTGTAGATGCGCTCGGCGCTCAGCCAGGCAATCTTCCCGGACTGCGCTTGCGCCGGTGCCGTGGCGACGAGGCCCAGCGCCAGAACGGCAGCGATTTTGCTCAGCGTAGCGGTGGCAGTCTTCAACTTGATTCTCCGTCCAAATAAGTTGCTTTGATGCACTTTTGGTGCAGTACAGGCATCAGAAACCAGTGCCCATCTGGAACTGGAAGCGTTCCAGGCGGTCACCCAGCTTAGGATTCAGGGGCTTAGCATAACTCAACTTCAGCGGGCCAACCGGGGAAATCCAGCTCAAGCCAAGGCCGGTCGAGTAGCGCAGCTCGGACAGGCGCATCTTCTGCTTTTCCGCGTAGACCTGGCCGCCGTCGAGGAAGGCGAACCAGCGCAGCGAGCGGTCCTGGCCCTGGCCCGGGAACGGCATCTGCAGTTCGGCATTGCCGATCAGGCGCTCGGCGCCGCCCAGCGAGTCGCCGTAGCGCGGGTCGACCGCGCCCAGCGAGGAGCTGGTGTAGCCGCGCACCGAACCGATGCCGCCGGCATAGAAGTTCTTGAACACCGGATAGGCGTGGCCGCCAAAGCCGCGGCCGTAGTCGAACTCGCCCTTCAGCGCCAGCGTGATCTTGTTGGTCAGCGGCTTGTACCACTGGGTCTCGTACACGCCGCGCCAGTATTTGGAGCGGCCGATGCCGTCGAATTCCAGGTTGATGCGCTGCATGAAGCCGATGGTCGGCGTCATCGCGGAGTCGCGGCTGTCGCGCGCCCAGGCCGCGGTCAGTGGCACGGCGTAGGCGTTGACCGAACCGATGCCGTTGGACGGGCCGCCCAGGTCCCTCACGTACTGCTTGAAGTAGGTCGGCGAGGTTTCGTCGGTGGTGACGTTCGATTTTTCCAGGCCGATACCGAAGAACACGGTGTCCTGCTCCGAGAACGGCACGCCGAAATTGATACGGCCGCCGGTCTGCTTGATGGTGTACAAGCCGGTGTTCACTGCAGGCGGGCGGAAGGTGCGCAGGTAGACTTCGTAGCTGCGCGACACGCCGTCTTCGGTGAAGTATGGGTTGGTGTGCGAGAAGGCGATGGTGCGGCTGTACTTCGAGGTGTTCAGCTCCAGGCCCACGGTGTTGCCCGAGCCGGCGAAGTTGGCTTGCTGGATCGCGGCGTTGAAGGTGAACTTCTCGGCCTGCGAGAACGCGCCGCCGATCTGGAAGTTGCCGGTCGGGCGTTCGACCACGGTCATGTTGATGTCGACCTGGTCGGAGGTGCCCTGCGCTTCCGGCGTGTCGACCGTCACTTCCTTGAAGTAGCCGGTGCGGTCGACGCGGTCGCGCGAAGCCTTGATCTTGTTGGCGTCGTACCAGCTCGACTCGAACTGGCGGAACTCGCGGCGGATCACTTCGTCGCGGGTGGTGGTATTGCCCTGGACGTTGATATGGCGCACATAGGCGCGCTTGCCCGGATCGATGAAGAAGGTGAAGGCGACTTCGCGCTTGGCCTGGTCGATTTCCGGATTGGCGTTCACGTTGGCGAAGGCAAAGCCGAAGGTGCCCAGGCGATCGGTGATCAGCTTGTTGGTGAAGGTCAGGGCCTTGCCGGAGTACAGCTCACCCTTTTTCAGCAGCACCAGCTGGCGCAGCTCGTCCTCGCGGCCGAACATCTCGCCTTCGAACTTGATGTCCGAGACCTTGTATTTCTCACCCTCGGTGATATTGATGGTGATGTAGATGTCCTTCTTGTCCGGGGTGATCGACACCTGGGTGGAATCCACATTCATCTCGATGTAGCCATGATCCAGGTACCAGGACTTGATGGTCTCGATATCGCCATTCAGCTTGGTCTTGGAATACTGGTCGGCCTTGGTGTACCAGCTGAACCAGCCGCCGGTGTTCAGGGCCATTTGCTCTTTCAGCTCCTTGTCGCTGAAAGCCTTGTTGCCGACGATATTGATCTGCTTGATGCGGGCTACGTCGCCTTCGTCGACTTCGAAGTCGATGTTGACGCGGTTGCGCTCGAGCGGGGTGACGGTGGTGGTGATCTTCACGCCGTACAGGCCGCGCGACAGGTACTGGCGCTTCAATTCCTGCTCGGCGCGGTCGACCGAGGCCTTGTCGAAGGTCTTGGCTTCGCCGACGCCGATATCCTTCAGCGCCTTGACCAGCATGTCCTTCTCGAATTCGTGGGTGCCCTTGAAGTCCACCTTGGCGATGGCCGGGCGTTCCTCCACGATCACCACCAGCACATTGCCGTCGCGCTCCAGCTTCACGTCCTTGAAGATGCCGGTCGCGTACAGGGCCTTGATGGTGGCTACGGATTTGTCGTCACTGAAGGTTTCGCCCACGCGCACCGGCAGGTAGCTGAACACGGTACCGGCTTCGGTACGCTGGATGCCTTCGACGCGGATGTCCTTGACGACGAACGACTCGGCAGCCATTGCGCTGCCGGAGCAGATGGCCAGGACGGCTGCGCCTACCAGGGTGCGGCGGAATTGAGGGGCGATACGATCAGTGTGTAATTTCATCGGCAAATCGAAAAAAATTAAAGCAGCCGGACCAGGTCATTAAATAAGGCCAGGGCCATTAACGAAACCAGCAAACCCAATCCAATACGCTGCGCCATTTCGCCAAAGCGCTCGGAAACCGGGCGCCCGGTCAAAACTTCCAGCGAATAATACAGCAAATGCCCCCCATCCAGAACAGGAATTGGCAGCAAATTCATAAGACCCAGGCTCACGCTGATAAAGGCGACGAAGGCAATAAATGGCTCCGCGCCCATTTTCGCGGTTTCACCGGCATATTGGGCGATGGTCAGCACGCCGGTAATATTCTTGGGCGAGACTTCCAGCATGATCATGCGGCCCAGGACCTTGACGGTCATCGAGCACGTATCGATCACCTTGCCCACCGCCTTGCCTACTGCCTCCAGCGGGCCGTATTGCACCACCATCGTATCAAGCGCCCCCACCAGCGAGGCGCGGATCTTACCGACTGTTACAAGGCCTTTGCTGTTGGCGGACTTGTCCTGCACTGCGTCCGGAGTCAGCTCCAGCTGCTGGCGGCGGCCGTCGCGCAACACCGTGACGGCAAGCTTGCGGCCCGGAGAACGCTGGATTTCGGCGACGAAAGCGCGCACGTCGGCGACCGGCTGGCCGTCGATGGACTCCACCACGTCCCCTTTGAGCATGCCGGAACGGCGCGCGGCGCCGCCTTCCTCCATGTCGCCGATCACCGGCGGCGGGCGCATCAGGTCCAGGCCGAGGACGGACGGCACGTCGTCGTCCAGGCTGACCTTGGCCGCCGCCTCGGCCGGGATAAAGGCGCGCAGCTCGCCATAACCCGGGCGTTCGACCACGAGCTGCATGCTTTTACGGTGGATTGCCGTCTGGATGATGACCCAGCGCAGCTCGGACCAGCCCAGCACCTGCTCGCCGTTGACGGACTTCACCAGGTCGCCGCGCTTCAGGCCCGCTGCGGCGGCCGCCGTGGCAGGCGCCGGTTCGGCAATGCGGGCAGTCGGCTCGCGCACACCGGTCATGTACAGGCCCGCATACAGCGCGATGGCAAGCAGGAAATTGGCCAGCGGGCCGGCGGCCACGATGGCGATGCGCTTCCAGACGTTCTGGCGGGTGAATTCGCGTTTCAGGTCTTCCGGCGCGGCGCCGCTCAAGTCGGCCTCGCGCGCGTCGAGCATCTTGACGTAGCCACCCAGCGGGATGGCGGAAATCGCCCATTCCGTCTGGTCCGGGCCGACCTTGCGCATCCAGACGATGCGGCCCATCCCGATCGAGAAACGCAGAACTTTGACATTGCACCAGCGCGCCACCAGGTAATGCCCCAGCTCGTGAATCACAATCAGGGTGCCGAGGCAGACGATCGTTGCGAGAATGGTGCGCAGGGTGTCCATGTTCGCTTATCCCGCGATAATGCGTTCCGCCGCCGTCCGCGCCAGCGCATCCTGCGCCATCACGGCCTCTATGCTGCTGGCCGCGCCGTGCGGCAGTTCGTCCATCACCTGCGCGATCACGCGGTCGATGCGGCGGAAGCCGATGCGCTCGTCCAGGAAGGCTTGCACCGCCACCTCGTTGGCGGCATTCAGCAGGGCCGGCGCGGTACCGCCGGCGCGCAGCGCCTCGAAGGCCAGCGCCAGGCAGGGGAAGCGTACAAAGTCCGGCTTTTCGAACTGCAGGGTGCCGACCTGGGTCAGGTCCAGCTGCGCCACACCGGAGGCGACGCGCTCCGGGTAAGCCAGGGCGTGCGCGATCGGCGTGCGCATGTCCGGGTTGCCCAGTTCGGCCAGCACCGATCCGTCGTTGTAGGACACCATGGAGTGGATCACCGACTGCGGGTGGATCACCACTTCGATCTGCTCGGCCGGCGCGCCGAACAGCCAGTGGGCCTCGATCACTTCCAGGCCCTTGTTCATCATGGTCGCCGAATCGACCGAAATCTTGCGGCCCATGACCCATTTCGGGTGCTTGCAGGCCTCGTCCGGGGTCACGTTTTCCAGGGTCGCGACCTCGCGCTTCAGGAAGGGACCGCCGGATGCGGTGAGCAGGATCTTGGTGACGCCGGCCGCCGCCGGCACCCGGCCATAGCCCTGCGGCAGGCACTGGAAGATGGCGTTGTGCTCGGAGTCGATCGGCAGGAGCACGGCGCCGCTCTCGGCCACGGCGTCCATGAACAGCTGGCCGGACATGACCAGCGCTTCCTTATTGGCCAGCATGACCTTTTTGCCGGCGCGTGCGGCGGCCAGGGTCGGCGCCAGGCCGGCGGCGCCGACGATGGCCGCCATCACGGCATCGGTCTCGGCGGCAGACGACACGCTGCACAGTGCAGCCTCGCCCCACTCCACTTCCGTCTTGCAGCCGGCGGCGCGCAGCAAAGCGCCCAACTGGTCGGCGGCGGCGGCGCTGCCCACCACGGCACGGGCCGGGCGGAACTGGATGCACTGGGCGGCCAGCTCGTCGACCCGGCTATGGGCGGTCAGCGCGTAGACGGAATAGCGGTCCGGATGGCGCGCGATGACGTCCAGCGTGGAGACGCCGATGGAACCGGTGGCGCCGAGGATGGTAATGCGTTGCATGGAATTCCTTAGAACAGCCTTGGGGTGATCAACGCGGCGATGGGCAGTACAGGCACCAGCGCGTCGATACGGTCAAGCACGCCGCCATGGCCAGGCAGCAGGTTGCTGCTGTCCTTCATGCCGGCACGGCGCTTGAGCATGGATTCAAACAGGTCGCCGACGATGGAGGCGGCGACGATCAGCACCAGCACAGCCAACATGATGCCCCAGCCCATGCGGTTGGCCAGGCGCACCGCGAAGGTGTCCTGCAGCAGCGGCACCGATGGCGCGAGCAGCACGGTGACTGCAGCCAGCAGCAGGACGGACACCATGCCGCCCACCGCGCCTTCCCACGATTTGCCCGGCGAAATGGACGGCGCCAGCTTGTGCTTGCCGAAAGCCTTGCCCGAAAAATAGGCGAAGATGTCGGCCGCCCATACCACCGCCATGACCGACAGCAGGTAAACCGGGCCGCGCGCGAACAGCAGCAGGATGGCGACGAAGCAGGACACCAGGGTGGCCGCGTACACCATGCTCAGCATCGTATTGCCCGTGCCTTCGGCCGGCTGCAAACCGAGCTTCAGCGCGGGGGCGAAGCGGATCAGCCAGATCGCCGCGCCGATGGCCAGCCAGAACTGGGCATGGTCGAGGCCATTGGTGAAAATGAAGGTGTAGGCGAAAGCCGCCGTCCATGCCAGCGCCGCGACTACCGCGAGACGGTTCTGGAACAGGCGGAAGGCTTCCCACACGGCAGCGCCGAAGAACACGGCCACCACCGCCTGCACCGCCGGCTGGTAGCCGGAGAACAGGACGGGCAACAGTACCGCCAGCAGGAGGACGGCGGTAATCACGCGGGTTTTCAGCATCTTTTTCAGCTCTTGTTGGCCACCTGGTCGCCGGTGCGGCCAAAGCGGCGTTCCCGGCCCTGGTAGGAGGCGATCGCCTCGTCCAGGCGCTCGGCATTGAAATCGGGCCAATAGGTATCCGTAAAGTACAGTTCCGTATAGGCCAGTTGCCACAGCAGGAAATTGGAAATGCGTTCTTCGCCGCCGGTGCGGATGAACAGGTCCGGCTCCGGCGCATACGCCATCGACAGGTAAGGCGCCAGCTGTTCCTCGGAGAAGTCGGTCACGCCCGGGTGCTCGGCCACCATCTTGCCGATCGCCTGCATGATATCCCAGCGCCCGCCGTAGTTGGCGCACACGGTCACGGTCAGGCGCGTGTTGTTGGCGGTCTTGCGTTCGGCATTGGCAATCATATCCTGCAGCTTATCGCCAAAGCGCGACAGGTCGCCCACCACTTTCAGGCGGATGTTATTGGCGTGCATCTTCGCCACTTCGCGCTCCAGCGCGGTAACGAAGAGCTTCATCAGCAGCGAGACTTCCTCTTCCGGCCGGCGCCAGTTCTCGGAACTGAAGGCGAAGACGGTCAGGTACTCGATGCCGCGCTCAATGCAGGCTTCAACCACGGTGCGCACGGCGTCCACGCCCTTGACGTGGCCGGCCACGCGCGGCAGGAAGCGCCTGGTGGCCCAGCGCCCGTTGCCGTCCATGATGATGGCCACATGGCGAGGCACCTTGGGCGCATCAGGGACCGCGGTTGTCGAACTCGAATATTTCATATGCACGTAAACTAAAAATCCGGGGAAGGCGCAGGCAAAGCCGGCACCTTCCCCGGTTTCTGGACCTTAAACGGTCAGGACTTCTTTCTCTTTTTCGGCGACGGTCTTGTCGATGTCGGCGATGAACTTGTCGGTCAGCTTCTGCACTTCGTCCACTGCGCGGCGCTCTTCGTCTTCGGAAATGGCCTTGTCCTTCACCAGCTTTTTCAAGCTTTCGTTGGCGTCGCGGCGGATGTTGCGCACGGCCACCTTGGCATCCTCGCCCTCGCCCTTGCACAGCTTGACCATCTCTTTGCGGCGCTCTTCGTTCAGCGGCGGGGTCGGCACGCGGATCATGTCGCCTTGCGAGGCTGGGTTCAGGCCCAGGTCGGAATCGCGGATCGCTTTTTCAATGACGGCGCCCATCTTCTTCTCGAACGGGGCTACGCCGATGGTACGGGCGTCGACCAGGGTCAGGTTGGCGACCTGGTTCAACGGGGTCGGATTGCCGTAGTAATCCACCATCACATGGTCCAGGATGCCCACGTGGGCACGGCCGGTACGCACCTTGGCCAGGTCGGCCTTCAGGGTTTCCAGCGACTTGACCATGCGGTCCTGAGTATTCTTTTTAATGTCAGCGATAGACATTGTTGCTCTCCTGTTGCTTTTACTGAATTACTTGAATTGTTTTAAACGTGAACCAGTGTACCCTCTTCCTCGCCCATAATCACGTTCATCAACGCGCCCGGCTTGGTAATGGAGAACACTTTGATTGGCAGCTTCTGGTCGCGGCACAGCGCGAAAGCGGTGGCGTCCATCACCTGCAGGTGCTTGGCAATGGCGTCGTCGAAGCTGATCTTGTGGTACATGGTGGCGTTCGGGTCCTTCTTCGGGTCGGCGGTGTAGACGCCGTCGACCTTGGTGGCTTTCAGCACGATTTCCGCGCTCATCTCCGAACCGCGCAATGCTGCTGCGGTATCGGTGGTGAAGAATGGATTGCCGGTACCGGCGGCAAAGATCACGACCTTGCCCTCTTCCAGGTACTGCAGGGCTTTCGGACGCACGTAAGGCTCGACCACCTGTTCGATGCCGATGGCCGACATCACGCGCGCGGTGACGCCCACGTGCTTCATGGCGTCGGCCAGGGCCAGCGCGTTCATCACGGTGGCCAGCATGCCCATGTAGTCGGCGGTGGCACGGTCCATGCCCTGGGCGCCAGGCGCCACGCCACGGAAGATGTTGCCGCCGCCAATGACGACCGCCAGTTCAACGCCCAGCTTTGCGACTTCGGCGACGTCCGCCACCATGCGTTCGATGGTGCCGCGATTGATGCCGTACGGATCGTCGCCCATCAGGGCTTCGCCGGACAATTTCAGGAGGACGCGCTTGAAGGCTGGTTTTGACATGAGCTGGGGCTCCTTTTAAATGTTTTGTTCGGTGTGGCTTCGGCGGCAATGATAACGGAAATGCTATTGTCCGCCGTTTAATTCCAGATTGAAAGCCTTAAAAAAGGCTTAACAACCCCGGTAAACCCGGGTCAGACCCAAGGGTCCGACCCTTCCACTGCATCCTGCGCTGACTGGGTCCGACCCTTGGGTCGTACCCAGGTTTACCGGGTTTAGCAAGGAGCAGGCTTAAAAAAACGGGCCTTTCGGCCCGTTCTCTTGATTAAGCGCCCTTGGAGGCAGCCATTTGGGCTGCGACTTCCGCCGCGAAATCGTCCACTTTCTTCTCGATGCCTTCGCCAACCACGTACATGGTGAAGCCCTTAACGGTGGTGTTAGCGGCTTTCAGCATCTGCTCGATGGTCTGCTTGTCGTTCTTCACGAAAGCCTGGTTCATCAGCGACACTTCTTTCAGGTACTTGGCTACGGCGCCATCGATACGCTTGGCAACGATGTCGGCTGGCTGGGCTGGCTTGCCAGCGGCAACGGCGGCAGCAGCATCTTCATCCGACTTAGCCTGGGCAACCGAGCGTTCTTTAGCGATCAGGTCGGCAGGAACTTGCTCAGCGGACAGAGCCACTGGCTTCATTGCAGCGATGTGCATGGCCACGTCCTTACCAACTTGCTCGTCGGCGCCGTCGAACTCGACGATCACGCCGATCTTGGTGCCGTGCAGGTAGGAAGCCAGCTTGCCGGTGGTTTCGAAACGCTGGAAGCGGCGGATCGACATGTTTTCGCCGATTTTGCCAACCAGGGCAGCGCGCACTTCTTCCAGGGTCTGGCCATTGCCAGCTGGCAGGGCCAGCAGGGCAGCAACGTCAGCCGGGTTGTTTTCAGCGGCCAGCTTGGCAGCCAGGGCAGCCAGGGCCAGGAAGTCGTCGTTCTTGGCAACGAAGTCGGTCTCGGAGTTCACTTCAACCAGGGCGCCGATGTTGCCGGCGATGTGGGAAGCAACCACGCCTTCAGCGGTGATGCGTGCGGAAGCTTTGGCAGCTTTGCCGCCCAGCTTAACGCGCAGCAGCTCTTCTGCTTTGTCCATGTCGCCGCTGGCTTCGGTCAGCGCTTTTTTGCATTCCATCATTGGCGCGTCGGTCTTAGCGCGCAGTTCACCTACCATTGCTGCAGTAATTGCTGCCATGTGTTTCTCCTGTGTGGTTTCGTCCGGGGCGGCGCCTTGGGCAGCCTGCTCATCCGGGGGATTCTGTTTAAAAAAAAGGGGGAGCTGGTGGGCCACCCCTTTCTCAAGCTGAAGCTGCCTTGCGGCAGCCAGGCCATTAAGCCTGCTCGTTAACTTCTACGAACTCGTCGCCAGCCGCAGTCTTGATCGATTCCAGGACTTCGGTGGTAGCGTTTGCACGACCTTCCAGGATCGCGTCTGCCACGCCGCGGGCGTACAGGGTGATCGCTTTGGAGGAGTCGTCGTTACCAGGGATAACGTGGGTCACGCCTTCTGGGGAGTGGTTGGTAT
>JBCNPK010000007.1:0-155078 GCA_039593355.1 Pseudoduganella sp.
GGCGTCAGGAGTACAACGAGGAGCGACCGCACAGTACGCTGAGAAATCTGACACCGAAGCAATTTGCTGAAGGGTTATTAACCGTAGACTCCAGTTCGATGCCGTACTAAATTGGGTAGCAGGTCACCTAGACCAAAACCTGCCTGGCTCAGTCCGGAAGCAAAGAGTTTTGTCGTCGCTTCAATGACTGACTTTTGTAAAAGATTGTATGGTGACTCGGGTTGTCCAGAAACGCGGCTTGCTGGGAAACAGCGCTGGACAACGACATCGGTTTTTGGTACATCTGGAGTCCGCAAGGCTCAGGTTGACGAAATTCGCGCAGCATCGGGATGGGTAAAGATCGATTTGAATAACGATCAGATAGCTGGATTTTGCAAACTTGGATATTTCGCGAGATATGATTATTCCGGTGAGTTCGTGAATAATCTTTCATTTCAAGGTGGTAGCCACCGTTGTGACGAAATGAAGACAGCAAAATAGGCTGTTATTTTTTTTGCATTTCCGGTGTCATGATTCGGTGTCAGGTCTGATTCGGTGTCAGGTCTGACATTCGGACAACGGTCGCGCACATTTGAGATTTCTCAAGGCACCTTCAGTTTCGGCTGCTGATGATTTCACCTTTTTGTTCGTTGACAGGACGCAATGAAGGACAATCCGGTCAGTCGCGGCGCGATACCGCCAGCCGCTGCGCGGGTAGCAAAGGCCACGCGTGGTTCGTTCGCGGGCTGCGGGGCGCGCGCTTTAGCCGTCAGTCAGTATGAACGCGCAACATTGTCAGGGCTACAGGGCGCGCTTCGCCGTTAGTGAGTGTGAACGCAATCCAAACCGCGAGTCTGCATGCGATGTAAGGCGAAAAACCGCCTTACATCGCCTGACCGAGGTTGTTTTGCTCCGGGCCTTCAAAGCCAAGCCCTCCAGGCGCTGCGCGACCAGGACGGAACCGGCGCCACTGGCTAACCGCGGCGTGCAACGTAGGCTTCCCAGAACTGCGATCCTTTCACTTTTAATGGAGTCGATGCGGCCGTCGAACGAGTTTTGTTCCCAAGGCTGGGGTAATACTCCATTGGTATGCCGACCATAACCGGTCAGCTGCTGCCATAGTGGGCTTTTTGCGCGGCGCCTGACTCTGCGAGTCCAGTGGCAGTCTGAAGATAACGGGCGAGGGCGTCGTCCAGTGTTGGCATGAGGATTCCGCGTTCGCTGCCGAGAGCCGAAAAGCGTGGCTGCGCGGCCTGGCCGTCGAAGGCTGCGGCTGGGCAAGCCTCCAATCCCTCTGCATCCATGCCAGCCATCCGGCAGGCGCGTTGCGCCAGCTGGTACCAGCTGAGTGCTTCGCCATTCGACAAGTGCCAGATACCGCTTTCCTGGTCGATCAGGAGATCCAGGCAAGTCTGCACCAGGTCCGGCACATAGGTCGGTGAGACGATCAGGTCGTCGGCGGCGGCGAAGCGCTCGCCGGCGGCCAGCGCCTGCAGTGCAATGGTCACGAAATTGTGGCTGTCCCATGGACCGAAGAAGGCGCTGGTGCGCACCACAAGGGTGTCCGGGTGGATGGAGAGCATGCGCTGCTCGGCCACGGCTTTGCTGCGCCCATATACGTTAAGCGGCGCAGTGCTGTCGCTTTCCACGTAGGGCGCGCCCTTGCTGCCGTCGAATACCAGGTCGCTGGAAAAACTGAGCAGGCGCAGTGCGTGGCGTGCGCAGGCGATGGCCAGCACGGCTGCGCCTTGCGTGTTCTCGCGCAGGCAGCGGGCCTCGTCGTGTTCGGCCTGGTGCACACGCACGTAGCCGCCGGCATTGACGATGGCCCAGGGCTGGTAGCGCTGGATGGCCGCCTCCACGGAAGCGGGATCGGCGATGTCCATTTCCTGGCGGGTCAGCACGCGGTAGGACAGGTTGCGCTGCTCGCATATGCGGGCAAAGGCCGATCCCAGCGTGCCGGTGGCCCCGATGACCAGGATCGGCTGCACGGGGCGCTGCGGCAGATGGCGTTCCGGCGGCAGCGCCGCCAGGCTGGTGCTGCTGGCAGCAGGCGGGCACAGGAAACGCCCGGGACGGCGCCACCAGCCCGCGCCCTGCAGCACCGGGCTCGATAGCGGGCGGCCCGTGGCCAGCTCGCGCATCATCACGGCCAGGGCGGTGGGTCGCGGCACGGGAGAGCGCAGGTCGAACGCGCCCGTTTCGTAGTAGCCCTTGCACTCGGTAACGAGGCAGTTCCAGTCGAAGGAACCGAGCAGCGACCACACGGTGACGGCGCGCACGTCCGCGCCTCGCCGACGCACCTCCTGCGCGCCGTTCCACACTTCCAGCAGCCAGCGCAACTGGTCCTCGCGGTTGGCGTCGATATGGGCCTCGGTGACGGCCATGGGCAGCTTGTAGCGTTCCCATACTTCATCGAGCAGCGGGCCTATGCCGGGCGTTGGCACGGCCAGGGCGCGCGCTGTTTCGATGTCGGCGAAGCCGTCCACGCCTACGTAGCGCTGCGGGTAGCGCTCGGCGCGGTGATCGAGCCAGCGCTCGCTGGTGATGTAGTAGTTCAAGCCGATGATGTCGGGCGGGCAGGGGTTCTCACTGAACCATGACAGCTCTTCCGCACTGAGCCCGCCGCGTTTGGTGAGGTAGGTCCACATGGCGTGGTCGCGGTTCACGCGTCCGCACAGCAGGTCCCAGGCCAGCCAGCGCCGGTCATTATAGAAATCCGCCCAGTCGGACAGCTCCGGCGTGCTGTAGGTCTTGCCCAGGTCGTCGGTCTGCACCAACTTTGCGTTCGGGTTGACCGCGCGGATGGCCCGCATGGCCAGTACCGTGCCTTTGCATTGATGGAAGAGCGCGCGCACGAAGGTCTTGTCGTCCCGTCCGTGCGGGTACCACAGGCCATACAGGCCGCAGAAGCGTGCCGTCGTCAGGGGTTCGTTCACTGGCGTGTAGTACTCAACCCAGGGGTAGCGCTGGGCCACTGCGCCCGCGTATTCGCCCAGCAGGTCGGGGAAGGCCGGGTCCACCAGGCTTGTATGTAGCGGCCCGCTGCCATGGTGCACCAGCCCTACGATCGGTGTGACGCCGAGCCCCTGCAAGGCTGGCAGGCGTTTGTCCGGCTGCGTCCAATCGGCATTTGCCAGGCCATTCGGCGCCACCCGTTCCCACAGCACCGGGTAGCGCAGCGCGCGGATGCCCAGCGCCGCAAAGCGGTCGAGGTCATCCTCCCGTCGATCATGGCCGTTGTGCTCTATCTGGCTGAAATATTGATCGGATACGCGGTTGACTGTGCCTTCCAGTCCGCCCCACAGTTCCAAGCTGCTCGGAGTTGTTTTTGACATTGTTCTGGGCTTGCGAGTCGAGGTGCGAAAAGTATCCCGAAGTTTTCGTCGGGATGGCGCAACCTTGCCTGTCGTCATGCGTGCGCGCCCGCCGGTGCCGCTTCGCTACACTGCGCGGATGCGTTATACCTTTCTCGGAAATTCTGTCGAAGATTGGGGCACGGCGCTGGCCGTGATGGCAGCGGCGGTCGTCGTGTTGTATCTGGTGAAATGCCTGGCGGTACGGCGATTGGCGGTGATCGCCGAACGTACCCATACAGCCATTGACGACTGGCTGGTGCGGGCGCTGCGCAAGACCTGGCTGCTGACCATCGTGGTCGCTGGTGCGTGGCTCGGCAGCCAAATGCTGGACCTGCCCTCGAAGCAGCAGGCATGGATGTGGCGCATCATGGCGACCACTCTGCTGCTGCAGGGCGGCATCTGGGGCGACAGCCTGATACTCTCCTGGCGCGGACACTATCGTGCCCGCAAGGAGAGTGGCGCCTCCGCCACTTCAGCCGCCATCATTGACTTCGTGCTGCGCATGGTGGTCTGGACTGTTTCCACCCTCATGGTGTTGGACAACCTGGGCTTCAATATCACGACGCTTGTGGCCAGCCTTGGCATTAGCGGCATTGCGGTGGCGCTGGCGGTGCAGAATATCCTCGGCGACCTGTTTGCGTCGCTGTCCATCGTGCTGGACAAGCCCTTCGTCGTAGGTGACTTCATCATCGTGGACGACAAGCTTGGCACCGTCGAATATATCGGCTTGAAGACCACCCGGCTGCGCGGCTTGGGCGGGGACCAGATTATCTTTTCCAACGGCGATATCCTGAGGGCCCGCATCCTGAACCAGACACGCATGCAGATGCGCCGCGCCGCCTTCATCCTGCGGGTGCGCCACGGCACGACCGAAGAGCAGTTGCGCGAGATCCCGCAGATTTTGAAGGAGGCCGTGCTGACCCAGGAGGCGACGGCATCCTTCGAACGCTCGCATTTTTCCGGCCTGGGCGAATGGTCGTTTGATTTCGAGACGGTCTATTGGATCAAGTCGCCCGACTACTTCGTGTTCATGGACACCCAGCAGGCAATCTATCTGCGGGTGGTCGGAGCGCTGGCTGAGCGCGGCATCGAGCTGGCCATTCCCATGCGGCTGATGATGCCGCCTGTTGCCGCTGAGGCGCCGCCCAACGCCTGGAGGGAGCCGCGGCTCGCAAAGCCAGCGCACTGAGCAGCCGGCGTAGTAGTGAATGCGCACAACTACAGTGCAATTGCGCACCATTTGCAAGCTACAAACTGCCGCGTAGGCCTCTTTTTCGCCAATATTGCTTGGTGTGAATCTTGCGTAGGTATCCATCCGTGACCCTCTTTGAAAGGTGACGGATGCTATTGCGAAACGATCTCCTCGAATGGGACGAACCGAAACGGCGCGTGGTCCGGATACTTTGGATCGATGCCCTGTGCGGTCTCGCCTATGTTTTCGACCTCGCTTGCACCACGGCGAAAGTCGAGCGGCACCGGCTGCCGGCGCTGGAATCCGCCCTGGCGCTGGGCCGGGCGCGCAAGCTGGAGGCCGATCCTTACCTGGTGCTGGCCAGTCCGCAAGCGCTGCCGCCGAAATACATCGAAGCCCGCGACCGCGCGTGGCAAATGCTGGCCGGGCTAGTGGAGCAGGAACCAGCAATCTATGAAGCGCGCCGCCGGGGCGAACTGGTGCAGGAGGCCGCGCGCCGCCATGGCATATCCCATCCCACCATCTACCGCTATTTGCGCCGCTACTGGCAGCGCGGGCAGACCCCGAACGCGCTGCTGCCCGACTATGCCAATTCGGGCGGGCGGGGCAAGACGCGCGAGGCGACTCCCGGCGTGAAGCGCGGCCGTCCACGCAAGGATGCCGCTTCGCCGGGCATCAATATCGATGAAGGTCTGCGCACCATATTCCACCTGGCTGCGGCGCGCCATGCCGCCGCGCACACGCATTTCGTCCGTCGCGCGGCCTATGACGAACTGCTGCGGGACTTCCTCTGCGAGCGCAGGATGGACCCGTATTCGCACCTGGTGCAGCGCACGCCTGCCCACGGGCCGCTGCCAAGTTACGGCCAGTTCAATTACTGGCTGGAGCACGGCCACATGATTGGCGGGCCGCCATTGCCGGCGCCGCTGGCCGATAACGCGCTTGTCACGCTGCGCGGCCGCCCTGGCGCCGCCTTTCGGCTGGACGTGCTGCCGTTCGCCATGCAACTGCTGCACGCCCAGGACCGCAACCTGCTGGCTGGGGCGCCCGTGCTCTATGTGGTGACGGATGTATTCAGCGGCATGGTCGTCGGGTTCTACGCGTCGCTGGACACGGCTGGCTGGAGTTCCGCCTTGATGGCGCTTGCCAGCTGCGCGGCAGACAAGAGCCGGCTGGCACGGCGCCATCGGCGCCTGTTGGCGCAGCAGGAGTGGCCATGCAGCCACCTGCCGGAACGCCTGTTGCTGCCGCCTGAACTGATGGCGCGTGCCCACGGCGATAACCTGCTGGCGAACTTCCACGTGCGATGCGTGCCTGACTATGAAGTGCCGGAGCGCCGCTGGCTGCCGGCGCTGCGCGCCTGTTTCGGCAGCGCGGCCGGCGGCGCCGCGAATGCCCTGGATGGTTTGCTCACGCTTGCCGAATTCCGCCGCGTCGTGCTGGACCGGCTGCTTGTCTATAACCATTCCCGGGACGCCGGTCGCTGGGCACCGCTGCAGCTTTGGGACTGGGGTACACGCATGCGCGGCGCATCGCTCAGGCAGTTCCCGGAAGACCTGGTGCGCTGCTGCCTGCTGCCTACGAGCGAAGCGTGGGTAACTGCCGAAGGGATTTGCGTGCATGGGCGCTATTTCAGCTGCCCGCGTGCCGAGAGCGAAAAATGGTTCGACAGCGCACGCGTGCGCGGCCGCTGGCCGGTGCGGGTTGCCATCGATCCGTCCTGCGATGGCGCAATCTACTTGGTCGATGCGGCTGCGCCGCTCCAGTTCCACGCCTGCCATCCGGTCGACCGCATCAGCATGGTGCGTGAGCCTTTGCAAGTCGCCCGCCACTGAAAAGCATTCGCGAAAAACAAAGTGTTGTCGCAGTCCGCATTGAAGCGCGCTTTCAAGTGAAAGCGCGCTTTTCGTTTTCAGACTTTATTTTCCGGGCTGAATAGAGTGCTTTCGCCTTTTGTTTTGGCATGCCGGTTGCTTGATTAGCAGCATTCATGGCAGACGAGGTGAAAGATGGAAGAACGCTCGATAACGAGAAGGCAGTTCCTGTACCGTGCTGCAGCTGTGGGCGGCACGGGACTCTTGCTGAACACGATGAATGCCTGGGGCATCGGCATCGCATCCAGGGTCAACGCGCCACCCGTCCTGAGCGGCAACGCAAAAGGCAAGCGGGTTGTAATACTGGGCGCCGGCCTTGCCGGCATGACGGCGGCCTATGAACTGGTAAAGCTTGGCTACTCGGTGCAAGTACTGGAGGCCCGCGACTTTGCCGGCGGGCGTTGCCAGACCGCGCGCAAGGGCTTCTCGCTGACGGAGCTTGGCGGCGAAAAGCAGGCCTGCACCTTTGACGAGGGCCACTATATCAATCACGGCCCGTGGCGCATTCCGCTGCACCATCAGTCCACGCTGTATTACACCCGCCTGTTCGACGTGCCGCTGGAGGTGATGGTCAACGATAACGACTACGCCTTCGTCTACCTTGAAAATGGCGGCCCTTTGGCACGGCAGCGATTGCGCCCGGCCGCCGTCAAGGCCGATATGCGCGGCCATGTCGCCGAACTGCTGGCGAAAGCGGTGAAAGGAAATATGCTGGACCAGGAGCTTGGCGCCGAGGACAAGCGCGCGCTGCTCGACTACCTGGCCCACGAAGGGCAGCTGGACCAGGGCGACCTGCGCTACAAGGGCCGCAGCGGCCGTGGGTATGCCGTCAATCCGGGAGCGGGCTTGAATCCCGGCCAGATGTCCGACCCGCTCGGCTTCAAGGAGTTGCTGGCCTCGCGCGTCGGCAACGTCTACAGCGCGGTGCAGGACTTCCCGATGCAGAACACCATGTTCCAGCCGGTCGGCGGGATGGATGCGATTGCCAAAGCTTTCGAGAAGCGTGTCGGGCGGCATATCCGCTACAAGGCCGAGGTGCAATCGATCCGCCACGGTGAGCGCGAGGTGACGGTGAGCTACAAGGACACCGCCACCGGCAAGCTGCGCACTGTGTCCGCCGACTACTGCCTATGCACCATGCCGCTGTCGGTGCTGCGCCACGTGGAAACCGACTTCTCCGACCAGTTCAAGCAGGCGATCGCCGCGGTCGCCTATGCGCCGGTCGGCAAGATCGGCCTGCAGATGAAGCGCCGTTTCTGGGAGGAGGACGACCAGATCTACGGTGGCCATGTGCTGACCGATATGGAAGGCATCAACACCATTTCGCTGCCGTCGTCGAACTGGCAGCGGAAGAAGGGCGTGGTGCTGGGCTATTACAACTACCAGGGTTCGGCCATCGAGGTGAGCGCGATGTCGCCGTCCGAACGGGCCGAGTTTGCGCTGAAGGCCGGCGAAAAGATCTTCCCGGCCTACCGGGATTCCTTTGAGAGCGCCTTTTCCGTGGCCTGGCACCGCGTGCAATACAACCTGGGCGGCTGGGCCGACTGGAGCGACGAAAAGCGCCAGAGCGTGTACCCGCTGCTGTTGAAGGGCGAGGGCAGGGTACTGCTGGCCGGCGAGCACCTCAGCTATCTGGGCGGCTGGCAGGCGGGCGCCATCGAGTCGGCATGGCAGCAACTGGAACGCATTCATGAAAGGGCAATGGCATGAGTTTGAGGATCATTTTCATTGCACTGCTGCTGATCGCGCACGGTGCGGCCCATGCCGACGGCAAGGCGATCTTCTCAAAGAATTGCGCCGCCTGCCACCAGGCGACCGGCAAGGGCATTCCCGGCGCCTTTCCGGCCCTGGCGGGCAATGCCTTCGTGCAGGGTAATGCCAGCCAGGTGGCTGCGGTCCTGCTCAAGGGGCGCGGCGGCATGCCCGACTTCAGCCCGACATTGTCCGATGCCGACATCGCCGAAGTCTTGAGCTTTGTGCGCAGCGCCTGGGGCAACCAGGCCGGCCCGCTCGATGCCCAGGAGGTGGCGGCGCTGCGTGAAACGCTGAAAGTGCCGGCTTTCGCCGCCGGCCAGATGTCCAACAAACACTAAGGAAAACACATGCAAGCAAAAGCGATTATCGGCGCAGCCCTGCTGGCCCTGGCTTCCGGCACGGCGGCCGCGCAGGACATCATCCGCCACAAGATTCCGAATTCCGATTTTCCCATCGCGCAGGCGGTCACCTTGCCGCCGAACGCCACCATCCATTTCATCAGCGGCCAGGTGCCGCCGGTGATCGACAAGAATGCCGCAGCCGATTCGCTGGCCGCCTACGGCGATACCAAGACCCAGACAATGGGCGTACTGAAGAAGATTGAGGAGATCCTGAAGGGCATGGGCTTATCCATGGGCGACGTGGTGAAGATGCAGGTGTTCCTGGTCGGCGATCCGGCCAAGGGCGGCCGCGCCGACATCAAGGGCTTCATGGAGTCGTATACCCAGTTCTTCGGGGGGGCACAACCGAACCTGCCGGCGCGTGCAGTGATGCAGGTAGCGGCGCTGAACGTGCCGGGCTGGCTGGTTGAAATCGAAGTAGTGGCGGCAAAGAAGTGATGCTGCACCTCTCATTCCTCATCATAAAAAAGGGAACACGCGATGCATAAGAAGGGCAAACTGAAGACTTGCGCGGCAGCCATCATGCTGCTGCATGCGGGCATGAGCATGGCCACTCCTGGCGAACCGGCGGAGACCCCTGCCGATAGCGAGACGGCGGCTGGAGCGTCGAATGCCGTGATGGCTGGCGCCGTGATCGTCACGGGTACCCGCGCCAACGGCCTGAAGGTGGAGAACAGCGCGTCGCCGGTGCAGGTGCTGGATGCGGGGACTTTGCAACGTACCGGCCAGCCGGACCTGATCCAGGCACTGGCGCAAAACCTGCCTTCCTTCACAGCGCAGGCCTTCGGCGGCGATACCGCCAACCTGACGCTGTCGGCGCGCTTGCGCGGCCTGAGCCCCAACAACACCCTGGTGCTGGTGAACGGCAAGCGCCGCCACGGCACCTCCAACCTGGCCGTGCTGGGCGGACCGTACCAGGGCAGCGCCGCGGCCGACTTGAGCTACATTCCGGTGGCGATGATCGACCACATCGAGGTGCTGACGGACGGTGCCGCCGCGCAGTACGGCACCGATGCGATTGCGGGCGTGATCAACATCATCCTGAAATCGAACAACCAGGGCGTCAGCGGCAACGTCAGCGGGGGCGGCTACGCCGACGGCGGCGGCAAGACGCCGGACGCCACGGCCAACGCCGGCTTCAAGCTGGGCGAGCAGGGCTACCTGAGCCTGACCGCCGAGGGCAAGTACCACGGCTTCACCAACCGTGGCGGCATCGACCCGCGTGTATCCGATCCCACCAACATCAAGAACATGCCGCTGCTGCAGGTGCCTGGCTACCCGAACCTGAACCGGATTTCCGGCGATGCGCAATACCACTTGTACACCTTCGGGGCCAATGCAGGCTACGACCTTGGCGGCGGCACCGAGCTGTATGCCTTCGCCACCGTGGGCCGCAAGAATGCCCGCGCTTTTGAGAATTACCGCATGCCGAACAAACTGCCGGCGGTCTATCCCCTTGGCTTCAGCCCGAAAGAAACCATGCGTGACGAAGACTTCGGCTTTACGGCCGGCGTCAAAGGCAAGATCGACACCTGGAACTGGGACTTCAGCAGCACGTATGGGCGCGACAAGGCGCGCATCGGGGTGGAAGATTCGGGCAACGTTTCGCTGTTCAACGATACCGGCTACACGCCCACCGTGTTCCATGCCGGCGCCTTCATCGCCAGCCAATGGACCAATAACCTGGACCTGAGCCGCGACTTCGAGATTGGCCTGGCTGCGCCGCTGACATTTGCACTGGGCATCGAGCGTCGCGAGGACAAGTACCAGATTGAGGCCGGCGATGCCGCGTCGCGCTACAAGGAAGGTTCGCAGTCCTACCCTGGCTTCTCGTTGACCGATGCCGGCAAGTATTCGCGCAACAACTCGGCGATCTACCTGAACGCCATCGTCAAGCCGCTTGCCGACTGGACGGTCGACCTGGCCGGGCGATACGAGCATTTCAGCGACTTCGGCAACGCCAAGGTGGGCAAGCTGACCAGCCGCTACGACTTCAATCCGATGTTTGCGCTGCGAGGCACCTATTCCAACGGCTTCCGCGCGCCAACCCTGGCCGAGGAATACTATTCGGCCACCAACGTCAGCCCGCGCAGCGCCTTCGTGCAGTTGGCGCCGAATTCCGCCGGCGCCAAGCTGGTCGGGGTTGATGGCCTGAAGCCGGAGGCATCGACCAACCTTAGCCTGGGCATGGTGCTCAACCCCGCGAGCAACCTGGCCGTGACGCTGGACGCATACCAGATCAAGATCCGCGACCGCATCGTCGGTTCCGGCGCATTGTACGGTTCCGGTGGCGCCGACAATTCGCCGGCGGTGGT
The DNA here is from genome assembly GCA_039593355.1 of Pseudoduganella sp. GTDB lineage: Bacteria > Pseudomonadota > Gammaproteobacteria > Burkholderiales > Burkholderiaceae_D > Rugamonas. The sequence continues at coordinate 10,876 of JBCNPK010000007.1, forward strand.
GGCGGCGATCAAGGCCAATGGCAATGTGCTGGATCCAACGGTGGTGCAAACCGGTATCAACATCTTCTCCAACGCCGTCAACACGCGCAGCCGCGGCGTGGAATTCGTGACCACGCTGAACAGCAACTACGGCGAATATGGCCGCGTCGACTGGTCGGTGGCCGCCAACTGGAACCAGGTGCGCGTGACGAAGATCAACCAGGCCCCGGTGGAGCTGCAGCCGCAAACGCTGCTCGACATGCAGGCAATCTCGCATCTTGAGGCGGCTTCGCCCAAGACCCGCATCAACCTGGGCGCCTTGTGGAAGAATGGCGCCTGGACGGTGAACCTGCGCGAGTCGCTGTACGGTAAATCACACGAGTGGGCCAGCCCGGACGGTGCCGAATGGTTCAAGAACGAGATCGGCAACAGCGCCACCACCGACCTCGAGATCAGCTACAAGCTGGATAAGGCCTGGACCCTGACTGTGGGCGGCAACAATATCTTCAACAGGTATCCGGACCAGGTGAATCCGGCGCTGTTGGCGGTGTACCGCGCCAATCTCGATAATACGGCTGTCACGATCTATCCGTCGTTCTCGCCGTTCGGCATCAATGGCGGTTACTACTACGCGCGCGCCAGCTTCCGGTTCTGAATGGTGCGGCGGGCAGGGCGCGGAGCACTGGCTCTTGTCCGCCGCAGAAGGAAAATCATGATGGGGCGTGGCGCTTTTTATAATTGACAAATAGTTATGGCGCGTGGATACTCCACGCGCATGATCGAACTAAGCAATATTCGCAAGACGTATCGCCAGGGCGGCAGCGACATCCATGCGCTTGACGGCATCGACCTCCATATCGCGCAGGGCGAGTTCGTCGCGGTGATGGGGCCTTCCGGCTCCGGCAAATCGACCTTGCTCAATGTGCTGGGCGGCCTTGACCGTCCCGACAGCGGCCGCTATCGCCTCGCGCAGGATGAAATCAGCGCGCTTGACGACGATGCCGCTTCCGACGTGCGCAACCGCCGCATCGGCTTCGTATTCCAGTCATTTCATCTGCTGCCGCGCCTGACTGTCCTCGAAAATGTGCTGCTGCCGCAGCGCTATGCCCGCAGCCCGGATGCGCAGGCCCGGGAGCGCGCGACGCAGCTGCTGGAACGTATTGGGCTCGGGCAGAGGCTGCACCATCTGCCGGGACAGCTTTCCGGCGGCCAGCTGCAGCGCGCCGCCATCGCAAGGGCCTTGCTGAACCAGCCGGCATTGCTGCTGGCGGACGAACCTACCGGGAACCTCGACTCCAACAGCGCGGCCGAGGTGATGGACCTCCTGCGCGAATTGCATTCGGGCGGACAGACGCTGGTACTGGTCACTCATGATCCGGACATCGCTGCCGCCGCGCAGCGCACCATCCATCTGCGCGACGGCCGCATTGACGCCGGACTGCCATGAAGCGCCGCAGCGTTGCCATATTGTGCGCTGTGCCCGCGCTGGCCGCGCTGGTTGGCGCAGCCGTCAACCGGACGCACTCGTCGGATGCCTCGCCTGTCGCGGCGGCCCCGGTTGCCCCGGCGGGCGCTGTCAAGGCCGAAGCGCGGCCCGTTCTGCTGACGGGCGAAGTGCAAGCCCTGGATTCGCAATCGGTCTACGTGCCGCCGTCGAACAGTTCGCCCGTCGTCCTGCGCAATTTCGTTGCCGAAGGCAGCCAGGTGAAGGCCGGAGATGTAGTGCTGCGGATCGAAACTGCCGGCGCTGCGAATATCGACAACCTGAAGACTGACCTTGATCGCGCCCGCGCGCGTGCCGAAAAAGATGCCGCGAGCCTCGAAGTGACCGCCATCGAAGCCGAAAAGGCCATGGTCAGCGCCAGGGCCGCCCTGGATAAAGCGAAAGTCGAAGCGAAGCTGCCCAAGGAGCAGGTGGGCGGCTTGAATTTCGACCGCTACCAGGCCGAGCTCGACCGCGCGACGCGCGATCTCGTCATCAAGCAGGAAAGCCTGCAGAACGCCCGCCAGGCCGTGGCACGCCGCAAAGAGGACGGCGATCTCGAAGTGAAAAAATCGCAGATCAACCTCGCTTTCCAGATCGCCCAGCTGGCGCAATCCGAGGTGCGCGCTGAACGTGACGGGGTGGTGGTGCACGGTTACAGTCCCTGGCGCGGCGAGCGGCTGGACGAGGGCTCCACGGCGTGGCCCGGCAACGAGGCCGGCGTGGTGCTGGGCGATGGCCAGATGGGCGTTACGGCCTGGGTGCTGGAAGCGGACCGTCCTTATTTGCGCGATGGCCAGCAAGTGGGCCTGCGTTTTGACGCGCTGCCGGGCGTTACGCTGACAGGCAAGATCGCGTCCATCACCAGCGCGCCTGAAGCGCGGACGCAGTGGGGACTGGGACGCTATTTCCGGGTGAAGATCGAACTGCCGGAAAATCATGGCCTGCCCTTGGTCTCGGGAATGAGCGTACTGGTCGAGCCGCTGGCGCAGTCCCCTGCGGCGCGCCTGGCGTCGGCGGACGTTGCTCCCGGCACAACCGCCTCGCTGTCGGTCGAAGGTGAAATCGCTTCGCGACTGACCATGCCGGTGGCGCCGCCAACCATTCCCTTTATCTGGCAATACAAACTGGCGCGCCTGGCGCCCGAGGGCATGATGGTTGAAGCAGGGCAGCCCATCGCTGTTTTCGAAGCCGGCGAGGTGACCAACCAGCTGATCAACCAGCAAGGCAAGTTGCGCGAGCGGGAGATGGCGCTGGAAAAACTGAAACTGGACCAGTCGGAAGCGGAACGCGCCGGCTTGCTGGCGCAGGCCGAAGCCCAAAGCAATGCGGAGAAAGCGGAACGCAAGGCCAGCCTGCCGAAGGAATTGATACGCCGCGTCGAATACGACAAACTGGTGATAGAGCGCGCGGAAAAGACAGAGCTTTCCAGGCTGGCCAAATCCCAATTCGAGGCGCAGCAGCGCGCGCGCCTCGCTGAGCGCTCCGACCTGGAATCCGAGGTGGGGCAATTGCGCGCGCAGATCGCCGCGCTGCTCAAAGGGCAGGCCGGGCTGTCGGTGCTGGCCCCGCGCAGGGGACTGGTGCTGTACCGGTCCAATTTCAACGGCGAGAAGTTCAATATCGGCACGCAGGTCTGGATGGGACTTTCCGTTGCCACGCTGGCCGATCCGGACCAGCTGTGCGTGAACGCCAAGGTGCCCGAGGCGCAGGCGGCGGGCGTGCATGTGGGGCAGGCCGCGCGCGTTACGGTGTCCGGCGCACGCCAGGCGCTGCCGGCGCGGGTCAGCGCCCTTGGCCGTGCCTTCCACGGCAAATCGGCTGCGCAATCTACCATCGTGCGCGACATTGAATTGCAGTTCGACGCGCCGCCCAAAGACCTCAAACCCGGCGCCGCTGTGCAGGTGGAGATTTTGCCGGCGCCCGCGCCAAGTGTTGCATCTACCGCGGGCAAGCCATGAGAAACCAGATGCCTTATTCCTTCAAGCTTGCCGCCAGTGCGGCGCTGGGCGCCGCCTTGCTGACTGGATGCGATGCCAAGCCGCCGGCTGCATCCGGTCCCAGTGAAACGCTCGCCGCGCGCCCATGGAACGAAACCCTGGATGCGGAGGGCGAGATCAAGGCCGCCGCCGATACGCCGTTGGCGGTGCCCGGCAGCGGCTGGTCCAGCCGCGTGCTGGTGGAAATGGTGCCCGACGGCAGCAGCGTGAAAAAAGGCCAGGTGGTGGCGCGCTTCGACGCCCCGCAGGCCCGCATGGAACTGAGCCAGGCCGAATATGAACTCCTGCGCAAGACGCTGGCGGAAGAGGCCAGCCGTCAGACCGCCGCCGTCGATCGCGGTGTGCTGGCTGGCGAACGCGCCAAAGTGGAGGACGACCTGGGCCTGAGCCGCCGCTACGCCAACGTCGATTTGAGCGTATTTGCCAAAAACACGATCCTCGATGCGCTGGCCGACGTCGGTTTTCTCACCACGAAGCGGGGTTACCTGGACTGGAAACTCGGACAGGTCCAGGCACGCAGCGCAGCGCAGGAAGCCGTGCTCCATTCGCAGCGCGATAGCGTGCAGCAGACTGCTACGCAAAAGCGCCAGAGCCTGGACGCCCTGGAGCTGCTGGCCCCGCACGACGGTGTTTTCCTGCAGGCGGCACGCTGGGACGGGGCCAAGGCGCAGCTGGGGGCCACGCAGATGGCCGGCGAGGCATTCGGCTTCATCCCTGACCTCGACAAGCTGGTCGCGCGCTTCAGCGTGCCGGAAGGCCGGGCCTATGGCCTGAAGACCGGCATGCCGGTGCGTGTACGCCTGGCCGGCACTGGGACCGAACTCGATCTCGTTATAAGCAAAGTAAGCAGCACCGCCAGCACCGTTTCTCCCGATTCTCCCGTCAAGTACAGCGAATTCGACGCCGCGATTGGAACCGACGCGGCGCGCCGCCTGGGCTTGAAGCCGGGCCAAGCGTTGCGCGGAACGGTCTCGCTGGTGGCACGGAAAGAAGCGCTGACCGTGCCGAATGTCTCGCTGGTGCAGGAAGGCGCCAACTACGTTGTCTACACCGACGACGGCGGACAGCCGGTCAAGCACAAGATTGAACTGGGCCAGCGCGGCCCGGTGCGCAGCGAAATCAAGGGAGGCCTGGCCCCTGGCGCCCGCGTCATCCTGGTTCCGCCAACGGATAAAAAAGCATGAACCGAGCATTAATCCTGGAAGCGGTCGCCGAACTGCGGCGCCGCAAGTTACGTACCGGCTTGACGCTGCTGGGCATGATTTTCGGCGTCGCAGCAATCGTCGCCATGCTGGCGGTCGGCGAGGGCAGCAAGCGCGAAGCTTTGCGCCTCGTCGCCGAGCTTGGGCTGGACAATGTGCTGGTAGAGAGCAAGGCCTTTGAAGTGGAGCAGCTGAAGGAGGTGCGCGCCCGTTCGCTCGGCCTGTCTGCCGCCGACGGCGCGGCGGCGCTGGCTGTCGTGCCGGGCGTGCGCTCGGTTGCGCTGAAAAAGGAAATCAAGGTGGACCAGCTGGTATTCGGATCGCAGGTGGCGAGCGGCCGTGCGTTTGCCGTCTCGCCGGGCTATGCGGAGCACAGCGGCCTGGCCTTGAAGGAGGGCCGCTGGCTGGCTCCAGCCGATGGTGCAACGCTGGCGCCGGTGTGTGTGCTGGGCGGCCGGCTGGCGCGCACGCTGTTCGGCACAGGGCCGGCAATCGGCCAGCGGGTCAAGCTGAACCACGTATGGCTGCAAGTGGTTGGCGTACTGGTGGACCGCACGCCGAGCAAGGCTGAATTCGAAGGCGTCAAGCTGGGGCTGGACGATGAACGCTTGTTCGTGCCCTGGGAAACGGGGCGTTCGCGTTTCGGCTTCAAGCGTATCGAGGACGAAGTGGATGGCATCAGCGTGCGGCTCGATGGCAAAGGGGCGCCGGACAGTGCTGCGCGCGTGCTGCAGGCCTTGATCGCCCAACGCCACGGCGGCGCCGACGACACCAACCTGATCGTGCCAATGGGCCTGTACCGCCAGAACCAGCAGACGCAGCGCATTTTCACCGTCGTCATGAGTTCGATCGCAGCGGTGTCGCTGCTGGTCGGTGGCATCGGCATCATGAACATCATGCTGGCCAATGTGCTCGAGCGCCGCCGCGAGGTGGGGCTGAAGCGAGCGCTCGGCGCACGCCGCCGCGACGTGGTGGAGCAATTCCTGGCCGAAGCGCTGGTGATCGCCGTCAGCGGAGCGCTGCTCGGCATCGTCCTTGGCGCAGTCGCGGCCTACAGCATTGCCGCGCTGGCGGGATGGTCAGTCGCATGGTCGCCAGTGAGCCTGTTGCTGGCGGTGCTTCTGTGCGTGGCGGTCGGGCTTGGTTTTGGCGTGTACCCGGCGCGCCAGGCGGCGGCGCTGGACCCGATTGCCGCGCTGCGAAGCGACGGCTAGGAGCTGTCGCAAGTCTTCAAGCGAGGCTAGAGCTTTAGAATCCAGCGGCGGCGATAACAGGCCCGCAGCACCAGGAACTGAAGGACCAGATAAATCAGGCCGAAGCCAAGCGATGCCGCATATGGATCGAGCAGCCCGCTCAAAGCGGCCTGGCTCGCGCTCCTGATCGATGCGGCGCCATCTGAAGCGTGCCAGCTGTAATCGAGCAATGGCGCTAGCAAAAAGCTGGTCACATAGGCCAGGAGCGGGTTGGCGCCATACACCTCCAATGGGTACAGGAGCCTGCCGGTTCCTGGCAGGTCGGCGAGGAGGCTGAGCATAGCCAGCAAGGCCAGGGAGAAACCAGCACTGAACAGCACGAAGGTGGAAGTATAAATATTCTTGACGATCGGGCAGATTCCGCTCAGTGCCAGCGCCATGAACATCATTGACGCACTGGCGGCGAAGGCCGTGGCGGCGGGGCGTTTGATCTTGCCGCTCACATGGGCAATGCCGGCCAGGACGCCTATCAATGCCGTGGCGCTGCTGGTGTAGGCGTTAAGCAATCCGTCGGGATCGAAAACCACTTTGCCGTCGACCGGCCACCAGATGAACATGTGTGGGACAGTGAACAAGTTCCGGTCGATATAAGCGGGCCAACTGCCGACGGGGTCGAAGCGCGGTGCACCGAAGCCTGGAACGGGAACGAAGTACAGCAGGGCCCAGTGCGAAATGAGAATGAAGATTGTGGCGCCGAGCAGTACGCGTGGCCTGAACTCCGGGTCGCCATCCGCCGTCCGCCGCGTCGTCAACAGGACCAGGCTGAGCGCCATCGTGAAAGCCAGCCCGATTTTTTGCAGCACGCCGGGGATGCGCAAATGGGCGAGGTCAAAAACGGGATAGGCATTAAGAAACAGGCCCAGCGCGAGCAGCATCGCAGCGCGCCATAATCCGTGGCGCCAGAGCGCCATAGTAGATTGGCCATCAGTCATCCGTCGCGAGAGCGAGATGGGCAATGCGGCGCCGATGCAGAACAGGAATGCCGGTGCCACCATGTCCACCAGGTTGCCGCCTTCCCATTTGGCATGGACCATCCAGACATACTGTTTGTCCCACGCCCCAGGTGTGAGATTCAACAGCATGCCGACGATGCTCAGGCCGCGCAGCCAATCGAGCGCCTGCCAGCGCGCAGCCCCGGTGGTGTGTGCAGGGCAAGGCGGCGCGACTTGGGCTTCAGCGGCAACCATGGCAGATCAGCGGCGGCGGCGCGCCAGGCCGGCGGCAGCCAGGCCGCCCAGCATCAGCGCCAGTGTTCCCGGCAACGGTACCGCGCCTGCCGCCGCTTCCACGTCGATGTTGTCGATCTGGTTGAATGCGCCCGAACTCAGACGCAGTTCGGCGATGCCGGTCAGCGCTGTGGTCCAGCTGCCGGCATCCTGGATGGTCCCGAGCAGGTTTCCGTCCGCCGATACGTCGCTGGAGTCGTTGAAGAAATCAAAGCCGTTCAGGTTGAACAGGCCGCCGCCGACGCGCGTCAGTGTGACGTAGGTGCCGGCGCCGTTATCGAGACCGTCGTGCCAGTTGAAGGTTTGCGGCTCGAAGGTGCCGGTGCCGATGTTCGCCGAGCCGGGCGCCGCGTTAGGCGCGTGCAAGGTGAGCTTGAAGCCGGATTCCTCATAGCTCAGGTCTGTGCCCTCATAGGCCATGTTGGCTGCCAGCGGAAAGCCGTCGCCGTACATCATCTCGGTCAGATTGTCGAAGGTGAGTACGGTGGCGCCGGCGCTGCCGGCGGCCATGCCCAGCATGATGGCGCCAAGGATGCTGCGAAATTTCATGGGATTCTCCTCATTGGTTGCCGGTAGCATCAATAACTGAAGACCACGCCTCGGCCGGCGGCGCTGGCAAAGACGCGCCCCGGGACGGACTGGTCGGCGGCCAGGTTGCCGAGTCCCGCATACTGGTGCTTGTCGTCGTTGATACGGCGCCAGCTCACGCCCCCGTCATCGGAGCGGTGCACGCCCCATACGCCGTTGATGGCGCCGACGATATAAATGGAGGACGAATAGCTTGCGCCGGCAGGCGCCTTGCCCAGTGCGATCGAACTAGCGCCGTACACTTCCGGGTACATCCAGGTCGGGTTCTTGCCCCAGATGGGCGCCGTCGCGGCAAGCTTGGTCCAGGTGACACCGGCGTCGGTGGAGTGGAGGATGCTGAAGCCGTCGGCCACCCAAAGGTCGCCTTCCGCGTTCGGATTGACGGCCACTGAAGAATGGGCGAAATCCGCTACCAGCGCGCCTGCTGCGACGAAGGAAGTGCTCTCGGTGAACGTGTGGCCGCCGTCAGTCGAAGTCCAGAAATGGGCGGTGTCCGACCACTGGTTCCACCATGCGCCGCCGGAGTTGTAGGCATACACCTTGTTCGGATTTTTGCGGTCGGCGACCACGCGGTAGCCGCGGTTGATGCCCACGGCACTCAGGGCCGGCAGGTTGGTATAGGTCCAGCTTGCGCCGTTATCGGTGGAGTATGCCGGCCGGGAATTGGACGGAGCCCAAATGATATTGCCTGGCTTCGTCACCGCGATATTCGATTCCGTCCCCTGGTTGGCCAGCGCGTCCGGGTGGTTGGCCGCAAATGGCGTCCAGGTCACGCCGGAGTCGCCGGAGTAGGCACCGGCGACGTTGGGCGTGTTCCATACCGGGCTGCCGATCGCAGCGATGTACGAAGGCGTGGACCACGCCATGTCCGCGCTGAAGCCATTGCCGAACCAGCCGATCGGGCCGCGTGTGGGCTTCTTCAGGAGTTCGGTCTGGACGTGGATGCCGATGTCGCCCGAGCTGCGCAGCAGGGAATAGCTGGCGCCCTTGGGTGGCGTCATCAGGGCCAGCGTGGCGGTTTCTTCGAGTCCGTTGACGGCGAGGTTCCAGGTGGGGCTGGCCGCCGACGCATTGCGGGTCTCCCAGATGCCGCCGCCGAATACGTGCAGGATGCGGTCCGGGTTGTTCGGGTCGATCTCGACATCGTCGATCCAGCCGGCGAAGTCGACGTCGGACGGGGTGTGCGGCGTCATGGACGAGATTTCGCGCCAGGTCTGGCCTGCATCGTCCGACAGCTGCACAATTGGCTGTCCTTGCCAGTTGCCCCAGGAATTCGTGACGCCCAGTGCGATGCGGGTGGTCGGGCCCGAGCCGGAAACCGACAGGCCGCCCAGGCCGAAGTTGACCCATTGCTGGGTGTCGTAGCCTTTCAGCAGCGTCCAGTTGGCGCCGTCGAACTTGTACAGCCGGCCCGGGCCGCCGGCGCCGGGGCCCATGTCGCGCGTGAACGCCATGTAGATCATGCCGTCCTTGGCACGGACCATGTGCGGGATGTGGTAGCCGCTGACGGGTGTTGCGACGCCGCTCCAGCTTGCGCCGCCGTCGGCCGACTTGTACAGGTTGTAGTTCAGGCCCGCCGCATTGGCATAGTCCGGGGCCACGGTGGCGTAAATGGTCTGCGTGGCGCTGCCGGAGCCGGTGCTCGAGGTGTCGAAAAGGATGCCTTCGATGCCGCCTGCCGCGCGCCCTGGCAGGGCCGGAATCTGGTCGCCGCTGAACTGGAACGAGGACAGCGACGTGACCTGGGCCCAGTTCTGGCCGTAGTCTGTGCTCTTCCACAGCCCGGCGGTGCGCGAACCGTAGTACAGGACCGAGGACTGGTTCGGGTCGACCATCAGGCGTTCGCCAATGGCCCGGCCCGGATCGTTGGAACCGACGCGGAAGGGCAGGTCGACGTGGGTCCAGTTGTCGCCGCGGTCGGTGGAGATGTACAGGCGTCCGTTGCTGCCGGCCCAGTCGTACAAGCCGGTGACGAGATAGACGCGTTTGTCGTCGTTCGGATCGAGACCGATGCTTTCGGCGCCGTTGAAGAATTCTTCCGTGACACCGAAGCCGTCGGTGATTGGAATCCATGACGAAGTGGCGCCATCCCAGCGATAACTGCCACCGATGTCGGTGCGGGCGTACAGCACGTTCGGGCTGGTCGGGTGGAAGACCAGGCCTGGTACGTAACCACTGCCGCCGTACTTCACGTTCATCCAGCGCGTGCCGGTGGCGGTAGTGGTGTTACTGGTGGCAACCGTGGCGGCGGTTGCCGGCGACTGGCTGGAAGGGGCGCTACCACCACCGCAGGCGGCCAGCATTACGGCCAGCAGCCATGGGAGGGCCAGGGTTTTCTTCATCATCCTTGTCTCCATGAAAAGGTGAATCGGGGCTGTGTTGCAGACGGGCCGGCCGCCGCTCGCGTCGGCTTATCCGGTCGGCCCGTCGGGTCTGCTCAGAAGGTGACCCGGAAGCTTGAGGCCATTTGGCTCGGAAGGCTGGCGGGCAGCTGGATCGTCAGCGACTCGTCGGTCTGCTCCCAGCGCAGCGGAGTGGTGCTGCCCAGAAGCGTTACGTTCTTCACCGGGCGTGTTTCCAGTCCGGCCTTGCGGCCCAATGAGGCAATGCGCACCGCCGAGGTCGGGGCGCCCAGGGTGATGGCATATAGCGCGCCATTTTTGGTGGTGAAGCGGATGTCCTGCGGGGTATAGGCAGCGTTTTCCTGGAAGTGGCCGGAGTGTGCCTTGGTCGGGCCTTCGCCGAAGATCTTCCATGGGCGTGTGCCGTAAATCGCGTCGCCGTTGACCGACATCCACGCCGCCATCTCCTGCAGGAACTGCATGGGCTCGGGCGGCAGGCTGCCGTCCGGATACTGCACCACGTTCAGCAGCAGGTTGCCATTCTTGCTGACGATATCGGCCAGCATATGCACCACTTCGGTGGTGGTCTTGTATTTGTAGCCCTCGCTGTAGAACCAGTCGCCGATCGAGGTGTCGGTTTGCCATGGCAGGGGATTGATGCCTTCCATGACGCCGCGTTCAACGTCCTGCACGCCGGCTTCGCGAATGAACTCGCCGGAGCCGATATCCTTGTGGTTGTAGACCGCCTCCAGCTTGCCGCCGTGGCTGGCCTGGTTGGCGTTGTAGAAGTTGGCTACAAGGCTGCGGCCCACCTGGCCGAACGGCAGGCCGCCGTCGGAGTAGAGCAGGTCCGGCTGGTAGCGGGTGAGCAGGTCGGTGATACGGTTGTACCACTCCTGGTGGAAGCGCGTATCGGTTGTGTACCAACCGCTCGAGCCCTTGTAAGGCTGGTTATGGGCGCGATGGTACAGCGAGGCGTATTTCGGATCAGCGCCGTCGTAGTCCACGCCCAGCATTGGCCAGATCTGGTCGTAGCCATGGCTGGGGGCGAACCAGCCGTAGCTGGCGCCCAGGTGCTCGGATACGCCGAACCGCAGGCCAGCCTTCATTGCGGCCTTCTTCCAGTCGCCGACGATGTCGCGCTTGGGGCCCATTTTTACCGCGTTCCATTCGTGGTAGCGTGAATCCCACAGGTCGAAATTGTCGTGGTGGACGCCCATGCTGACGAAGTAGCGCGCACCGGCTTTCTTGTACAGGGCCATCAGGGCGTCGGGGTTGAACTTTTCGGCTTTCCACAAGGGGATGATGTCCTTGTAGCCCGACTTGGACGGATGGCCGTAATGCTCCAGATGGTGCTTGTATTGGTCGCTGCCGTAGACGTACATATTGCGCGCGTACCAGTCCCCGGCGCGCGGCACGGACTGCGGGCCCCAGTGCGACCAGATACCGAATTTCGCGTCGCGGAACCACTCGGGTGTCTTGTAAGTCCTGAGCGACTCGGCCTCCGGGCGGAATGGCCCGGGAACCGTGGCCAGTTGCACCGGCTCCTCCTGCGCGCGGGCGCCTTGCATGGGGAGGGATAGGGCGAGGAGGGGGGCGGCAAACGCGAGAAGCGTGGCGCGGCGGTTCGGCATCTGTGGTACTCCAGTGGCTGATGGTTACGATTTTGTGGGCTCAGGTTAGTTTCAATTGCCCCCCTGGGCAAGCGATGCGCGGTGTTTTATGGGCTGGGTGAGAAATTTCGTTGGCGGGGTTGTTAACTTTCGCAATTGCCGGTGCATTCCCGCTCCTCGCACAATGGGCTTGGTTAAGTCCGTCGAGAGACAGCGAAGAATGAATTCACCAGGAATTAAGCCTCAGGTCAAAGCCCTCAGGCAGGCATTGCTCGTAAGCGTGGCCGCTATGGCGCTGGCCGCAAGTGCTCCCTCAAGTGCGTCGGCACCGGCCCCCGCCTTTGCCGCCATCTTCGGCGATCACGCTGTATTGCAGCGCGACCAGCCGGTGGAAACCTGGGGCAAGGCTGTTCCGGGCGCTATTGTTACCGTGAAACTTGGGGGACAGAGCGTGCAGGCGACGGCTGACAGCAGCGGAAGATGGCGTGCCAGGCTGGCGCCCATGCCGGCCGGCGGCCCCTACGCACTGAGTGCCAGTTCCAGCGATGGGGCGACGACCTTGAATGACATCCTGGTCGGGGACGTCTTCCTGTGCGGCGGGCAGTCGAACATGGAGCTGGCCATGGCGAATGCAACCAATGCGCCGATGGATGTGACCTATTCGGCCAATCCGCAAATCCGCTTCACCAACATCCCCCGCGACACATCGCCGGTCCTGCAGGAGGAATTCAGGACTGCCCCGCAATGGCAGGTGGCCGGTGCGCAGACGACCGGCCAGGCTTCGGCCGTCTGCTATCACATGGCCCGTACCCTGCACAGGCAGTACAAGGTGCCGGTCGGTTTCGTCAATGCCAGCTGGGGTGGCAGCTCCATCCAGAGCTGGATCAGCGCCGCCTCGATGCGCAAGCTTGGCACTTATGGCGAAGCGCTCGACGTGGTCGATGCCTATGGCGCCGATGTCGCTGCGGGCATGCGCGCAGAGGAAAAGCGGCAGGAAGCGTGGTGGGCCAGCGTCGATCCCAGCGCGCGGGCCCAACGCGCCTGGGCCAACCCGGAGTTTGATGACAGCGCCTGGCCGGGGATGGAACTGGGCGCACGATGGAGCGAGTCGCCCATTGCATCGGTCAGCAAGCATCGCGGAGTCGTATGGTTCCGTGCAAAGGTCGACTTGACAGCGCAGCAGGCCGAAGCCGCAACGCAGCTGCTGCTTGGCCAGATCGCTACCGCCGACACGACCTGGGTGAATGGCGTGCGCGTCGGCGCCAGCATCAACTGGTGGTCCGGACGCGATTATGCTGTGCCGAAAGGCGTGCTCAAGCCAGGGAAAAATGTCATCGCGGTGCGCGTACTGGATGACGATAACGGCGGCGGCCTGGTAAGCCCGGCCGACCAGCGCGTGCTGCGTACCGCGGACGGCAACCGCATCGCCTTGCCGTTGCGCTGGAAGTACCAGCTTGGCTCCAGTCTCAAGGCGTCGCAGCCGCCCACGCCCTGGGAACCTCCCACCAGCGTGACGACACTGTACAACGGCATGATCGCGCCGATGCAGGGCTTCAGGTTCAAGCTGGCGGCCTGGTACCAGGGCGAGGCCAATGCCGGCGCCGCCCAGGAGTACCGCACTTTGCTGCCGTTGCTGTTTGCCGACTGGCGCAGGACATTCGCGCAGCCGGACCTGCCATTCGTGATAGCGCAACTGACTTCATTCGGTTCGGTCGCAACCAAGCCTGGGTATTCAGCGTGGGCGGAACTGCGCGAGGCACAGTCCGTGTCAGTCCGTAACGATCCCCACGCTGGACTGGCGGTGACGTTCGATTTCGGCGACCGATCCGATATCCATCCGGGACAGAAGGCGATAGTCGGCGCACGCCTGGCCCGCGCAGCGCGGGTGGTGGCTTACGGCGAGAAGATCACGCCGGGTGGACCGCAAGCTGTGTCTGCCGCCCGCCGTGGGAAGGATATCGTGATCCGCTTTACCGATACGAACGGCGGCTTGCGGACCTATTCGTCGGATACCGCGATCGGGTTTGAAGTGTGCGCGAAAGACGTGTGCAAATTTGCCCAGGCAACCGCCAAGGGCGACGAGGTAACGCTGCATGGCGCCGCATCCGGCCACCCTGCCAAAGTGCGCTATGCGTGGGCGGACGCGCCCTTCATCAACCTGTTCAGCGCAGACGACCTGCCTGCAAACGGGTTTGAAATGGACGTAAAATGAGATCGCCGATTCTCCCCTGGTCATTCGGCCTGCTGCTGTGCGCGGCCAGCGCTGGTGCATCTGCGGCGTGCAGTGCGGATGCATTGGGCACGTCGCGCGTCTTGACCTTGAAGCGCGAATATGCGGCCTATGGAACGGTGCAGTATGGTGCCCTGCCTCTTGAGAAGGGTGAGGTAGTGCTGACGTTTGACGACGGGCCGAATCCCGGGACGATCGACGCCGTCTTGCATGCCCTGGATGCGCAATGTGCGAAGGCGACCTTCTTCATGACGGGCGCCAATCTTGCCAAACACCCGGAACTGGGGCGGCGCGTGGTCCAGGCGGGCCATACTCCCGCCCTGCACAGTTTCGCCCACCCGGCCCTCAAGTCCATGCCGGTGAATGAGCAGCTGGCCGACCTGGAGCAGGGGATGCAGTCGTTCGCCGGCGTATTCGGGTACGCGCCGGCCGCATACCGCTTCCCCTTCCTCGAAGAGACGCCCGCGATCCTGGCACGGCTCAAGGAGCGGAAGGTCACCGTGGCCTCGATCGATGTGGGTATTGACGACTACTACCCGAACGATATGCGGAGCCCGGCCCTGCTCGGGCGCCTGGTCGAACGGCTGCGCGAATCCGGCGGAGGCATTGTGCTGATGCACGACGCGAACGGACCGACGGCCGAGGCGCTGCCTGCGTTACTGAAAGCCATCCGGGAAAACGGCTACAAGGTCGTGCACCTGCGCTGGGAATGATTATTGATCGATAAAGTGAATATGAAGATGAAGAAATTGAGTGTGGTAATGGGTTTGGCTATGGCTAGCGGCGCTGCATTCGCGCTTGAAAGCCCGAACAAGCAGCTGGACGTGTCGGTGGCCGTCAATCCGGACAAGACGCTGTCGTACACCATCAAGCGCAATGGCCAGGCAGTGCTCCTGCCGTCGCCGCTGGGTTTGCAGCTGGCGGGTGCGGACTTTGCCCGTGGCCTGAAGCTGGTGAACACTTCGCCGGTCCAGCCGGTCGCCGAACAGTACACGATGGCGGTTGGCAAGCGCCGCGACATCCAGTACCGTGCCAATGAGCAGGTCTATACGCTGGTCAATGCCGCCGGCAACAAGATGGACGTGGCGTTCCGCGTGTCCGACGATGGCGTGGCCTTCCGCTATGTCGTGGCGGATGCCGGGATCCCGGTCAAGCGCTTCCTGAGCGAGGCGACTGGCTTCGCGTTCGACCCGAAAACCCGCGCCTTCCTGCAGCCGATCGCGGTGGCCAAATCCGGCTGGGGCAAGACCAATCCTTCCTACGAAGAGCATTACCAGGTTGATATTCCGGTTGGCCAGCCGTCCACGCTGAAATCAGGCTGGGTGTTCCCGGCGCTGTTCCGCAGCGGCGATACCTGGGTGGCGCTGACGGAGTCGAATATGGATGGCAGCTCCCATGCGTCGCGCCTGGCGAGCGAATCTCCCGGCGGCTTGTATCGCATCGATGGCCCGACGCCAAAGGAAGTTTTCACCAAGGGCAAGCTGCTGGCTGAAACCAAAGGCACCTTGAGCACCCCTTGGCGCGTGGTGGCCGTTGGTGCGCTGGAAACTGTGATGAATTCGACCCTCGGCACCGACCTGGCCGCGCCGGCGATCAAGTTCGACGAAAAGCTGGTGCAGCCGGGCCATGCTTCCTGGAGCTGGCCGCTGCTCAAGGACGGGGCCACCGTGTACGATGTGCAGAAGAAGTTCATCGACTACGCGGTCGAGATGAAATGGGATTACACGCTGGTCGACGCCGAGTGGGACAAGCAGATCGGCTATGACAAGATGGCCGAATTGGCCGGCTACGCCGCCGCCAAGGGCATCAGCCTGCTGGCCTGGTACAACTCCGCCGGCGACTGGAATACCGCGCCGCAGACTCCGCGCAGCAAACTGTTGACGCACGATTCGCGCAAGAAGGAGTTCGCGCGCCTGCGCAGCATGGGCATCAGGGGCGTCAAGGTCGACTTTTTCGGTGGCGACGGCGCCTCCATGATCCAGTATTACGTCGATATCCTGAAGGACGCGGCCGACGCCGGCCTGCTGGTGAACTTCCACGGCGCCACGCTGCCGCGCGGCCTGGAGCGGACCTACCCGAACCTGATGACGGCCGAGGCGATCCGCGGCCTGGAGTTCACCACCTTCGACCAGAAGGACGAAGACGCCGTGCCGGGCCATGCCGTCAACGCAGCCATGATCCGCAACCTGTTCGACCCGATGGACTTCACGCCGATGGTATTCGGCGACAAGGCGAACATCAAGCGCGCCACCCGCGACGGCTTTGAGCTTGCCGAGTCTGTGCTGTTCCTGTCGGGAATCCAGCACTTCGCGGAAATCCCGGAGGGCATGGCAGCTGTACCGGAATATGTGCGGGGTTTCCTGCGCGATTTGCCGCGCCGTTGGGATGACAGCCGCTTCCTCGCAGGTTATCCTGGCTCGCACGTTGTGATGGCGCGCAAGGCCGGCAGCAGCTGGTATGTGGCGGGCATCAACGCCGACCAGGGGGAGCGTACGGTGGACCTTGACCTGTCCTTCATCGGCAACCGCAAGGGCGCCATGATCACCGACGGGGCGGGACAGCGTGATTTCACCCAGAAGGAGCTGGCATCCGGCAAAGTCCGCGTGACGATCAAGCCGCGCGGCGGCTTTGTCGCAGTGTTCCGCTGATCCGCGGGGAGTGGGGATTCATGAACCGTCTGACTAGGACCGTGCTGGCCGCTTCGCTTGCGCTGGCCTTCGCTTGGGGTGCGCCGGCTGCCGCGGCGGGGCGCGCCAGCAGTGGCCTGGACAAGAATGGACACCTGCTGGCGGTGCCTTTTGCCGTGGGCGCGCAGGACGGCTTCGGCTACGTGCGCTTGCAGGACGGCGTGCAGTTCCGTGCCGGCGGCGTCACCAAGAACGTAATTTTCTATGGTCCTGGCACCGTGCGGGTAAACGCCAACCTCGGTATTAACCATTGGACCAGCCCGAGCCTGGTGGTGGTGGAGAAGCCCGGGAAAGTGGCATTCGAGCTGGAGGAGGGCGCTGGCACCCTGACGATCAAGAGCGCGAAGCTGCGCATCGTGGTCGACCGCAAGACTGGCGCTTTGAGGTTCCTGGACAGCGCCGGACGTCTGTACACGCGCGAGTCCGAGCAGCCCCAGTCGGTCAAACCGGTGGCGATATCGGGCGCGCCGACCTACGAGGTGGAGAACCGCTTCACCCTGAAGCCGGACGAGGCGATTTTTGGATTCGGCTATACCGACAGCGACGCCGTCAACCGCCGCAACCAGGATCTGCTGCTGGTGCAGACGAACCTGGGCATCATCATTCCAGTGATGATGTCCTCCGAACGCTATGGCGTGCTGTGGGATACGTATTCGAAAATGCGCTTCCACGACGGCCCCGACGGCGCAAGGCTGTGGGCCGAAAGCGCTCCCGGCGGCGTCGATTATTACTTTATGGGCGGCCGCTCGATGGACGACGTGGTGGGCGAATACCGCCGCCTGACGGGCGCTGCGCCCATGTATCCCAAGCAGGCTTTCGGCCTGTTCATGAGCAAGGAACGCTACCCCACGCAGCAGCGCCTCGTCGAGGTGGCGGAGACCTTCCGCAAGGAGCGCTTCCCGCTCGATTACATCGTGCAGGACTGGCAGTACTGGGGCAGCGACAAGGACGGCAGCTGGAGCGGCATGACCTGGGACACGGTGCGCTATCCCGATCCGGCCGGTATGACGGACAGCCTGCACAAGCTGAACCTGAAGCTGATGGTCTCGATCTGGCCGTCGGTCGGCAACGATACGGCGCTGGGCAAGGAACTGGACCAGCATGGCCTGCGCTTTGAACCGCTGCACTGGATCTCGCGCAAGGCGCGCGTCTACGATGCTTACAGCCAGGAAGGGCGCCGCATTTACTTCAAGCATGCCAAGGCCGGGCTGTTCGACAAGGGCGTGGACGCGCTGTGGATGGATGGCACGGAAGTGGAGGTCGGATCGGCGGCGTGGGATGCGGCCCAGAACGAAGCGGACATCAAGTCGCTGGGCAGGAATGCGCTTGGCGACTTCTCGCGCTATCTGAACCCTTATACGCTGCTGACGACGCAGGGCACGTACGACGGGCAGCGCGCCACCGGCAACAAGCGCGTGTTCACGCTGACCCGCTCGGCCTGGGCCGGCGCGCAGCGCACCGCCGCTGCGTCTTGGTCGGGCGACATTTTCGCGAGCTGGGATACCTTGCGCAAGCAGGTGAGCGGCGGCGTCAACGTCACCGTCACCGGCAACCCTTACTGGACCCAGGATACCGGCGGCTTCTTCGTCGCCCGCGACTATCCCGGCGGCGAGAAGGACCCGGCATATCGCGAGCTGTTCGCGCGCTGGTTCCAGTACGGCGCCTTCAACCCCATCATGCGCGTGCACGGCACCGACATCGAGCGCGAGCCCTACATCTTCAGGTCGCTCGACTCGGAGGTCTACAAGTCCTTGCTCGATGCCGCCCACCTGCGCTACCGCCTGCTGCCTTACACCTACGGTTTGAGCGCGAAGGTGACCAGCGAGCATTACACGCTGATGCGCGCCTTGCCGATGGACTTTGCGGGCGACAAGGCAACCTACGGCATCAATGACGCCTTCATGTTCGGGCCTTCGCTGCTGGTTCACCCCGTCACGCGGCCGATGTACCGCATCCAGCCGCCGCCGCCCGCCACCATCCCTGGCGATTACCTGCGTACTCCGGACGGCCAGCCCGGCCTGGCGGGACAGTACTTTGAAGGGCGCAATTTCGAAACGCCCAAGGGCCAGGTGGTCGACAAGGTCATCGACCATTCCTGGCCGGCCCCGCCGCTGGCCACGATTCCGGCTGGCCTGAGCCAGCTGGACGACTTCTCCGCGCGCTGGAACGGCACGCTGGAGGCGCCGGAGGACGGCGAATATGAGATCGGCGTGGAAGGCGACGATGGCTACCGCCTGTACCTCGATGGGTCGGTCGTGCTCGAACGCTGGGAAAACGGCGGCAAGCGGATGGCCAGCACGCGCCTGGTGCTGCACAAGGGCCAGCGCGTCAAGGTGAAGCTGGAGTACTTCCAGGCCAGCTCGGACCGTAGCCTGCGCCTCGCATGGCGCACGCCGAGCGCCATGCGGGCGCTGGCTGAATCCAGGCCGGTAATCGACGCGAGCCTGCGCACTTACCTGCCCACGGGAGCTGCCTGGTACGACTTCTGGACCAACCAGCGCTATGAGGGAGGGCAGTCTATCGCGCGAGATGTGCCGCTGGACATCCTGCCGCTGTATGTGCGGGCCGGCGCGATCCTGCCAATGGGACCGGTGCTGCAGTATGCGACCGAGCAACCCGAGGCCCCATACGAGATCCGCATCTACCCCGGCGCCAATGGCAGCTTTACCCTGTACGAAGACGACAACGAGACTTATGCCTATGAAAAGGGCCAGTCCGCCCGCGTCAAGCTAAACTGGAACGACAAAGCGAAGACGCTGGAAATCGCGGCGCGCAAAGGCAGTTTCGCTGGCATGGTGAAGACCCGCACCTTGAACCTTGTGCTGGTCGACCAGTCCAATGGCAAGGGCCTCGATACGGCCCAGGCCACCAGGAGCGTACGCTACGACGGAAAAGCCATTGTCGTGAAATTCAACCCATAATCGATGAAACAATGATCAACTTACCTCGCCGCCGACTCATCACAACTTCCGTTGCAACCGCAGCCGCCGCCGCCACGGCGCTGCCCGGAGCAGCTCTCGCAGCGGCGCCGAAATCGGCCGCACGCACGCAATTGGCGCCGACACCGCCGATGGGCTGGAACAGCTGGAACTCGTTCGCTACCACCATCACCGAGGCGCAGGCGCTGGAAAACGCGCGGATCATGGCGCAGAAGCTGCTGCCTTCGGGCTATGACATCTTCACGGTCGACATCCAGTGGTACGAGCCGAACGCCAACGGATACGAATATCGCAAAGGCGCCGAACTGACAATGGACGAATACGGCCGCCTGCTGCCGGCGCCGAACCGTTTCCCATCGGCCGCCAACGGCAAGGGCTTCAAGGGCCTGGCAGACCAGATCCACCGCATGGGGATGAAATTCGGCATCCACGTCATGCGCGGCATTCCTCGCCAGGCGGTGCGCATGAATACGCCGATCCTGGGCACCAGCCTGCGTGCGCAGGATATTGCCGACACCAGTTCCATCTGCGAATGGAACGGGGACATGTACGGCATCGACATGACCAAGCCCGGCGCGCAGGAGTACTACAACTCGATCTTCAAGCTATACGCATCGTGGGGCATCGACTTCGTCAAGATGGACGACCTGGCCCGTCCCTACGACAAGAACTGGCGCGAGATCGAGGGGGCGCACAAGGCCATCCAGGCCTCAGGCCGCGCCATTACACTCAGCATTTCGCCAGGCGAAACCGATCTCAAATGGGCCAGCCACGTGCCGCATTATGCGCAGATGTGGCGTATTTCCGACGATTTCTGGGATGAGTGGAAGCTGCTGAAAGAGCAGTTCGACAGGCTGGAAAACTGGAACCCGGTGATGGGCGAGAATTCCTGGCCCGACGCCGATATGCTGCCGCTCGGCCGTCTTGCGATGGGCTCGCGCGACACCAAATTCACGCCGGATGAACAGCAGACGCTGATGACGCTATGGAGCATCGCCCGTTCGCCGCTCATCATGGGAGGCGACCTGCGCAGCCTGGACGACCATACCCTGGCTTTGCTGACCAATCCGGAAGTGCTGGCAGTACACGGAAAGAGCCACCAGAACCGCCCGCATCGCGCCGACCAAGGCACGCGCATCTGGAGTGCGCAGCCAAAAGACGCCAAGGGCGTGCACTACCTCGCGCTGTTCAATACTGAAGACGCACCTGCGAAAATTGCTTTCGACCTGTCGCGCCTGAACCTGGGCGACAGGACCGTTGCCCTGCGCGACCTGTGGCTGCGCCAGGACCTGTCGCCTGCACATGGCGTGATCCGTCAGACCCTGGCGCCGCATGCTTCAGTCATGCTGCGGATTACTGCGTAAGCGGGCGCCGCTCCTTGACGATGCCGCGGTAGACGAGGAAAGTGGCGGCCAGGCTGATGGCGCCGGCGCCGGCGAGCCAGTAGCCAGGGGCGGCCTTGTCGCCGCTGGCTTCGATCAGCCAGGTCGACAGCAAGGGCGTCAGGCCGCCGAACAGCGCCGTCGCCAGGCTGTAGGCCAGGGAGAAGCCGGTGGTTCGTACCTGAGCCGGGATGATCTCGGTCAGCGCGACGATGGTGGCGCCGTTGTAGCTGCCATACAGGAAAGACAGCCACAATTCAATCATTACCATGTGGCCGAAGCTCGGATTGGCGATCAGCCATGACAGCGCAGGGTAGGCGGTCAACGCGGTCAGCGCCGAGCAGGCGGCCATGACGGGCCAACGCCCGATGCGGTCCGACAGCGCGCCCATCACCGGCAGCCAGATAAAGTTGGATACGCCGACGCAGAGCGTAACGAGCAGGCTCTCTTCGGTGCTCAGTTTGATCACGCTTTTGCCGAAGGTCGGCGTGTAGACGGTGATCATGTAGAAGGCGACGGTCGTCAGGACCACCAGGGCGGCGCCGACGGTGACCAGCGGCCAGTTGCGGGCGATGGTGCGCATCATCTGGCGGAAAGTCGGATGGGTTTTCTGCGCCAGGTAGGCCTGGGTCTCCTGCAGCGAGCGGCGGATGTGGAACACCACGGGGATGATCGAGCAGCCGATAAAGAACGGCACGCGCCAGCCCCAGTCCGCGATCACGTCCTTGGACAGGGCGTGGTTCAGTCCATAGCCCAGCGCGGCGGAGAAGATGATGGCCACCTGCTGGCTGGCCGATTGCCAGCTGACGTAGAAGCCTTTGTTGCCCGGCGTCGCCATTTCGGAAAGATAGACGGAGACCCCGCCCAGCTCCACTCCAGCCGAAAAGCCCTGCAGCAGCCGGCCGATCAGCACCAGCAGCGGCGCCCAGAGCCCGATGCTGGCGTAACCGGGAACAAAGGCGATCAGTGCAGTGCCCGACGCCATGATCGCGAGCGTCAGCACGAGGCCTTTGCGGCTGCCGATGCGGTCGATGTAGCTGCCCAGGAGGATGGCGCCCAGGGGGCGCATGAAGAACCCGGCGCCGAAAGTGGCGAAGGTCATCATCAGTGCCGCGTATTCGCTGGACGCCGGAAAGAACGCCGCGGCGATCTGCTGCGCGTAGAAGCCGAACAGGAAGAAGTCGTACATCTCGATGAAATTCCCGCTGGTGACGCGGATCACGGCGCCAAGTTTCGACGGAGCTTTTGCCCGCGCGGGAGAGATGGGTGCCGCAATGTCAGCGGCGGCGGTCGATTGCATGGTCATGATGTGCTCAAGTGATGGTTTCAGCGTTGGCTGCTCACCGGCTCCAGGCCGGTTGCCTCGATGGCGGCGGCGTTGGCGGGCGAGGACAGGAAGCGCAGCAGGGAGGCGGCCGCCTCGGGGTGGCTTGAGCCGCGCACGATGGCGCCGGCAAACTGCGTCTTGAGCTGCACTTCTTGCGGCAGCAGGCCGACGATGTCGATGCCTTTGACCGGCTTCAGTTCGCTCTTCTGCTGGCAGCCGAAATCGGCCTCGCCGTGCGCGATGATTTCGCCGACCGGCGTGGCGGGAATCTGGGCGGCCTTGCCTTCCATCTGCTGCTTGATGCCAAGCTTGTCCAGCAGTTCCTTCTTGATGTATTCGCCGCTAGCGCTGTCGGAGTAGGCGACGTGCGATGCGCCGAGGAAGGCCTGGCGCAAGCCCTCGACTGTACTGATGTCCGGCTTTGCTGCGCCCTGCCTGACGGCGCAGGCGATAGGGGAGTTGGCGAGGATTACCTTGCTGCCCGGCTCCAGTCGGCCTTCGGCCATCAGCTTGTCGAGCGCATCGCCGACCATGATGACGACATCGATCGCCTCGCCGCGCGCCAGGCGCGCCGGGATCGCGTTCTTCGTGGTGCCCATTGACGGCCCCCATGCCGACTGCAGGCGGTCGCCGCTGGCTTTCTCGTATGGGCCGGACAAGTCCTTGTAGGCCTGGGCGAAGCCGCCGGAGGCGACAACCTGCAAGTCGGTTGCGTGGGCCGCGGCGGCCAGCGCCATTGCCGCCAGTGCCACCAGGGTTTTTGTCTTCACGTGTTGGGATCGCATGATGTTCCTTTCCAGGCATTAGAATTTGTGCATGAGGCCCAGGGTCAGGCCAGTACCATGCCGCGCGTTGGGTTGGGACGCCATCTTGCCGGCGGCGTCGCCGCGCCATACGGTGTAATCGCTTTCGATATAGGCTGTGGTGCGCGGCGCAAGCGTCTTTTCGATGAACAGGAAGGCGCGGTCGAATCCGTCATCCATGAAGCCCGTCGCTTCGCGCCGGATGCTGTACCAGGCGGTTGTGACAAGCAGGTCGGACAGCAGCTGGCGGCTGACGCCGGCCGACAAAATCCGCTGGCGGACCGTTTTGTCCGGCCCCGTGTCAGCCTTGTTGCGCGCGATATTGGCCTTGAACTGCCATGCGCCGGTGCGTACCGCCGCACCGAACGTCCAGGCATCGAGCGCGAGGCCCTCGCGGCTGCGGAATTGCATGGTCGCGCCGGAGACGGTCCAATCGGAGCGCTGGTAGGCCAGCGCAACGCCGTGGCTTGAAGATGCGCTGGAATCGCCGGGCACTTCGCCGAACGACCAGGCGGCGCGCGCCTGCCAAGGGCCGGCACTGGCGGTGTACTTGACCGTGTTGTCGAGCCGGTAAGAGTTGTCGGCATAGCCACTGGGTCCGTACTGGCGCCCGAGGGAATGGGTGCCGAAAGCGGTATTGCTTAGCCCTGCGATGTTGATATTCGGGTTGAAGGATGCGTAGCGCTTGCCGATCGGATCGACCGGTATCAGGGCGTCGGACAGCAGGTTGGTCTGGCGGCCAGCGGCCAGGCTGCCAAACGGGCTTTCAAGGCCAGCCCAGGCCTGGCGGTCGAACAGGCGGTCGCCCTTGGTCTGGCCGCCTGTGTCGACGTTGATGCCGCCTTCGAGGCGGAACTGCGCCGTCCAGCCGTTCGCCAGCTTTTCATTGCCTTTGATGCCCCAGCGGCTGGTGTTGTCGATGCCGCTGCTGACAGCGGCCGTCTGGCCGGATGGAGCAGGGCTGTTGTTGGCGCCGAGGCCACTGGTGGCGCGCACGCTGGCATCGACGATGCCGTACAGGTCCACGCTGCCTTGGGCCAGGCAGCTTCCGCTGGCGGCGAGCAATACGGTGAGGGCGCAGGAATGGCGCACGTTGTCTCCTTGGTGGGTGCCTTCTTGGCGAGGCTGGTGGTGGTTGGATGAATCTTCCGGTAAATGGCATAATTTGTGAATTGCAATTTTCCAGCGGATTAATGCATCATGCGCATCAATTACGACTTGCACGACTTGCAGGCCTTTGTGGCGGTCGCCGAACGCGCGAGCTTCCGGCAGGCTGCCGAGGACTTATTCCTGTCGCAATCGGCGCTGAGCCGCCGCATCGAGAAGCTGGAAGACGGCTTGGGCGTCAGGCTGTTCGAACGGACCACGCGCCGCGTGCAGCTGACCAATGTGGGACAGGCTTTCCTGCTCAATGTGCGCACGGCGCTCGATGGGCTGGAAGACGCGGTGCTGGGCGTGGCCGACCTGGCGGCGCACCGGACCGGGACTGTGACGCTGGCCTGCGTACCATCGGCTGTATGGCATTTCCTGCCTGCGGTGCTGAAGGAGTTCAGCGAGCGTTTTCCCCGCATCCGTGTTCGTGTTCACGACGAGAGCGCGCAGGACGTGCTGAACCTGGTGCTGGCCGGAGAAGCCGATTTCGGCATCAACTTCACCGGCGCGGAAGACGCCGAAATCGTATTCGAGCCGATATACAAGGAGCGCTATGTGCTGGCGATGCGCCACGACCATCGCCTGGCGCACCGCAAGGCGCTGAACTGGAAGGACCTTGCGGGCGAAAGATTCGTGTCGGTCGCCAAGTCCAGCGGCAACCGGAGCGTCATCGACGCAGCTCTGGCCGGAGTCGAGAAGCACCCGGCCATTTTCTGTGAAGTCAACCACGTCTCCGGGGTGCTGGCCCTGGTCGAGGCGGGCATGGGCGTGGCCGCGGTGCCGGGCCTGTCGGTCCTGCCTGAACGGCCCGAATCGGTGATCGGCGTTCCGCTGGTGAACCCCGCCATTCACCGCACCCTGGGCCTGATCAGCAAGCGCAATCACAGCATGGCGCCCGCCGCCCGCACGCTTTTCGACATGCTCTCGAAAGCGTTGGCCAAGCGCTCTGCCTCTCGGCGCAAGGGCTCGATGCCGCCCGCGTGAGCCACGCGCGCCTGTGCGCCGCCGTGTGAAATTTCGTTCCGCTCCTTGGTGATTTTAGCAATTGCCCGCTTTTGCTGCTGTTTGCACAATGGCTGCATTGGACGAAATATATGACGTACACGAGGAGCCGGAATGCAGCGCATGGGAATGGTGATCGGGATCGCCGCCGATAAGATCGCGGAATACAAGGCGCTGCATGCGGCCGTCTGGCCACAAGTGCTGGCGAAGCTCCAGCAAGCCAATGTTCGCAACTACAGCATTTTCCTGCGCGAGCCGGAGAACCTCCTCTTCGGCTATTGGGAGTACCACGGCGACGATTTCGACGCCGACATGAAAATGGTCGCGGCGGATGCGGAAACCCGTCGCTGGTGGACCTTCTGCAGCCCATGCCAGCTGCCGCTGGCCAGCCGCGCCGACGGCGAGCATTGGGCCATGATGGAACCCGTGTTCCATATGGACTGAAGGGTGGGCGCCATGTCGAATACTCCCTCAGCCGGCGCGCCGCGCCTTCTCCTGATGTCGCCCGAAGACAATTGCCTGATTGCCCGCACGGCGCTAGCTGCCGGAGATACCGTCGATATCGACGGCGTTGCGGTAACCCTCCCTGAAGCAATCCCGCTCGGCTACAAAGTTGCGCGCAGCGCTCTGCAGCCTGGGGAAAAGGTGCTGCGCTATGGCGCCTTGATCGGCAGCGTCACGGCCGAAGTGGCGCGCGGCGCGATGCTGCACACGCATAACCTTGCCAGCGACTACCTGCCTACTTACACGCTGGGTTCCGACTCCAACGCCTTTATCGTAAGCGCCCATTGAGAATGAGCACCACCATTCCTCCACTGTCGGGTTACCCGCGCGCCGATGGCCGCAAGGGCATCCGCAATATCGTCGCCGTTGCCTACACGGTCGAATGCGCCCACCACGTGGCGCGCCTGATCGTGAATGCCTTCCCCGGACAGGAAGTGCACCTGATCGGCTTCCCTGGCTGCTACCCGAACGAATACGCAGACAAGATGATGAAGCGCCTTGTGACGCACCCGAACGTGGGAGCGGCGCTGATCGTTTCGCTTGGCTGCGAGAGCTTCAACCGCAGCGGCCTGCAGGAGGAAGCCGCTGGCAGCGGCCGTCCCGTCCACACCATCACGATCCAGCAGAACCGCGGCACGCGCAGCAGCGTGGCTGACGGCGTGGAGTGGGTGCGCTGGGCGCTGGACGCGCTTGCACCGCAGCAGCGCGTGCCGATGTCGGCGCAGGAGCTGGTCGTTGCGACGATCTGCGGCGGCTCCGACAGCACCAGCGGCATTACCGCCAATCCTGCCGTCGGCGTGGCCTTCGACCAGCTGGTTGCGGCAGGTGCGGCCTGCGTTTTTGAAGAAACCGGAGAATTGGTCGGCTGCGAATTCCATATGAAGAGGCGCGCCGCCACACCCGAACTGGGCGATGCCATCGTCGCTTGTGTAGACAAGGCTGCCCGCTATTACACGGTGCTGGGACACGGCAGTTTTGCGCCGGGCAACGCCGATGGCGGCCTGACGACGCTGGAAGAGAAGTCGCTCGGCGCCTATGCGAAGAGCGGCGCCTCCCCGATCAGCGGGATACTGAAGCCGGGCGACCAGCCCGCATCCGGCGGCTTGTACCTGCTGGACGTGGTGCCCGATGGCGAAGTGCGCTTCGGCTTCCCCAATATTTCCGACAATGCGGAGATCGTCGAGCTGATTGCCTGCGGTGCGCATTTGACGCTGTTCACGACGGGGCGCGGCTCCGTGGTGGGTTCGGCGATCGCGCCGGTGATCAAGATTTGCGCGAATCCGGCAACCTACGAGCGGCTGGCCGAAGACATGGACGTGAACGCGGGACGCATCCTCACCGGCGAGGCTTCGCTGCAGCAGGTGGGCGGCGAGATCGTGGATCTGGTGGCGCGCGTGGCGAACGGCGAGCAAAGCTGTTCGGAAGCGCTGGGACACCAGGAATTCATCCTCACCTACAAGCATTTCGAGCCGTCCGGCCCGGGATGCTTCCCACTGAAGCAGGCCTGACATGGCAGCCGGCATGCTCCCTGGAGACACCCGCAGGCTGCCGCGCGGCGCCATTTCCCTGACCGGCATGGGCCTCGGCTGCGCCCAGCTGGGAGGCCTGTACCAGGCCATGAGCGATGCCGAAGCCTGCGCGGTCGTGGACGCCGCATGGGACGAAGGCATCCGCTATTTCGATACCGCGCCCTATTACGGCTATACGCTTTCAGAGCGCCGTCTCGGCGCCGCCTTGCGGGAGCGGGAACGCGGCAGCTTCGTTGTCAGCACCAAGGCCGGGCGCCTGATGCTGCTCGATAGCGCCGTGCAGCCGGGCGAGAACGGCTGGGCCCAGCCGTTGCCGTTCCGGCCGTATTTCGACTACAGCTACGAAGGCATCATGCGCTCGCACCAGGACAGCTTGCGGCGCCTGTGCATGGACCGCGTCGACATTCTCTACGTGCACGATATCGGGCGCGTCACGCACGGCCCGTTGCACCACCATTACTGGAAGCAGCTGACCCATGGCGGCGGCTTCCGCGCGTTGACGCAATTGCGCGAGCAGGGAAGCGTGGGCGCAATCGGGCTTGGCGTCAACGAATGGCAGGCCGTGGCCGATGCGATGGACGCCTGCGATATCGATTGCGCCTTGCTGGCGGGCCGCTACACCTTGCTGGAACAGGCGGCGCGCGCGCCGTTGCTGGACCTGTGCGCCGAGCGCGGCGTCGGCATCGTGATCGGCGGGCCGTTCAATTCCGGCATCCTGGCCGGCGGCAGGAAATTCAATTATGAGGATGCGCCCTGCGACATCGTCAAGCGTGTCGAAGCCATCACGGCGGTATGCCGGGACTTTGATGCTCCGATCCAGGCGGCTGCGCTGCAGTTCCCGATGGCCCATCCCGCCGTTGTGTCGTGCGTGGCGGGCGCGCACAGTCCGGAGCAGTTGCGCCAGAACGCCGCCTGGTTTTCCCTGCCACTGCCTGATGGCCTCTGGCAGGAACTGTTGCGGCGCGGCCTGCTCGACAGTGGGGCGCCGACCCCGCAGGCTGCCTGAAAGCCGATTTTATTTCGTTTCGATGTTCCAAGGAAGACTATGAAATTGCTGCGCTACGGGCCCAAGGGCCATGAAAAACCGGGCTTGCTTGATTCGGACGGCATCGTGCGCGACCTGTCCGAACTGCTGCCAGACCTGACGTCGAACTACCTTGGCCGCGCCGCGTTGGACAAATTGGCCTCCGTCGATCCAGCGCGTTTGCGGGCGGTGGAAGGACCGCTGCGCATGGCCCCGATCGTGGCAGATATCGGAAAGATGATTTGCGTTGGCCTGAACTATTCCGACCACGCGGCGGAATCAGGCATGGATGTGCCGTCCGAACCGGTGCTCTTCACCAAGGCCACCAGCGCCATCATCGGCTGCAACGATGCCGTTGTGCTGCCGCGCGATTCCGTCAAGAGCGACTGGGAGGTCGAACTTGGCGTGGTGATCGGCACGCGTGCACGCTACGTGGAAGTCGACAGGGCGCTGGAGCATGTAGCCGGCTATTGCGTGGTCAACGACCTGTCGGAGCGCGAATACCAGTTGGAGCGCGGCGGCCAGTGGGACAAGGGCAAGGGCTGCGACACCTTCGGGCCGGTCGGCCCGTGGCTGGTGACCGCCGACGAATTGCCCGATCCGCAGAACCTCGACATGTGGCTGGAAGTGAACGGCAGGCGTTACCAGAGCGGCAATACGCGCACCATGGTGTTCACGGTAGCCGAACTGGTGAGCTACATCAGCCGCTTCATGACCCTGAATCCGGGCGACGTAATCAGCACGGGCACTCCGCCCGGCGTGGGCCTGGGGCAGAGACCCGATCCGGTCTACCTGCGTCCCGGCGACAGGATCGCGCTGGGCATCCAGGGTCTCGGACAACAGAACCAGACCGTGCATGCCTGGGACCCCGCGCTGATCGACGGCTGATTGCGCCCTGTCGGCATTGAGAACCACAACCCACAAGGCGCCGCCAAGAGCGCCATTCCGGAGACACCAAGCCATGACCGAACCAAGCAGCCGGCAAAGCTATGCCTTTGCCTTTGCGATGACTACCTCGCTGTTTTTCATGTGGGGTTTCGTCCATAACCTCGACCCGATCCTGATTCCGCACCTGCGGCGCTCCTTCAGCCTGAGCGTGCTGCAATCGGCGCTGGTCGATTCGGCGGTCTTCATCGCGTACTTCGTGATGGCGCTGCCGGCGGGCATGCTGATCCGCCGCGTCGGCTACAAGTGGGCGATGATCTTCGGCCTGTCGCTGTTCGCCGCCGGCGCGCTGCTGTTCCTGCCGGCCGCCGATACCCACCGGTACGCAGTATTCCTTGCTGCGCTGTTCATTATCGCTTGCGGACTGGCGGTGCTCGAAACGGCCGCCAATCCCTATATCTCGATGCTGGGGCGACCCGAGCGCGCCGTCCAGCGCCTGAACCTTGCGCAGTCGTTCAACGGCCTGGCGGCAACCCTTGCGCCGATTGTGGGCGCGCGGCTGATCCTGGTCGATGGCGTGCCGGATGCGCAATTGCAGACGATGCCCGAGGGCTTGCGCCAGGCGACATTGGCGGCCGAAGCGGCCAGCGTGAAAGGACCATACCTTGCGATCGCGCTGGTAATTGTGCTCATCGCCGTGATTTTCTACTTCCTCGAGATGCCGGCTCTCGGCGGCGGAAGGCAGGCGGCTTCCACCGCGCCTGCCGGAAGCGCGCTGCTGCGGGCCCTGCGCAAGCCCGCCATCCGACGGGCGGCCGTCGCCCAATTCTTCTATGTGGGCGCTCAGGTTTGCGTTTTCAGCTTCTTCATCCTGTTTGCATCGCAGGCCGCGGGCCTTTCCCAGGTGACGGCTGCCGATTACCTCGGCTGGGGTTGCGGCCTGGCCTTCGTTACGGGCCGCTTCGCCGGTACATGGCTGATGAAGTACTTTGCATCGGCGCGCCTGCTGCTGGCGTATGCGCTGGCCTGCACGCTGTTGTCTGGCGTGGCCATGTTCGCCGAAGGGATGCCAAGTGTCGCGGCGGTGATCGGCATCGCGTTCTTCATGTCGATCATGTTCCCGACTATCTTCGCGCTGGGCATCCACGGCGCTGGAGCTGACACCGAAATGGGCAGCAGCCTGATTATCATGAGCATCGTCGGCGGGGCTATCCTGCCGCTGGTGTTCGGCTATATCAGCGACGCGACGCACAACCTTCAATACGGCTATGCCGCCCCCATGATTTGCTTCATCGTAATCGCGTGGTTCGCGCGCGCTGCGGCACGGGAGCAGGGCGCGCAAGCCGGCGTTTCCGCCGAGGGAGCATTGCAGCATGTTTGAGTTGAACGGAAAAAAGGCGGTCATCACGGGTGGCGGCAGCGGCATCGGACGTGCGATCGCCATCCTGTTCGCACGGCAAGGGGCGCTGGTCCATATCGTCGACGTCGGCGACGAGGCCTGCACCATGGTGGTTGCGGAAATCCACGCGGCCGGAGGCGAGGCGCATGCACACGTATGTGACGTGACGCAGCAGGCAGCGGT
The DNA here is from genome assembly GCA_039593355.1 of Pseudoduganella sp. Taxonomy (GTDB): domain Bacteria; phylum Pseudomonadota; class Gammaproteobacteria; order Burkholderiales; family Burkholderiaceae_D; genus Rugamonas. Next base: position 41,608 of record JBCNPK010000007.1, read on the forward strand.
GCGGGAAGTATTCGCGTTGATTGGGCTGTTCGACATCCTGGTCAACAATGCCGGTGTGGCCCATATCGGCAAGGCGGGCAATACCAGCGAAGCCGATTTCGACCGGGTGATGAACGTTAACGTCAAGGGCGTCTACAACTGCCTGAATGCGGCAATTCCATGCCTGCGGGAGAACGGCGGCGGCGCCATCGTCAACATGGCGTCGGTGGCCGCGTGGGTCGCCGTGGCGGAGCGCTTCGCATATTCGGCTGCCAAGGGAGCGGTGGCGGCCATGACGCTGTCCGTGGCCAAGGACTACCTGCAGGACAGGATCCGCTGCAACTCGATTTCTCCCGGCCGCGTGCATACGCCGTTCGTCGACGGCTTCCTGGCCCGCCAATATCCGGGCAGGGAGGCCGAGATGTTCGAACGCCTGTCGAAAACCCAGCCTATCGGCCGCATGGCGCAGCCCGAGGAGGTTGCCGCACTTGCTCTCTACCTGTGCAGCGACGCGGCTGCATTCATTACCGGCAGCGATTACCCGATCGATGGCGGCTTTATCACACTCAATTCATGAAACCACTTCTGACATTCTTTGCCGCTGCTGTCGCATCGGCCTTTTTGACCGCACCGAGGGCCACGGCGGCGCCAGTTACCGTGACATCGCCGGATGGCCGCGTTGCCATCCGCATTGACGAAGATGCCGGCCACTTTGCCATTTCGCGCGGCGGCAAGCCTGTGATCGCGCCGTCGCCTCTGGGCCTTGAATTCGAAGGCGCAGAGGATCTGGGCACACTGACGCTGGAATCGCGTAAGGATATCAAGGTCGACCGCAAGATTCCGCTGGTGGCAACCAAGGCGGCCATGGCACGCGATCATTATCAGGGCGCAACCCTGGTATTCAAGGAGCGCTCCGGTGCTGGCCGGCGCCTGCTGATCGACGTTCGGGCCTACGACGACGGCGCTGCGTTCCGTTACCGCATCGAAGGCGGCGATGCAGTCCGCCTGCGCGGTGAACGGACGGCCTTCGTTCCTGCCGGCGATCCTGAGTGCCTGGTCTCGGTTGCGGATGGGGCGCACGAAGTGCCGTTCGAAAGCGTCAAAGTTTCGCAGCTGCGCGCCGGCCAGGCCTACGACGTGCCAGTGGTATGCAGCGCCTCCAACGCAAACACCGCCTATGCCATCACGCAAGCGAACCTGGCGGGCTACACCGGCGCTGCGCTGGTGGCGGACGGCGGGGCCCTGCGCATCCGGCTGTCGGCCCCGCCGCAACGGCCGGTGCCGGCGTTTGTGTCGCAGGCGGGCCTCACCACGGCCTGGCGCGCGGTAATGATCGGCGACCGCCCCGGCGACCTGATTGCCTCGCACCTGGTCGGCAACCTGAACCCGCCGCCGGCGGGCGACTTCAGCTGGGTGCGGCCCGGCAAGGCGGCCTGGGACTGGTGGTCGGGGCCCCTGGTCGGCATGAAGCCGGAAATGTCCAACTACAAGCGCTTCATCGACTTTGCCGCTGCGGCTGGATTCCCGTATTACCTGATCGACGCCGGCTGGGCATCCGGTCCCGCTGGCTGCTGCGATGCCAATCCCGCGACCGACATCACCCGTCCGGCCGACGGCATCGATATGCCGGAACTGGTGCGCTATGCCGCAGCCAAAGGCGTCGGGCTGCTGCTGTGGGCGCACTGGGATCATGTTGCGCCACGCATGGAAGAGGTGCTCGATACCTACGCTCGCTGGGGGATCAAAGGCATCAAGGTCGATTTCATGAACCGCGACGACCAGGATGTCGTGGCGTTCTACCAGCGGATCGCGCAGGAAACGGCCAGGCGCCACCTGCTGCTGGACCTGCACGGAGCATACGTCCCGGCAGGACTGCAGCGCACCTATCCGAACTTCATCACCCAGGAGGGCGTGATGGGCGCGGAATGGAACAAGATGGGCAACAAGATCACCCCGCAGCATAACCTGATGCTGCCGTATACCCGCATGCTGGCCGGCCCAATCGACTATACGCCGGGCGGCTTCGACAACGGTACGCCTGCGACGTTCAAGGTGCGCGAGGTGAATCCCGAGACCCAGACGACGCGCGGCCAGGCGCTGGCGATGTACGTGGTGTACGACAGCCCGCTGCAGATGGTGTCCGGATCGCCGGAATCGTACCGCAACGCTGCGGGCTTCGATTTTATCCAGCGCGTACCGGCCGCCTGGGACGAGACCCGGTTCGTTTCCGGTACGCCTGGCCGCGACATCGTACTGGCGCGGCGCCAGGGGCGCGCCTGGTACCTCGGGGCAATGAATGCCGACGAAGCGGGCGGCGGGCGCGCCGAAAAGGTCGCGCTGCGCTTCCTGCCTCCTGGACGCTACCGCGCCACCGTGTGGGCAGACGGCGCCTCGCCCAATGAGCTGAAGCGCACGCAACGCGTGGTCAAGGCCGGCGATGTCCTGTCGCTGCGCCTTGCGCAGGCAGGCGGCGCGGCCGTAATCCTGGAACCGATCACCGAAGGAAAAATGAAATGAAAACAGTTGTCTGCCAGGCGCCAGGTGAGTTGCGCATGAGCGAAGCCCCGATGCCCCAGCCTGCGCCTGGCGAGGCGCTGGTGCGGGTGCGCCGTATCGGCGTGTGCGGCACCGATATGCACATCTTCCGTGGCACCCAGCCCTTTCTGCAGTACCCGCGCGTAATGGGGCATGAGTTGTCGGGCGAGATCGTCAGCGCGCCCGAAGGCTCGGGCCTGGCGCCGGGCGACCAGGTCTATGTCATGCCCTACCTGTCCTGCGGGCGCTGTGTTGCCTGCCGCCAGGGCAAGACCAACTGCTGCACGAATATCCAGGTGCTGGGCGTGCACCGCGACGGCGGCATGGCCGAATACCTGGCGCTTCCGGCGCAATTCGTCTTCAAGACCGACGGCATTTCGCTCGATGAGGCGGCGATGCTGGAATTCCTGGCGATTGGAGCCCATGCGGTGCGCCGTGGCGCGGTGAGGGAAGGCCAGCGTGTGCTGGTCGTGGGCGCGGGTCCGATCGGGCTAGCAGTCACGCTGTTCGCGCGCCTGAACGGTGCACAGGTAACCGTGCTCGATACGCGCGAGGACCGGCTGGCCTTCAGCCGCGAGGTTCTCAAGGCGCCATACACGGTACTGGCCGGAGAAGGCGATAAACAGGTGATGGCCGCGTTGACAGACGGCGAATTCTATGACGTCGTGTTCGACGCCACCGGCAACGTCAAGGCCATGGAGCGCGGCCTGGAATTCGTCGCGCACGGCGGCAGCTACGTGCTGGTGTCGATCGTATTGGACCGGATTTCCTTTGCCGACCCGGAGTTCCACAAGCGCGAAACAACCTTGCTGGGCAGCCGCAACGCTACGGCCGACGATTTCCGCACGGTGCTGGCGGCGATGAAAGCGGGGCAGGTGCCGACTAGGCTGATGAACACGCACCGTACGACGCTCGATGGTTTCATCGGCGTGCTGCCGCAATGGATGGACCCGGCCAGCGGCGTGATCAAGGCGATCGTCGAGGTGTAAATGCATCCCATCCTTCAATTTGGCACCAGCCGCTTCCTGCAGGCGCATGTCGACCTGTTCGTCAGCGAGGCGCTGGAAAGCGGCAATGCGCTGGGCCGTGTAACGGTGGTGCAGACCACCAGCAGCGCCGAAAGCGCGCGCCGCGTCGCGGCATTCCGGCTCGGGGGCTCCTATCCGGTCGTGATCCGTGGCCTGCACAAGGGAATGCCCGTTGAGCGCGAACAGCAGGTCATCTCGGTGGCCGGCGCACTGCAGGCGAGCCAGCAATGGCCGGAAGTTGTCGAAGCAGCGGTAGCAGCGCAAGTGATCGTTTCAAACACGGGCGACCGGGGCTACGAGCTCGATCCCGCCGACGGCGCCTACCTGCTGGAAGACGGGCAGGCGCCGCAAAGTTTCCCCGCCAAGCTGCTGGTGTTGCTACACGCCCGTTACCTGCGCGGCGCTGCGCCTGTCACTCTCATGCCGTGCGAGCTGATTGCCAACAACGGCAGCATGTTGCGCAACACGGTGGCCGGGCTGGCGCGCATCTGGCGGATGGATGCCGCGTTCGTGAATTGGCTGGAGAACTCCTGCGTCTGGGTCAACTCCCTGGTCGACCGCATTGTTTCGCAGGCCCTCGAGCCGGCCGGCGCCGTGGCCGAGCCGTATGCACTATGGGCGATTGAAGCGCAGCCGGGCATAGTGCTGCCATGCATGCATCCGAACATCGTGGTGACGGACTGGCTCGCCCCTTACGAGCGGCGCAAGCTCCTGATGCTTAACCTCGGACATACCTTCCTGGCCGAGCGTTGGCTGCTTGAATCGCGGCCAGCCAACGAAACAGTGCGGGAGGCGATGGCCGACCCTGCATTGCGCGCGGAGCTGGAAGCGGTTTGGGAGGAAGAAGTCCTGCCGCTGTTCGATGCGCTGGAGCAGGGGGAGGATAGCCGCGCTTACCTGGCGCAGGTAAGGGACCGCTTCTGCAATCCCTTCCTCGACCACCGCCTGGCCGACATCGCCCAGAACCATGCAGAAAAGAAGCGGCGTCGCCTGTTGCCGGCGCTGGTACTGGCCTCGGAACTGGCCCTGGACCTGCCTCAGCGGCGTCTGCGGGCTGCACTCGCATGTGGCGTGGAGGCCTGATGCGCATCGACGCCCACCAGCATTTCTGGCGCCTGGCCGCGCGTGAGGGAGCGTGGCCGCCGCCGCAGCTCGCCGCCATTTACCGCGACTTCTATCCGGAAGACCTGGGCGCGCTGCTGCACCGGCATGGCGTGGATGCCACCGTCCTGGTGCAGTCGATGCCGAACGAGTCCGATACCCATTTCATGCTGGACCTGGCGGAGCGCTACAGTTTTATCGGCGCGGTAGTCGGCTGGACCGACCTGAAGGCGGCCGATGCCCCGCAGCGGGTCGCAGCCCTGGCCGGGTATCGCAAATTGCGCGGCCTGCGGCCCATGCTGCAAGACCTGGGCGACGACCGCTGGATCGCCGATCCGGCACTGGCGCCTGCGATGGCGGCCATGCAGCGGCACGGCCTGTGCTTCGACGCCCTGGTGTTGCCGCGCCATTTGCCGGCCTTGCTGGAATTTGCGCGCAGCTATCCCCAGCTTCCCATCGTGATCGACCACTTGGCCAAGCCGTCCATGCGAGCCGTCCCGGAACCGCAATGGCTGGAGGATATGGAGCGCCTGGCAGCCTGCCCGCACGTGCACTGCAAGTTGTCGGGAATGGTGACTGAGGCCGGCCCTGGCTGGACGGTTGGCCAACTGCGGCCCTATGCGCAGCATGTCCTGCAGGTCTTCGGGCCGGAGCGCGTGATGTGGGGCAGCGACTGGCCGGTGGTGAACCTGGCCTCCGATTACGGCGCCTGGGTCGAAGCCAGCATCGAACTGCTGGCGCAGCTGAACGCGGAACAGCGGCAGGCTGTCATGGGCCTGAATGCGCAGCGCTTCTATCGCATGGACTGAGGTACGCCATGGCCCGTGCCCCAACCGTCTCAAGGCGCAGCGTCAACCTGCTGCTGGACCACATCGTCACCGGCGTGGCTGTGGGCGACACGCTGCCCTCCGAGAACCGGCTGGCCGAGTTGGGAGAGGGCAGCCGCAGCGCCGTGCGCAGCGCCATTTCGCACTTCTTCGAGCGTGGGCTGATCAGCGGCATGAAGGAGCGCCGACTGTTGCGCAAGCCGAAGCAGGCAGATTATTTCGACGTCGCCGACCTGCAGAGCGGCACGGAACGGGTGCGGCAAGTGCTCATGGACCTGATCTATCAGGGCGACTGGCCGCCGGGCACGGAATTCACCGAGGCACATCTATCGCGTGCCGCCGGGGTCAGTACCATCAGCGTGCGCGAGTTCCTGATCGGCTTTTCACGCTACGGCCTGATCCGGAAAAAGCCGCAAGGCGGCTGGAGCCTGTGCGCGTTCGACCGGGCCTTTGCCATGGAGGTGGCCGAGGTGCGCCAGATGTTCGAACTGGCAGCCATCGAACGTTTTGCCATCCTGGCGGCGGACGATCCGGCATTTGACGAGCTGGGACAGCTGATCGCAAGGCACGAGCAGCTCGGCGCCGTCATGCCGGCCCGGCACCACGACTTTCCGGCGCTGGATCGTGACTTCCACACCTTTCTTATCGGACGGTTGGACAACCGATTCGCCCAGGGTTTTTACGACATTGTCTCCCTGGTTTTCCACTATCACTACCAATGGGACAAGGGATCGGAGAAGGTGCGCAACGAGCACGCCGTGCACGAACACCTTGCAATCCTGAAAGCCCTGGCACGCCGCGATGTGGCGGCGGCCCTGGATGCAATGCGCGCCCACCTGTCCTCGGCGCGCAACACGCTGTTGCAATCGATTCAATCGCGCGAGTCGGCGTATTACGAAATCGGCCAACGGCAACAATGATTTAGCTCAATCCGCGCCCACGCTGCCGTGCGGGTGGCGCTTTCCTATATGTTCTATACGTTCCAGCCGCCTGCCTCGGCGGCCTGGAATATGCGCCTGCGGCCAGGCTGGCTGCGGTTCTTCCATCCATTCCACATGCGTTATTTCAACAGGAGACAGATCACATGAAGTGGATCAAATCAGTGCTTCGGCGCGCGGCCGTGCAGGCCACCGCTTGCGGAGCGGCGTTGCTGGCGGCGCAGCAGCCCGCCTCTGCCTATAGCTGGGACACGGTCGCCATTGGCGGCGGCGGCTTCGTCTCGGCGGTCATTCCAAGCAAGACCGAAGCTGGCGTGGTGTACGCCCGCACCGACGTCGGCGGCGCGTTCCGCTGGGACGGCGCAAATGGCCGCTGGGTGCCGCTGCTCGACTGGGTGTCGGACGACCAGACCGGCTACCTTGGCGTCGAGTCGTTGGCCGTCGATCCCAAGAGCGCGCGCAATGTGTATATGCTGGTGGGGATCAGCTATTTCAACGGCGGCAAGACCGCGATCCTGCGCTCGAACGATTACGGCGCCAGCTTCACCACCATCGACGTGAGCAGCCAGTTCAAGGCGCACGGCAATGGCATGGGGCGGCAGAATGGCGAACGGCTGGTGGTCGATCCGGGCTCCAGCAACGTGCTGTACGTGGGCACGCGCTGGAATGGCCTGTTCAAGAGCACCGATTCCGGTTCCAGCTGGTCGCGCGTCGGCGCGCTGAACGTCACGACCACGCCTAACGACAACGGCATCAGCGTCGTCATGGCCGATCCTTCCAGCGTGTCGGGCGGCGTGGCGCAGCGCCTGTTCGTCGGCGTGTCGCGCTACGGCTCGGTGGGCGCGAATTTCTACCGCAGCGACAATGCCGGCGCGTCATTCTCCGCCGTGTCGGGAGCGCCATCCGGCCTGATGCCGCAGCGCGCGGCGTTCGACGGGGCCGGCAACCTGATTGTCACCTATGGCAATGGCGCCGGTCCGCACGGCAACCAGTCGGGATCGGAGCCGATGGACAGTGGCCAGGTCTGGAAATACACGATCGCCAACGGGGCCTGGACCAATATCACGCCGGCCGGCGTCACGCGTGCGTTCAGCGACATCAGCGTCGACCCCAGGAATTCCCAGCGCATGGTGGCATCGACGACCAACCAGTACGCCGCGCAGGGAGGCACCTGGGGCGACCGCATCTACATCACCACCAATGGGGGCGCCAGCTGGACCGACGTGATCGCACGCGGCTTCGCCCGCGATAACGGCGGCATCAGCTGGATCGGCAATGGCTCCATTCACTGGGCCGGCACGGTTGCCTTCGACCCGTTCAACACGAAGACGGTGTGGGTCACCTCGGGCAACGGCATCTTCAAGACCAGCGACATCGACGCGGTGCCGACCACCTGGACCTTCAACACCAAAGGCCTGGAGGAGACCGTGCCATTGAACCTGGTGAGCATTCCAGGCGGCCCGGTGCTGTCGGCCCTGGGCGACGTCGATGGCCTGCTGCACTACAACACCTTCACCTACACCAATCCCATGTACGAACCGCGCATGGGCACCACCACGGGCCTGGCGGTGGCCGATGCCAATACCAGCCTCGCGGTAAGGGTCGGTGCCAATATGTACACCTCGGCCAACGGCGGCGTTAACTGGAGCCAGGTCGGGATGAAGGGTAGCAAAGGGCAGGTAGCCTTGTCGGCGAGCGGCGCGGCGCTGCTGCATAGCCCGGAGAACTCGGCGACCACGTACCGTTCGACGAATATGGGCGGAAGCTGGTCGGCGGTGGGTGGCCTGAGCGTGAACAATGCGCGCCCCGTGGCCGATCCTGCGAATGCCAGCAAGTTCTACGTGTACAGCCCGTCCGATGGCAGTTTCATGATCAGCACCGACGCCGGCGCTTCTTTCTGGAAGTTCAATACGCTGGCCGCGTGGGGCTCGGACGTGATCCGCGCCGCGCCGGGGCGCGAGGGCGATATCTGGGTGCCGTTGTATGGCGGCGGCCTGGCGCGTACTACCAGCTCCGGGTGGCAGTTCAGCACCCTGGCCAATGTCAGCTATTGCAGCGCGGTTGGATTCGGCAAGGCTGCCAGCGGGGCGAGCTACCCGACCGTCTTCATCTGGGGCACGGTCGGTGGGGTGCGCGGCTTGTTCCGTTCAACCGATGCCGGCGCGAACTGGACCCGCATTAACGACAACGCCCACCAGTATGGCGGCGTTGGCAACGGCAGGTTCGTGGTCGGCGACATGAACACCTTCGGCGTGGTCTATATGAGCACCGCAGGCCGGGGGATCGCGGTGGGCCGGCCATAACTCCTGGCCTGCGCCGGTGGAGTGTCTCGGGTCAGACCCTTGGGTCTGACCCAGGTTTGCCGGGTTTATAAACGTGGACGGCAAACTCAGAAAAATCCTGTCAAAGCCTTGGGTCTGACACTCCTCATGCGAAGGTAGCAGGTCCCCAAAAAAAACTCCCGCCGGTCCTTCTGAGGACGCGGCGGGAGCGAGGCGGGACAGCTTAGAACGCGTAGCGCAGCGAGACGCGGTAGCTGCGGCCCGGTTCAAACCAGGCGCGCCCCATGGCGCCGATGTGCTGCTGCTGCGTTTGTTTGACCACGACATCGGTCAGGTTGGTCGCCGAGAAGCTGGCCGAGAAGCGCTCCGTCAGCTTGTAGTCGATGCCCAGGTCGAGCTGGCCCATGGCTTCCTGCCAGGTTGGCAGCCCCCAGCCGACATCCTTCATGCCTGGACGGGCCGGATCGGCGCTGGTCCCGTCGGAACCCTGGGTGCCGTTGACGGTCACGCCCTGCAGGAAGCGGCCGCGCCAGCTGTAGGCCAGGCGCATCGACAACGGGCCACGGTCATACAGCAAGGCCAGGTTATAGGCATTCCTGGACAGGTACATGATCGGCAGTTCGGTGAACGGCAGGCCATTGGTATCGCAGCCGTACAGTGCCAGCGAACTATTGTTGAACGAGTTCGAGGATGGGCAGTACTTCAGGTCGAACGGGTGATGCAGGTCCTGCTTGCTGCGGATATAGGTGTAGTTGCCGGAAATGCCGAAGCCCTTGGCCCAATCAGGCAGCAGGTTCTGCAAGCCCGGCACGTGGTCGAAGTAGGTCTGGCCTGCGATTTCCGCCCCGCTTACCTTGCCGTCGGCGGCATTGTTCGGCGCCGTGATCAGGAAACTCTGGTCGTTGCCGTCCAGGGACTTGTAGCTGCGGGTGAAGGCCGATGGCAGGATAATGTCGTGCACCTTCTTGTGGAACAGTCCGAAGGTCAGCGAAGCGCCGTTGCCGGGGTACCATTCGAGCGACAGGTCGTAGCTGTTGGCCGTGATCGGCTTCAGGTTGGCGTTGCCGTCGTCCTTGCCGGTGTAGGTGATGCTTTTTACGGTCCGGTCGTCATTATTGGTGACGGTCTGGTTCAGCGTGATGTATTCGCGCAGATCGCCGAAGCCCGGACGGTACATTGCCTTGGCGAAGGCGAAACGCGCCTGCAGCTTGTCTGTCAGGTCCGCCTTCAGGTTGAGGCTAGGCAGGTAGTTGGTGTAGTTATGCTTCGCTTCCAGCGGCTCGTCGATGGCGCCGAATTGCGGCACTTCCGGCTGCGGATTGGTACCGTAGTTTGGCTTGAACACGGTGTAGCCGTGGGCCGTGGTGTTGGTGCGCACCACGCGCAGGCCGGCGTTGCCTTCCACCGGGAAGCGCCATTCGTCGAAGCCGAAGCGTGCGGACACGTAGCCGGCCTGGGTGCGTTCCTTCTGGCGGCCGGTATTGGCCGGGTCGCCGTCCCAGGTCAGCGGCTTCCAGTTGTTGCCGGCGGTCGAGCAGTCGTTATTGGTGCCATACAGCTGGTTGCCGTCCTGGCATTGCAGCTGCATGATCTGGGTCGACTGCTGGTAGGCGCCAGGATAATCCTTGGTGAACGCCATGCTCGGCATCACCAATGATGGCGGCAAGGTGGTCTTGCCGTTGAAGAAATTGGTGAAATTGACCAGCTGGGTCGGCACCAGTGCGGCATAGCGTGGGTCGCTCAGGTAGCCGAAGCTGCCGCGGCTCTGCCAGCTCTGCATATCGGTGGAATTCGGCAGGCGGCCAGGCACGCTGGTGGTCTTCACGTTCCAGGGTTCCGCCACGCTGTACCAGCCGCTGCCTCCAGCATTGATGTGGGTTGCCGAACGCTCGGTCAGCCGCACGCCGAAGCCCAGGTCGCGCAGGACAGGATGGTCGAAGCGCACCTTGGCGTCGACCTTCCATGCGTACAGGTCGCCGGATGCCTTGCTCAGGCTAGGCATCATGTGATCGAGGTAGTAGTTGCCTGGATTGGACAGGAATTCGCGCGCTGTCTGGTCGAAGCTTATCTCGGGCGGCACGCCGGTGGTCGAGATATTCATGCTCGGCACGTACGTGACCATCGCCATGTTGGTGGAGAAGTTCTTGTTGGTCGAATGGACCCACTGCAGGTCATTCTGGATCGACCAGCTGTCGTTGACCTTCCACTTGGTGTTCCAGGCAATCTCGCGGGTCTGGGAACGGCGGTCCGCGAAGCCGGTGTTGGAATTGAAGTTCAAGCCACCGGCGGCAAAGTTGTTGGCGCCCAGGCCGCCGATCGGATAGGAGTAGGTGCCAGATTGCAGCACGCCGTTGGCGTCGAAGAAGGCATTCTGAATCCTCGAATTGTATGCATTCTCCACGCCGCTATACAGCGCGTACTCTTCGCTCTGCTCCTTGTAGCCGGAATGGAAATAGGTGAGGGCAGTTTCGACCTTGTCATTTTTCCACTGCAGCGCGCCGTAGACGCCGGCACGGTTGGTTTCGCCCAGGTTGCGGCGCCAGGACGCCGATTTGGGCACCCAGACAGTTGGCCCGCCCTCCTCGAGAGGGCGTGGATAGAACGCATCCATCTGCACCGTGTCGTTGTGCGTGTTGGTGCGGTTGAAGGACAAGTCGATCAAGGCGCCAAACTGGCCGTTACCGGTGTTCCAGCGCTTCGAATACAGGGCAGACGCGCCAGGCGACTTCTGCTTGCCCAGCTGGTTGTAGTTGCCGTTGGCCGAGAACGCGAACTTCTCGTCCTTGTAGTCGAAAGGCAGCGCGGTGCGCAGGTCGACCTGGCCGCTGACGCCGCCTTCGATCAGGCTGGCCGGCGGGTTCTTGTGCACGATCACAGCGGACATCAGTTCCGGCGGCACGTCGCCCCAGCTCAGCTCACGGCCAGGCCAGCCGGCGGAGAAGGCCTCGCGGCCGTTCAGGGTGGACGAGCCCCAGGTCAGGCCGCGAATCGAAATGCCCGAACCCTCCACGGAGAAGTGCTCAGGGTCGCCGCGCGAGCGGTTGCGGTCGATGGTAATGCCGCTGACGCGTTGCAGGACTTCAGTGATCGACTTGTCGGGCAGCTTGCCCGCTTCTTCTGCCACGACGGCGTCGACGATTTCGTCGGCGTACTGCTTGATCTTCTGCGCCGATTGCATCGCCGCGCGTTGGCCGCTGACGACGATCTTCGGCGTGGTATCGGTTTCCTGCCCGGCGCCGTTGCTGCCGGACGCCTGGCTGGTGGTCTGCGCGTAGGCGGCACCGCCCGCGATCAGGACTGCCTGTGCGACCGCCATGGACAGCGCGGTTCTTTTAATTTGTCTCCGCATCACTTCATACTCCCTCAAGAAAATTTGCTCGAATGCCTGGTCATTGGACGGTGATGGCGCCGTTCAGCGTGATCTCAGTCGGATAGGTCGGACTGGTGGCCGTGGTGCTCTGTACCGAGACGTTGGCGTTGGCGGCCTCGAACTTGATCGTCACGATCGGATAGGTCGCCAATTCGGTGGCAGGGTCCAGTCCGGTCAGGGCGCAGTTTTCACCGAATGCCGTGAAGCTGGCCAATTGCAGTTCGTACTTCTGCACGGCGGCGCCCTTTGGCGTGAAGGTGGTGTTCAGCGCTATGTTGCAGGCCTTGTTGTTGTCCGTCACCTTGTTGGCGAAGTGGCCGAGCACCAGCGTGACTTTTACGTCTTTGGTGGTCGTGCTGAACCATTCCGCGTTCTGCCCCAGGTTGAACCTCAGCGTGGTCTGCTTGTCGACCTGGATGCCGCTGGTGGTGTTGCCGCTGGTGCTGATCGATCCGACGCCGGGGGCCATGATGCCAAAGCCGTAATAGCCGCCAATCCAGCCGTCGTTGTTGACGTGCTTCGGATCCTTGGTCTGGATCAGGTAATGGAAACTGTAGTTGCTTCCGTCGGTGCTGATGTTGGAACCGCACCAGTTGGCGTCGCTGCACCACCAGCCGTCGATATTGCTGCCGGCCCAGGTGCTGATGCTGCCGCCTTCTTTCGTCGCGCCGGTCGATGCGTCGTAGCCGGACAGGAAGGTCAGCACCGGCGGCGGTGCGTCGCCCACGGTGAAGGCGACCATTTGCGGCGTTGCGGGCGCATAGTTGGTGTCGCCGTCCTGGCTTGCGGTCAGGCCGCACTGGCCTTTGGAGACCAGCGTCAGCGTGGTGCCGCTGGCCGTGCACACCGCCGGCGTGGTGCTGGTGAAGCTTACAGGCAGGCCCGAGGTGGCGGTGGCAGCCAGCGGCGCAGGCTGCGCGGTGATGGCCTGGAATCCCGGGGACTCAAAGGTGATGGACTGGGCCTTCTTCAGGACTTTGAACAACTGCTGCGAGGAGGCCGGTGCATACGTGGCGTCACCGGCCTGGCTGGCCGTAATCGAGCATTCGCCCGGCTTGACCGGCACCAGCTTGCCATCGGTGACGGTGCAGATGGAGGGAGTGTTGGAAGTGAATGTGATCGACAAGCCCGAAGTCGTCGTTGCCACCAGGGGCTCAGGCGGCGTCGCCAGATAGCGGGCGCCGGGGTAGCCGAAATCGACCGACTGGAATTTGCTGCCTGTGGCGGCGGTGCTTGTGCCGCCGCTGCTGCCGCCACCGCCACCGCCGCAGGCGCTCAGCAGCGTCACGCAGGCCAGCCCAGCCACCGAAACGTGGGATCTCATCGCTTGTCTCCTCATGATCTATTCCTCTGTGATTTATTTGAACTGCTTGTCGCCAGGCCTGCAATGCAAGCGGCCATGCCGCGCGCGGCGCGATGCATACGACAGCAGTGTGTATGTTGCAAGCGTGTGCATTTACCGGCAATTACAAAAAACGCCAATACAACAGACAATATTCCTCAAGCGATTCTTAGCGGCGTACGTCAAGCGTCCCGCTGCGCACCGCATCGATCTGGGATTCTGTGGCGAGATTGAAATCGCCGGCGATGGAATGTTTGACTACTGCTGCGGCCAGGCCGAATTCCAGCGTGCTGTCTTCGCTCCAGCCGCGCACCATACCATGCAGCACGCCCGCTGCGAAAGCGTCGCCGGTGCCTATGCGGTCGACGATGCCCTGCAGCTCGTAGCCGCTGGCCTGGACCTGCCCTCGACGCGTGAACATCGCCGCGCTGAGGCGGTGGTGGTCGTTGGCAAGCTGGGTGCGGCTGGTCGCCGCGACTGTCGACAGGTTCGGAAATGCTGCAAATGCGGCGGCCATCGCATCGGCGCGGCTGGATTCGGCGAGATCGGGGCGCCGCAGCAGCAGCGCAAAGTCGCGCTGGTCGGCAAACGCCAGGTCGGCCTGGCGCATCAGTTCGTGCAGCGTGCCGGCGCCGTCGCAGCCGCGTGCGGCCCATAGCGAGGCGCGGTAGTTGCCATCGAACGAAACCCTGACGCCCTGCGTGCGTGCTTCGCGCATGGCCGCCAGCGTTGCCGCCGCCCCTCGCTCGCCCGTCGCAGCCGATATGCCGGAGACATGCAGCCATGCCGCGCCTTTCAGCAGTGCCGGCCAGTCGTAGGCGGGCGGTTCGGTTTCGGTGAACACGGATCCGGCGCGGTCGTAGACAATCTCGGAAGGCCGCAGTACAGCGCCTGTTGTAAGGAAGTAGAGCCCAAGGCGCCCAGGTGCGAAGCGGATCGCGCTGGTGCCCACACCGTGCATGCGCAGGCCGTCGCGCACTGCAGCGCCAAGCGCATTGTCCGGCAGGCTGCTGACCATGGACACTGCGTGGCCGAGGCGCGAGAGCGACACGGCGACATTGGCTTCGGCTCCGCCGATGCAGGTGTCCAGGCGCGGAGATTGGAGCATCAATTGTCCGGCAGGCGCGGACAGGCGAAGCAGCAGCTCGCCGAAACAGACAATGGTATTTTTCATTGGTGCATGGTGCGAAATGCGCCGGCGCCGCGCAATGGCGAAAATCGCCAAGGCGGCCAATGAAATCTGCCAGCCCGGGCGCTGGTTGCGGAAAATCGTATCGTTGCTTGGTGATTATTGGAATTGCCGCTATTTCGCACCCATACCACAATCGGGCGCATAAACCACCAGCCATGGACGACCCCATGCCTTACAGACTTCCTGCCGTTGTTGCTGCAAGCCTGCTGGCCACGGCCTGTTCGCTGCCGGCGCAGCGCGACACGGCTGCTGTCAATCCCGAACAGCATCGCGCAATGCAGCCGCGCCCCATCAGCCTCCAGGCCGATGACGTGCGGGCGTTTCCCCCGCCTCCGGCTGGATTTGCCGAGGTGCAGCCGGGCGTCGCGCAAGGCTCCATCGTGGAATTCAGTTACGATTCTGCAGTGACTGGAACCCGGCGCAAGGTCAGCGTCTACCTGCCGGCAGGGTACTCGCCGCAGCAGCGATATCCGGTGCTCTATCTTTTGCATGGCCTGGCCGGCACTCACCAGGAATGGCCAGGCTACGTGCACGCCGGCCCGATACTCGATAACGTGATCGGCGCCGGCAAAGCCGTTCCGATGATCGTCGTCATGCCCAACGGCCGTGCGTTGCCGGACGACCGTCCGCCGCCGGAGGAGCGCAAATTCTCGCCCGGGCATGTCGCGGGCTTCGCCAGCTTCGAACGCGATCTGCTGGACTACCTGATTCCCGCCATCGACCGCGCCCACCCGACTGTGCCAGAGCGCGGATCGCGCGCGATCGCCGGCCTGTCGATGGGCGGCGGACAAGCCTTGAATTTCGGCCTCGGCCACCCCGAAACCTTTGCCTGGGTCGCCGGCTTTTCCGCCGCTCCCAACACGCGCGCAGCGGACATCCTGTTATCGGGTTTCACAGCGGGCCAATCCCCGCGGCAGTTGCTGTTCCTGGCCTGCGGGAACCAGGACGGATTGATCAGCGTGTCCCAGGACTTCCACCGCACGCTACGCCAGCACAATGTGCCGCACACCTGGCACGTCGACGGTTACGGCCATGACCGCGAAAGCTGGGCCGAGAGCCTTTATCATTTTTCGCAGCTTATTTTCCGCCAGCCGGCGTCCAAACCATGAAATTTCTAAAACTGTCCGCCTTGGCGGCATCGTTGTTGCTCGCGGCATCGTTCACTGTTCCCGCACCCTGTTCCGCTGCGGAGGCAAAGCCCGGGGGAAAGGAGCCTCAGGCGGAACGCATCGACTGGTGGCGCCAGGCGCGCTTCGGCATGTTCATTCACTGGGGCTTGTATGCGGTTCCCGGCCGGGGCGAGTGGGTGCAATGGAACGAGAAGATACCGATGGGCGAGTACGCCAAGCTGGCCGACCAGTTCCGCCCCGACCACTTTAACCCGGACGACTGGGCGCAGCTGGCTAAAGCGGCCGGCATGAAATACATGGTGCTGACGGCCCGGCACCACGATGGCTTTGCCATGTTCGACGACGGGGAGAATCCCTTCTCCAGTGTCAACAGCGCTGCGCATCGCGATTTCGTGGGCGAATATGTCAAGGCGGTACGCAAGGCCGGCCTGGGGGTTGGTCTTTATTACTCGCCGCTGGATTGGCGCTTCCCCGGCTTCTTTTTCCCCGACCTGCAGCGCGAAAACGCTGAAGCGATGCGCGCCCAGTATCACCGCCAGATGGACCGGCTGATGTCGAATTACGGAAAGATCGACGTCCTGTGGTTTGATGGTGGTGAAATGGATTGGCTCAATTTCGGCGGCGACTGGGATGGGGCGGAATGGGGCGTTGGTTGGAAGAAGCGGGCTGACGGCAAACATTACAGCGGCGGCTTCAGCTGGCAATCCGACCGGGTGTACGGCAAGCTGCGCCAGAAGCAGCCGCAGGTCCTCGTGAACGGGCGCGCCGACATGCCGGAAGACTTCCACTCCCGCGAGGGCGATGGTGCACTCGGAGACTTCGACAACAGCCATCCCTGGGAACTGTGCACGACCATCGCTGGCGCCTGGGGCTACCAGCCAAACATGAAACCCAAGCCGCTGAAGCACTACATCCAGCTGCTGGCCAATGTCGCCGGCCGCGACGGCAATCTGCTGCTGAACGTCGGTCCAGGCCCGGACGGCAGGATTGATCCGGACCAGGCGCAGCGCCTGCGCGAGATTGGAGCGTGGCTCGATAAGAATGGCCAGAGCATCTACGGCACACGTGGCGGCCCGTTCCTGCCGGCTGCGTACGGCGCTTCAACGCACCGGGGCAACACGATTTACGTGCATGTGCTGCAATGGCCGGGCGAAAAGCTGGCGCTTCCGGCACTGCCGGCGAAAGTAGTCGGGGCGGCACTGCTGTCGGGAGAAAAGGTCAAATTCAGCCAGTCAGCCGGCGGCCTCACGCTCACCATGCCGCCTTCGGCCCGCGAAGCGATCGATACTGTGATCGCGGTGCTGATCGATTCGCCGGCCTCGCAAATAGCGCCGTTGAAGATCTGAACCGCGCCGCGCTAGAACCTGAGCGCAAGGTAAATGCCGGAAACAGCCAGGGTGGCAAGGGTTACCGGCACGCCGACGCGTGCGAAGCGCTTCCAGTCGATGGCGATGCCGCGCCTTGCCGCCGCGTCGACCACGATGATATTGGCGATGCTGCCGACGATCAGCAGGTTGCCCGAGAGTGTACTGACGAGAGCGAGCATCACCCCGCCCACCTCGTGCTTGACAACCGGGAGCAGGAGCATGACTGCCGGCACGTTGGAAACAAGGTTGGACAGCAGGAATGTAGCGCCAAACAGCGTGCCTGGCTGTTCCAGCCGCACGCCGTGGCCGGAAAGGTACTGCATCGCTTCGGCGGTCAGACCGGTGCGCTGCAGCGCGTGATTGACGACGAAGAGGCTCATGAACAGCACCAGCAACTCCCAATCGATCAGGCCCAGCATTTTGCGCGAATGGAGCTTGCGGCTGGTGAGCAGGATGCCGGCCCCGATCAGCGCCATGTGCTCCCTTGGCCATGGTGCAAAGAGGAATGCGACCAGCAAGGCGCCGGCGATCAGCAAGCCCTTACCGGTTTGCCAGGCATCGAAAGGAACCGCCTCGCGACGGTCCTCGGCGTCGTCGGCGCTGACGGCGACGCCCTGCGCATGCCATTGGCCGGCGGTCTGCCACACGATCAGTCCCCAGCACGCAAGCAATCCCAGGGCGACGGGGATCGCAGCCTGCAGGAAGTATCCGTCGAAAGGCAGCTTGAGTGTCTGGCCGATCAGCATGTTCTGCGGGTTGCCGATCAAGGTTGCCGCCGATCCGATGTTGGCGGAGCAGGCAAGCCCCAAGAGGAAGGGGACCGGCGCCACCTTGCGCTGCCGGCAGGCGTCCACCAGGACAGGCGCCACGGCCAGGCACACGATATCGTTGCTGAACACAGCCGACAGGCCGGCGGTTACCACGATCAGCACTGCAAGCAGGCGCGGTGGCGTGACCGGCATCCCGGCCATTTTGTCGGTCACCCAGTCGTAGAATCCGCCCAGCCGCATCTGCGCCGACAGCACCATGAAGGAGAACAGAAGGATCATGGTGGGAAAATCGATCGATGCCAGCGCTTCGTCGACAGTCAATGCATTGACGCTGATCAGGGCGATTCCACCGAGCAGCGCGACGCCGGTGCGGTCAAGCTGCAGGAAAGGCAGGCCGCCCAGGATCATGCCGAGATATACGATGAGAAAGATGATCAGGATGGTGGTGGACATGTGGAGGGCAGTAGGGTGGCGTTCAAACGACGCCAATTCTAACAAATGTACCGATTCCGACTTGATAAAGGGCGCCGATTCCGATGCACTCGCAGAAAATTGAAGTGGTACCGCGCATGGAAAGCCTCGACGCCTTGCGTGGCTTCGCGCTGTTTGGGCTGTTCCTCGTTCACATGCCCGAACTGTACGAGCTTTACTGGTCCCATCCGTCGACGGACCCGGTTCAGCTTCTCTGGCACGATGCAGTATTCAAGACTTTCGCCGACAAGGCATTTGCGCTGTTGGCGCTTTGTTTTGGCGTCAGCTTTTTTATCATCATGGACCGGAGCGCGCGCCGCGGCGTCGATTTCACGGGCCGATTTGTGTGGCGGCTTGTCGTGCTGGCCGCCATCGGGCTCGTGCACAGCCTGTGGTACCGGGGGGATGTACTTCAGGTTTTGGCCCTGATGGGGATGTTTCTGCTGCCGTTCCACCGTGTGCGGTCCAACCGCCTGATGATCGGGATCGGCGCCTTTTTCCTGTTGCAGCCGATGCTGGTGTTCAAAATGATCTGCGGGCTGAATGGCGCTGCGTGGGCCAATGCTGCGCCATATTTCTGGACCAGCCCGACGCCGCAGGCGTACCTGACCGGCGCCAGCCTGCTCGAAACGGTCCGCATGAACTGGACCGACGGGCATCGGGTCACCTGGGAGTTCATGCTCGAATCCGGACGACTGAGCCAGATCCTCGGACTGTCGCTGATCGGCATGGTGCTTGGCCGTGTCGGATTCTTTTCCGAGCCATCGCGTTTCAAGGCGGTGCGGCACGGCGGGCTTGCACTGGCTATCCTCGCTCTCCTAATCATGTCGCAATGGGGTGGGAGCATTGCCGCACTGGTGCCTTCGACGCCTTCCATGTTCATGCCGCGCAGCGTAGCCGGAACCATCGTTGGAAGCCTGACTAACCTTTGCATCATGTGGGCGTTGCTGTTTGGTTTCCTGTCGCTCCATGACGGGCCGGGGCACGCGGTATTGAAGGTGCTTGCGCCTGTGGGCCGCATGACCCTCACCCTGTATGTGGGGCAATCACTGGTGTTCGTACCGGTCTTCTACAGTTTTGGACTCGGCTTGCACGCAACCATGCTGCAGTCCACGGCTATTCTGCTTGGCCTGGCCGCCTTCGCAGCGCAGGCCGCGTTCGCCCACTGGTGGTTCAGGCGCTATGCGTATGGGCCGCTGGAATGGATCTGGCGGGCCGCAACTTATCAGACCACGAAGGTGCCGTTCAAAATCGTACCGGCGTCTGGTGATTTTCGTAATTGCGCCGGCGAGACGGACCGCAGCAAAATCGCAGGATGAAGATACTACGACAGCTTTCCGCTTTCTTTGGCCTATGGGCCGTTGCCGCGGGTGTGCAAGCCGCCGCTCCAGACCAGATAGCCCTGTTCGCAGGCAGACCCTTGCCGTCATGGAGCGTTGCCATCGGCGGTATTGAGGCGGCGCCGTCCGGCGTCGCGGGAGTGCGGGTCGACGAGTTCGACGGACGGCAGGGTGCGCTCGCCCTCCAGTGGAAGGACGTCTGGTCCACCGGCTTGCGCTTCGATGGCGGAACGCCTTTGGATTTACGGACATATACGGCCAGCGGTACGCTTGAATTCGACATCAATGTGCGGGACCTTGAAAAGGGCGGCATCTATTTTGTCATGCGCTGTGGGCCTGAATGCTACCGCAAGCTGCCGTTTGTATTGCCGGGCAAGGCCCTGCAAGGCAAAGGCTGGCAGCACCTGTCATTTCCTCTGTCCTGTTTTGCACGGCGCGACGACGACTTCGGCAAAGTGAGCGGGCCGTTTGCGCTGGAGACAAACGGCAGCGGCCAGGTTGCGGTTGCCGACATCAGGTTTGTCCGCGACGGCAAGCCAAACCAGAGCTGCACCGACTACCGGGTGCAGCCTTTGACGCCTGAACCCTTGTCGCATGCCTGGGCATTGGCTGGGTGGTTGCCGCGGCATGAAAAGAAGCTGGATGAACTTCGCAGGCTGAACGGCGCAGGCAAATCGCCGAAGCTCGTCTTCATCGGCGACTCGATTACCGAGGGCTGGGAGAATTCCGGGCAGGCGGTGTGGCAGCGCTATTATGCGAAATACGATGCCCTGGCGCTGGGCTTTGGTGGCGATCATACCGAAAATGTATTGTGGCGCCTGCGCCATGGCGAGGTCGATGGTATCGCGCCTAAGGTGGCTGTGCTGATGATCGGCACCAATAACACCGGGGACCGTAACGACGATCCGGCCGCCACAGCCGCCGGAGTGAAGGCGATTGTCGACGAACTGCATGAGCGGCTGCCTAAAACCAAGGTGCTGCTGCTGGCGGTATTCCCGCGCGAGGAGCAGCCGTCCGCTCTGCTGCGGCGCTTGAATGAAAGTGTGAATGCGATCATTGCGAACTATGCAGATGGGCGCAGGGTGTTTTTTGCCAACATCAACGCCGAGCTGCTGAATGCGGACGGCACGCTGTCGCGCGAAGTGATGCCGGACCTGCTGCATCCGCATGAGAAGGGCTATGAAATCTGGGCGCGCAGCATGGCGCCCATCCTGAACAAATTGTTGGCGGAGTGATTTGATGACCATGGTGAAAGCGGCGCGCGCATGCCTTTTGTTGGGTGCTTTCGCAATCCAGCCGGCGTGGGCGGGGAATTGTGCGACTATCCCGGCAGAGCGCCATGTTGAATACCCCTGGATGTCCGTCGAGCGATGGCACCAGATGTTCGCCGACCAGAAGGCACGTGCTGCGCAGGGGGATGTCGATGTCATGTTCGTCGGCGACTCGCTCACGGAAATGTGGCCGAAGGCTTTGTGGGACAAGCATTTCGGCGCGCTGAAAGCGGCCAACTTCGGTATTGGCGGTGACCATACCGGCAATGTGCTGTGGCGGTTGCGGGATCCGGCAATCGCAGCGCTCAAGCCTAAGCTGGTTGTGCTGATGATCGGTGTGAACAACATCAACCTGTGCAGTGAAGGCGCAGATGAGGTCTTCGGCGGCATCCAGGCCGTCGTAGCCCAGCTTCGCCAGCAGTACCCGCAAGCGCGCATCCTGCTCAATGCCGTGTTGCCGGAAGGTGCGCCGGATTCGGATGAGCGACGCCGCATCATCTCGCTGAACCGGCAGGTGAAGACGCTGGGGGACGGGAAAAAGGTCTTTTACTACGACTATGGGCACGTCTTCATGGGCGAGGGCGGCGCGCTGTCGCGGGAGCTTCAGCCTGACCTGCTGCATTTCTCGGAAAAGGGCTACCAACTGCTGGCACAAGCAATACGCCCCGATATCGAAGCCCTGCTGAAATAAGCGCTGGGCGCACCCGGGACGGGGCAGTAGCCCCGCTCCCGCCATCTGTTGCTTTAACGGCCCGCCGCTTCCTCGACGATCGCCAGGTCCCACGGGCCGAGATCGACCGTGTCGCCGGCCTTGACCGTACGCGCAGACAACAGCTCGGTGCCGCCCTTGTATTGATACTTGAAGCTGGCCGCGGCACCGGAATAGTTGAAGAAATAGCGCACCGTCCGCCCATAATCGTTGGTGCCGCTGCGCGTGTGGACCTGCGCCGGCAGTTGCTGGTCGGGACCGGACAACCCGGCGTCCTCCAGCGCCGACTTCAGCACGGCTTTCTGCAGCTTGTCCGTCAGGTAGGTCCCTTCGTAAATCACTTTTCCGGCGCCGTACTGGTTCTGCGTGATGGCCGGCCAGCGCCCGAAGAAGTGATGGTCGTAGTAGGCCAGTGCCTTGGCGGAATCAAGCTGCAGGAACTCCGCCCAGTATTGCACCTTGTTGTCGCCGCCCGCCTGGAACGGATCGCCTTTGAGCGCCAGTGGCTGCGCCAGGTTGGAGAATTCCTGGTAATGGAAGCCGAGCGCTTCGCGCAGCGGGCCGGGCGCCATCGTCCAGCGCACGGCGGCGTTTTCATTGACAAATCCGCTCTTGAAGGTCATCACGACGCGGCCGCCCTTGCGGATGTACTCGGCGATGCGCTTGAGCAGCGCGTCGTCGGCTACGTAAAGGGCCGGCACGATCAGCAGCTTGTATTGCGCAAAGTCCTGCACTTCAGGGAACACGAAATCGGCGCCGACCTTCAAGTCGTACAGGGCTCGGTGCATCTGGCGTACCAGGGAGCCATAATCGGCCTTGCTGCCGCCGCCTCCCCACTGCGAATCCTTGGCAAAGGGCATGTCGTTGAGGGCGCTCAGCGAGTCACGGCTCCACAGGATTGCGACATCGTTGCGCAGTTTCAGGTTGACCAGGTGCGGCCCGATCTTTTGCAGCTCGCGCCCGGTGCGGCTCATCTCGGCGTAGGCGCGGTTCGGCTCCATATCGTGGGACAGCACGCCTTTCCAATAGGTCTCCTGGTTGGCGTGGATGGACGACCAGTGCCAGTACTCGACCATGTTGGAGCCGTTGGACAGATGGGTGTAGACGTCCTGCCGGAACTGGCCGTCATATGGCGGATACTGGAAAGAAGAGCTCCAGTCCGTTGTCTGGGCATTGGTTTCGGTGACGAGGAAGTTATTGCGCTTGAGCGAACGGGTAAAGTCGGCCTGCATTGTCTGGTCGGCGCCGTTGTAGTATTCGCGCTGGCCCCAGTGGTAGATGTTCACGGCTGGCATGTCGAGGGCGGCCGATACGGCTTCCTCATTGACGTCGCTGTGCATCGAGCCGGCGAAGTCGTGCGTCACGAACTGGCGCGCCGAGGCGCACTCGCGCACCAGCTTGGCCTGCCAGTGCAGGAAGTCGGTCACGCGCATCTGGCCCCAGCGCGACCACTCCAGTTTGTAGCCTGTGCTTTGCGCGGCATCGGGACGGGGCAGGTCGGCCCAGGAATGCAGGTCCTGGCCCCAGTAGTTGAGGAACCATGCCTTGCTCAGGCTCTCCGGCGTGCCGAACTTCTTCTCCAGGTGGTGCTGGAAGCGCACGAATACGTCCTCGTTGGCGGCGCCGTAGGTGCCGGTCTCGTTGTCGACCTGCCAGCCGATGACGTTCGGGTTGTCCTTGTAATGACTGGTAATTTTGCGGATCAGGCGCTCCGCATAGAAGCGGTAGGCGGCGGAATCGGTATTCATGTTCTGGCGCATACCATACATGTTCTGGGCGCCGTTGAACTTGCGGGCCAGGATTTCGGGGTTCTGCCTCGCCATCCAGGCGGGAATGGAGTAGGTCGGCGTGCCCATGATGACTTTGATGCCGGCCTTGCCCATGGCATCGACCACACGGTCCATCCAGGCGTACTCGAAACGGCCGTCTTCAGGCTCCCACAGGCTCCAGGTCGATTCTCCGAGCCGCACCACGTTGAAGCCCGCAGCCTTCATCATCTGCACGTCCTTTTCCAGCCGTTCGTAGGGCATGTACTCGTGATAGTAGGCCGTGCCATACAGGATGGTGGGCATGGGCGGCACGGCGGAGGAGGTCGCTTGCGCCCAGGCCAGGCCCGCGAACGCGCAGGCAAGCGCTGAAAAGAGCAGTTTCTGTCGAAGCATTGGGTGTCTTCCCGGGTGTTGTTTTCCAATCCCTCCATTGTGTGGATACTATGGCTGCGCGCCAACGTTTTCTCCGCAGTCTGCGCAATTTCATATTCCGCGTTGGCGCTTTTTGCAATTGCGGCGGTAGTGTGCAGATCACACAATGGACACCGGAACAAGGGAGAATGCAGAGTAATGAAACCTGGGTTGACATATGCCGTCCTGGCACTGCTGCTGTGTGCAGCGCCATTTGCGCAGGCGCAGAACGACGGCCGCGGCGTGATGCGCAATATGACCAGCATGGAGCTGGCGGCACAGATGGCGCCCGGCTGGAACCTGGGCAATTCACTCGAGGCGAGCGGCCGCCCTTACGTCTGGGGCAGCCACGATTTCAACGAAGCGGGGTGGGGCAATGCCAAGGCCTCCCAGGCGCTGTTCAATGCCGTCAAGGCCGCTGGATTCAGAAGCGTGCGCATTCCCGTGTCCTGGAAGCAGTATGCGGATGCCGATGACAATATCAGCCCGCAATGGATGGAACGGGTGACCGAGGTGGTGAATTACGCTCACAACGCCGGACTGGTGGCGATGATCAACATCCATTGGGATGGCGGCTGGATGCAGCCGACCTACGCCACCCAGGCCGCGGCCAACGCGCGCCTGGCCAAATTCTGGACCCAGATCGCCAACAATTTCAGGAATCACGACCACACGCTGCTGTTTGCCGGCACCAATGAAGTCATGGTTGATGGCGATTACACCCCGCCGACCGCCGAATACTGCGATGTGCAAAAAGGCTTTAACCAGGTCTTTGTCTCCGCCGTGCGGGCCACGGGCGGCAACAACGCCAGCCGCCACCTGGTGGTGCAGGCTTTTAACACGAATATCGATCACGCCCTCAGCTGCAACGCCGCCATGCCAGCCGACCGGGCCGCAGACCGCCTGATGATGGAAGTGCACTACTACGACCCTTATGACTTTGCGCTCGATGAAAAAAGCGCATCCTGGAAGTGGGGAAAGGCGGCCAATCCATCCGGCAAGGGGAACGAGCCGCATGCAGACGGCCAGTTCCAGAAGATGAAGAAGGCCTTTATCGACAAGGGCGTTCCGGTCTTGCTGGGTGAATACGGTGCGATCCGGCGCACGGAATACGATCCATCTGGCGCCAATCGAAAATACTGGGACCAGTACATTACCCGGGCAGCATGGGCGCGCGGCATCGTGCCGATGTATTGGGACAATGGTTACGCCAGCAACCACCAGATGGGCCTTTTCGACCGCGCGACCGGCAAGCAGTTTTTTCCCGACGTGATATCAGCGATTGTCGATGAAGCCCGTCCGCACTAGTTTCTGCTTTCACCGGGGCGAGGGCCGGCCGATGCCGGCGCCGCGGCCTGGTTCCCCTGTTGTACCCTGTAGTCTCCTCTACCCTTTACGGTAGTTTTCGGGGCGGCCGCCACGGCCGCCCCTTTTTTCGAGGAACCCATGAAATTGAAGAAAACGATCAGTCTCCTGTCCGCCGCGGTTGCCATGTGCTGCGGGTCTGCGCTGGCCGCATCGGATGCAAAACCCTGGATGAATACGCAGTTGGGCGCCGCCGAGCGCGCCGACCTGGTGGTCAAGGAAATGACCATGGACGAAAAGCTGAAGCTGGTGTTCGGCTATTTCGGCATGGACCAAGAGGCAAAAAAATATAAGCGTCCGGCGGAGTCGTACGACCAGTCGGCAGGTTTCGTGTACGGCGTGCCGCGCCTGGGCATCCCCAACCTGTGGCAAACCGACGCCGGCGTCGGCGTGGCGAGCCAGGGCGGCCCGAAGGCGCGTCCCGCCACGGCGCTGCCGTCGGGACTGAACACTGTGGCTACGTGGGACCCGCAGACCGCCTTTGCAGGCGGCGCGATGATCGGCGCCGAGGCGCGCGGCTACGGTTTCAACGTGCTGCTGGCCGGCGGCGTCAACCTGTTGCGCGACCCGCGCAACGGCCGCAATTTCGAATACGGCGGCGAAGATCCGCTGTTGGCCGGCAAGATGGTCGGCGCCCAGATCAAGGGCATTCAGTCGAGCCGGGTGGTGTCGACGCTGAAGCACTACGCGCTGAACGACCAGGAAAGCGGCCGCACCACACTGAACGTCAAGATCGACGACCAGTCGGCCCGCATGTCCGACCTGCTGGCCCTGCAGATCGCGAAAGAAGAGGGCAATCCCGGCTCCGTCATGTGCTCCTACAACCAGGTCAACGGCGTCTATGCCTGCGAGAGCAACTACCTGTTGAACGAAGTGCTGAAAAAGGACTGGGGCTTCAAGGGCTGGGTCATGTCGGACTGGGGCGCCACCCACAGCACCATCCCGGCCGCCAACGCGGGCCTGGACCAGCAATCGGGCTTCCCATTCGACCTTTCCGACTACTTCGGCGCGCCGCTGAAGGAAGCCGTGCTGAATGGCTGGGTGCCGCAGGCGCGCCTGGACGACATGGCGCGCCGCGTGCTGCACGCCATGTTCGAAAACGGTGTGGTCGACCACCCGGTGGCTTCCGAACCCGGCAAGATCGACTTCGATGCCGATGCCGCCGTTTCGCTCAAGGATGCCCAGGAAGGCATGGTGCTGCTGAAAAACGAAGGCGGCCTGCTGCCGCTGGCGAAATCGGTCAAGCGCATCGCCGTAATCGGCGGCTATGCCGACAAGGGCGTGCTGGCCGGCGGCGGTTCTTCGCTGGTCTACCCGCATGGCGGCAACGCGGTGCCTGGCCTGGAGCCGAAAACCTGGCCGGGCCCGGTGATGTACTATCCGTCGTCGCCGCTGAAAGCGATCCAGAAGCGCGCGCCTGCGGCCCAGGTGTCGTTCAACGACGGCAGCGACAAGGCTGCCGCCGCCAAACTGGCGCAGGAAAGCGACGTGGTGCTGGTGTTCGGCACGCAATGGGTCGGCGAAGCGCTCGACGCGCCCAACCTGTCGCTGTCCGGCAAACAGGATGAATTGATCGCGGCCGTGAGTGCGGCCAATCCGAAAACCGTCGTTGTGCTGGAGACCGGCGGTCCCGTGACCATGCCATGGCTGCCGAAAGTCCCGGCCGTGCTGGAGGCCTGGTACCCGGGCAGCAGCGGCGGCGAGGCGATTGCCAGCGTGCTGTTCGGTGAAGTCAATCCGTCCGGCCACCTGCCGGCCACTTTCCCGGCATCCGAATCGCAGTTGCCGCGCCCGGTGCTGGACGGCTATCCTGAAGTGGCCGACAAGCGCTTCGACGTCGTGTACCACGAAGGTGCTGCGGTGGGCTACAAATGGTTCGACCTGAAAGGACTGAAGCCGCTGTTCCCGTTCGGCCATGGCTTGTCGTACACCGAGTTCGGCTTCTCGGGCCTGACCGCCAGCGTAAAGGACGGCGCCCTGCAGGCGTCGTTCACGGTGAAAAATACCGGCAAGGTAGCAGGCAAGGAAGTGGCGCAAGTCTACGTGGCGCCGCTGAAGGCGAAGTGGGAAGCGCCGAAGCGCCTCGCAGGCTTCCAGAAAGTGGACCTGCAGCCTGGCGCCGAAGCCAAAGCCTCGGTCACGGTTGATCCGCGCCTGCTGGCCATGTACGACTCGGCCAGCAAAACCTGGAAAGTCGCAAAAGGGGACTATAAAGTCATCCTGGCGGCCGATGCCGCCGGCTCCAAGGCGGTCAGCACGGTGGTGCACCTGGAAGCGGCGAGCTACGACGTGAACGGCAAACCGTTGCGCCGTTCCCGTTAAGCGCGGGGAGGGGCACGATTGCCCCCCTTTAACTGGTTGAACTGTTATGATGCAAATCGCAGGCCCGGCAAGAGGCAAGCAAAGTGAGACAGTTCAACCATTTTAAATAATGCAAGAGTTTTATAAGAAGGCGCTGTTGGCACTGATCGGCCTTGTGATTGCCGATGCAGCGCTGGCGTTTTTCCTGATTTACCAAAGCTACCTGTCGGTGCCCCTGGTGGCGGCGAACCCGGCCAGTGCGGGTTGGCACTACATGACCAATACCGACGAAACCATGGGCGGCACGTCCACCGCCCGGATCGTGGACCCGCAGCGCGAACAGCTGCGCTTCGAGTTCAAGCTGACGGACGACGGGCAATATCCTTTCACCTCCGCTGGATTGATACTGCACGACGCAAAGGGCCGCCTGGCGCAGGTGGACTGGAGCAAATACACCGATATCACCTTCCTGGCCAAGTGCGCGCCTTCGAATTCGATGATCTTCGGGATTTCCACCTTCGACGACAAGATCTCCAAAGTCGGCGATTTCATCACCTACCGCTCGCCGGGGACGTATTTTTCTTGCAATGCGCGGGGCGTACCGGTATCGCTCGACCTCACGCGCCTGACCATCCCGGACTGGTGGTTCTATTCGGTCAAGCTGGACCTCTCGTACCAGGGCTATGAGCTTAACAAGGTGTCCAAGATCCTGTTCGGCACCAGCAGCCAGAGCCCGCACAACGTCGACTCCTACCTCGATATCAGCGAGCTGACGCTGCATGGCCGCGACTACCGCTACATCGCTGCCCTGGTGATCCTGCTGCTGGCGAGCTGGCTGGCCTTTGCGCTGTGGTTCTTCCGCGCCCACGCCCATGCGCTGACAGCCAGCCTGAATTCGAAAATGAAAAAGGATTTACCGCTGGTCGCTTACCGGCAATTAACCCTGGAGCCGTATAAGGATAAAGAAAAGGCTACTGTCCTGCGATATATTGCCACCAATTACACGAATACAGATCTGGATCTGGAAAGCGTGGTGACGGCAACCGGAACCAACCGCAATAAGGTCAATGAGGTTTTAAAAACCGAATTGGGAATGACATTTACCAGTTACCTGAATAAATTGAGGCTGACTGAAGCGGCAAGGTTATTGGCGGAAAATAGCGCCGCGGCAGTTGCGGAAGTCGCATATTCTGTCGGTTATTCCAACGTTTCCTATTTCAATAAACTCTTCAAGGAAGAATACGGCTGCACGCCGAAATCCTTCCGTTCCCTGGCCAGCCAACAGGCGCCGGCCGATACTACTGCCTCGCCTGAAATCCCCGCCGCGCAAGCCGCGGAAACCGACTGACGCGCTTGCACTTCCTGCAGAACTGATCGCAATTTTTGCACTTTGCAAGAAATTCCTCCCGGGGCGTTACCGCCTCGCGGGGGTGTCCTCCTATCCTTGGGCTGTGGCTTAGCTTCCGCTATCCACTATCAAAACAAGAACTGTAATAGCGCGCTCATTCATGGCGGCTTGCTGCAGGCCGTTATTGGGGACGATTGTAGATGATTAAGACCGGGGATGCCTTGCGGCGCTACCCTGGCTAATTGGAGACAACCATGAAGAATACCTTGCCCGATCTCGGCAAACATAATCCCACAGCTGAATACTCGCGGTTGGCGAAAACCGCTTCCTAGCATTCAACTGAAAACCTGTTTGGCGATTGGCGATTATGAATACTTCAAAAGCACACCGTATTGCCCTGCTGTTCAATGCAAACAAGAGTTTCGACCGCGAGGTTATTTCGGGAATTGCCGCCTATCTTGGCAGCACCCGTGCGGCATGGGACTTATTTCTCGAAGAGGATTTTCGCCTGCGGCTGGCAGGCATAGAAAACTGGCAGGGGGACGGCATTATCGCCGACTTCGACGACCCTGCCGTGGCAGCGGCCTTGTCCCGCTGCAGCGTGCCGGTGGTGGCGGTCGGCGGCTCCTACTCCGACGAAGCCGAATACCCCCGCGGCCTGCCGTATGTGGCTACCGATAACTTCAAGCTGATCAAACTGGCGCGCGACCACCTGATCGACGTCGGCCTGCACCGCTTTGCCATGTTCAGCCTGCCCAAGGCGAAGGAAAACCGCTGGGCGCAGGAGCGCGAGAACGCCTTCCGCACCCTGATGGAAGCGGACAATATGGAAGCGCCGATCTTCCGCGGCTGCGAAACCAGCGCTTCCGCCTGGGATGAATCGGTGGAGGGGCAGATCGCCTGGCTGCGCAGCCTGCCCAAGCCGGTCGGCATCATCGCCGTCACCGACGCCCGGGCGCGCCAGCTGCTGCAAGCGTGCATCATCGCCGGCATCGCCGTGCCGGAGCAGGTGGCCCTGATCGGCATCGACAACGACCCGCTGGTGCGCATGCTGACCCGCATTCCACTGAGCTCCGTGATCCAGGGCGCGCAGGAAATGGGGCGCACCGCAGCCCACTTGCTGGACCAGATGCTGCATGGCGTGCGCCTGTCCAATACCCGCATCCTGATGCCGCCGGCCGGCATCAATGTGTTCGCATCGAGCCAGCACCAGGCCGTGCGCCATCCCCACGTGGCGCGGGCGCGCCACTTCATCCGGCAGTACGCCTGCCAGGGTATCAAGACGCACCAGGTGGCGGAATATGTCGGCGTGTCGCGCTCCTCGCTCGAAGCCTATTTCCGCCAGGAGCTGGGCTGCAGCGTGCACGACGTGATCCTGCAGTTCAAGCTCGACGCCGCCAAGGCCGGCCTGGAATGCGGCGAGCGCAGTATCGCCGACGTGGCACTGGGCTGCGGCTTTACTTCGACCCAGTACATGCACCTGGTGTTCAAGCGCGAACTGGGATGCACGCCCAGGGCTTACCGCGACCGGGTGCTGGCGGTCGAGACGCAGTGAACCAAGGGCCTTCGGGCCCTTTTTTATTGCCCGGCGTTAACACTTGTGCTGCGTTAATGTTGACTGGAAACTCACCAATTCTCACCACCGTCGGTTCGCGGGGCGGAACCGCCTGAAGGCGGACCGCAAGAATCCGAACAAGGTCTACGCCTACGATTCGGGCGGTGCATGGTGGAACCAGTGGTCCGATACCGCGCACTTCCGGTACTCGGCGGATGGCGGCCATACCTTCACCGAGCGTACCTCGTTCAAGGCGACCAGCCCAATGGTGACGTTCTTCAGCAATACGTCGATGGCGGTGAACCCGAACGTGGAAGGGGATGTCTTGCTGGCCGACGGCAATGCGCTGTACCACTCGGTCGATGCCGGCGCCACCTGGTCGCGCTTCAACGACGACGCGCACCAGTTCGGCGGTATCTACCACCTGGCCGGCGACTGGAATACCTACGGCAGGATCTATGCCGCCGGTAACGGCCGCGGTGTGCTCTATACCAACTAAGTAGTTCGGAGCAAAGGAAAATGGCGCGGGGCCTTGCGGCCCGCGCCATTTTTTTCGTCTTTCGCCGAAAAACCGGAAACGCGACCAAGTGTCAGGGGCGGTGACTCAGGCGGGTCTGACCCTTGGGTCAGACCCAGGTTTACCGGGTTCGTTTTGTTTTGCGAAATCGCGTCGTACGCCCCCAAACCCGGTAAACCAGTGTCAGACCCAAGGGTCTGACACTGTCACGCGCAGGCCGCAGGCCGCCGGCAGCAGCTTGGCTTAGTTGGAGTACAGCAGGCCGCGGCCGGTGCCGGACACGTAGATGCGGCCGTAGGTGTTCTGGTCCGCCGCCATCACGCCGATGCCGCCGAACTGGTGGGCGTCGTCGTTGAAGCGGGTCCAGGTCACGCCGGCGTCATCGGAGCGGTACACACCCCACACACCGTTCACCGTCCCCACCACATAAATCGCAGCCGAGTACTTGGCGCCGCCGGCCGCCTTGCCCAGCGCGATGATGCTGGCGCCCTGTGTGCCAGAGCCGCTTGCGAAGTTGTTCAGCTTGCTCCAGGTCGCCCCCGAATCCACCGAGTGGTAGACGGTATTGCCGTCAGCCAGCCACAGGTCGCCCTCGACATTCGGATTGACTGCGATCGAAGTCGCCCAGAACGCGTTCGGCGCCAGGTTCGCCGTCACCGAACCCTGGCTCAGCGAGAAGCTGTGGCCGCCGTCGGTCGAGACGTAGACCTTGCCGGCCGTGGCCCACGCCGCGCCCCCGGAATCGTAGGCGTAGACCTTCTTCGGATTCTTGCGGTCGGCGACCATGCGGTAGCCGCGATCCCAGCCTTGTCCAACCACGGCCAGCGCCGGCAAGTTGGTGGCGGTCCAGCTGTTGCCGTTATTGGTGGTGTAGGACGGTACCGAGTTGGCCGGCGCCCAGATGATGTTGTTGCGGGACGGGACTACCACGCTGGCGGCGGAGCCGGTATTGGCCTGGGCGCCGGCCGGCAGGGTTGCGAAGTTCGACCAGGTTTTGCCGCCGTCGCCGGACCAGAAGCCGAAGCCGCCTGCGCCGGACCAGTTTGCCACGCCCGCACCGGCGATAAACGTCGGGTCGGACCATGCCATATCGGCTGCGTTGCCGTTGCTCCAGTTGCTGGTCGGGGCCAGGGTCGGCTTGGCGGTAACGTCGGTCTGCAGCCAGGTGCCGATATCGCCCGCGCTGTTGATGAACTTGTACGGCGCGCCAGCAGGCGGCGTGACCAGCGACAGGGTCGCGGTTTCTTCGATGTTGGCGATATTGCCGTTCCACGTCGGCGTGGCCGAGGAAGCATTCTTAGTCTCGACGATGCCGCCGCCGTGCACGTGCAGTATATGGTCGCGGTTGAACGGATCGATTTCGACGTCGTCGACCCAGCCCGATGCCGTTTCGCCCGGCATGGTGGCCTCGATTTCGCGCCAGGTCTTGCCGCCATCGTCGGACAGCTGCACGATCTGCTGCCCATTCCAGCTGCCCCAGGAGTTGGTCACGCCCAGTGCAATGCGGGTGGTGGCGCCGCTGCCCTGGACGGAGACGCCGCCCAGGCCGAAATTGGTGCCCCCATTCGGGTCTTCGCTCTTGAGCAGGGTCCAGGTGCTGCCGTCGAATTTGTAGAAGCGGCCAGGGCCGCCTGCGCCGGGGCCAGCGTCCTTGGTGAACACGACGTAGAACATGCCGTCGGCGGCGCGCACCATGTGCGGGATGTGGTAGCCGGAAACCGGCAGCGCAACCGGCGACCAGCTTGCGCCGCCGTCGGTGGATTTGTACATATTCGAGGTCAGGCCGGCCACGCTGGCGTAGTCCGGGGCGACCGCGGCGTAAATGGTCTGGGTGGCCGTGCCGCTGCCTTTGCTGCCGGTGTCATATACCACCAGCTCGACGCCCATCGCGCCGCCGGCGGCGCTTATCTGGTCCGATGTCATCTTGACCGACGACAGCGCAGTCACCTGGGCCCAGGTCTTGCCCGAGTCGGAACTCTTCCAGAGACCGGATGCGCGCGAACCGTAGAACAGGATCGAAGGCTTGTTCGGATCGACCATCATGCGTTCGCCCATTGCCCTGCCGGGATTGTTGCCGCCCAAGGCGAAGGGCAGGTCGACGTGGGTCCAGTGGTCGCCGCGGTCGCTGGAGATATACAGGCGGCCGTTGCCTTCAAAGGTGTACATGCCGGTCGCCATGTAGACCAGCTGGTCGTTGTTCGGATCGAGGGCGATGCTTTCGATGCCGTGGTATTTGCTTTCGGCCGCGCCGAAGCCCAGGCCGTCGGTGATCGGGATCCAGGACGAGGTGGCCTGGTTCCAACGGTAGGCACCGCCGATGTCGGTGCGTGCGTACAGGAGATTGGCGGTGGCCGGGTGGTAAATCAGGCCGCTGACGTAGCCGCCGCCGCCCCATTTCACGCTGCTCCAGGTGGTGGCTTTGGCTGGCGCGTTGCCGGTGCCGCCGGTGCCGCCGGCGACGCCGTTCGCGTCGGTCCCGCCGCCTGCGGCTGGCGTGCCGCTCGTCCCGCCTGTGCTGCCCGTGTTCGGCGCGCTGCCGGTGGCGGCGGTGCCGCCCCCGCTACCGTAGCCGCCCGAGCCACCGCCGCAGCCTGCGGCGAGGCCCGCCGCGATGATCGAGAGGACGATCGTCCGCATTTTGAGTTTGTTCATACTAGCCCTTCCAATAAGTGTAATTTGCCGCACACGCAAATTGCATTGTGGGAGGGGCCGCGCGGGCAGGCAATTCTCAAGACCGCCAAGCTGCTGAATGAAATTTCTCAGTAATTGTCAAAAATGAACAAAGGGCCTTGCGGCCCTTTGCGTGCTACGGCGGGTCCGGCTGGCGATTACCAGAGCGTGCCGTAGATGGCTGCCAGCGCTACGCCGATGATCGCCGAGCCGACGGTGAAGGCGCCGTCGACGCGGAACATGGAGGTGTCCACGTGCAGGTGCTTGATCACGCCGTCGCGCTTCGCTTCGGCAGCTTTGCTGATCAGGACCATGCCGGCAATGACGAACCAGAACACGATGAACATGCGGTCAAGGAACGGGATCTCGGCGACGCCGGAAGCGGTGACCTTGGCGAAGCCGATCGGCACCAGGAAGGACAGGTCGACCATGGTCGGCAGGAATTTCAGCACGATGGAACCGGCCAGGCCGCCGACCGTGGCGAACATGGCTGCCCCGGAGGTGGTTTTCTTCCAGAAGAAGCCCATCAGGAACATGGCCAGGATGCCCGGCGACACGAAGCCGGTGTATTCCTGGATGTACTGGAAGCCGCCTTTCTTGTCGATGCCCAGCATCGGCGCGATCAGCACCGCGAGCGCCATCGACACCACCACGCTGACGCGGCCGATCCACACCATGCGCTGCTCGGTGGCCTGCTTGTTGAAGGTCTTGTTGTAGATGTCGAGGGTGAAGATGGTGGCGATGCTGTTGGCCTTGCCGGCCAGCGAGGCGACGACGGCTGCGGTCAGGGCGGCGAAGGCCACGCCTTTCAGGCCGGACGGCAGCAGGTTAAGCAGGACAGGATAGGCGCGGTCCGGATTGAGCTCGCCGCCCTGGCGCATGGCATCGCCCAGGGCGCCCGACTTGTCCAGGGCGTAGGCGGCGATACCAGGCAGCACCACGATCACCGGCATCAGCAACTTGAGGAAGGCCGCGAACAGCAGGCCTTTGCGGGCGGTCGGCAGGTCCGCGCCCAGTGCGCGCTGCGTGATGTACTGGTTGCAGCCCCAGTAGTTCAGGTTGACGATCCACATACCGCCCAGCAGGACCGACAGGCCTGGCAGGTCCATGTAGTTCGGGTCTTCACGTTTCAGCACCATGTCGAAGTGGCCGCGCGCCACGCCGAACAGTTCCGACATGCCGTCCAGCGCACCGTGCTTGCCGGCCAGGCCCGCGACCAGGTCGAGCGCCAGCCAGGTGGTCACCAGGCCGCCCACCACCAGGCAGGCTACCTGCACCACGTCGGTATAGCCGATCACCTTCATGCCGCCCAGGGTGATGATGGCCGCGAACACGGCCAGGAACAGCATGCATGGCAGCAGGGCGATGCCGGACAGGCTGGAAATGGCCAGCGCGCCGAGGTACAGGATCGAGGTCAGGTTGACTACCACGTACAGGCCAAGCCAGAACAGGGCCATGGTGGTGGCCACGGCCTTGCCGTAGCGCTGCTCCAGGAACTGTGGCATGGTGTAGATGCGGTTCTTCAGGTACACCGGCATGAAGAAGACGGCGACGATGACCAGGGTGGCCGCCGCCATCAGTTCGTAGACGGCGATGGCCATGCCGATCTTGTAGCCGGAGCCGCTCATGCCGATGAATTGCTCGGCGGAGATGTTGGATGCGATCAGCGAGGCGCCGATGGCCCACCAGGTGAGCGAACCTTCGGCCAGGAAGTAGTCATGCGATGCCTGGCCGGAGCTGTTTTGCTTGCGGCGGTAGATCCAGATGCCGTAACTGGCCACGGCGACGAAGTAAATCAGGAAGACAATCAAGTCCAGGGTTGAAAAGGTACTCATGTGGTGCTCACAAAGTGGGGTTGTCTCTGGGCGCCTGCGCTGTGACTGTCCGAGGCGCCCTGTTTTCGAATTTGTATCCGGAAATCGTAGGCGATTCCCGCCTCCCGTTTCCAATAACACTTTTGCATTGAGCTATATCGGATTGCATATGCGGCGGCTTTTTCATGCGATTCCGATCGGCTGCGGAGGCATTATTGCCCAATCCCGGCGGTCGCAGGCCACCTGGGAGCGCAGTTCGCCAGAATCGTTCGGGGGCTTGGTGATTTTAGTAATTGAATCGCCATGCGGCGGATTGCAGAATGGCATGGTGCCGAAGCGAGCACTGGGAGCCCGATTTTTTAATGATGACGAAACATTTTTCCGGCACGGCGTCCGAAGCGGACGAATACCGCCTGTTTACACTCAGGAATGCCAACGACATGGTGGTGACGGTGAGCGAATGCGGCGCCGCCTTGTGGGGCTGGCGCGCGCCCGACCGCTACGGCAGGATGGCCGATGTGCTGCTGGCGCCGACGCGCAATACCAAGCCGGCAGTGTGGCAAGGACGCCACGCCGATGGCGGCGTGACGCTGTTGCGGATGGAAGACGGCGACGCCGTAGCACGCCTGGCCAAGTACCGGCTGGACGATGAGGGCGGGCTGACCGTCGAACACGAGGTGATGGCGATGGCGCTGACACCGCTCGATACGGCCTGCAATCCCTGTTTCAACCTGAACGGCGGGATGGCCGACGTCGGCGACCACATGGTGCAGATCGACGCCGATTACTTTGTCGAATCCGATGCCTCCGGCGCCTCCACCGGCGTGGCCGCCGTGAGCGGAACGGCGTTCGACTTCCGCCAACCGGCGCCGATTGGCGCGCGCCTGCGCTGGCCCGATAGCCAGATTGTCGAGCGCGGCGGCTTTGACCATTGCTTCTTTGTGCGCGACCATTATGCCGGCGGCCAGGGGCCGCTGCGCAAGGTGGCGCGCGTGACCGATCCCGGCTCCGGGCGCTGCCTGGAAGTCTCCACCACCGAGGCGGCGGTCCAGTTCCGCGCCGGCGCGCAGGGCGGCTTTACGCTGGAAGCACGGGCGCGGCCCGAGCTGGCCAGCGCCGCCTGGCCGCACACGATGGTCATGCCGGGGCAGGTGTACCGGCAGACCACGGTCTACCGGCTTTCCCTGGAGGCTTGACCCGGATTCAGGCCGGCTTCAGGCCGCGGTAGGCAAACTGCCGCGCCCTGACTTCGCCCGTTCCGGCGCTGTAGATGCCAACTTTCAGGCTCATGAAACCGCCGAACACATTGTGGTGGAAGCCGGAGACTTCCATCTGCCACGGATGCTTGACCCAGTTCACGCCGTCCCGCGAGTAATGGTAAGTCACGACGTTGCCGCGATTGGTCAGCCTGATATGGATGGTCCCCGCGGCGACGTTCTGGCGCATCCAGCTTTGCTCTTCGCTGCATTGGTAGGTGAACATCTGGCCCGTGCTGAAGCCGATGCCGCAGAAGGCGCGCTGGCTGTAATAAAGGAGCAGGCCGCCCTGGGCACCCTCCGATATATCCAGCACTACGGTCGCCTCGTAATCGCGGTCGCCGACGATGCAGGTCAGGGGAGAGCAGTCGCCGGGGGAGCTGCCTTTGCCCTTGATGACCAGGCCCTTGCCGTCGTAGCGGGCGCGCTGCATTTCGTCGGGGCCCGGGGCGAAGAAACTCCACTGCACGCCGAACCTGTTGGCCGTGAAGTCGTCCGACAGCGCCTGTCCGGCAGGCGATGCCTTGCCGCCCCTGGGCTTGCGCAGGGGTTTGGACAAGTCGCCGCCGCGCGCTCGGAACCAGCCATCGCTGGTCCATTCAATCGGCTCCAGCAATGTCTGGCGGCCCAAGGTACGGAAATTGTTTTCGTAGCCGTGGTAGACCATCCACCAGTCGCCGCCCGGCCCTTGGAACACGGTTGCGTGGCCGCGCGACCACCACGGTTCTTCCGCACTGCGTGTGCGCACGATCGGGTTGCCAGGGCAGTTCTGCCAGGGGCCGTGAATGGAGCGTGAACGCGCCACGGTCACCATATGGCTGGTGGGCGGGCCCGAGGTGCCGCCGACGGCAGTGACCAGGTAGAACCACTCGCCGCGCCGGAAGACCTTGGGGCCCTCGGGTGCGAACATTTCGACTACCCAGTCCTCCGGATAGCGCCATGGCTCGTAGACCTGTTCCAGCTGACCTGCGGTCGATAGCCCGTCGTCCGAGAGCGCGATACGGCGCACCCCGTTGAAGAACAGGTAGCGCTTGCCGTCCTCGCCGACCGCGTGGCCGGGATCGATGCAGCCCTGCAGCTTGAGGTCGACCGGATCGCTCCAGGGACCGCGGATATTGTCGGCATGGATGACATAGATCGCGTTGTCCGCCGGGATGTACAGGTAGTACCGGCCATTATGCTTGACCAGGTCCATCGCCCACACGCTGCCGATCGGCTTGTTCAGCGCTGCGCAGACAGGGGCCCAGTTGACCAGGTCGCGCGAATGCCAGATGACCACGCCGGGGTAGGACGTGAAGGACGAAAACGTCATGTAGTAGTCGTCGCCGTCCTTCAGGATGGTGGGATCGGCATGGTCGCCCGGTATGATCGGGTTGAGGAACATGCCGTTCCCAAGGTCCGCCTTGCGCTGGCCCTCGATGCCGTAGGCGCGAACGGGGGCGCCCGGCGCGCATGCGGCTTCGCCGCCGACGGGGGCAGCCGCCGCGCCTGTGAGCGGCGCAAGGGGAGCCGCCGCGGCTCCGGCGCCGGCCATGGCCAGCTTGAACAGGCCACGGCGGCGCGAAGGGTTGGCGGGAGATCCATCCCGCGTCATTTACCGGCCACCTTGGTAATGCCAGGCGCCTTGCGGGACAGGTCGGCGTCGCCGCTGACGGCAAGGCGGCCGGCCGCGTTATCCCATTTCAGTCTCACCTGGCTGCCTTTGCCCTTTTCGTAGTCGTACGAGACGCCGTCGTCGTCATAGAGCGTGAATTCGCCGTCCTTGCCCGGGTAGACCTTGATCTCCGCAATCGCCTGCTTGCTGGCGGTCGACTGGATATCGGAGCCCAGCGGCACGATGGAACCGGCGCGCACGAAGACCGGAATCTGGTCGATCGGCGCGGCTACTTTAGTCCAGCGTCCGCCGGCCAGTTTTTCGTTGGTCCAGAAGTTGTACCAGTCGCTGCCGGCCGGGAGGTAGACGTCTTTCTCTGTCTGCCCTTGCTCGGTCACCGGTGCCACCAGGAAGGCCGGACCGAACATGTACTGCGTGCCGATGTTGGCCACGTTCGGGTCCTGCGGGAAGTCCATCCACATTGGACGCATGAACGGCGCGCCATTGTCCCAGGTCGACTTGGCCTGGCTGTAGATGTAAGGGATCAGCTGGTAGCGCAGGCGGTCGTAGCGGGCCATGATGCTCTCGGCGTGCTTGCCGAAGGCCCAGATCTCGGCGTGCTTGCGGTCGCCGTGCAGGCGCAGCGTCGGCAGGAAGGTGCCGTACTGGAACCAGCGCGTGAGCAGTTCGGGGTAGTCGTGGTTCTGGCCAACGGTTTCTTCGGCGCCGCGCGGGTCGACCAGCGGGGCCTTGGTGGCGCGGGTCGATTGCGGCAGCCATTGCCAGCCGCCGATATCGTTGCCCCAGTAGGCGATGCCGGACGCAGTCATGTTCAGGCCCGTCGGCACCTGGCGCGCCAGCGCTTCCCACGAAGGGTTGATGTCGGACGACCAGAACAGGGCGCCGGTGCGCTGCGAGCCCAGATAGGCGGCACGCGACAGGATCAGGGCGCGCTTGTTCGGCTTCCAGGCGCGCATGCCCTGGTGCACGCCTTCGGTGTGCAGCAGCGGGAATACATTGTGATAGCGGTCGCCCGAGCCGATCGAGTAGAAGAAGCCATCGGGCACCAGGTCAGGCTCGGTCTCGTCCAGCCACGGGTAATCGAAGCCTTGCGACAGCACGTTGTCGCGCATGCGCTCCCAGAACCACTGGCGGGCTGCGGGGTTGGTGGAATCGATCAGGGCGCCGGCGCGGTCGGAACGGAAAGGCAGGCCGTCGACGGTCTTGCCGTCCTTGTCCTTGAGGAAGAAGCCTTTGGCGTCGAGCTCATTGAAATAGCGGCCCGAAGTCTCGAAGCGGGGCCAGACCGAGACGATCGATTGCATGCCCAGGTCGTGCAGTTCCTTGTTCATGGCGGCGGGGGCCGGGAATTGCGCCGGGTCGATGTCCAGCTGGCCCATGCGGGTCCAGTAGAACCAGTCCAGCACCATGATGTCGAGCGGGTATTGCTTCTGGCGGTAGGTATTGGCCACGCTCAGGATTTCCTGCTGGCTTTCGTAGCGCGCCTTGGACTGGATCAGGCCAAAGGCGGCTTTCGGCGGGATGGGCGTCTTGCCGGTCACGCGGGCGTAGCCGGAATAGATTTCTTCCGGCGTGCTGCCGGTGATGACAAAGAAGCTGACGCGCTCGCCGACATTGGACTGGAAGGCGGTGCGGCCGTTGACGCCGGCGATGAAGCGGGTGGCGGAAGGGTTGTCCCAGACGATGCCGTAGCCCTTCGACGAGACCATGAATGGCACGCAGACCGTTTCGCCGGCGGGCGCGTCATACCAGTGCTTGCAATCGAGCGTGCGGCCGCGCAGGTCCAGCGGACCGGTCGATTCCTGGTTCTGGCCCATACCGTAGTAATGCTCGTCCGCCGGGGCGCTGAAGCTCGCGCTGGCCTGGTACGTTTTTTCGCCTGCGACGGTCTGCGGCGCCAGGTCCCAGCCCGTCATGTCGAGCACCAGGTCGCCCTTGGCGTTGCGGACCTGCAGCCCGACCGGCGCCAGTTGCGGGGCGAAGTATTTTTCCATCTGGCTTGGCACGCGCGGCTGCGGCGCAGGTGCGACGCGCAGGTTCAGTGCCGGCGAGGCAAAGGTGTCGCCATCCTTGCCGCTGCTGTGGCGGAAAGCTGTATTGTCGGCGTTCCTGGGCAGGATGCCGAAGCCGGGGCCCTTCAGCGCTTCGGCCTTGTCGGCCGCAATCGTGATGTGGACGACGTTCGGGCCGTAGGCTTCAACGGAGACCCAGGCACCGTTGCGGTCGAGGGTGGCGATTGGCGCTGCCTGCGCGGCGCCCAAGCCGATCATCGAGACAGCAACAGCCAGGGCCTTACGCTTGTAATGCACGTTCATCAAAACTCCTTTATTGGGAAATCAGCTTGCGGTCGCGCAGCCAGTCTTCTACGCGGCGGGTCCAGTTCGAGGCGGTGCCGTTCCCTGGCCGCATGGCCATGCCATGGCCGCCGTGCTCGAAGATCATCATTTCAGCCGGCACCTTGGCGCGCGTCAGTGCCTGGAAATACAGGATGCTGTTGTCGACCGGGACCACGCCGTCGTCCTGCGAGTGGACCAGCAGGGTAGGCGGCGTGGCGGGGCTCACCTGCTTCTCGACCGACATCAGCTGCACCAGCGCCGCCGCGGGCTTGGCGCCGAGCAGCGCCTCGCGCGAGCCGGCGTGGGCCGCCGGGGCTTCCATGGTGATCACGGGATACATCAGGATGGAGAAATCGGGGCGGGCGCTGACGGCATCGAGCGCGTCGCCCGCCTTTCCGGACGGGTGGTTGAAAAGGGTGGAGGCGCTGGCGGCGAGGTGGCCGCCGGCCGAACTGCCCATGACGCCGATGCGGTCGGGCGCGACGCCGTACTTCGCCGCCTGCGAACGCACCAGGCGGATGGCGTGGAGCACGTCCTGCAGCGGCGCCGGGTGGCCGTATTCCGCCAGCCGGTATTTGAGCACGAAGGCGGTGATGCCGAGGGAGGACAGCCACTGCGCATACTGATGTCCCTCGCGCGTATTGGACAGGAAACGGTAGCTGCCGCCAGGGCAGATGATGACGGCGGTGCCGGTAGGGCGGTCGAGCGCCGCCGGATACACCGCCAGGGTAGGCTGGCTGACGTTGCTGATGCGCTCGCCGTCGACCTGTTCCGGCCCGGCTTGCGGCCGCGCATTGGGCACCCCTGCGGGCCAGACTGGAATGATGCTGCTTTGCGCCAGGGCGCTGTTCGCGGCCGTGAACAACAAGGCCAGGATCCAGGATCGCATTTCTTGCATTCTCCAATATTGATCAAATCAGGCCATCTTTGCAGACTGGGTGGATCGCTGCA
This sequence comes from Pseudoduganella sp., assembly GCA_039593355.1. Taxonomy (GTDB): domain Bacteria; phylum Pseudomonadota; class Gammaproteobacteria; order Burkholderiales; family Burkholderiaceae_D; genus Rugamonas. Next base: position 83,168 of record JBCNPK010000007.1, read on the forward strand.
ATTATGAAAATCACCGAGCGGTGGAATGATTTAGTCGAAGCTGTGGCGGCGCGGGCCACGGGGCAAATTCCCGGTGATAGCATGCCTCGCAATATCAGCCACAATCGGGAGTTACGTAGCATGAAACACCTGCAGCAAATCTGTTTCGCGGCGCTGGGCGCTGCCTGCCTGTCCAATAGCGCGGCCATTGCGGCGGCGCCCGCCAAGGCGGCTGCCCGCCAGGTGGTGCTCGACGCGGCCAAGGCGGAGCAAGCCCTGGACCGCTTTTACGATCTCTCCGTCGGCTCGGATTATCCGGGCACCCTGCGGCGGGAAGACAGCATGGCGCAGTTGAAGACCCTGGTCGACGAAACCGGCTTCCGCTACATCCGTTTCCACGCCATCTTCCACGACGTGCTGCAGACCGTGAAGAATGAAAACGGCAAACTTGTCTACGACTGGAGCGGCATCGACAAACTGTACGACGACCTGCTGGCGCGCAAGATCAAGCCCTTTGTCGAGCTGGGCTTCACGCCCAAGGCACTGGCCACCTCGAAAGCCCAGATCTTCTATTGGGAAGGCAATACCTCCCATCCCGAGCTGGCTGGGTGGCGCGAGCTGGTGACGGCTTTCGTCGAGCACTGCCGGCAGCGTTACGGCAAGGATGAAGTGCGCAGCTGGTTCTTCGAAGTCTGGAATGAGCCGAACCTGGATGGTTTCTGGGAGCATGCCGACCAGAAGGCGTATTTCGAGCTGTACGACGTTACGGCCAAGGCGATCAAGGCGATCGACCCGGCGCTGCGCGTTGGCGGCCCCTCCACCGCAGGTGCGGCCTGGGTGCCGGAATTCCTCGACCACGTTGCCAGGAGCGGCGCCGGCGCCGATTTCGTCACCACCCACACCTACGGCGTCGATAGCGGCTTCCTCGATGAAAAGGGCGTGGAAGACACCAAGCTGTCGCAGTCGCCCGATGCCATCATCGGCGACGTGCGCAAGGTGCGCGAACAGATCGCAGCGTCGAAGTTCCCCCAGCTGCCGCTGTACTTCACGGAGTGGAGCACCAGCTACAACCCGCGCGACAAGGTGCACGATTCCTATATCGGTGCCGCCTACATCCTGAGCAAACTGAAGGGCACGAAGGGGCTGGCGCAAGGCATGAGCTACTGGACCTACACCGACCTGTTCGAAGAACCGGGGCCGCAGACCAGGCCATTCGACGGCGGCTTTGGCCTGATGAGTCCACAGGGTGTTCGCAAAGGGCCGTACTTTTCGTATAAGTACCTGCATGCCTTGAGCGGCAAGGAGATCCCGGTGGCCGATGGACAGGTGATGGCAGCCAGCGACGGCAGGGCGGTGCGTGCCGTGGCCTGGGATTTCCAGCTGCCGAAGCAACCGGTCAGCAACCGCTCCTTCTTCACCAGGGTGCTGCCGGCCACGCCTTCGGCGCCGCTGGCGTTCACGGTGCGCCATGCCAAGCCTGGCAAATACCGCCTCCAGGTACGCCGCACCGGCTTCCGCGCCAACGATGCCTACACGGCCTACATTGAAATGGGCATGCCGGACAAGCTGACGCCGGAGCAGCTGGACAAACTGACCGACCTGACCAAGGACGCGCCGGAGACCGAGCGCGAGGTCCGCATCGGCAAGTCGGGCAGCTTCACGCTCACCGTCCCGATGCGCAGCAACGACGTGGTGCTGATGACGCTGGAACCGGTGGCGCCGCGTTAAGGCGCTGGCGCCGCCGGCCGGAAAATCCATTCGACGGAATCGGCGGCCCCGCCAGCCGTCACTTCCAGCCGGTTGGCGCCTTCCGCCAGTTGCACCTGCCAGGTTGCGATGCGGCCGCTCACAGGCCGCTCGCCAAGGTCCGCCCCGTTCAGGCGCAAACGCGCGCTTGGCTGGTTGCTGTACACCTTGACCTGCGTCGCCGCATGCGTGCGCAGCGCATGCCTGCGCGAGGCGATATAGGCCATCGGCTTTGTTGACCAGTTGGCCTGGTACCAGTAATACGCATCCTTCCTGGTGCGGCGGTCGAAACTGACCAGTCCCTTGTCGTTGAATCCCGGCGTATCCCCCTCGTTGCGTCCGGCTGACGCAAAGTCAAATCCGACCCAGATGAAATTGGCCCAAAGCCAGGGACGCGCCTCCAGCTGCGGCCAGGCCGCCTCGTGGTACAGCGCCTGGTATTGCTCGGGATGCCAGCGCCCCGCCGGCTGCGGGCGCTGCGGTGGATCTTCCTGGTGCAATATGCTGGCACCGGCGCCGTACTCGCTGACCGCCAGGGGAGTGGCCGGCCGCCGCGCATGGTTGGCGTCGAGGAAGGGGCCGAGGTCCGCAAAATTGCCCTCGTACCAGCCGAAATACACGTTCGAGCCGACGGCGTCGGTATGTGAGGCCTGCGCCCCGTCGATCGGGCCGCAGCAATTGGCGTAAGCCGTCGAGCGGCCCGGGTCCTCTTCGTGCGCGGTTTTTTGCAGGGAATCCAGTACGCGCGCGCTCGCGTCGTCGCTTTGGTAGATCTCATTGCCAAGCCCCCACAACATGACGGATGGGTGGTTGCTGTTCTGGCGCACCAGTTCGCGCAGTTGCTGCGTGCCGTTGGCGAGGAAAGTCTCCGAGCCATTGACGGCGGCCGTGAGTGGCAGCTCGGTCCACACCAGCCAGCCGGCGCGGTCGGACAGCTCATAGGCGCGCTGCGGGTGCTGGTAGTGGGCGAAGCGCAGCCCGGTCACGCCCAGCTCGGACAGGATGCGGTAGTCGGCATCGATGTCGGCGTCGGTTGCAGCAATGCCTTTGCCAGGCAGTGAAGTCTGGTGCACGTTGACGCCGTGGACCGCGTAGCGCACGCCGTTCAGCAGCAGGCCGCGCTGCGCATCGAGCCTGATATCGCGCAGGCCGGCCGGAAAGGATAGTCGGTCGGCGGCGCCCGGTGTGGCGGCGCCTTCTTCGGCCACGTCGGCCTCGCTGGTGTACAGGTAGGGGTCGTCGATACCTTGCCACAGGTGGGGCGCAGCCAGTGCCGCGTGCAGATCGACCTGCACGGTGCTGCGGGCCGGCAGCAGCACGGCCTTGCGCGCGGTGGCCACCACCCGCCGATCCGCATCGAGCAAGCGCGTGGTGACGACGGCGCGCACGGAGCGGGCCCGCTCGTTGCGCGCCCGTGCCGTCCAGTCCAGCGAGGCTCTTTCCCGCGTCACCCCGCCGGCTTTGAAGTACACGCCGGGGCCGCCGTAGTCGAGCATGTCGAAATGGATATCGCTGGTGGTCACAAGCCGTACGTGGCGATACAGCCCGCCGGACAGCGTGTAGTCGCCCGCCAGCGGCGCGATGCCGGAATCGGGCGCATTGTCGACGCGCACCACGATCTCATTGCCGCCTTCCTGGAGCAGGTCCGTGATGTCGAAGCGGAAGCGCGCGAAGCCCCCCGCATGGCGGCCCGCGCGCTGGCCGTTGACCCAGGCTTCGGCGACCAGCAAGGCGCCATCGAATTCCAGGTAATGCCGTCTTCCGTTGCGCACGCGCGACAGATGCAAGGTGCGGCGGTACCAGGCGGCTCCCCGGTAGCCGTCGAAGCTGTGGGGCAGGGCGACTGCCTGCCAGCCATGGTCGCCGGTCTTGTGGAAAAGCCAATCCGCATCGAGCGGAATTGTTTCGCGTGCCTGTGCGGCAGCGGCCAGTGGCGCCAGCGCGGCGCACGCAATCAATACCTTGAGCGGATTCATAGCGCGGCATTCTCCACTTCCCGGGCATGCGCTTCAATTGGCCTGCAAGATTTCATTGAACGACTTGGTACTTTTCACAATTGCGCACGTCTATACCCACTTGCAAAATCCAATCACATAAAAGGCGATCCGGGACAGAGATCGCGAAGGAGACGGGATGAATACGGCATACAAACGCATCGTGGTCGTCGGTGGCGGTTCGGCCGGCTGGATGGCCGCAGCGGCTTTCAAGACGGGGCTTCCGGCCTGCTCTGTGGAGCTGGTCGAATCTGAAGAAATCGGTATCGTCGGTGTTGGCGAAGCCACTTTTCCATCCATCCGCAACTTCCACAAGCTGCTCGGCATCGACGAGGCGCAATTCCTGCGCGCCACCAACGGCACGTTCAAGCTGGGCATCGAATTCCGCGACTGGCGCGAACGGGGCGAAAGGTATTTCCATACATTCGGCGATATTGGCGGGCTCAGTGGCCCGCGCTCGCTGTGGGGCCAGCACCGCCGCGTGGCCGATGCCGGCCTGGGGCCGCTCGACGAGCAATGCCTCCCCAGCGTGATGGCGCGCGAAGGCCGCTTCATGTCCTCCGGCGACGGCGAAGAGCAGCAGTTCAATTACGCCTACCACTTCGACGCCACGCTGTACGCCGCTTTCCTGCGTACCCTGGCGGAGCAGCGCGGAGTGCGCCGCACCGAGGGACGCATTGTGCATGCGCAGCGGCGCGCTGAGGGCGGGATAGCACACCTTGACCTGGCGGACGGGCGCAGGGTGGAAGGCGACCTGTTTGTCGACTGCTCCGGCTTTGCATCGCTGTTGCTCGGGCGCGCGCTGGAAGAGCCCTATGTCGATTTCAGCCGCTGGCTGCCGGTGGATCGGGCCTGGGCCTGCCCATCCGAGCGCAGCGGTCCGGGACTGACGCCTTACACCCGCTGCACGGCGCTGGAAGCCGGCTGGGCCTGGCGCATCCCCTTGCGCAACCGCACCGGACATGGCCACGTCTTCTCCAGCCGTCATATCGACGAGGACCGCGCGCGCGAGCAATTGATGGCGCAGCTTGACGGCGAGCCGGTGGCCGAACCTCGGCTGCTGCGCTTTACCGCCGGCCACCGCCAGCGCTTCTGGGTGCACAACGTGGTCGCCCTCGGCCTGTCCTCCGGCTTCCTGGAGCCTCTGGAATCGACCAGCATTTTCCTGGTCCAGAGCGGGTTGGGGCGCCTGATGGAAATCCTGCTGCAGGGAGTACGCCCGGCCCAGGAGACGGTGGGCGCGTACAACACGGGCCTGATGCGCCAGTTCGAGCGCATACGCGACTTCATCGTCCTGCATTACTGCCTGACAGCCCGCCGCGATAGCCAGTTGTGGCGCGATATGGCGAGCATGGAGCTGCCGGAAACGCTGGCCTTCAAGATCCACGCCTGGCGCGAAGCCGGCGCCTTGCATCAATACGACGAGGAAGGCTTTGACGCCACCAGCTGGCTGGCCATTCATGCCGGCATGGGGCATTGGCCGCTGCGCTCGGACCCTTCGCTGCGCGACCTGGCGCCTGAAGACGCGCTGCGCGGCCTGCGCTTCCGGCGCGACAGCATTGCCTCGTCCGTAGCAGCCATGCCTGCCCACGAGGCCTACCTGCAAAGCGTACTGGCGCGCTGACCGTAGACCCTTACATGGAAAGTAGAATGAAACGCCGAGATATCTTGAAACAATTTGGGACCGCCCTGCCAGCCGCTGCGCTGTCCGGCATGGGCAGCGCGGCCGATGCGGTGGCGCCGGGCGCCGCGCTGCCGATCGCCAGCGGGCCCTTTGCGCCGGCATGGGATTCGCTGGACAAGTACCAGGTACCGGACTGGTTCAGGAACGCCAAGTTCGGCATATGGGCCCACTGGGGGCCGCAATGCGAGCCCGAATTCGGCGACTGGTACGGCCGGTTGATGTACGAGGAAGGCAGCGATGCCTACCGCCACCACCTGCAGAAATACGGCCATCCATCCCAATTCGGCTTCAAGGACGTCATCCACCAGTGGAAGGCCGACAAATGGCAGCCGGACGAACTGGTCGCCCTGTACAAGAAAGCCGGCGCCAAATATTTCGTCGCGATGGCCAACCATCACGATAACCTGGACCTGTACAACAGCCGCCACCAGCCGGAATGGAACGTTACCAGGGTCGGCCCGCGGAAGGACCTGGTTGCCGGTTGGAGCGAGGCCGCCCGCGCCCATGGCCTGCGGTTCGGCGTCAGCGTGCACGCGGCACATGCATGGACCTGGTACGAGATGGCGCAGGGCGCGGACAAGGCAGGCCCCTATGCCGGCGTGCCCTACGACGGCAACCTGACGCGCCTCGATGGCCTGGGCAAGTGGTGGGAAGGGCTTGACCCGCAAGGCTTGTACGCGCAGCGCCATCCACTCAGCAAGGGCGATGGGGACGGCGGCGTGCAGCATGAGCAATGGCACTGGGGCGGCGGCGCAGCCATTCCCGACCAGGCGTATTGCGAAAAATTCTTCCATCGGACGCGCGACCTGATTGATTCCTACGATCCGGACCTGGTGTATTACGACGACACCGTGCTGCCGCTGTGGCCATTCAGCGATGTCGGCATGCGCCTGGCTGCACACATGTACAACCGCAGCATCGCCGCCAAGGGCAAGCTGGAAGCCGTCGTCAACGGCAAGATCCTGAATCCGCAGCAGCGCCGCAGCATGGTGTGGGACATCGAGCGTGGCCAGAGCAACCGGATCGAGGAACTGCCATGGCAAACCTGTACCTGCATCGGCAACTGGCACTATGACCGGCGCGTGTTCGACAACCGCGGCTACAAGAGCGCCGAAACTGTGGTCCACACGCTGATAGACGTGGTCAGCAAGAACGGCAACCTTTTGCTGAATATTCCTGTTCGTGGCGACGGCACGATCGACGCGCAGGAGCGCGCCATTGTCGGCGAGATCGGGCGCTGGATGGCACGCAACGGCGAGGCGATTTACGACACCCGTCCGTGGGCCGTATTTGGTGAAGGCCCGGTGATGGAAGAGGCGGTGCAGATGTCCGGCGCCGGATTCAACGAAGGCAAGGGCAAGGCGTTCTCCGCGGCGGATATCCGCTTCACCGCGAAGGGCGCGGCGGTGTACGCCTTTGTCATGGGCTGGCCGCAGGATGGCAAAGTGACCATCAAGTCGCTGCGCAGCGCCTCGCCATACCTGAAGAAGCGCATCGCGCGGGTGGAGCTGATCGCGAACGGATTCCCCCTGGCTTTCCGCCAGACGGCAAACGGCCTGGAGGTGACGTTGCCGCGGAACCAGCCGCCGCTTGCCTACGCCAACGCATTGAAAATCAGCTGAAGTCAGTTTGATTACAGATTTTTGTTTGTTGTATTGGTGATTTTCGCAATTGCCCCTGCCTACAGCCAAGGGCAGAATGATTTTAAGACGAAGCAGTGCAAAAATTACAAGGAGACATTCCATGATTATTCGAATTCTTCCCGCACACAGCGGCGAGGTTGCACGCGCCATCTAAGGCGCGGCGGGACTCCGGGCACACCCAGCCAGGCGCTCCAACGTAAAAGCGATCCCTACGCTCCGACACGGACGCGTGGCGGCGTCACATGAGCAGGCCGTGAGTACACATATAAGTTAGAACGAGAGGATTCAGAGTGAAACACTTGAAGAAGACAGCGATCGCCATGGCGGCGGGACATATTGCACTGTTGGCAAGCGGAGCTGCGATGGCGCAGACTGCCCCGGCGGCCAAGGGCGATCCCAATACCGTGGTGGTGGTGGGCCAGCGCGCAGCGCTGGAGTCCGCGCAGAAGATCAAACAGAATTCCGACGAGATCGTCGATTCGATCGTGGCCGACGACATCGGCAAGCTGCCGGACCGTTCGGTCACCGAAGTGCTGCAGCGCATTCCGGGCGTGAGCATCGACCGCACCATGAACCGCGCGGACCCGATGCAAGGCCTGGGCGACGGCATCCAGCACTTTGCCGCCGAAGGCACTGGCGTGTCCGTGCGCGGCCTGAGCTATGTCCGTTCCGAATTGAACGGGCGCGATTCGTTCTCCGCCAACGGTGGCCGTGCGCTGAGCTTCGAGGACGTTCCGCCTGAGCTGATGGCCGGCGTGGACGTGTACAAGAATCCGTCCGCTGAGCAGATCGAAGGCGCGGTGGGCGGCCTGGTCAACCTGCGCACCGCCATGCCGTTCGACTTCAAGGGCTTCAAGGCAGCGCTGTCCGTGGAAGGCTCGCGCGCCAGCCGCAGCGGCAAGACCAAGCCTGCGCTGTCCGGCCTCGTTTCGAACCGCTGGGATACCCCGATTGGCCAGGTCGGCGCCTTGCTCGACCTGTCGCATTCGCAGATTTCGACCGCCAGCGACGCGCTCGGCGTCAGCAACTACCTGCCGCGCGCCGACATCACGCCAGGCCAGCTGCGCTGGATCAGCCCCGGCGCCAGCTGGAATTCGAACACCTTCGACCGCACCCGCGACGGCCTGTATGGCGCGCTGCAATGGAAAAAGGACAATCTCTCCTCCGGCCTGACCTACTTCAAATCGAAATACAAGATTTACACGGAGGAGGCCGGGTTCTTCATGACCACCACCGCCTCGACGCTGACCGTCGATCCGGGCGCGACTTATGACGACCAAGGCGCGCTGTTGACCGGTGTATTGCGCAACCCGACCGATGGCGGCTTTGGCCTGAGCAACGGCATCGGCTTCGGTACCGACGCGCGCACCACCAGCCGCAAGGCAGATACGGCCGACCTGTCCTGGAACGTCCAGTGGCGCGCTTCCGACCAGTGGGTGTTCAAGGCGGACTTGCAGCATACCCGTGCCACCACCAAGGGCTATGACAATACCGTCGGCCTGGGCGGCTTCATGCCCAAGGAAACGATGGACCTGCGCACCTCGCCGCCGACCTACACCTTCGACGACAGCGACCGTGCCTGGCTGGCCGATCCGTCGCACTACTACTGGAGCTTCGCACAGGAGCACCGCGACAAGGCAGTGGCCAAGCAGAACGCGGCACGCCTCGACGCCAAGTTCATTTTCGATTCGCCGGTGCTGCAGGACCTGCGCTTCGGTGTGCGCGCCACCAAGCGCGATTCGGTCACCAACCGCACCCATGGCGGCAATGGCGGCAACGAATGGCAGAACATCACGCAGTCCTGGTCGGTCGGCAACAGCTGGCAGCCGTACAGCAAATTCGCCGTCCTGACCGATCCGCGCCTGGGCCAGAACTACACCACGCACTCCTTCCCGAGCTTCTTCAACGGCACCGTGCCGGCGCCGCCCGCGATCGTCCTGCCAACCCCGGCGACGGTGGCCGGCTCGTTCGACGCGACGCCGCCGATGTTCCAGGAGTTGCATAGCTACGCCAACTTCTTCTGCGCCAACCCTGGCCCGACCGGCGATTGCACCAACTGGAAACCTTCTCCATTCGGCGGCCCGAGCGATACCAACGAGCAGCACGAGCGCACCAAGGCGGCCTATGCCCAGCTGCGTTTCGCGTTTGATAACCTGCCATATCCGGTCGACGGCAACATTGGTACACGTGTCGTGAGAACGGAGGCGCAGGCGGTCGGCATGTTCCTCTTCAGCCCACCGACGGGAACCCAGCCGCCTGGCGTGCCTGTGATCGCGGAGTTGAACGACAAGCGCACGGTTGAACACAATTACACCAACGTCCTGCCCAGCCTGAACCTGCGCATGAAGGCCGGTAACGAGTTGCAGTTCCGCTTCGCTGTTTCGAAAGGCATGACGCGGCCGGACTTCTACCTGATGCAGCAGTACACCACGCTGGAGCAGAAGGTGAACACGCACACCGATCCGAACACCAACCAGTCGGTGCTCGACTCGATCGACTACAAGGGCAATGCCAACGGCAACCCCATGCTGAAGCCGACCACGTCGACCAACCTGGACCTGACGGCGGAATGGTACGGCAGCCATGGCAGTTCCCTGACGCTGTCCCTGTTCAACAAGAATCTCAAGGACATCATCATCAACCGCACGTTCGCCTATACGCTGACCGACAGCGCCGGCACGCCGCATGATTTCCTGACGACCGGGCCGGTGAACGGCGGCGATGGCCGGGCACGCGGTGCAGAACTGGGATTCCAGCATTATTTCGACAAGCTGCCAGGCTGGCTCTCGGGCTTTGGCCTGTCGGGCAACTACACCTATATCGACAGCAAGCTCGATATGCACGCGCCGGCTGGCATGTGGTGTACGCCGAAGGGCACGTTGGAGGCCAACACCTTGCGTGACCTCGCCGGTTGCGATACCGATGGCCGAGTGCTCGGCGGCATGCCGCTGACGGGCATGTCGAAGAACGCTTATAACCTGGCCCTGCTGTACGACCAGGGACCGTGGTCGGCGCGCCTGGCCTACAGCTGGCGTTCGAAGTACCTGCAGGTGATCAATGCCTATGGCAGCAATGGCACCGATGGTCTCGACCAGAACCCGGACAGCCCGAACAAGGGCCAGCTGAACTCGGTGAATTACGCCTTGCCAGTGTGGGGTGGCGCGTATGGCCAGCTGGACCTGGGCCTGCAGTACAAGGTGACCGAGAACATGACGGTCGCCTTCAACGTCGGCAACCTGAATAACGCCATGTACAAGCAGTATGTGCAGCAGCACATCGGCATGAAGGAGCACTTCGCGAACTTCACCGGCCGCAGCTACTACCTGCAAGCGCGTTACTCGTTCTAAGACGGTTTGGCAGCACGCCGCGCGGCGTGCTGCCTTTTTCAAATGGATGATCCATGAAGAAGAACCACAGCCGCCTTATGGCGGCGTTTTGCTTGTTGGCCATGCTGGCCGCGAATGCCCACGCTGGCCAGGCGCCGATCCCGAAACTGGTACGGCAGGATGGGCGCTATGCACTGATGGTCGACGGACAGCCTTTCACCATGCTGGGCGTGCAGGCGCATAACTCCAGCAACTATCCGGCCGCGCTGGATAAGGTGTGGGCAGCCGCAAAAGATGCGCATGCCAACACGGTCGAAATCCCGGTCACGTGGGAGCAGCTTGAGCCGGTGGAAGGAAAATTCGATTTCAGCTATGTCGATACCCTGGTTGCGCAGGCGCGCCAGAACAGGATGCGGCTGGTCCTGCTGTGGTTCGGCACCTGGAAGAATACCGGTCCGCAGTACACGCCCGAATGGGTCAAGTTCAATAACCAGCGCTTCCCGCGCATGGTCGACAAGGACGGGAAAACGATCTATTGCCTGTCGCCGTTCGGCGAGCAGACATTGCAGGCGGACACCAAGGCTTTCGTCGCCCTGATGGAACACCTGAAGAAGATCGACAGCGCTCAGCGCACGGTGATCATGGTGCAGGTTGAGAACGAGGTCGGCACTTATGGTACTGTGCGCGACTTCGGCGCCAAGGCGCAAGCGGCTTTCCAGCAGCCGGTGCCGCAGTCGGTCCTGGCGCGCAAGAAGGCGCCCGTTGCCGGCGCCGCCAGCGGCACCTGGTCCGCAGTCTACGGCCCGTATGCCGACGAATACTTCCATGCCTTTGCGGTGGCCAGCTATATCGAAACGGTGGCCAAGGCGGGGCGCGCGGCATACGACTTGCCGATGTACGTCAACAATGCGCTGCGCGACCCGGTTGAGCCAATGGCGCCGTGGAAGGGAAATTTCGCCAGCGGCGGTCCAACGTTCGACGTCATCGACATTTACAAGGCGGTTGCCCCGCACATCGACATTGCGGCGCCCGACCTGTACCAGCCGGAATCGAAAATGCTCGGCGCAAGCCTGCAGCTGTTCCAGCGTCCCGACAATGCCTTGTTTGTGCCGGAAATGGGGAACGCGGCGAAATATGCCCGTTACATTTACCAGATCCTCGGTCGCGGTTCGATCGGCGTCGCGCCGTTTGGTATCGATTACGCCGATTACAGCAACTATCCGCTTGGCTCCAAGCTGAAAGACAAGGCGATGGCCGAACCGTTCGGCAAGGTCTATGCCGCATTCCGCCCGATGGCGGGCCTGTGGGCGCAATGGTCCCTGGCTGGCCGCACCCACGGTATCGCGGAAGGCGACGACCGCCAGCCGCAATCGATTACCGCCAACGGCTGGAAGGTGACGGCGACATTCCGCGAATGGCAGTTCGGTAACGCCAGCAAGGACGACCTTCCGCCGGGAACCGAATCCCCAAATGGCGGCGCCGCGCTGGCGCAGCTTGGGGACAATGAGTTTGTCGTGGTGGGACAGAACGTGCGCCTGGGCTTCGAAGGTGCGGGCGCCAACGCAGGCAAGCCGTCGATGTATGCGCGCGTGGAGGAAGGCCATTTCGATGCCGCCGGAAAGTGGATCATGGAGCGCAACTGGAATGGCGACCAGACCGACTGGGGCATCAACTTGACAGCCAACCCCACGGTATTGAAAATCCGCCTAGGTACTTATTGAAGGAGAAGCAGGCATGTCCGGTAAGCCGATTCGTAAAATCGTCATCGTCGGTGGCGGTACCGCCGGCTGGATGGCGGCGGCGCCGCTGGCGCTCAAGTTAGGCAAGGCCTGTGAAATCGTGCTGGTCGAGTCGCCGGAGATCGGCACTGTTGGCGTGGGCGAGGCGACGCTGCCGACCATCCGCTACTTCAACAATGCGCTGGGTATCGACAACGCGGATTTCGTCAGCAAGACGCAAGCGACGTTCAAGCTGGGTATCGAGTTCAAGGACTGGGGCCACATCGGCAACCGCTTTTTCCACGGCTTCGGCGATTTCGGTCCTGAGATCGAGAGCCGTTCGCCGATCATGTATTGGCTGCGCCTGGCGAGCGTGTACAAGGATATGCCCTCGTACGAGGAATGGTCGACCGCGACAGCCATGGCGCGCGCCAACCGCTTCATGGAGCCTTACGGCGACCAGCCTGCCGCCACCAACGCGTTCTCCTACGCCTATCACTTCGACGCCAGCCTGTATGCCGCTTTCCTGCGCGGCTATGCAATGGAGCGCGGCGTGCAGCGCGCCGAAGGGATGATCAACGAAGTCGAGCAACACCCGGAAACGGGCTTCATCACGGCGTTGAAGCTGAAAGACGGGCGCCGGATCGAGGGCGACCTGTTCATCGACTGCTCCGGCTTCCGAGGGCTGCTGATCGAAGGCGTCTACCAGGCGGGCTACGACGACTGGAGCGCCATGCTGCCTTGTAACAGCGCGCAGGCCGTGCCATGCGAAAAGGTCGAGCCGCTGACTCCCTATACGACGTCAACCGCCCGCGGCGCCGGCTGGACCTGGCGCATTCCGCTGCAGCACCGCACCGGCAACGGCCATGTCTACTGCAACGGCTTTACCAGCGACGAAGAAGCAGGGCGCGTATTGCTGGACGGCCTGGATGGACGCGCGCTGGACGATCCGCGCCAGCTGCGCTTTACCACCGGTCGCCGGCGCAAGTCGTGGATCAAGAATTGCGTGGCGGTCGGCCTGTCCAGCGGCTTCCTGGAGCCCCTGGAATCGACCAGCATCAACATCATCGAGAATTCGGTTGGCTGGCTGCTGGAGTTTTTTCCGGACCGTGACTTCCGCCCGGAACTGGCCGACGAATTCAACCGGCTGGTGTCGCAGCGCTACGAGTATGTGCGCGACTTCATCATCCTGCACTACAAGGTGACCCAGCGGGAAGATTCGGAATTCTGGCGTTACTGCGCCAACATGGCGATTCCCGATACGCTGCGGCACCAGATCGAGCTGTATCGCGCTACGGGACGCGTGGCCATCTACGACAAGGATGGTTTTGGCGTCGCTTCGCACATATCGATCCTGATGGGGCTGGGCGTCATGCCGAAGGCCTACGATCCGCTGGTCGAGCTGTTCGACCTGGCGCGGCTGCGCGAACACTTCAGCATGGTGCGCGAGACTATCCGCCAGGCGGTGGATGCCATGCCGGGGCATGGCCAATACATAGCGCAGATGACTGCGCGGCGTTGAGGAATGGGCTCACGGCCTTGGTGGTGAGCCCATTTGGACGGAAGCCCTAATTGTAGACCGCGGTCAGGCTCGTGACCTGGACCCCGTTCAACACGCCTTTGAGGTTGCTGATCTTCTCCGGCTTGGACTGGTTCTGGTAATACACCAGCGCAGTGGCCGTCCACGGCACGTTGAATTTGTCCTGCGTCGCGATGCACGAGGCGGTGATGGTACTGTTACCGGGCACCGTCGCCGCGAACGTGAAGGAAGTCTGGGTCGTGGTGCTTTCGGTGGACTGCGTGGTGTAGTTGACCCCGAGCTTATAGCCGACGGTCAGCTCATCCTTGGTGACAAAGAAGTTGGTTTCCGCCTTGAAGGATACCGAGGCTTCATTGGTGATGCTGATGGTGGTCGTATCCGTGTTGGTATAACTGATGGTCCTGGTCTGGGAAATCGTCTGCGGCTGGCTTTGCGTATTCGTCAGCTTGACTGTCATAATCGAAGTCGGCGTCGATTCGGAAATAATGAAATTCGGGACGTCGAAAGTCAGCGACTGGATTTCGATTTTCTCAGGGATGGCTTCCGCAAAATAGCAACCCAGTTGGTCAATTTCGGATCCCGATTTGCCATAAAAAGCTTTTAAAACCGAACCGGCCACGTTAATAGTAAATGGCGAGCCGCCGCCACCACCATAAGCCATTGATTCGCGCCCGGTATTCAGCGTGAACTTGATCTGGTCGAGCCTGGAGCCGGAACGGCCGCTGATCTGGGTGATGAATTCGTTGTCGTTCAAAATGAAAGGCGGGTGTTCATCGCCGCCATCGCCGCCGTGGGTGAGGGTGATCGGGCCGCCCTGGATGCCGTCGTATGTGGTCTGGATATTGTCGACACGGTCCGCGGAGCGGATCTTGATCTGCTTGATTTTTCCAAGCAGGTAGCCGCTGCTGGCAAGGTCGTCAAATGGCGAACCGCCGTCGCCGCCGACGGGCTTGGTGCGCGTGATCGACGCCGGCGTGACAGGCGGCTTGGTGCCGTAAGCGAAGCCGATCGCATCCATCCTGGAGCCGCTGCGGCCAAAGAAATACTGCAGTACATCGCCCTGGAAGTCCACCGACGACGGGCTGCCCCCGTTGCCTCCGTAAGGGCCGTATTTTTTGCCGAAACTCGAATAGAAGGTGATCTGGTCGAGGCGGGCCGCCGAGCGCATGTCCACTTTGGTGATAAATTCATCGTCGTCCAGGTTGATCACGCTCAGGTCGCCGCCGGTTCCCCCATGCACCAGGTACTGCCCATTCGCGAACGTGGTGGCGATCGAATCGACTTCCGAACCATGACGGACAAAAATCTGTGTAATGCGCCCCCAGCTATCGACATCGTGGGTATCGGTAAATTCCGTTCCGCCGTTACCACCATAAAAACCAGTATTCTTCGTAGTCATGATTGACCTTTTTGAAAATAGAGTTAATTAAGGGGCGAGCAATAGCAACCCACCCATGGGGTAGAAATTAATAGCGTCGGTAAGGTGCAAATACTAAGGAAGGGAAAACAGAAACAGAGCCGGCGAGTTAATCGGCCGGATTTACATCGTAGTTCCCGGTTAAAGGTTTTTCAAGAACGTCATTTAAAAAAATATTAATATTCGAATGCTACCGGCTTGCCCGAAGTTGACCTGGGTTAAGGCTCGGACAGCCGCCTTGGGCTAGGCTGTCATGGTTGAATTGCGAGCGCGGTATGGCAAAGAAATTTCCTATCATTCCCCTGCACCCCGAGCGGATCTGCTGGGGCTGCGACAAATACTGTCCTGCGGACAGCCTGGCCTGCGGCAATGGGTCAGAGCGTACCCAGCATCTGTGCGAACTGTTCGGGCCCGATTGGATGGAATGGGAATCGTCGCTGTTGGAAACGAACGAAGTGTCAGGTGGTAAGTGATCATGCAACATGAAAAGTTATTTGCAGAGCCATAGAATTGCATCAATTGTGTCGCGCCGGGCGATTGATTTAATCATTTGGCGAACTTCCGCAGACGGAATTATCATGTTGGGCATGAAGAGAAAGGAGGAAACCATGGCTAACTTGAGGCGTTATGATCCACTGACCGAACTGGCCCGTTTCGATCCCTTCCGCAACTTTGAAGACCTGTTCCGCGACTTCCGCTTGGGGAACATTACGCGCGAAGGAGAGGGCCAACAGCCGATCCGCATCGATGTGCACGAGGACGAGAAGGCTTACACTGTCCGGGCCGACGTCCCAGGTGTCAACAAGGATGACATCAAGGTCGATATCTCAGGCAACCGTGTCACGATCAGCGCGGAGACGAAACGCGTCGCAGAGGAAAAGCAGGGCGGCAATGTCGTGCGCAGCGAACGCTATTACGGCGAGCAGTATCGCAGCTTCACGCTGGAGCATGAGATCGATGACAGCAAAGCCAACGCCAAATGCGAAAACGGCGTGCTTGAGCTGACGCTGCCGAAAAAAGCCCAGCAAACCAGCCGCAAGCTGCAAATCCACTAAACCCTGGTCGGCAAGGTCAGGATGAAACTGGTGCCCTCTCCGAGGGCACTTTTTACGTCTATACGGCCGCCCAGCAAGCCGTACACGATGTTGTAGACGATGTTGAGCCCGAGCCCTGAGCCGCCGCGTCCAAGCTTGGTGGTGAAGAACGGGTCGTAGATTTTGCCCATGTTCTCCGGCGCGATGCCGCTGCCGTTGTCACGCACTGCAATTTCGACCGCGTCACGGCTGATGGCGACCGCGGTGATCTTGATTTCGCCGTTATCCACGCCTTCGAACGCGTGGATCAGGCCATTGTTGACCAGGTTGATCAGGACCTGCCCAAAGGGCCCGGGATAGCTGGCCATGGTGATGCCTGGCGGGATTTCATGGCTCACGCGCACGCCGGACTTTTTAAAGGTGGGCATCAACACCAGCAAAATTTCCGATACGAGTTCGTTCAGTTCGAATTCACGGCATTGGGACGTGGCGCGGTCCACCGCGACCTGTTTGAAGCTGGCCACCAGGTCGACGGCTCGGTGCAGGTTGCGCAAGACGATCTGGCTGCCGTTGTTCACGTCCTCGATATATGCCTGCAGCGTGGAGCGTTTGACTCCCGCGTCGATGCTGGCCGCAAACGCTGTGCTCTGGTCCAGCAGGGTGCTGACGGCAAGCAGACTGTTGCCGATCGGCGTGTTCAGTTCATGTGCCACGCCGGCCACCAGGGAGCCCAGTGCGGCCAGTTTTTCGCTGCGCACCAGTTCATCCTGTGCGCGCTGCAGGTTGCCGAGCGAATCGGCCAGCTCGCGGTTGGTGTCGGCGATCTGGCGGGTGCGTACGTTGACCAGCTCTTCCAGCTCGAGTTCGCTGCGTTTGCGCTCGGTGATGTCGGTCGAAACACCGCCCAGCGCCCAGATCTGGCCGAATTCATCGATCAGCGGGAATTTCTCCGAGATATAGGTGCGCGGGCCGCCGACCGTTCCGGCCGAGGTTTCTTCATGGCTGGAGGCACGGCCGCTGGCCAGCACAGCGCGGTCGGCCTGGCGTACGGTGCGCGCCATCTCGGGCGGGAACAGGACGTCGTCCGTATTCCCGAGCGGTTCCGGCGACCCTGGCGGCAGCAGCATGCGGAAGCTATGGTTGACCATCAGGTAGCGTCCGTCGAGGTCTTTTACGTAGATCACGGCGGAGGACTTCTCCACGATGTTATTGAGCAGCGCCTGGCTCCGGCGCAAGGCGGCGTCGCGCGCTGCGATGGTCGAAAGCATGGCGTTGAAGGCGGTAGCCAGCCTGCCCACTTCATCCCGGCCCGCTACAGGGGAGCGCAAGTCGTAGCGCTGCTCCCGCGTAACCTGGTCGGCGACGGCCGACAAGGCTAGCAGCGGGGCTGTTACAAGACGGCGCGAGCTCCACGCGTACAGGATGCCGCCGAACGACAAAGTCAGGAAGACCACACCAAGCACCAGGCCATACTGGCGCATCCGCTCCAGGGTCGAAGGCAACTGGTATTCAAGCGCCAGGTAGCCGACAGTCTCGCGCTCGAAGCGGATCGGCGAGAGGATCGACAATGCGTAACCGCCGAAGGCATGGCCGCTTTGCGCCAAGCCTTCCGGCCAGGCGCAGCGCGCGGCCGGATCGCGGTTGAAATGCGCGAACAGGCGCTTGTCGGCGGTGAACACGCAGGCCTGCGAAATCTCGGGGCTGGCGCGCAGCGCATCGAGCTTGCGTTGCGCGCTGTTACGGTCGGAGAAATTGAGATCGGTTTCGAAATTGATCGCCAGCAGGTCGCTGTGATTGGACATATCGCGCACCACGCGCGGGCGGGCCACCAGCACGTCGTAGCTGGCGAGGGCAAATAGGGCCAGCAGCATCGCCGCGATCGTCGTAAAGACAGACACCAGCAAGAGCTTGCGCTGGAGTCCCTGGTCGCGGAAGAAGCCTTGGAAGCTTTTCATTCGGGGGTTTTCCCATTTGCATCCGAGTAACTATCTTAGCCCAGTTGGCAAGTGCGCTACAAGCATGCGACATTCCGATGTAATTGTTGCTATGTTTCTCCCATGACGGAACAGCACGCGCCAAGTGGGGCTGAGGAACCCGCGCCGCCTTCGACTGCGGCGGCGGACGAACACGCCGGTGCCAAACGCCCGCAGAACGATGCGCAGCCTGCGCGCGCGCCGCTCGGCGAATGGCGGGGCCCCGCGTTCTGGATGGCGTGCGGCGCGCTGTTGGCGGGATTGGCTGGCGCGGCGGCCGTGCTGGTGGAACGGGCCGCTGTCGAGCGCGACATGATGGCAGTAGCCGCTACGCTGCCGCCGGCAGTGCCCCCGTCCAGTATGGCGACAGGTGCGCCTGGCACTGCGCAGGTGCCGGCCGCCCGCCCGCCCGGCGATTCGGCCCTTGCCGCGCCGCCGGCCAATTCTCAGGTGATGCGGCCCTTGCCCGCGCCGGCTGCGCGCCAGCCGGCTGCGCCCAATGCCAAACCTCCGGTACGGCGCCATGCTGTCAGGCGGCCGCCCGCCGCCGTGGCGTCCAGGATTCAGGGGGCGCCGCGCGCCACAGCGCTCAAGCCCTACACCAAATCGCCGTCCGTAAGTCCCCGGAAGCGCGTCGCCATTCCTGAAAAGTATGCGGAAGTGTTCAAACGATGCCCGGCCCCCGGCATGCCTGGTGCGGTTCAATGCCGGCGCGACATCTGCAACGGTGCGGAGGGTAAGGGGCCGGCATGCAAGCCCTATTTGAGCAAGCGGCGTTAAGCGGTCGGCAGTGAAATATGGGCGCGCTGGCGTTCCTGCAGCTCCTGGCACGCCAGGCATGTGGCGGCGCTGGGCTGTGCCTGCAAACGCCCCGCGGATATGGCGACGCCGCAGCGCTGGCATTGACCGAAAGTGCCGGCCTGCAGGCGTTCCAGGGCCGCGTCGATTGCCGCCACTTCGGCGGAATCGCGTCCCGCCAACCCTTCGCGCCGCTGGCGCAGGGCGGCAGTCCAGCGGTCAATTTCTTCAGGTAGCATGGCCAGTCTCCGTTTTTAGCGCCACTGTAACGGGCATCTTGAGCCGCGTCACCAGGGCCGTTTGACCTAAGTCAAGTTTGGAAAACATATTGTGAAGCGAGCCGGCTTGGTCACTTGCCTGCGGTGGAGCTACAATCGTAGGATGACAGGATTTGACGACAAACAGGACCGGGCTTTGACACATTCAACGATTGCGGAACGCAGCCTGCAATGGCTGCTGGCATCGGCCACCGATGCAATGCTGATCATCGACCGGGACGGCCAACTGGTCCTGGTCAATCCAGCGCTCGAAACCCTGTTCGGCTACGGGCCCGGCGAACTACAGGGCAAATCGCTCGAGACGCTGATTCCGGAGCGCTTTCGTCATGGCCATGTCGGACTGCGCGGCAGCTATTTCGAGCATCCGCGCCCGCGTGCGATGGGGGCTGGCATCGAACTGTCGGCCACCCGCAAGGACGGCACCGAATTTCCCGTCGAAGTGAGCCTGTCTCCGCTGCATGACAAGGATATGCAGCCGATGGTCATGGCGACCATCCACGACATCAGCGCCCGCAAGCAGGCCGAACTCGCACTGCAGGAAAGCGAAGCGCGCATGCGCGCCATCTTCGAGACGGCGGTGGACGCCATCATCACCATCGACGAGCAGGGCACCATCGACCGCGTGAACCCGGCCGCAGAGCGCATGTTCGGCTATCCCGAGGCGGAGATCGTGGGCCGCAATGTGAAGATCCTGATGCCCGCGCCGCACCGCGAGGCGCACGACGGCTACCTGCAGCATTACCTGACGACCGGCGAAAAGCGCATCATCGGCAAGGGACGCGAAGTGCAAGGCCTGCGCCGCGACGGCAGCCTGTTTCCGATGGACCTGGCCGTGACCGAAATGTGGCTGGGCGGACGCCGCATGTTCACCGGCCTGGTGCGCGATATCACCGAGCGCAAACGCGCCGAGGAAAAGGCCCAGCAGCTGCTGCAGGACCTGACCAGCGCCAACGAGGAGCTGACCAACTTCGCCTACGTCGTGTCGCACGACCTGAAAGCCCCCTTGCGCGGCATCGGCTCGCTGGCCGACTGGCTGGCGCACGACTACAGCGACAAATTCAACGACGAAGGCAAGGAGCATATGCGCCTGCTGATCAACCGCGTGCACCGCATGGGCGCGCTGATCGACGGCATCCTGCAGTATTCGCGCGTCGGCCGCATCAAGGAAGCGGCAGTGCCGGTCAAGCTGGACGAGCTCGTTGCAGAAGTGGTGGACTTGCTGGCGCCGCCGGAAAATATCAAGGTCACCGTCATGCCGGGCATGCCGATCGTCGTCGGCGAACCGACGCGCATCCAGCAGCTGTTCCATAACTTGGTGTCGAATGCCGCCAAATACATGGACAAGCCGCAAGGCGAAATCGAAGTGGGCTGGGCCGACGAGGGCGCGCATTGGCGCTTCCATGTGCGGGACAATGGGCCCGGCATTGCCGAACGCCATTTTGAACGAATTTTCCAGCTGTTCCAGACACTGGCGCCGCGCGACCGGGTCGAGAGCACCGGTGTTGGCCTGGCGCTGGTAAAAAAGATTGTTGAAATGTACCAGGGTAGGGTGTGGCTGGAGTCCGAACTCGGCAAAGGCAGCACTTTCTATTTCACCTTGCCAAAGAAAAGAAAGAACAAAGAATGAACAATACGAGCAAGCCGATCCTGCTGGTTGAAGACGACCAGGTCGACGTCATGACCATCCTGCGCGCCCTGAAGGAGGTCCACGTGGGCAATCGCGTGGTGGCGACCGAGAACGGCGAGGCGGCGCTGGAGTACCTGCGCGAGCCCGGCAACGAGCAGCCCTGCATCATCCTGCTGGACCTGAACATGCCGATCATGAACGGCATCGAGTTCCTGCAGAATGTGAAGCAGGACCCGGAACTGCGCCGCATCCCGGTCGTGGTGCTGACCACCTCCGAGGAGCAGCAGGACAAGATGCGCAGCTTCGACCTTGGCGTTGCAGGCTACATGACCAAGCCGGTCGACTATCGCCAGTTCGTGGAAGTGGTACGCTCGATCAACCTTTACTGGACCATCAGCGAGCTGCCATGACGCATTTGCAGGCAAATCCGGTGCGGGTCCTGATCGTCGAGGACGATATCGTGGACCGCATGGCCTGCCGCCGCGCCTTCGCGCAGGCCCCGGGCTTCAGCGCGGAATTGCTGGAAGCGGAAAGCGGCCAGGACGGGCTGGATATCGCCCTGCACGAAAAGCCGGACTGCATCCTGCTCGATTACCACCTGCCTGACCTGACCGGCCTGGAATTCCTGGCGCGCCTGGCGGCCGACCAGGGCGAGCCGCAGCCCACCATCCCCGTGATGATGCTGACCGGCGCCGACAGCGCGACCGTGGCGGCGGAAGCCATGCGCCGCGGCGCGCGCGACTACCTGGTGAAGGACAGCGACGGCCGCTATCTCGACTTCCTGGCCGGCGCCATCGACCGGCTGCTGCGCGAACAGCGGCTGATCGAGGAAAAGCAGCAAGCTGAACGGGTGCTGCGCCAGTCGCAAAAGGAATTGCGCGAATTGGCCGCCTATCAGGAAAAATTGAAAGAGCATGAGCGTACCCGTATCGCACAGGAAATCCACGACGAGCTGGGTGGGCTTCTGACGGGCATCAAGGCCTACATTTCAGTCGCCATCGAGCGCGGCGGAGAGCATGCCGACCCGCTGCTGATGGATGCCGCAAAGCTGGCACAGGACGCCATCGAAACGGTGCGCCGGGTGATAACCGACCTGCGTCCCAGCGTCCTGGACCAGCTGGGCATCTGGCCGGCGCTCGAGTGGTATGCCGAACAGGTGGCGCAGCGCAGCGGGCTTCAGTGCAGCTGCGAGATCACCCCTGCCGCGTTGGCGCTCGAACTGGATGCTGAGCGCAGCACCATGCTGTTCCGCGTCGCCCAGGAAGCCCTGACCAATGTGGTGCGCCACGCCGAAGCCAGCGCGGCACGTGTATTCGTCGACCGCGACGGCGATTGCGTCGTGTTGCGGGTGGAGGACAATGGCAAGGGCATCGAAAGCGCCGGCCTGTCCGACCGTGAGTCGTGGGGCCTGTTCGGCATGCACGAGCGCACTCGCCGCTTTGCCGGCGAATTGAACATCAGCGGCAAGGCCGGGCAGGGCACGACCCTGCAACTGCGCCTGCCATTGGAGGAAAAGAATGGGTGAGAAAATCACCGTACTGCTGGTCGACGACCACGCCATTGCGCGCAACGGCGTGCGGCTGATGCTGGGCACGGCGCCCGACATCAGCGTGGAAGGCGAAGCCGGCAATGCCGTGGAAGCCATGCAGCGCGTAGCGGAGCGCAGTTTCGACGTGGCCCTGGTCGACATCAAAATGCCGGGCAAGAATGGCCTGGACTTGCTGAAAAGCCTGCGCAGCGCCTACCCGCGCATGGCGGTGCTGGTGCTGAGCACCTATTCGGAGGAAATATACGCCGTGCGGGCGCTGAAGTCGGGTGCCGCGGGTTACCTGACCAAGGACGCGCCCACCTCGACCCTGATCGAGGCCGTGCGCAAGGCGGCCTCGGGCGGCAAACATGTCAGTCCGGCACTGCTTGAGAAACTTGCAACGCTGGTGGGAGGCGGCCCCAGCGGCGATCACGAGGAACTGTCCAACCGCGAACTGGAAGTCTTCAAACTGATCGCACAAGGCGAATCGTTGGTTCGTATAGGGGAAAAACTACATTTGAGCCCCAATACGGTGACGACGTACCGCAGCCGCATCCTGGAGAAAATGGGCATGTCCAGCAATGCCGATCTGACCCGCTATGCCCTGGAGCATGGCCTGATCTGATCGGCTGTAGGGGAACCACTACAGCAACTACACAGGATGCTTGATACCGAGAAATGATGCCGGGAGTGATACTGCTTCCATCGAAAACAAGGAGCAGCATCATGAGCCCGGTCATTCCAATCACCCCTGCAAACACCACCAAATCCTGCGCCCCTGTCGCAGCGAAATGTTCGCTGTGCAGTTTTAACCGCCTGTGCCTGCCCCAAGGCCTGGCTGAAGACGATGTGGCTCGACTTGACCAGATCATTGCCCGCCGCCGCCGTGTGAGCCGCGACGAGCCGCTGTACCAGACCGGCGACAGCTTCCACAGCCTGTACGCCGTGCGCTTCGGCCACTTCAAGACCGTGCAGGTGAACCAGCGCGGCGAGCAGACCATCGGCGGCTTCCACATGGCCGGCGACCTGCTGGGCATGGAGGCGATCGGCAACGGCCAGCATTCCTGCAATGCCGTGGCGCTGGAAGACAGCGAAGTATGCGAGATCCCGTTCTCCCGCCTGCAGGAGCTGGTAATGCAGATTCCTGGCCTGCTGCAGCAATTCCACCGCACCATGAGCCGCGAGATCCAGCGCGAACAGTCGGTGATGCTGTTCCTGAGCCATATGCGCGCCGAACAGCGCCTGGCCATGTTCCTGCTGAACCTCGCCGGCCGCTATGCCCAGCGCGGCTACTCCTCGACCAGTTTCCAGCTGCGCATGTCGCGCGAAGACATCGGCGGCTACCTGGGCCTGACCGTGGAAAGCGTGAGCCGCCAGCTGGCCCGCCTGCGCCAGGATGGCTCGATCGTCTTGAATAACCGTGACCTGCGCATCATCGACCGCAGCAAGCTGGAAGCCATGTCTTCCGGCGGCATGGCGCAGGAATACGCCGCAGTCGCCTGACCGGCAAATCCAGTTTTCTCACCTGTAGGGGGTGTATGGGGCAGCTCAGCTGCCCCTTTTTTATGGCCGCCAGCAGTTGTGCCGACGGGTCTGACCCTTGGGTCAGACCCTGATTTACAGGGTTTCAGCGGGCAAGACCCGGCGGCGCGGCTGGCGCGGGCCTCATGTTGCAAAGACTTCCTTAGCGGCATTCAAGCCGTTCAGCGCAGCTGGAAAGCCTGCATACACCGCCATCTGCATGATGGTTTCCACAATTTCATCGCGCGTGACGCCGACATTGAGCGCAGCCTGGATGTGCACCTTGAGCTGAGGCGCCGCATTTCCCATCGCCGTCAGCGCAGCGACCACCGCGATCTCGCGGCTCCTCAGATCCAGACCTGGCCGCGAATAGATATCGCCGAAAGGGAATTCGACCAGGTAGCGTGCAAAGTCGGGGGCAATGCCGGCCAGGCTATCGACAATGCGTTCTCCAATCTCGCCATCGATTTCACGCAGTTTTTCGAGCCCGCGTTCGTAGCGGTTGTTTTCGGTATTCGCCATCGGGTAGTCCTCCATCAGTGGTTGAACCTGACGCAAGGGATTGCTCCAATGAGCGGTAATACTCGATCTTCGACTGCAGCGAAACCGCCGACTGGCGCATCGCTTCAATCTCCGCCAGAACGTCGGCCATATGCTGTTCGAGCATCTGGCGGCGTTCGGTGACCGTAGAGTCCCCAGCGCCACGAAGTGTTGCAAACGCCTGCATTTTGCCGATCGGCATATGCGTGGTCCGCAGACGCAGCAGGAATTCGATCCAGGCAAGGTCGGATGCCGCGTAGCGCCGCTGTCCACCCGCTGCGCGGCCGACCGGCGCAATCAGCCCGATCCTCTCGTAATAGCGCAAGGTATGGGCCGTCAGTCCGGTACGTTTGGCAACTTCGTCAATGCTCAGATGGGATTCCATGGGGTGATCTTAGAAGTTCGAGTGCACTCTAAGTCAACCACTTTATTACTCAAAGCGCGAAGCTGCAATCGCCAGTGCCAAATCCATGGTGTTGATGTGGGCTTCGAGCCAGTCGGGGAGGGTGCTGACGATCTTGCGGGCGCCGGCTTCGTCATCGTCCCGCAGCAGGCGCAGGACCCGTGATATCCGCTCCAGCAGGTGGCCGTGGGCGGCGCGGTGGCCTGGTGCGGCGGGATAGCCGATGCGCTCCATCAGGCTGTTTTCTTCGCGCAAATGCTCGATGAATTCAGTGGCGAGTTCGCGGCACGCCTGGTCAAATGCAGGGCGCGGCATGTTTTCCATCGCGTCGAGCATGTCGAAAACAATGCGGTGCGACTGGTCCAGCTCGGGAATCCCCAAAGCCAGGTCGGGGCCGAAAACGATGGAATCCATGGGAGCGCTCCAAATAGTGGAACGCCAATTGTGCCGTCCGGAAATTGGATGGCACATGATTCAGGTCAAATTCTCAGAGGAAACGGTCCAGGATTTTCTTGCTGTGTTTATCCAGCGCGTACTGGTCGCGCACCAGGAAGTGGATGCCGTGGCTGTCGGAAATCAGCAGCGAGACGCTGCCGATGCGGCGGATGTCTTCTTCTCCGCGCAGCACGAAGTCGGTCTCGCCGCGGTCGGTCTCCACGGTCCAAGTCGATGGGCAGGCGTAGCTGCCGACGGTCACGATGCGTTTGATCTCGGGCATGAACTCGCGGCCAGCCAGTTCCTCGCGCACCACGTCGGCCATTTCCGGCGACAGGTCGGAGATGCGGTCCAGCCACGCCACTTCCTTGCCGTCGGAATTGACCAGCGACAGGCCTTCTTCCGGGGCCTGGATAGGGAAGGCGCGCACCGGAGACACGCCTTCGTGCAATACGCCGTTGGCGTCGACCAGGTTCAACTTGCCGAAACTGTCGCGGCTCAGGGAAAAATTAATCATCTTCACGGCTCTTTGCTTTGTCATCCATGTCGGTATCGACGTTACGTGCCTGCGCCTGGTAAA
Source organism: Pseudoduganella sp. (assembly GCA_039593355.1). Taxonomy (GTDB): domain Bacteria; phylum Pseudomonadota; class Gammaproteobacteria; order Burkholderiales; family Burkholderiaceae_D; genus Rugamonas. Next base: position 108,932 of record JBCNPK010000007.1, read on the forward strand.
GGCGGTAGTAGGCGCCTTCCTTGGCCATCAGCTCCTCGTGCGGGCCTTCCTCCACCACCTTGCCGCGGTCCATCACCACCAGGCGGTTGGCGCGCTGCAGGGTGGACAGGCGGTGCGCGATGGCGATGGTGGTGCGGCCGGCCACCAGGTTGTCCAGCGCCTTCTGGATTTCCTTTTCGGTTTCCGAGTCCACCGAAGCGGTCGCCTCGTCCAGGATCAGGATGCGCGGGTCGATCAGCAGGGCGCGCGCGATCGAGATGCGCTGGCGCTCGCCGCCCGACAGGCCCTGGCCGCGCTCACCGACCATCGAGTCGTAACCCTGCGGCAGGCGCAGGATGAAGTCGTGCGCATGCGCCGCCCGTGCAGCTGCCATGATCTCGGCGCGCGTCGCATCGGGCTTGCCGTAGGCGATGTTCTCGGCGATGGTGCCGAAGAACAGGAAAGGCTCCTGCAGCACCAGGCCGATATTGCGGCGGTAGTCCGAGACCGCGTAATTGCGGATATCCACGCCATCCAGCAGGATCGCGCCTTCCGCCACGTCGTAGAAGCGGCAGATCAGGTTGACCAGGGTGGACTTGCCGGAGCCGGAGTGGCCCACCAGGCCGATCATCTCGCCCGCTTTGATTTCGAGGTTCACGCCGCGGTTCACCGCACGGTTACCGTAGCGGAAGCCGACTTCGCGCAGGGTGATGTCGCCCTTGACCTTTTCCACCTTCACCGGCTGCGCCGGCTCCGGCACGCTCGACACGTGGTCCAGGATGTCGAAAATGCGCTTGGCGGCCGAGGCCGACTTCTGGGTTACCGACACGATGCGGCTCATGGAATCCAGGCGGCCGTAGAAGCGCGTCGCGTAAGTCACGAAGGCGCTCAGGACACCGACCGTGATGTAGGACTTGGAAATTTGCCAGATCGCGAACACGTAGATCACCAGGATGCCCAGCTCGGTCAGGAAGGACACGGTGGGCGAGAACAGCGACCACACCTTGTTCAGCTTGTCGTTGACGGCCAGGTTGTGCTTGTTCGCGGTGCGGAAGCGCTGGGCTTCGCGGGTTTCCTGGGCAAAGGCCTTCACCACGCGGATGCCGGGAATGGTGTCGGCCAGCACGTTGGTTACTTCGCCCCACACGCGGTCGATCTTTTCGAAGCCGGTGCGCAGCTTGTCGCGCACCAGGTGGATCATCCAGGCGATGAAGGGCAGCGGCAGCAGGGTGGTGATGGCCAGCCATGGATCGATCGTGAACAGGATCACGCCGGTCATGATGATCATCAGGCAGTCCGACGCGAAATCGAGCAGGTGCAGCGACAGGAAGACGCAGATGCGGTCCGATTCGGAGCCGATGCGCGACATCAGGTCGCCGGTACGCTTGCCGCCGAAGTATTCGAGCGACATGCGCAGCAGATGTTCATACGTGGTCGTGCGCAGGTCGGCGCCAATGCGTTCGGACACCAGCGCCAGGATATAAGTCTTGGCCCAGCCAAATACCCAGGCCAGCACCGCCGCGCCCACCAGGCCGCTCATGTACATCACCACCAGCCAGGTATCGACCGGCTTGCCGTTCTGGTAAGGAATCAGCACATTGTCCATCAGCGGCATGCTGATGTAAGGCGGGATCAGGTGCGCGCCGGTGGACAGCAGCATCATCGCAAAGCCAAGCGCCAGCTGCCACTTGTATGGTTTGGCGAAGCGCCACAGGCGGAACAGGGTCCAGGTGGACGGAGGCGTGTGGACGACTTTGGTGCAGACCGGGCATTCTTCCTGGTCTGGTTCCAGAGGCGCCTTGCAGGTAGGGCAGGAATTCTGTTCGACCTGCTGCAGTGGCTTGCCGAAAACGTGGGCTTCGAGCAGGCGCGGGAAAGTCTCGGACAAGCGGATCGCCAGCAGGTTCTGGCCCAGCGTGAAGCGCCAGGCGGCCAGGCGTCGGGTTTCGTCCACGAGCTCCAAGTGGCCGACGCCGGCATGGTCGTGCAGTTTTAGAGACATGCCACGACGATAAGTCCAATCTTGCCATACCGTTTCACCGGGCGCGCGTGCCATAATGCGGCGCTCCGTGAGGAGCACCAGGCCTTTGCGGAAGTGAAGCTTGGAGTCCAGGTCAACCTCCAGCGCGCCAAGTACGTTTTCATCAGGGGCAAGCGCCGGTAACTCTGTGCGCCACCTGTCGGGAAGTTCTGTCAGGCTCAGCTCAGAGGAAAGTTGGTTTGTTATCATTGTGGATCAGACTCCGGCATCTCTTTGCCAAGTGGCAAGAATTGCGAAACAGTGGGAAAATAGAAGGACGGGCGGAGTATACCGCAAGAGGTACAAGAGCTAAAACATGACAAAAAAGAAAGATATTGAGTTTCTCCGTGTAACACACCTGCGCGGACCGAACATCTGGACCTATCGCCCGGTGATCGAAGCTTGGCTGGATATCGGCGAGCTTGAAAACTACCCCTCCAATAAACTCCCCGGATTGTATGAACGCTTGATCGCCTTCCTGCCAGGCCTGGTCGAGCATCGCTGCGGCGTCGGCGAGCGCGGCGGCTTCCTTGAGCGCCTGCAGCACGGCACTTACGCCGGCCACATCCTCGAACACGTCGTGCTGGAATTGCAGAACCTGGCCGGCATGCGTACCGGCTTTGGCAAGACGCGCCAGACCGCCGAAGGCAGCGGCATTTACAAAATGGCATTCCGCACCCGCCAGGAACAGGTTGGCCGCGCCGCACTGGCCGCCGGTAAAGACCTGCTGATGGCCGCCATCGACGACAAGCCCTACGACCTGGCTGCCACCGTTGAAAAACTGACCTCAATGGTCGAGTCGCTTTGCCTGGGCCCGTCAACCGCCTCCATCGTGGACGCGGCGACCGACCGCAAGATCCCGCATATCCGCCTGACCGATGGTAACCTGGTACAACTGGGCCACGGCGCCCGCCAGCGCCGCATCTGGACTGCGGAAACCGACAACACTTCCGCCATTGCCGAAGGCATCGCTTCCGACAAGGACATGACCAAGGACATGCTGAAGTCCGTTGGCGTGCCGGTACCGGAAGGCACCCTGGTCAAGAGCGCCGACGACGCGTGGGAAGAAGCGCAGGATATCGGCCTGCCGGTGGCGGTCAAGCCATACGACGGCAACCATGGCCGTGGCGTGTCGCTGAACCTGATGACCGAAGCCGACGTGCGCGCCGCTTACGATATCGCCGTTGCGCGCGGCGGCAGCAAGAGCGTGATCGTCGAGAAGTTCATCGTCGGTAACGAGCACCGCCTGCTGGTTGTGGGCCGCCGCATGGTGGCAGCATCGATGGGCGAATCGCTGTGGGTGACCGGCGACGGCAAGGCCACCGTGCAGGAACTGGTGGACACCCAGATCAACACCGATCCGCGCCGCGGCACCACGGAAGAGTTCCCGCTGAATATCGTGCAGCCGCGCGAGTCGGAAGAAGTGCTGCTGGACTTGAAGCGCCAGGGCCTGACCCCGGATTCCGTGCCCGAATCGGGCCGCAAGGTCCTGATCCAGTTGAACGGCAACGTCGCCAACGACGTGACCGACCTGGTGCACCCGGCCGTCGCCGAAATGGCGGCACTGGCTGCGCGCACCATCGGCCTGGATATCGCAGGCATCGACCTGGTGGCCGCCGACATCTCCAAGCCGCTGGAAGAGCAGGGCGGCGCGATCATCGAAGTGAACGCAAGCCCTGGCCTGCTGGCCCACCTGAAGCCTGCCGCTGGCGGCGTTGCGCGTCCGGTTGGCCACGCGATCTGCGACCAGCTGTTCGCGGAAGAGGACGACGGCCGCATCCCGATCGTGGGCGTGGCAGGCAGCCGCCAGAACGCGCTGATCGCACGCCTGATCGGCTGGCTGCTGCAAATGAGCGGCCGCTACGTCGGCACTGCGACCGAACAGGGCGTGTTCCTGAACGGCCGCAATGTGGCGCGCGGCCCGCTGACCGAATGGGAATCCGGCGAACGCCTGCTGTTGAACAAGAACGTGGAAGCAGCGGTCTTTGCCAATTCCGCCCGCATGATCCTGAGCGAAGGCTTCTCCTACGACAAGTGCACGGTGGGCGTGGTGACCGACGCCGCCGGCCATGAGGAGCTCGGCGAGTTCTACATCAATACGCCGGAACAGATGTTCGGCGTGCTGCGCACCCAGGTCGACGTGGTGCTGCCCGAAGGCGCCGCCGTGCTGAACGCATCCGATGCGCAGGTGGTCGAAATGGCCGAGCTGTGCGACGGCGACGTGATCTTCTACGGCACCGACGAACACGTGCCGGCCATCGACTCGCACCGCCAGGATGGCGGCCGTGCAGTGTTCCTGCGCGACGGCGGTTTCGTCATGGCCGCGGGCCGCGACGAGCTGGCAGTGCTGCCGCCGTCCTGCCTGCCGGCCAGCGGAGAAGACCGCAAGGAGGCCGTGCTGGCCGCGATCGGCGCCGGCTGGGCCATGGGCCTGTCGCCGGACCTGATCGGCGCTGCGCTGCGCACCTTCGAGTGGAACACCAAGAAAAACTAAGGAATACCAGGAATGGAAGTTATTCGTCTCCGCGCGCTGCGCGGCCCAAATCTGTGGAGCCACCATACGGCTGTTGAAGCCATTGTGTCCTGCACGCCGGAAGAACGCTCCGTCGACAAGATCCCTGGTTTCGAAGTGCGCCTGCGCACGCGCTTCCCGCGCCTGGCGCAGCTGCAGCCGGACGGCCACGCCGACACCATTCCGATGGCGCACGTGCTGGAACTGGCGACGCTGGGCCTGCAAGCCGAAGCCGGCTGCCCGGTGACCTTCAGCCGCACCACCCAGACGCTGGAAGACGGCATCTACCAGATGGTGGTCGAGTACACAGAGGAAGCCGTCGGCCGCCTGGCCGTGGAATGGGCCGAAAAGCTGATCAAGGCCGCCGTTGACGACACCCCGTTCGACCTTGCCGCCGCGCTGCACGAATTGCGTGAGCTGGATGAAGACGTGCGCCTGGGACCGTCGACCGGCTCCATCGTGCATGCCGCCGTGGCGCGCAAGATCCCGTTCCGCCGCATGACCGAAGGCTCGATGGTAAGCTTCGGCTGGGGCTCCAAGCAGCGCCGCATCCAGGCTGCTGAAATGGACAGCACCAGCGCGATCGCCGAAACCATCGCGCAGGACAAGGAACTGACCAAGAAACTGCTTGACGCCGCCGGCGTGCCCGTGCCGACCGGCCGCACCGCCGAAAACGCGGAAGACGCATGGAAAGCCGCGCTGGAAATCGGCCTGCCGGTCGTGGTCAAGCCGAAGGACGGCAACCAGGGCAAGGGGGTGACGGTGAACATCACCACCCGCGAGCAGACCATCGCCGCCTACAACGCCGCCAAGGAATTCCGCGACGACATCATGGTCGAACGCTTCCTGGCAGGCCACGACTTCCGCCTGCTGGTGATCGGCAACAAGCTGGTCGCCGCGGCGCGCCGCGATCCGCCGCACGTGGTGGGCGACGGCGTGCACTCGGTGCGCGAACTGGTGGACATCGTGAACGCCGACCCGCGCCGCGGCACCGGGCACGGCACCGCCCTGACCAAGATCCGCTTCGACGACATCGCCCTGGCGCGCCTGGCGCTGCAAGGCCTGGCTGCGGACTCGGTCCCGCCGATCGGCCAGCGTGTCGTGCTGCGCAATAACGCCAACCTGTCGACCGGCGGCTCCGCCACCGACGTGACCGACGACGTGCACCCTGAAGTGGCAGCGCGCGCGGTGGAAGCGGCGCAGATGATCGGCCTCGACATCTGCGGCGTGGACGTGGTGTGCGATTCCGTCTTGCGTCCTATCGAAGAACAGAATGGCGGCGTGGTGGAAGTCAACGCCGCGCCCGGCCTGCGCATGCACCTGTCGCCGTCCTACGGCAAGGGCCGCCCGATCGGCGAAGCGATCATCAGCGCCATGTTCCCTGAAGGCGACGATGGCCGCATCCCGGTGATCGCGGTGACCGGCACCAACGGCAAGACCACTACCGTGCGCCTGACTGCGCACCTGATCGCCGCTTCCGGCCTGCGCGTGGGCATGACCAACACCGACGGCGTGTACGTCAACGGCCGCCAGATCGATTCGGGCGACTGCTCCGGCCCGCGTTCGGCGCGCAATGTGTTGCAGCACCCTGACGTGGACGCGGCCGTGTTCGAGACCGCCCGTGGCGGCATCCTGCGCGAAGGCCTGGCTTACGACCGCTGCAAAGTGGCGGTGGTGACCAATATCGGCGCCGGCGACCACCTGGGCCTGAACTACATCACCACGGTGGAAGACCTGGCCGTGCTGAAACGCGTGATCGTCATGAACGTCGACGAACATGGCTACGCGGTACTGAATGCGACCGACCCGATCGTGGCTGCCATGGCGGCCAAGTGCAAGGGCAAGGTGATCTTCTTCGGCGCCGACCGCTACCATCCGGTGGTGGCGACGCACCTGGCGCAGGGCAAGCGTACCGTCTACATCGACAACGGCCAGCTGGTGGCGGTGGAGGGCAAGAACGAGCAGCGCATTCCGCTGGCGGACGTGCCGATCACCTTCAACGGCACCATCGGCTTCCAGGTGGAGAACACCATGGCGGCGGTGGCGGCGGCTTGGGCTGCGGGCATCGACTGGAATGCGATCCGCCGCGGCCTGCTGACCTTTACGACCGATAGCCACAATGCGCCGGGCCGCTTCAATATCTTCAAGTACCGCGGTGCGACCGTGATCGCGGACTATGGCCATAACCCGGATGCGATGCTGGCACTGGTGCAGGCTGTCGATGCAATGCCGGCCAAGCGCCGTTCGGTGGTGATTTCCGGGGCCGGCGACCGGCGCGACCAGGATATCCGCCAGCAGACCGAGATCCTGGGCAAGGCGTTTGACGATGTCGTGCTGTACCAGGATGCCTGCCAGCGCGGGCGTGCGGATGGCGAAGTTGTGCGCCTGCTGCGTGAAGGGCTGAAGGGCGCGACACGTACCACCAGGGTTGATGAAATCACCGGCGAATTTATCGCGATTGACACGGCGATGGATCGTTTGCAGGATGGCGATCTGTGCCTGATTCTGGTGGACCAGGTGGAGGAGTCGCTGCGTCACATCGCGAACCGGATTGCTGCCGGCTGAACCCGGTAAACCCGGGTCTGACCCAAGGGTCAGACCCAGTCAGATCGTCTGCTACCGGTGTTGCTTGGGCGCTGTTGGTCTTCTCAAAACGCCAAAGGCCCAGAACTCATCCCGCGGCTTCAAGACCGTACGGGGTCTGACCCTTGGGTCAGACCCGGGTTTGCCGGGTTTCAGGCAACCAAGACAGCCCGTGGCGCTTGCAAGCGCGCCGTCTCGCCCTCGACAAACTGCGCCGCAAACACCCGCTTTTCCGCCTCGGCGACCCCGTCGGCCTCTATCAGGCTGCACATCAAATCCGCCGTCGCAACCGCCATCTTGTGCAGCGGCTGGCGTAACGTCGTCAGCTCATAACTAAGCCACTGCGACCCCTCGACCGCATCGCACCCGACGACCGACATCTGCGACGGCACGTCAATGTGCAAATGCTGGCGCGCCGCATCCACGCAGCCCATCGCCATCGCATCGTTGCCGCAGATTACCGCATCGGGCACGGCCCCGATGCGGGCGATCAGCTCATGCAAGCCCGCCACGCCGCTTGAATAATCGAAGCAGCCATGGAACACCGGCGCCTGCGGCAGGCCCAGTTCCGCAATCCGGTCCAGCGCCCCGCGCAGGCGTTCGCGCGCCACCGAATTCTGGTCCGGCCCGCCGATCAGCGCGAACTGCCGGTGGCCGGCGGCTGCCAGGCGGCTTACCAGGGCGCGGCAGGCCTCATATTGGTCGCAAAGGACGGTATTTACGTCCAGGTCGCGCAGATGGCGGTTGAATACCACCAGCGGCACCTGCCGGCGCTTGAATTCCGCGACATGGGCCTCCGACAGCTTCGATGCGGCGATCACCCCGTCCACCTGGAATTGCCATACGTCGGTGAGGATCTGCTCGATTTCCCCCTCATGCTGCATGGTGAAGAGCAGGGCGCGTTTGCCGCGGCGGTTCAGTTGCTGGCTCAACTCGGACAGCGCGGCCGGGTTGTACAGCATGCTGGAGTGTGAGACCACGATTGCGACGATATTGGTGCGGCGCGTGATCAGGCTGCGCGCCGCCGCGTTCGGGATGTATTCCAGCCCTTCGGCCGCCTTCATGACCCGTTCATAGGTCTTTTTGGACACGCTGGCGCCTGGCTTGAAGCAACGCGACACGGCCGATTGCGATACGCCCGCCACCAGCGCGACATCATAGGAGGTGACGCGGCGTCCCTCCTGGAGGATGATGGCCTTTTGCTCGGCAAGGCTGATCGCTGCTTGTTCGGTGGTCGGGCGCATGAATGCGGCTTGTGATTTTGAAAATAGACTTCCAATCTTACCACATGGCAATAGTTTCCCCACGTTTACAGGTCTTGTGTGTGGTGCCCATGCCGCGCCCGCTCTGTTAAAATACCGCCCCTTTCGGTTTTCGGATGATTAAGATGACATTGGCCTGCGGCATCGACTTTGGCACTTCCAACTCCACCGTAGGATGGGTGCGCCCCGGCCATCCCATCATGCTGGAGCTTGAAGATGGCAAGATGACCTTGCCTTCCGTGGTCTTTTTCAACGCGGACGACGAGGAGACCAGCTATGGCCGCGCCGCCCTGGCCGAATACCTGGCCGGCTGCGAAGGGCGCCTGATGCGCTCCCTGAAGAGCCTGCTGGGCACCAGCCTGATCGACGGCCAGACGGAAGTGGGCGGCCGGGCGCTGCCCTTCCGCCTGCTGCTGTCCCAGTTCATCGGGGAGGTGAAGCGCCGTGCCGAGAGCGCCGCCGGCCGCCAGTTCGAGAGCGTAGTCATGGGCCGTCCGGTGCATTTCATCGACGACGACAAGGCTGCCGACCAGGTGGCGGAGGACACGCTGGCCGACATCGCGCGCAGTGTGGGCTTCCGCAACGTGGCCTTCCAGTACGAGCCGATTGCCGCGGCATTCGAATACGAATCGCAGATCGGGCGCGAAGAACTGGTGCTGATCGCCGACATCGGCGGCGGCACCTCCGACTTTACCCTGGTGCGCCTGGGCCCGGACCGCGTGGCACGGCGGGACCGCGTGGACGATATCCTGGCCACCGGCGGTGTGCACATCGGCGGCACGGATTTCGATAAATATCTCAGCCTGTCGAGCGTAATGCCGCTGCTGGGCTATGGCAGCCAGTTCCGCAGCGGCGCCGAGGTGCCGTCCAGCTACTACTTCAACCTGGCGACCTGGCATACGATCAACCAGGCTTATACGCGCAAGATGCAGGCCCAGTTGTCGGAAATGATTCGCGATGCGCGCGAGCCGGCCAAGCTGGAACGCCTGCAGCACCTGATCGAGGAGCGCGCTGGCCACTGGCTGGCGCTCAAAGTGGAGGAGGGCAAGATTGGCCTGTCCGGCGCTGACCAGGTGCAGCTGGACCTGGACCGTTTCGCGCCGCCGGTGCTGCTGGACGTGACGCGCGCCGGTTTCGATAGCGCGGTCGAGCAACTGGTGGCCAGCGTGGGCGCCACCGTGACCCAGTTGCTGGCCGACGCAGGCGTGCAGCCGGGCCAGGTCGATACCATCTTCTTCACCGGCGGCTCCAGCGGCGTGCGCCTGCTGCGCGAACGCATCGCCGCCCTGGTGCCGGGGGCGCGCAAAGTAGAGGGCGACCTTTTCGGCAGCATCGGCGCCGGCCTCGCTCGTGATGCATTGCGCAAGTTTGCATAATTTGCTTAAAATAGCCGCCGTGAAGAAAGCTAACCGCCATTTCCTGCACGTCCTGCTTGCCGTGCTGCTGGTACTGTCCCAGCAGCTGGGGATGGCCCACGCGGTTTCGCACTGGTCGGACTTCCGGCTCGGCAGCGAAAAGCAGTTGGCGACCGACGTCGACGGCAATGGCCTGAGCGCCGGCCTGGCGCTCGACCATAACTGCAGCGAGTGCGCGGCCTTTGCCTCGCTGGCATCGGCGATCCACACGCCGAGCTTCACCTTCCCGTCGGTCGACTACAGCGCGCCGCAAGCCGGCGTTGCCTTGCCGCAGCGCACCGACGCGCGTACCGCACGCGCTTACGATTCGCGCGCACCGCCCCTGGCCTGACAACGACGTAGATCCATTTCCCGCCGCTGCCGCTATCCGCGGCTGCTGGCCAACGTTTGTCGTATCCAGAAGGTTCGAACATGAATTTCAAGTATTCCCTGCTGGCAGGCGCTGTCCTGTCGGCCGTATCCGCCATTTCCCACGCCGATGACGGCGAAGTAACGAAGGTCGTTGTGACGGCCAACCCTTTCCACCAGGGCGAGACCGAGCAGATCCTGGTGCCGGCCAAGGTGCTGTCGGGCGACGAGCTGCGCGACAAGATGTCCAATTCGCTGGGCGAGACGCTGTCGTCCGAGCTGGGCGTATCGACTTCGGCCTTTGGTGCCGGCTCTTCCCGTCCCATCATCCGTGGCCTGGAAGGTGCGCGGGTCAAGATGCTGGAGAACGGCATGGCCGTTTCCGACGTATCCGGCCTGTCGAACGACCACGCTGTGTCGGCCGAAGGCGCGGTGGCGCACCAGATCGAAATCCTGCGCGGCCCGGCTTCGCTGATGTACGGTTCCGGCGCCATCGGCGGCCTGGTGAACGTGGTCAACGAGCGCATTCCGCCTGCGTTGGAACCGAAGCTGACCGGCCAGGCTGAAACCCGCTACAGCACGGTGGACGACGGCACCGCGACATCCGGCACCATCGATGGCGCCATCGGCAAGCTGGCCCTGCACGTCGATGCCAACACCCGCCGTTCGGGCGACTACAAGATTCCTGGAAACCGCGTGGAAGGCGATCCGGATTCGGCATCGGGCCGCCTGCCGCATTCCGGCACGCATGAAAAGGGCGCAGGTTTCGGCGGTTCCTATATCGACACCTGGGGCTATGTCGGCGCGTCGGTGTCTAGCCTGGACAACAAGTACGGCATTCCAACCGAGGAAGGCTCGGCGATCGACCAGCACCAGATCCGCTACGACTTCGACAGCCTGTTCAAGAATCCCTTGCCAGGCATTGAATCGGCCAAGTTCAAGGCCGGCTATACCGACTACCGCCATGCGGAACTGGGCGAGGACGGTGCGCCGGAAGTGAAATTCAAGAACCGCGCGGTCGAGACCCGCGCCGAGGCAGTGCATAAGGCAATCTCCGGCTGGCATGGCACGTTCGGCGTCCAGACCGAACTGACGCATTTCTCGGCGCTCAGCGCACAGGGCGGTCCGGACACCGTGCCGGTTACGCGCTCGAATTCGTCGGCGGGCTTCCTGGTCGAAGAAAAGGAATGGGGTCCCGTGCGCGTCAACGCCGGGCTGCGCCTGGAGCATGTGAAGCGCGAGCCGATTTCCGGCCTGGACCGCTCGTTCTCGCTGCAAAGCGGCGCGCTCGGTGCACTGTGGTCGTTCACCCCTGGCTATGCGACCGGCCTGACGCTGTCGCGCGCGCAGCGTGCACCATCCACCGAGGAACTGTATTCCGGCGGACCGCACGACGCGACCATCACGTACGACCTGGGCGATCCGAACCTGACCAATGAAACGTCGCGCAATATTGAATTGTCGCTGCAGAAAACCGCGGGCCTGATCCGCTGGAAAGCGAACCTGTTCCGCAACAGCATTTCCGACTTCATCTACGGCCATATCACCGGCCGCACGGTCGACGAGGAAGGCAACGACGGCGGCGAATTCCGTGAGCGCATCTTCAGCCAGGGCGACGCCACCATCCGCGGCGCCGAAGCGGAGATCGAGTACAACCCCCTCGCAATGGGCCTGAACGGCCGTCTGTTCGCCGATACTTCGCATGGTGACCTGAAGAATGCCGGCAGCCTGCCGCTGCAGCCGGCATCCCGCGTGGGCGCGACGATCGGCTACCGCACGCCGGCCTGGCGCGCAGGTGCGACCTGGATCCATGCGCAAGCGCAGGACCGCCTGGCATCGTTCGAAACCAGGCCCACCGGTTCCTATAACCAAGTCAACGCCAACCTGTCCTACACGCAAAAGCTGGCCGACATGGACCTGACCTGGTTCGTGCTGGCGAAAAACCTGCTGAACGAAGATATCCGCGTGTCGACATCGCTGCTGAAAGATGTATCGCCGCTGCCAGGCCGCAGCTTCGTCTTCGGTGTTCGCGCCAAGTTCTGAGTTTGCGTTAAATCAAAGGTAGCCCTGAGACGCTTCTTATACTTTAGATAACAATCTAGGGTATGGGAGGCGGCGATGGGCAAACGTCTTGCTGACCGGGAGCGCGTCTTCCGGTGGTTTCTGGGCCCCGCCGAGCGGGGCGATCCCTATGCCCAGTTCAACCTTGCGCTTCTTTACAAGAACGGGCTTGGTGTGGCAGCCGATCCGCGCCAGGCTTTCGGCTGGATGCGCATGTCTGCGCTGCAAGGCCTGGCTTTTGCGCAGAACCAGCTGGGCGCCATGTACTACAAGGGCCTGGGCACCAGCCATAACGACGTGGAGGCAGTGTACTGGTTCCGCCGCGCTGCGCGCCAGGGCGACCCGGCTGCACAGCAGAATCTCGGACAGATGTACCGGCGTGGGCGCGGCGTGCCCGTCAACGAAGAAATGGCAGTGCGCTGGTTCAGCCGCGCGGCGGAGCAGGGCGTCACCAGCGCCCAAGCGCTCCTCGGCGAAGCCTACCTGAACGGGCGCGGCGTGGCGGCGGACTGCAAGCTGGCGCAAGCCTGGCTGCGCAAGGCCGCCGTGCGCGGCGAGATCCACGCCCAATGCCTCCTGGGCAGCATGTTCGCCCACGGTACCGGCGTGGTGCGCGATGCCGCGCAGGCAGTGATGTGGTACATCCTCGCTGCCGAAGGCGGCTCGGTCCAGGCGCAGTTCAGCGTGGCTGTGCTGTACGCGAATGGCGACGGCGTGCAGCGCGATATCGCCCAGGCCGTGCATTGGTACCGCAGCGCGGCCGAAAAAGGCGATGCGGCAGCCCAAAACAATCTCGGCGTCCTGTATGCGACTGGCCAGGGCGTTACCCGCGATGCGGCGGAAGCGCTGCGCTGGTACCGGCGTGCGGCAGCCCAGGGCCATGCACTGGCAAAGCACAATCTCGAGGGCTTGCGCGGCGGCGATGCCGACGTGGCCCTGCCCGATGAGCAATTCCTCAGCAGGGTCGATTTCGATCCGGAGGCGCGCAACAGTCCGCGCTGATGCGTCAGCGCTGTGCGGTGAGTGGCCGGTCGCTGCCCGGCGCCAGCACCAAATTGGTTGCCAGGTGTTCCAGCCCCGCTTGCGCGTCGACGTTCTCCACCCGGATGCGGTAGGTGCCGCGCACCAGCGGAACAATGGCAAGGCTGCGTGAACGCTGGTTGGCCCATTTGCTGGCAACGCACATGGTGTTCACCAGGCGCGAATGGACTACGGTGTTATCGGGCTTGCGGCGTACCTCCACCTTGAATGCCATGGGGCGGCCGAAGCCCGCGCGCTCCTGCTTCGGAACCTTGGCGAGGTCGATGCCTTCCATGCAATCTTCCACACGGCGGTCGCCGATGATGGCGATTTCCTGCTTGCTCAGGGAGTCGCCGGCCGGATTGCTCATTTCGAGCAAGAGGGCGTAGCTAAGGTCTACAGGCACTTCCACATCGGCCGTGACCACGGTGCCTGCTTCGGAGAGCTTGAGGGGAGCATCCTTGATCAGCTGCGGGAATTCGCACAGCGCCACCGTCGCCATCGCCAAGCCGACTAGTGGTTTCTGACACATGCTGTAGATGAAGGGGCTCATGCATTCAATATAGACTACGCTCCCTGCATTTGTAACCTGCGGTCAAGGAAAAGGCTGTTGCCGTGTGTCTTTTTCGCCTGCTTCTTGGCTTCTGCTGCGCTGGCCGCGATCTGGTGATGCGAGTAATACTGGCGCGGCTCGACGCGGATCACGCCGATGGATAAGCTCATCAATGAGTAAAAGACTTTCTTGCCTTGCCTGTCTTCGCTGATGTAGCCGCCGCGTTCGCGGTCTTCGTTGCTGTAGAAGTCGGAAATGGCGGTTGAAAAATCGGCCAGCACCGCCTGGCAGCGCGCTTCCCAGTCCTCGCTCTGGAACAGGATGACAAAGTCGTCGCCGCCGATATGGCCGACGAAGTCGCGGTTGCGGTCCCCATGCTTGGCCAGGATATGGCCGGTCAGCTGGATCACGTCGTCGCCGCGGCGGTAGCCGTACACGTCGTTGAAAGGCTTGAAGTGGTCAAGGTCGGCGTAGCAGACCCAGAAGCGCGTACCGCTTTCGAGCAGGCGGTCGATATGCTCATTGATCGGCACGTTCCCCGGCAACTGCGTCAGCGGATTGGCGTAGCGCGCCGCGTTGATCTGCATTTGCGTGATTTCCCGCATCAGGTCGTGGCCCGTACCCATGCCGGCGTATTGGCCTTCTTCGGTGATGATGAAGCCGTTGAACAGGTGGTGCGCATCCGATTCGGCCATGCGGCAGGACAGTTCCTGCAGGCTGCACTCAACGTCGGCAATGATCGGTTTGGCATCCATGAAAAGAGTGCATGGTTTCTTCCCGTATAACTCGCGCTGGTAGGGGCGGGCGAAGTGGTCGATCATCTCGAAGCGCGATACCAGGCCAAGCGGGCGGCCGGCGTCGACCACGGGGATGATCATCAGCTTGGGATCGGCCATGAAGATTTCATAGACGTCGTTGTTGTTCATCGACGGCGGCACGGCGGCCACCTCATGCAGCAGCTTGCGGATACTCACGGCGTTTCTCTCGGCAGCGCGTTGCGGATAGACCGCCACGCCATTGCGGCCCAGTACCTTGACCACTTCCGCCGGCAGGGCCTTGGCCGGATGGACGTGCGGGCGCCCAAGATGGTAGCCCTGGCCGTATGCCACGCCAAGGTCGCGCAGCACCAGCAGCTCGGCTGCCTTTTCGATGCCTTCCGCGATGACGAGGGTGTTCGATTTTTCGGCGATCTCCTGGATCGAACGGACAAACTGCGCCTTCACCGGATCGTGCTCGATGCCCTGGATGAAGTGCATGTCGATCTTGACGAATTCGGGGCGCAGTTCGGACCATAGGCGCAGGCTGGAAAAGCCCTCGCCCAGGTCGTCGATCGCGATTTGGAAGCCCATGTTCCGGTAATGCAGTACGGCCTGGCGCATCAGGTCGTAGTCGTAGGTCGGCTGGTTTTCCGTCAACTCGATGATTACATTGGCCGGGTTCAATCCGAATTGGTGGATATAGCCAAGCGTTTCGCCCTGTGCGCCGGCCTGCTGGCGCACCAGCGATTCCGGGCTGACGTTAAGGAAAAGTTTGCCGGGCAGCTGCAGCTCCGCAAAACGTTCAAGCACAATGCGGCGGCACAAGTACTCGACTTCGCGCGGGAGGTTGTTGGCGCGGGCTACGCGGAAGAGGTTGAGCGGAGAGTGCAGCGGACTGTCGGATGGTCCGCGTATCAAGCCCTCGTAGGCGATGATTTCGCCGCTCTGCATGTGGACGATGGGCTGGAACAGCGCATGCAACTGGCGCCGCTGGATGATGTCGAGCAGATGCTGGCGCAGCAGCTCGTCCGGGTGCGGGCGCAGGTAGGACACATTGTTCGGAAGGGCGGCGGCAGGAAGGCTCACGTTAGCGCTCTGGCATGATGTCAACCGCGTCATTGTGTGCCGCAAATGTGACAGTATGATGAATGCCGGAAACACTTTTTAGCGCTACAATAAGCTTCCACGTCCATGACCGAGAACGATGCAGAGCACGCTCATTAGCCAATTCGCCGCCGTTGCGGCCCTTATCCTGGCGGGCGCCGCCAACGCCGCCGGCGGGATGAGCGTGCGCGTTACAGACGCAACCGGGAAACCAGTCACAGATGCCGTGGTCTACCTCGAAGCCGATGGCGGGCAGCAGTTGCCCAAGCCGCAAAAACCCGGTGAAATCAGCCAGAAAGGTTTGAAATTCATCCCCTTGGTGACCGTGATCCAGACCGGCAGCAAGATCTACTTCCCGAACAACGATAAGGTGCGCCACCATATCTATTCGTTTTCGCCGCCGCACAAATTCGACCAGAAACTGTACTCCGGTACCACCGCCGAACCACAGACTTTCGACAAGCCGGGGACCGTGGTCCTGGGCTGCAATATCCATGACAAGATGATCGCCTACGTGCGTATCGTCGATACGCCGTATTTCGGCAAGACCGATGCCAGCGGTGCAGTGTCGGTCGACGCACCGCCCGGGAAGTATGTGCTGAGGGCATGGCACCCAGATATCGTCGGCGGCAATGCGCAGGAACAGGCGGTGCGCCTGTCCGACGAGGCGTCCAGCGCCAGCTTCAGGATGACGCTGAAGCCGCCGGCCCCCGATGCCGATTCCACGTCTTACTGACGCCATGCGATTCCGAAGCCTCGAAAGCCGTATCGTCACCTTGTTCCTGGTGCTGCTGATCGTGGTGCAGCTGGTGGGGCTGCTGGTGATCCAGCGCGGCATCGACAGCAATGCCCGCACGGCGATAGCTTCCGAGCTGGTCAACGGAGGAAAGGTGTTTGCGCGCCTGATGGAACAGAACGCCCAGAACCTGCGCAACGGCGCCAGGTTGCTGTCGCGCGATGCCGGCTTCCTGGCGGCGATCGGGAACACCGATGAAAACGACCGCGCCACCATCGAGTCGGCGCTGGCCAACCACGGCCGCCGCATCAAGGCTTCGATGACGATGCTGGTCAGCCCCGAGCGCAAGGTGGTGGCATCGACCAGCGACGCTCAGGCGGCCGGCCTGGAACACATGGTCATGAGCATGCTGGAACGAGCGGAGCAGGCCGATGGCGCGAACGGCATCGCCATCGTGGAGCGGCTCCCTTACCAGATTGTCGTGGTGCCGGTGAAGGCACCGCTGACGATAGGCTTTGTTGTCATGACCTTTCCGCTCGATGAACGCCTGGCGCGGGATATGCGCGATACTACTTCGCTGCAAACCCTGATTCTGACGCGCGACCCGAAAGGGCATTGGCTGCCGGTGGCTTCCAGCCTGGCGCCTTCTGCTGTGGCGAGCGTGATGGCGCAATTGCAGGGCATGGGCAGCATGCCTTCCAACGCGTTCGACGTGGATATCACCAGCGACAAGTTGAGCGTGCTTATGACGCCGATCGGCGAAGACGATGGCCACGTGGCGGTTGTCATGCTTGGCCGCTCCATTGACGAGGCGACTGCTGAATATGCACGCCTGGAGCACTGGCTGCTCGGGCTGACCGTGGCAGGCATCGTCGTTTGCGTTATCGCCAGCGTGCTGACCGCCAAGCGCATTGCCCAGCCCCTGCGCCAATTGGCCGATACCGCGAAAAAGCTGGAGCAGGGCGATTACAAGGTCAATATCGAAAGCGCCCGTTCCGACGAGATAGGCGAGCTGGCGCACGCTTTTGGCAGCATGCGCGACGGTATCGCCAAGCGCGAGCAGGAGATACGCCGCCTGGCGTACTGGGACCCGTTGACCAATTTGCCGAACCGCGCCCAGTTCCTGCTGCTGCTGAACGATGCCATCGCCGAGGCCCGTAAGCGGGCCGGTTCGGTGTACGTGCTGATGATGGACCTGGACCGCTTCAAGCACGTAAACGACGTGATGGGGCACACCTTTGGCGATGCCTTGCTGAAGCAGGTGGCGGGACGCTTGCTGCAAAAGCTGGCCAACCGCCGCCATCCGGCCCAGGTGGCGCGCCTGGGGGGCGATGAATTCGCCGTGCTGCTGCCGGGTTCCGACCTGGACCAGGCGGTAGTCGTGGCTGCGGAGATCCTGCAGGCACTGGAGTCGCCGCTCTCGCTGGACGAACAGATGGTCGACATCGGCGCCGGCATCGGCATTGCGGGATTCCCCGACCATGGCATGGATGGCGAGGAGCTGCTCAGCAAATCCGAGGTCGCCATGTACGCCGCCAAGCAGCGCAACGAAGGAGCCGTGGTCTACGAAGACGCGATCGACAAGGGCGGCGAGCAAAGCCTGTCCTTGCTCACCGAATTGCGCCAGGCCGTGGAAAACAATGAGCTGCGCCTGTTCGTGCAGCCCAAGATCACGCTCGCGACCGGGCATGTCATCGGCGTGGAAGCGCTGGTGCGCTGGCAGCACCCTGTGCGGGGCAATGTCTTCCCTGACGAGTTCATCCCGTTCGCCGAACAGACAGGCTTTATCCGCGTGCTGACGCACTGGGTGCTGGAACGCTCGGCAGAGCTGTGCCACTCGCTGGCGCAGCGCGGCATCCACCTGAAGGTCTCGGTCAACCTGTCGACGCGCGACCTGCTCGACCAGGAGCTGCCGTTCAAGTTCGGCGAAATCTTCATGCGCCATCACGTTTCGCCCGGCGCGTTCTGCCTGGAGATCACGGAAAGCGCGATCATGGACGACCCGGTGCGGGCCCAGCAGACGCTGGAACGCCTGCACGGCATGGGCTGCGACCTGTCGATTGACGATTTCGGCACAGGCTATTCATCGCTGGCCTACCTGAAACGCCTGCCGGTGGATGAACTGAAGATCGACAAATCCTTCGTGCTGAACATGGCCAATGACGTGGGCGACGCCAAGATCGTGCGCTCCACCATCGACCTTGGCCACAATATGGGGTTGCGCGTGGTGGCGGAAGGCATCGAAAGCGAAGCGGCCTGGCATATCCTGGCGGAGATGGGCTGCGACCAGGGCCAGGGCTACTTCATGAGCCGCCCGATGCCGGCGGACCAGTTGGCCGCCTGGGTCGAGACTTGGCGCGCACCGGCACTGGCCGAATAATCGCTGGCGCCAGGGCCTACGGAGAGTTACTTATTTGTCAAAGTCCGGGTTATGATCCTTGCCGCATTCATAACTTCACCTGGACGACAAATGCCATTCAAGCGCGCTACCCTTGCACTTTCCCTGATCGCCGCATTCTCCGCACCAGCCCTGGCCCAGACTTGCCCGGCTGGCGCTCCCGCCGTGACTTATCCGGTGACGAAGAAAGTCGAACAGCAGGACAACTACCACGGCACCATGGTCGCCGACCCTTACCGCTGGCTGGAAGACGCCAACAGCGACGAGACCAAGGCCTGGGTGGTTGAACAGAACAAGGTAACGCAGGCCTGGCTGTCCCAGATCCCCCAGCGCGAGGCCATCAAGGCGCGCGTGACCAAGCTGTGGAATTACGAGCGCTATGGCGTGCCTGAGAAAAAGGGCGGCCGCTACTTCTACAGCCGCAACGACGGCCTGCAGAACCAGTCGGTCCTGTACACCGCGAAAAACCTGGGCGAGACCCCACGCGTCCTGCTGGACCCGAACACCCTGGCGGCCGATGGCACCGTGGCGCTGGCCGGTACTGCGGTAAGCCCGAATGGCAAGTACCTGGCGTACAGCACTGCCGCATCGGGCTCCGACTGGAACGAGATCAAGGTGCGCGACATCGAAACCGGCAAGGACATGGCCGACCATATCAAGTGGGTCAAGTTCTCCAACACTGCCTGGGCGGCCGACGGCTCGGGCTTCTACTACAGCCGCTACGACGAGCCGACCGAGGAGACCAAGCTGGCCGGCGTGAACTATTTCCAGAAAGTCTATTTCCACAAACTTGGCACCGCGCAGGCATCCGATGTGCTGGCCTACCACCGTCCGGACCAGAAGGAATGGGGCTTTGGCGCGGAAGTGACCGATGACGGCCACTACCTGCTGATCAACGGTTCGCAGGGAACGGAGCACAAGAACCGCGTCTTCATCAAGGATCTGAAGGCGAAGAACGCGCAGGTTGTCGGCCTGCTGGAAGCCTTCGACGCCTCCTACAACTTCATCGACAACGAAGGCCCGGTCTTCTACTTCATGACCGACAAGAATGCGCCGCGTTCGCGCATTATCGCCATCGATATCCGCAAGCCGGGCATCGAGAACTGGAAAGAGATTGTGCCGGAAGCGCCGCAGACCCTGACTGGCGCGAGCATCGTCAACAAGCAGCTGGTGCTGAACTACCTGGCGGACGCGCACAGTGCCGTCAAGGTGTTCGACTTGAAAGGCAAGCCGGTGCGCGATATCGAACTGCCTGGCCTGGGCACCGCGTCCGGCTTCGGCGGCAAGGCGAAAGACACGGAAACGTTTTACGCCTACACCAGTTTCACTACGCCGACCACCATCTACCGCCTGGACCTGAAGAGCGGCAAGTCGAGCATTTACCGCCAGCCTAAGGTCGATTTCGACCCAAGCGCCTTCGAAACCCGGCAAGTGTTCTACACCAGCAAGGACGGCACCAAGGTGCCAATGTTCATCGTGTCGAAGAAGGGCATGAAGCTGGATGGCAGCAATCCGACCTACCTGTATGGCTACGGCGGCTTCAATATCTCGCTGACCCCGAGCTTCTCGGTTTCCAACCTGGCGTGGGTTGAAATGGGCGGCGTGTACGTGATGGCCAATCTGCGCGGCGGCGGCGAATACGGCGAGGCATGGCACAAGGCCGGCACCAAGCTGCAAAAGCAGAACGTGTTCGACGACTTCATCGGTGCGGCAGAATGGCTGGTGGCGAACAAGGTCACCTCGCCGGCGAAACTGGCGATCGGCGGCGGCTCCAACGGCGGCCTGCTGGTGGGCGCTGCGATGACCCAGCGCCCGGACCTGTTCGGCGCCGCGATTCCGGCGGTGGGCGTGATGGACATGCTGCGCTTCCAGAAGTTCACCATCGGCTGGGCCTGGGCGTCGGACTACGGTTCTTCCGACAATGCCGAAGAATTCAGGGCGCTGGTCAAATATTCTCCGCTGCATAACCTGAAACAGGGCGGCTGCTACCCGGCGACCATGGTGATGACGGCCGACCACGATGACCGCGTCGTGCCGGCCCATAGCTTCAAGTTCGCAGCCGCGGCCCAGGCCGCGCAAGCCGGTCCTGCGCCGATCCTGATCCGCATCGATTCGAAAGCGGGCCATGGCGCCGGCAAGCCGACCACGAAGCTGATCGAGGAAGTGGCCGACCGTTGGGGCTTCCTGACGCGCGCCCTGGACATGTCGCCAGCGGCGCCGGCATCCACCACCGGCGGCCAGTAAGCGATGCGTGCGCTCCTGCTGCTGTGGGCAGCCTTGCTTGCGCCTGCCACGGCGGCGGAAGCGCCCAAAACTTTCGCCGAGCAGACCGGTTCGCTCTCCGCCCAACCCGGCTTCTTCGAGCTTTGGCGCGACGCGGCGAAGGGCCGGGTGCTGATGTCGGTGCGTGAGCTGGGCCGGCCTTTCCTGCTGGTCTCGTCCCTGCCTTACGCCTTGGGCTCGAACGACGTCGGCCTGGACCGGGCGCAAGCTGGCAGCGCAAAACTGGTCCGTTTCCAGAAATTCGGCGAGCGCCTGTTCCTGGTGCAGGAGAACACCCGTTTCGTGGCCCGCTCGGCCGACGTCGACGAGCGCAATGCTGTCGCCGAATCTTTTGCCGGCGCGGTATTGTGGTCGGGCGAAATTCTCGCCAGCGACGGGCCGCGCTACCTGGTCGATTTCTCCAGTTTCCTCCTGGCCGACCAGCATGGCGTTATCCAGCGCCTGGAAGAAACCAAGCAGGGCGCATATCACGTCGACGAAAAGCGCAGTGCCGTGCTGACGTCCGAAGCGAAGGCGTTTCCTGACAATATCGAGCTGGAGTCGATGCTGACTTTCGCCGGCCCGGGCACTGGTGAATATGTGCGCCAGGTCGCCGCCGACCCGGCCAGCCTGACCATGCGCCAGCATATTTCGATGGTGCGGCTGCCTGACGACGGTTACAAGCCGCGCCGCTACCACCCGTTCTCAGGCGGCATCGACACAGGCTTCTACGACTTCGCCACGCCGCTGGCCAGCAGCATCGATGTGCGCTGGCAGATCCGGCACCGGCTGGAAAAGGGCGGGAAACCGATCGTCTACTACCTTGACCGCGGCGCACCGGAGCCTGTGCGTTCGGCACTGCTGGAAGGCGCGCGCTGGTGGAGCACGGCCTTTGAAAAGGCCGGCTTCAAGGACGGTTTCCGGGTTGAATTGATGCCGGAAGGCGCCGATCCCGCCGACGTGCGCTACAACGTCATCACCTGGGTGCACCGCGCCACCCGTGGCTGGTCGTACGGCAATGCGGTCACCGACCCGCGCACTGGGCAGATCATTCGCGGCTCGGTCACGCTTGGCTCCCAGCGTGTGCGGCAGGACATCCTGATCGCCGAAGCATTGCTGGCGCCCTACGGCAAGTCCGCGCCGGCCGAGCGGCGCAAACTCGCCGAACAGATGGCACTGGCGCGCCTGCGCCAGCTGGCTGCGCATGAAGTAGGCCATACGCTGGGCTTTTCGCACAACTTTGCCGCAAGCCGCCAAGGCAACGGTTCCGTGATGGATTACCCGCATCCGGTGCTGAAGCTCGGCGCCGACGGCGGCATTGAGCTGCAGGATGCCTACGGTGCCGGCGTCGGCCCCTGGGACGACTACATTGTCAAGTACATCTACGGCGATTATGGCAGCGGCGAAGCGGAGACCGGAGCGCTGGCCAAGCTGCGCAGCGATGCCCGCGCCTCTGGCATGCAATACGTCTCGGACGAAGACTCAAGGGCGCCAGGCGCCTCCCACCCCAACGGCTTGTTGTGGGACTTCGGTCCGGACACCTTGAAAACCTGGGACCAGCTGGGAGCAATCCGCCGCCGTGCGCTGGACAATTTCTCGTTCGACGTGCTGCCGGATGAACGCCAGGCGGGTGAGCTTGAAGCCAGCCTGGTGCCGGTCTATTTGCTCCAGCGTTACCAGGGCGAGGCCGTGGCGCGCCTGTTGGCCGGCGGTGAATACGAATCCACTACCAGCGGCGATATACGCGCAGGACGCGCCTCGGCAGGCATCAAGGCCACGCCGGCCAGCACCCAGCGTGCGGCGCTCTCGCGGCTGGCCGACACGCTGCGAGCCGAATACCTGGCGTTGCCTGCAGGCGTGCTTGACCAACTGACGCCTCCTTCGACAGGCTTTGACCGAAGCAAGGAGTATTTCGGCACCCGCATGACTGCGGTATTCGACGCGTTATCCGCAGCGGAAGCAGGTGCAGCGCAAACCGCGACTTTCCTGTTCGATGCGGGCCGCCTGAATCGCCTCTACTGGCAGCACGCCCGTGATGCGGCGATGCCCGGCTCCGAAGAAGTGATCGACGCCGCCCTGTCGAAGAGCTGGAAGCGCGCCGCGGTCCCTGCCAGCCTTGCCGGTGGCGAAGCCGTGCAACTTGCGGCCAACTGGGTGATCGTCGACGCCCTGCTGCAGACCCTCGATGGCGGCAAACTGCATGCCAACGTGGACGCCGGATTGCGCCAGCAATTGCGCAACTTCGCAGCTTGGCTGAAGGCGAATCCAGGGAAGGGGATTACCGCTTCGAGCCGAGCCCATGCCGCTGACCATGTTTTGCGTTATCTGAGTGACCCTCGTAGCGTGAAGCTTCGCGCACTGCCTGCGATTCCGCCAGGCGCTCCGATTTAGCCGGTACAGCAAGAGCATGTTAGTATTTGCCAAAACGAGCGTAAGCTGCTGTCCGAGTTGTTCACTGATAGTTGCCGGTGTGAGCTTGATTTCGTTGGTTTCCTATATTGCGATCCGGTGGTCTTTCGCCTGGTATGCAAAGATCGTATGCAACGCTCTCCCAGACCATGAAATATCCGAAGGTTCTTGATTCATCCAAGGTAGGTGAATATCCGGCCTCGACCAAGTCTGGCGGCGGCTTCGTGTGGGATGCCGTGCTTGAATACCGGGTCTGGTGCCACCCGGAGCAAGGCGCGCCGGACGAAGATGACGGAAGCGACTACTACTATGCCTTTGATTCATTTGAAGAGGCCGAGGAGTTCTCCGTTAATCATCCAGGCACCGAAGAACCGCTTGCCTTAGTCCTCCAGCGGGAATACATCGACGAACCCGAGCCGGGTCAGTACATCCACGTTCGGGAAGAACGCATCACGGAATGGCCGGTCGCGTTCCTGTCAAGGCCGCAGCGCGATGAGCACACCATCCCTGACTTTCTCGCGCCCGATGCCCCCTTGAATCGGCTGGATATTTTGCGCGGCCTTGCGCCGCGCATTTGAAGACAAGTGCTGTACCTGGCGCATGATAGAGAATCGCGGCTAGTGTTTTCGTCCCTGCAAGGGCTTTTTCAATCACTCATCCGTCTGCAAGCGGCATTCTCGGCGACATGCTAGCATTTGCGAAAATGTAAAGCCAATTGGCGAAATCCGGGAGCCATGGACAATCTTCGTATCACCACCGTACATTCAGAGCTGGACATTCCTCTCGTTCACCGCTTCCTTTCGGAGCAATCCAGTTGGGCCCAAGGCATTTCGCTGGAACTGGTCCAGCGTTCAATCGATAATTCGCTTTGTTTTGGCGGGTTCCTTGACGGTTCGCAGATCGCTTTCGCGCGCGTCATTTCCGACTATGCGACTTTCGCCAACCTCGTGGATGTTTTCGTGCTGCCTGAGCATCGCGGCAAGGGGTACAGCAAGACTCTGATGGCCGCCGTTTTTGCGCACCCGCAGCTTCAGGGACTCCGGAGGTTTACACTTGCAACGGGCGACGCGCATGGCTTGTACGCCCAATTCGGCTTTACGTCACCTCAGTTCCCGCATTCGCTGATGGAGCGCTACTTCCCCGGGATGTATTCCAGGGCTTCGCAGGAAATCCGTTAACCCTGTCAGGGAGCTCATCATGTCAAACCGCATTGCCTCATGTAGCTGCGGGCAGCTAACGGCCGAAGTAAAGGGGGAACCGTTGCGCGTTTCTATTTGCCATTGCCTTGCCTGCCAGCGCAGGACCGGCAGCGTCTTTGGCATGCAGGCGAGATTCCCGCGCGAGAATGTGGTTATTTCGGGAGTATCGACCGAGTACGCCCGCACCGGGGATTCGGGATCGACCGCCAGGTTCCATTTTTGCCCCGCCTGTGGCGCCACCGTGTATTACGAATTTGAAGGAACGGGCGGCTTTATCGGTATCCCGGTCGGGGCCTTTGCCGATCCTGGCTTCCCGGCGCCGCGCGTTTCGGTCTATGAAGACCGCATGCACAGCTGGGTAGTGCCGCCTGCCGACGCCGAGCACATTCCATGAACGATGCCTGCGAATACGCCCCCGAGTACAGCCCGAGCGAACAAGGGCGGTTTCCAGTCAGTGGCACCCAAGCTGGCGCGGTAATCGTAGCGATCGGAGAAAGGCGCAACGCCTGAACGAAAGCCTCGCGGCCAACCCTCAACGCTGCGCCTTCTTACCGGTGAATGACCACTAGCAGCGCCTTGGCTTCGGCCTTGCCGGTATTGCGGATGGCGTGATGCAGGTCGGCGGCGTAGCGCGCCGTGCCGCCCAGCTTGATCTTCTTCTTGTTGTTGCCGACTTCCAGTTCCATCGATCCGTGCAGGATGGTCAGGTGCTCGGTCGTGCCAGGGTCGTGCGGCTGCGATACCAGTTCGCCGCCCGGCGCCAGCGTCAGCTCGTACCATTCATATTTACCGGCCAGTTCCATCGGACCCAGGATGCGCAGCACATAGCCGGCATGGGCGCCGGGCAAGGTAGGGGTTTCGTGCGCATCGACCAACTTTATGGTTTCGACATCTTTTTCAACGTCGGCCAGCAGCTCGCCGATCTGCACGCCCAGGGCATTGGCCAGGCGCCAGGTGATGGCGATGGTCGGATTGGCTTTTTCGCGTTCAATCTGCGATAGCATGGACTTGGAGACGCCTGCAATACGGGACAGGTCTTCCAGCGTCAGTCCGCGCGACAGCCGCAGTCGTTGCAGGGCTGCGCCGACTTCCGGCGGGGCATTGGTGGAAATGTTCGGCTTCACGCTTGCAGAGTTCAATATAGTAAAGTACGATCCGGTATATCGAATCTACGTTCAATATAGTGGATTTCAATCGGATTAGTGAAATAAGAGTAAACTTTACATCAGAGGACGACCATGAGCCAAGCGACGAATGCTTTTTACACCGGCCTGCAACAGAACCTGGAAAAGCTGCGCAGTGATGGCCTGTACAAGCCGGAGCGCGTCATTGCTTCCCGCCAGGGCAGCGAAGTGCAATCTGAAGATGGCCGCACCCTGATCAATATGTGTGCCAACAACTACCTTGGCCTGTCGGGCCAGGAGTGGGTGGCGCAGGCCTCCATCGAAGCAACCGAGAAGTACGGCTATGGCCTGTCTTCGGTGCGCTTCATCTGCGGCACGCAGACCGTGCACAAGCAGCTGGAGAAGGCCATTTCCGATTTCCTGGGCACCGAAGACACCATCCTGTACGCGGCCGCATTCGATGCCAACGGCGGCGTATTCGAGCCTTTGTTCGACGAAAACGACGCCATCATCTCCGACGCGCTGAATCACGCCTCCATCATCGACGGCATCCGCCTGTGCAAGGCCGCGCGCTTCCGCTACGCCCACAACGATATGGCCGACCTGGAAAAGCAGTTGCAGGCCGCCGCCGACAAGCGCCACAAAGTCATCGTGACCGACGGCGTGTTCTCGATGGACGGCACCATCGCCCAGC
Organism: Pseudoduganella sp.; assembly: GCA_039593355.1. GTDB lineage: Bacteria > Pseudomonadota > Gammaproteobacteria > Burkholderiales > Burkholderiaceae_D > Rugamonas. The sequence continues at coordinate 135,369 of JBCNPK010000007.1, forward strand.
TGGACAAGATCGTCGCGCTGGCTGAAAAATACGGCGCCCTGGTCATGATCGACGAGTGCCACGCCTCCGGCTTCATGGGCAAGACCGGCCGTGGCACCCACGAGCACCACAATGTGCTGGGCAAGATCGATATCATCACCGGCACCCTGGGCAAGGCCCTGGGCGGTGCGATGGGCGGTTTCACTTCCGGCCGCAAGGAAGTGATCGATACCTTGCGCCAGAAGTCGCGTCCTTACCTGTTCTCCAACACGCTGGCGCCAGCCATCGCCGGCGCCTCGCTGGAAGTGCTGAAGCGCCTGTCCGCATCGACCGAACTGCGCGACCGCCTGCACGAGAACACCGCCTACTTCCGCAAGGAGATCGAGCGCATCGGCTTTACCATCAAGCCAGGCACCCACCCTGTCGTGCCGGTGATGCTGTTCGACGCGCCGGTGGCGCAGAAATTCGCGGCCCGCATGTATGAACTGGGCGTGCTGTTGTCGGGCTTCTTCTATCCGGTGGTACCGATGGGCCAGGCGCGCGTGCGCGTGCAGCTGTCCGCCGCCCACACCCGCGAGCAGCTGGACAAGGTCCTTGCAGCATTCGAACAAGCCGGCAAAGAGCTGGGCATCATCAAGAACTAATCAGGCAATCAGGAATAGGTAATAACCATGGAACGTATCCTCGTCATCGGCGCCAACGGCCAAATCGGCAGTGAACTGGTGGAAGCGCTGGCCAAGCAGCACGGCGCGCAAAATGTCATCGCCACCGACATCAGCCCGGTCAACAAGTACAACGCCGCCCGCTACCAGGTGTTGAACGTGATGGACAAGCCGGCCCTGGAGCAGCTGGTGGATGCGGAAGGCATCACCCAGGTGTACCAGCTGGCCGCCATGTTGTCCGCCACCGGCGAAGCGGCGCCGCTGAAGGCCTGGGACCTGAACATGGACGGCCTGCTGAACATCCTGGAAGTGGCGCGCGAGCGCGGCGAGCAGGGCAAGCCGCTGCGCATCTTCTGGCCTTCGTCGATCGCGGCGTTCGGCCCGAACACCCCGGCCGAGAACACTCCGCAGTACACCGTGATGGACCCGACCACGATCTACGGCATTTCGAAGTTGGCAGGCGAACGGCTGTGCGAATACTATTTCCTGAAGTATGGCGTGGATGTGCGTTCGATCCGCTATCCAGGCATCATCAGCTTCAAGTCGCCTCCGGGCGGCGGTACCACCGACTACGCTATCGCGATTTTCCACGCTGCGCTGCGCGGTGAACGCTATGATTGTTTCCTCGGCCCGAAGACCACTTTGCCGATGATCTACATGCCCGACGCGATTCGCGCAACCATTGAATTGATGGATGCTCCGGCTTCACAAATCAAGATTCGTTCGTCGTACAATGTCGCCGGCGTTTCCTTCAACCCGGAAGAACTGGCTGCAGCGATCACGCGTGCACTGCCGGACTTCAAGATCGCCTACACTCCGGACAGCCGCCAGGCCATCGCCGACAGCTGGCCGCGCAGCCTGGACGATTCCAAGGCCACCGAGGACTGGAACTGGAAAGCGAAGATCGGCGTGGAAGAGATGGTGAAGGACATGCTGGCAAATATCGACGTGAGCCTCAGCGAGGCCGCATAACAGAAAAGTAGAGAGAGACAAGCAACAATGGACATGAGTGTTTTCGACTTATTCAAGATTGGCATCGGCCCATCGAGTTCGCATACGGTGGGACCAATGGTGGCGGCGCGCCGCTTCCTGGTCGAAAACAGTCCATTGGACGACGTGACCTCCGTGAAGGCTGAGCTGTTTGGTTCGCTGGCCTTGACCGGCGTTGGCCACGGCACCGATAAGGCGGTGCTGCTTGGCCTGATGGGCGAGACGCCGCAAGGCGTCGATCCCGATGCGGTGGACGATATGCTGGCGGCAGCCGACGTTGACGGCGAACTGCGCCTGCTGGGCGAGAAGGCCATTCCGTTCACGCGCAAGGAGCACCTTGTGTTCCATATGTCCGAGAACCTGCCGGAGCACCCGAACGGCATGCGCTTCACACTCAAGCGCGCCGACGGCAGCTCGGTCACCAAGGTTTATTACTCCATCGGCGGCGGCTTCATTCGCGCCGAGGGCGAGAGCGCCGGCACCGACGGCAAGCCAGCCGTGCGCCTGCCTTATCCCTTCAATACCATGGCGGAACTGCTGGGTCATGGCGTCAGCAGCGGCAAGACCATCCCGCAGATGCTGCGTGCGAACGAACTGGCGCGCATCAGCGAAGCCGAGCTGAATGAGGGCATGGACCGCATTTGGCACGTCATGCGCGATTGCATCCAGCACGGGCTGGAGACCAAGGGCCAACTGCCGGGCGGCTTGAATGTGAAGCGCCGCGCGGCCGACCTGTGGCGCCAGGCGCAGGCCGGCGACCGTGCCAACCAACTGCCGCACGATGCGCTGAATGGCGTGAGTTTGTACGCGATGGCGGTCAATGAAGAGAATGCGGCGGGTGGACGTGTTGTAACGGCGCCTACAAATGGGGCTGCAGGCATCATTCCCGCTGTGCTGAAATATTATGCGGAAGACTGTAAACCGGTCGACCCGGTGTCCGGCGTGCGCGCCTTCCTGCTGACCGCCGCGGGGATTGGCATGCTGTGCAAGCGCAATGCATCGATTTCGGGCGCGGAAGTCGGCTGCCAGGGCGAAGTCGGCGTGGCCTGTGCCATGGCTGCTGCTGGTCTGGTGGCAGCGCTGGGCGGCAGCAATGCGCAGATCGAAAATGCGGCAGAGATCGGAATTGAGCATCACCTTGGCATGACCTGCGATCCTATCGGTGGGCTGGTGCAGATTCCTTGCATCGAACGCAATGGCATGGGGGCGGTGAAGGCCATTACCGCCGCCTCCCTGGCCATGAAGGGCGATGGGACGCACTTTGTCTCGCTCGATAACGTGATCGAGACCATGCGCCAGACGGGGGCCGATATGCAGGCGAAGTACAAGGAGACTTCTCTGGGCGGCTTGGCGATTCATGTGGTCTCCGTTAACCACGCCGCCTGCTAAACCCGGTAAACCTGGGTACGACCCAAGGGTCGGCCCCTTGGCCCGTGAGGGCTGCGTGTCATGGGTCTGACCCTTGGGTCTGACCCAGCCTTACCGGGTTTCAGTAGAAAATTTCAAAAACTAGCATAATCCACAAAGAAACTCCGGCCAGACTATAATAGATGTCCGTTTTCACCCGCCACCGGACTTTCTACTCTATGCAATACGTGTCTACCCGGGCCGACGCGTCGGCTGCATCCCACTCCCACCAGCAATTCTCCGACATCCTCCTGGGTGGTCTCGCGCCAGACGGCGGCCTGTACCTGCCAGTGGAATATCCCCAAGTCACCGGCGAAGAGCTGAACAAGTGGCGCCACATGTCCTATGCCGACCTGGCGGTAGAAATCCTGAAAAAGTTCGCCGGCGACATCCCTGAGGCCGACCTGCGCGCCCTCGCGCATAAAACTTATACCGCCGACGTCTACCGCAACGTGCGCGAAGGCGAGAACGCCGCCGACATCACCCCGCTGCGCGTGCTGGAGGAGGCTGACGGCAAGAAGCTGGTCCTGCAATCGCTGTCCAACGGCCCGACGCTGGCATTCAAGGACATGGCGATGCAACTGCTGGGCAACCTGTTCGAATACGCACTGGCCAAGCAGGACGCGCAGCTGAATATCTTTGGCGCTACTTCCGGCGACACCGGCAGCGCTGCCGAATACGCGATGCGTGGCAAAAAAGGCATCAAGGTCTTCATGCTGTCGCCGCACAAGAAGATGAGTGCGTTCCAGACCGCGCAGATGTTTTCCCTGCAGGACCCGAACATCTTCAACATCGCCGTGGAAGGCGTCTTCGACGACTGCCAGGACATGGTCAAGGCCGTGTCCAACGACCTGGAATTCAAGGCGCGCCACAAGATCGGCACTGTGAATTCGATCAACTGGGCCCGCGTCGTGGCGCAGGTGGTGTACTACTTCCGCGGCTACCTGGCCGCGACCAGGAGCAACGACCAGAAGGTGTCGTTTACCGTCCCATCGGGCAATTTCGGCAACATCTGCGCCGGCCACATCGCCCGCCAAATGGGCCTGCCGATCGACAAGCTGGTCGTCGCCACCAACGAAAACGACGTGCTCGACGAGTTCTTCCGCACCGGCATTTACCGTGTGCGCAAGTCGGCCGAGACCTACCACACCTCCAGCCCATCGATGGACATTTCGAAAGCGTCCAACTTCGAACGCTTCGTGTTCGACCTGGTGCAGGGCGATGGCAAGCGCGTGCGTGAGCTGTTCAAGAAAGTGGAAACCGAAGGCGGCTTCGACCTGTCCGGCGCACCCGGCAGCGATGGCGACGAGTTCAAGCTGGTGGCCAACTACGGCTTCAAGTCCGGCAAGTCGACCCACGCCGAACGCGTGCAGACCATCCGCGACGTGGCGGACGATTACGGCATCGTGATCGACACCCACACCGCCGACGGCATCAAGGTCGCGAAGGAGCACCTGGAGCCGGGCGTGCCGATGATCGTGCTGGAAACCGCGCTCGCGGCAAAATTCAACGAAACCATCCTGGAAGCGCTGGGGCAGGACGCCGAGCGCCCAGCCGGGTTTGAAAATATCGAAGCATTGCCACAGCGCTTCGAAGTCATGCCGGCCGATGTAAGCAAGGTAAAGGCCTACATCGCCGCTCATACGGGACTGTAAAACATGGCCATGCTCGCCGTTCGCGAAGCCCTTGATTTCCTGCTTTCCTCCGCACGTCCGGTGGCGGAGGTAGAGAATATCCCGACCCTGGAAGCCAATGGCCGCGTGCTTGCGCGGGCCGTCGTGTCGGGCATGAATGTGCCCGGCCACGACAACACGCAGATGGACGGCTACGCGGTCCGCGCCGCCGACTGCGCCAGTGGTGAGGCGACGCTGACGGTGACGCAGCGCATTCCCGCGGGTCAGGTCGGCAGCCCTTTGCTGCCTGGCTGCGCCGCCCGCATCTTCACGGGTGCCTTGATTCCGGAAGGTGCGGACGCCGTCGTCATGCAGGAGCAATGCGAGGTGAGAGAGGGCCTGGTCACCGTCAAACATACGCCGAAAGTGGGCGAATGGATCCGCCGCACGGGCGAGGACATCAGCGTCGGCAGCGTGATCCTGGCGGCCGGCACGCGCCTGCGCAGCCAGGAACTGGGCCTGGCCGCCTCGATCGGCATGGCGGAACTTGCCGTGCGGCGCAAACTGCGCGTGGCCGTTTTCTTCACCGGCGACGAGCTGGCCATGCCGGGCGAACCGCTTGCGCCGGGCGCCATATATAACTCGAACCGCTTCACCCTGCGCGCCTTGCTGGAAAACCTGGGCTGCGAAGTGCGCGATTTCGGCATCGTGCCGGATTCGCTGGAAGCGACCCGCAACGTGCTGCGCCAGGCAGCCGACGGCAATGACCTGATCATCACGTCCGGTGGTGTCTCGGTCGGCGAGGAAGACCACATCAAGCCGGCCGTGGAAGCTGAGGGCAAGCTGAATATGTGGCAGATCGCCGTGAAGCCTGGCAAGCCGCTGGCTTTTGGCGAAGTAGGCCAGGCCTTCTTCCTTGGCCTGCCGGGCAACCCTGTATCGAGCTTCGTCACTTTCCTGCTGTTCGTGCGGCCTTTCCTGCTGCGCCTGCAGGGGGCGGACGTCCCGCCGCAGCCGCGCGGCATGCTGCTGCGGGCCGATTTCAACTGGCTGAAGGCTGACCGCCGCAATGAATTCCTGCGCGTTCGACTGAATGCCCAGGGGGGCCTGGACCTTTTCCCGAACCAGGGCTCAGGCGTGCTCACGTCGACCGTTTGGGGCGACGGGCTGGTCGACAACCCGCCGGGCAACCCGATAGCGATGGGCGACCTGGTACGCTTCATCCCATTCAGTGAGCTGATGTATTGATATGCTGATCAACCTTAAATATTTTGCCAGTGTGCGCGAAGCGCTGGGCGGCGGTGAACAGGTGATGCTGCCTGCCGGCGTCGAGACTGTAGGCCAGGTTCGTGCCTGGCTGCTGGCGCGGGGCGAACCTTGGGCCAGCACGCTGGCCGAGGGGCGCGCCTTGCGCATGGCCTGCAACCAGCGCATGTGCGAGGCATCGACGCCGGTTGCGCCCGGCGATGAAGTTGCCTTTTTCCCACCAGTGACTGGCGGCTAACCTTTTTTGCGGTGCGCGCGCAACATGCCGCCGTGTTATGTTGACCACGCGCATCATCACGTTATACTTGATCACATGCGGCCCAAAACCTGCGCCGCATTCTTCCCTTACTGATCCCACGTCGCCTCCTCCCTGCGGCTTATTCCCTTCCACGCAAGGAGAGTCGCAATGGGTTTTGTCTTTTCCGCCCTTGGCCTGAACGGCACCGTGCCAGGTGCAAACCGGGTCCCGCCGCGCAAGCGCACACATAAGCTTCACATCGCAGGTTCCAGCACAATGGGACCGCTGCTGAAGGAGATCGCAGCGAAATATCATCTGCTGCACCCGGAGGTCGCGGTCGACGTCGAGCTGGGCGGCTCCGCACGCGGACTGGAAGACGTGCGGGCAGGCCACGCGCACATCGCCATGCTGTCGCGCGCCCTGGCCCCTTCCGAACGTGATTTGTACGGCATTCCGATTGCGCGCGACGGTGTTGGTGTCGTGGTCCACGCCAACAATCCCTTGCGCGAGCTGAGTTTTACGCAATTGCAGTCCATTTTCACCGGCCGCGCGCGCGCATGGCAGGAGCTGGGCGGTTCGAAGGATGCAATCTATGCGCTCGGCGGCCTGCGCGATGGCGCTTCGAGTGCGCTGCTTGCGCGCTACCTCAAGCAGCCGCTGGAAGCGTTCAACCTGAATGCGGCTGTGGAATCGAACCTGGAGCGCCTGGCGGTCGTCGCGGCCTGCGAAAACGCCATCGCCTGTGTTTCGGTCGGCACGGCGGAGCGCGCGATTGCGCAAGGCGTACCGGTGCGCCTGCTGCCCATCGGCGGCGTTGCTGCCAGCACCGCGAATATTCGCAACGGCAGTTATCCGATCTGCCGCGCGCTTACGCTGGCCAGCAGGGAGGCTCCGACCGGCATTGCGCGCAGTTTCTTCGCCTTCTGCCTCTCCGCCCAAGTGAACGGTATCCTGGCGGCCTTCGACTTCGTCCCTTACCTGGACTGATGCCATGGACATTCAACTCATGCTGACGGGATTGCTGGCCGCATCGTCGTTATTGGCATTCAAAAGCAGTCGTGCTAACGCCGCCGCGCTACAAGCGGCCCGTCCCCAGGCCATGGAACTGGAACGCTGCAACCGGCGTTTGCGCATGACCGCGCGCTGCCGCTACGGGCTGCTGCACGGCGAGACTGCGGAGGAGATGATGGCCGCCGTGTGCCGGGCCATATCTGAAGAGGGCAGTTTCGCGCTGGCCTGGACAGGGCTGGCCGTCGCAGGCAGCGGCAAGGATGTGCAGGCGGGTGCAATCCACGGCACACCCGCCGGCCGTTTCGCGGCCGCCGCAGGGGGCTGGCGGCTTGGCTGCAGCTGCGACGGCATGGCGCGCGAAGCCATGCGCGAAAGGAGGCCGGTGGTCCGGCACGGTGAAGCGGTTGAATATGGTTACCCGAGCGTGCTGGCCCTGCCCATGTGCGGCGGAGCGGAAGACACGGTGCCGGCGGGGGTATTGTGTGTCTACTCGATCGACGCGGACGCGTTTGACAGTGGCGAGGTGGCGGTGTTGCAGCAGCTGGCCGATGAACTGGCCCTGGCGGTGTACAACGCACACGAAGCACGCAATCGCCGGGCGGCAGAACAGGCGCAGGCCTACCACGCCAGCCACGATCCGGCGACCGGCCTGGCCAACCGGGCCCTCTTCAACGACCGGCTGGGCCAGGCACTGATGGCCGCGAAGCGTAGCGGGCGCAAAGTTGCGGTGCTGGCCTTGACGATGGACCGCTACCGCGGCGTCAAGGCCAGCCTTGGTCCCGAGGCATGCAGCGCCTTGCTGATGCACGCGGCAAGCTCGATACGGGCCTGCCTGCGAGAAGGCGACACCGCCGCGCACCTGCTGGGCAATGAATTCGCGGTCATCCTCGGCGACATGGCGGCCGACGACGATGTGCTGCCGGTCGCAGCCAAGCTGCTCAATGCGATCAAGGAACCAATGCGCTGGCGCGACAATATCGTCAACACCACGGCCAGCATAGGCATTGCACTGATGGGCGAGGATGGCTGCGACGCATCGGGCATGCTGCGCTCCGCCAATTCGGCCATGGCCCACGCGCTAGGTCACGGCGGCAACCGCTTCCGCTTCGTGGCGCCAGGGATGAATGAGCGCGTTGCCCGCATGTTCGCACTGGAAGCCGAGCTGCGACGTGCCCTGGTGCACAATGAATTCGTCGTGCATTACCAGGCGCGTTCCGCGTTGAGCGATGGCGGCCTGGCGGCTGCGGAAGCGCTGGTGCGCTGGCGCCATCCGACGCGCGGTCTGGTGCCCTCCGCCGATTTCCTTCCGCTGGCCGAAAGCAGCGGCCTCGTCGCCCCGCTCGGCGCCTGGGTCATCCGGGATGTCTGCCGCCAGCAGCGGGAATGGCGCGAAGCCGGCTTGCCGATGGTGCCGGTCTCGATCAATTTGTCGCCGCGCCAGTTCCATGAAGAGGGCCTGGTGGAACATATTGAAGTGGCGCTCGAAGAATACGACGTACCGCCAGCCATGCTCGGCTTTGAAATCGGCGAACCGATGGTCAATGACAATCTTGACGAAGCGTTGGCCAGGCTGAATGAGCTCAAGAAAATTGGCGTCAAGTTATCCCTCGGCGAGTTTGGCACCGGGCATTCCTCGCTGGCCCGCCTGCGCATGCTGCCGGTGGACCAGCTGAAAATCGACCAGTCCTTCATTCGCCGGCTGGGCAGCGAGCAAGCCGACGAAGCAATCTGCCGTTCCATCATAGATGTCGGGCATAACCTCAATATGCAGCTCGTGGGCGAGGGCGTGGAAACGCTGCTGCAGCGTGAATGGCTGCGCACCCACCATTGCGACGAAATCCAGGGCTGCTTCGTCGCCCGGCCGATGCCACCAGAGGAGTTCGCCCAACTACTGGCAGCCGATCGTCCGAGATCGAATACAATGCTGCCCCTATGGAAAGCATTCAATTACAAGGGGTAGCAGTCATCGGCGGCGGGCCCGCCGGCCTGATGGCGGCCGAGGTGCTGGCAGCGGCCGGAGTGAGGGTGGACGTGTACGACGCCATGCCTTCGGTTGGCCGCAAATTCCTCCTGGCCGGGCGGGGCGGGATGAACATCACGCATTCGGAGCCATACGAAGCTTTCGTCGGGCGCTACGGCAGCCGTGCCGCCGATCTGCGGCCGATCCTGGATGCCTTCACGCCGGACGACCTGCGCGCCTGGGTTCATGGCCTGGGTATCGATACGTTTGTCGGCACTTCAGGCCGGGTTTTCCCGACCGAGATGAAGGCCGCGCCAATGCTTCGGGCATGGCTGCACCGCCTGCGCGAGAGCGGCGTTCATTTCCACCAGCGTCACCGCTGGCTGGGCTGGACGCCCGATGGCGCACTGCGCTTCGACACGCCGGTGGGCGAGCGCACCGCGCGGCACGCGGCAGTTTTGCTCGCACTGGGCGGCGCGAGCTGGGTGCGCCTGGGATCGGACGGGGCCTGGCAGCCCTTGCTGGCCGGGCGCGGGGTCGCGCTGGCGCCGCTGGTGCCGGCCAATTGCGGTTTCGACGCCGATTGGAGCCCGCATTTTGCCGAACGCTACGCCGGCCAGCCGCTGACGACGGTGGCGATCGGCGGCCGCAAGGGCCAGTTGGTGGTCACCGCCACCGGCGTCGAGGGAAGTCTGATGTACGCGCTGTCGGCTGGCGTCCGGGACAGGATTGCTGCGGACGGCACCGCGACCATCCATCTGGATTTGCTGCCCGACTGGCCGCTCGAGCGTGTGCAGCAGGAACTGTCGCATCCGCGCGGCTCGCGCTCGATGTCGAGCTTCCTGCAGAGCCGCTTGCACGTCAAGGGAGTCAAGACCGGCTTGCTGCACGAAGTGCTGGACAAGGATGCTTTCCACGATCCGCTGCGCGTTGCCGCCACCCTGAAGGCGCTGCCTGTCACGCTGCGCCGGCCGCGTCCCATCGACGAGGCAATCAGCAGCGCCGGCGGCGTGCGGTTTGAAGCCTTGCAGGGAACGATGCTGAAGGCAATCCCGGGCGTGTTCGTCGCCGGCGAAATGCTGGACTGGGAAGCGCCGACCGGCGGCTACCTGCTGACCGCATGTTTCGCCACTGGCCGGGCCGCAGGCAAGGACATGCTGCGCTACTTAATGGATCCAGCTAACGCCGCCTGAGCCGCTGCGGCTGACGTTGCGGTCGGCCGGGTTGCCGTAGACATTGATGTCGCCACTGCCGCGCACCGTGACGTCGGCCGCCTGGCGTGCGAACACGTCGGTGTTGCCCGACCCCTTCAAGACCACGGTCACTTTGTCGGAGGCGAGATGCTGCGCATCGAGCTTGCCGGACCCGGTCAGTTCGGCCGTCAGTTCCTTGCAGTTGCCGCTCGATTTGATCTCGCCGGTGCCCACCATTTGCAGCTGGACAGTTTCGCCATGGCCGGTGTTCAGGTTCAAGCCTCCGCTGCCATTGACGCCGGCCTCCACGTTCTTGTAGCGTCCATTGAAGGAGAGGTTGCCGGTGCCCTGCAATTGCACGTTCAGGTGTTCGCCGCTGAAACCGGATACTGTGCTGTCGCCGCTGCCGTTGATCACCAGCTCATTCAGTGCCGGCAGCACCAGCTCTACCTCGATCGGGCGGCGCGGGTGCAGCAGCAGGCCTTTTGCGCCGATACGCAGGGTCGAACCATCCTGTTCGGTCGCGATATTTGCCAGCAGGCGCTGTTCGCCGCGCACTTTCAGCGAAGGGATGTCGCCTTGCTTCAGGCGCAGGTCGATGGGGCCTACGAGTTCAACGTTGGACACGGTTGCACCCACCTGGCGCACTTCGGTGCGGGCGGCGCGGCCGGCGACACTGGTAGGGTTGGCAGCGCCTTGCGCGCGCAGCATGCTGTAGGAGACGCCGGTCAGGAGGACAGCCAGCAGCGCCATGCCCAGGCCGATCTTCAACAAGGAACGCATGTTCACGGTCTTTCCTCTCAATGCCCGCGCAGCAGCGAAGCGTTCATCTGGATGTAGCGCTTCAAGCCAATCAGCGAATAGCGGGTAACCACGATGCTGACCAGGGTCAGCGCAATGCCCAGCAATACCAGACCGATCCCCACGGCCGTTTGCGTGGCCCGCGATTCGTTATCGAGGTCGGAGGTAATGCGCACGCCGCTCTCGGCCATCGCTTCCGCACCTTCCAGCCATTTTTCGGATTTGCTGTCCGCTTCGTCCAGCTCCTTGCGCAGGCCAGGCGAAGGCTCCTGGAACATCTCGATGCCTTGGTCGCTGATCGAAATCTTCGTTTGCATGCGGGCATCGACCTGGCTGCCTTCGTCGTCATAGATGACAAGGTGGCGCAGGGGGCCTGTCAGGACCAGTTCGTTAGCGCCGGCCAGCCCGCTTGCTGTAATGGCAATGCCGCTGATGTAGAGGGCAAAAGCGCTGGCGTAGACCGATACCAGCAGCGCCGAAAATACTGCCGCAGGCACCACCATGAAAAGGTTGAAGATGCCGAGTCCGACGAAGGAAACCAGCATGCGGGCCAGGCTGGCCGGGCTGCGATTTTGCTCGAATGCGCTGCGGTGGGCATTGGCGCGCAGGGTCATGGCGATCTTGCGCGGCTCGTCCAGGTCGGCGGCGATTTCGTCCTCGGTCTGGCCGGCAGCCAGGCTGTCGACGAAACGCTGCTCGTAGAAGGCCATTGTCTTGGCCGCCACGTCGGGTGGCAGGCCGGCGAGGGCTTTCTTCAGTGCGTCGAGGTATTCATTCTTGCTCATTGGAAACTACGACCTCCGTTTTTCTCCATGGTGGCACTGTACCGCCGGCACTGGAGGGGCTCCACCTGTTTACGACAGAATGCAGAAATGCGGGGGCAGGCGACTGTAGTAGGGGACGGGCGGGGCATCGGACGGTCACATGCGCGCCAGGACGCGAGCTGCCCCGGTCCCGCTGCGCACGGCCATTTCCAGCGTGGCCGGGTATTCCCCCGCGGTGTAATCTCCCGCCAGCACCAGTCCAGGCAGGGAGGTTTCGTTGGCTGGACGTTGCAGTCCCGGGGTGCAGGCAAAGGTCGCGCGCTTTTCCGTAATGACCTTGAACCATGACGGATTGGCAAGAACCGGCTGCGCAAGCTCGGCCGCCAGTTGCTGCGCGATGGCGTTCGCCAGCCGCTCCTGCGGCAGCTCGGCGGCGGCGCCAGATGCACTGATGACCACTGCGAACAGGCCGTCCTGGCGCCCATCGAGCTGGCCGCGATCGAATACGAATTGCCCCCAGCGCGAACGTTCCGCGTCGTCCAACAGGGCCAGGAAGGGTGATTGCAGGCGGGTGCCGGAGGGATATTGCAGGTAGCAGGTGGTGATCGGTTCCGGCTCGAAGGCGCCCAGCTGCGTCGCCAGTGCCTCTGTTCCCGGCAGCTGCGACAGCAGTGCCGCGCTGGCAGTGGGGGATGCCGCCAGCACTACGCCATCGAATTCCATGACCGGTGCGTCCACCATGCCCGCACCGCTGGCCTCAAGCGCCCATCTGGCGGATGCGGGGTGGATCGCGGTGATCTTGGCGCCCAGGTGGACGGTATGGCCTTGGGACTGCAGCCATGCCGCCGCGGTATCCGGGAACAGGGCGGAAAGGTCGGCGCGGGGCAGCAGCATGTCGGAAGCGGCGCGGTTTGCGCCGAGGCTGTCGCGCAGCACAGCCAGGAATACGTTTGCGGAAGCGCGCTCCGGCGGCGTATTCAGGGCCGCCAGGCACAAGGGGCGCCACATGAGCGCCACAATGCGCGGGGTCTGGTCGAAGCGTTCCAGCAGTTCGGCTACGCTGCAATCATGGTTCAGGCACCAATCCATCCAGCGCGCGGTTGTCGTAAAGCGGGCCAACGCCATCTTGTCTTCGCGGGCCAGGCCGCGAGCGCGCAGCAGGGCAATGGCCACATGCAGCGGAGCCGGCAGGCGCGGCGCAACAAAGTCCATGCCGCCCGTGCCGGGTGCAAAGCGCATCTGCAGGGGCAGGGTCAGTACGGCGGAGTGCAGGTCGACTCCGACAACGCGCAGAAGGCGCAGGGTTTCAGAATACGCACCGAGAAGGATGTGCTGGCCGTTATCGAGTTCGCGCCCATCAACGTTAACGCGGCGCGCGCGGCCGCCCAGCGTGCGGGCGGCTTCGAACAGCGTTATCTTGTGGCCGGCGCGCGCCAGCTCCACGGCGGCGCTGAATCCGGCCCAGCCGCCGCCGACGACGGCAAAGTGCTTAGCCACGGACCCAGGTCTTCCACGCCAGCCACAGTTTGCGGATAGGCGTCAGCGAAATGCGCTGCTTGAGGACGTGATAGCCGTCTTCTTCGATCTCGTTCAACAGGGTGCGGTAGATCGCGGCCATGATCAGGCCGGGGCGCTGGGCGCGGCGGTCTTCTTTCGGCAGCAGGGCGAACGCCTCGTCGTAGGCTTTCTGCGCGCGCGCGACCTGGAATTGCATCAGCTTCGAAAAATTCTCCGTTTCGCGTGCGTTCAGCAGGTCGGCCGCGGTCACGTTGAACTGCTGCAGTTCGTTCACCGGCAGGTAGATGCGGCCTTTGCGCGCATCTTCGCCGACGTCGCGAATGATGTTGGTGAGCTGGAAGGCATGTCCCAGCTTTTCGGCGTATTGCAAGGTTTCCGGGCGCGTCACCCCGAAAATCGACGCCGACAGAATGCCCACCACGCTCGCCACGTGCCAGCAGTACTTGCTCAGGCCCGCGTAATCGAGGTAGCGGGTCTGGTTCAGGTCCATCTCCATGCCATCGATGATCGCCTGCATATGCTCCTGTTTCAGGTCATACGTCGCAATATGCGGCTGCAGGGCCTGGGTCACAGGGTGCGTCTGCTTGCCTAAGTACATCTGTGCGATCTCGTTGCGCCACCACGCCAGTTTGATGCGCGCCAGCGATTCGTCGCTGCATTCATCCACGGTGTCGTCCACTTCGCGGCAGAAGGCATACAGCGCCGTGATGGCACGGCGGCGCTCCGGAGGCAGGAACAGGAAGCTGTAGTAGAAACTGGAGCCGCTGGCTGCGGCCTTCTGCTGGCAGTATTCGTCGGGGGACATGTTCTTATGGCTTGGGTAATGCTGACAAAGGCGCTATTTTATAGTGAAGCGGGCCGCATTCGAAGCGCGCGCCAGAAAACCTTGAACCAATCGCGCTTTTCGAGCTTGGGACGGCGCAGGAAAACGTCATATTCGACTTCTTCGATTGCCTCCAGAATGCGCAGCCCGCCCTGTACCACCATGCGCAGTTCCAGGCCGATGCGGCCCTTCAGGCGGCAGGCCAGCGGCGCACCTTCCAGCATCAGGGCGCGGGCGCGTTCGACCTGGAATTTCATCATGGCGCGCCATTTGGCCCTGTTGTCGGGGCGTGCCAGGTGGGCTGGCGACAAGGCATAGCGGGCAAGATCCTCCATCGGAAGGTAAATGCGCTCCTTATGCTCGTCGATCGCGACATCCTGAAGGAAGTTGATGATCTGCAGGGCGGAACAGATTGCATCGGACTGGCGGATATTCTCCGCGTCGGCAGCGCCGTACAGGTGCAGCATCAGCAGGCCGACGGGATTGGCGGAGCGCGAACAGTAGTCCAGAAGGGTGGGGTAGTCCTGGTAGCGGGTCACTTCCACGTCCTGCTTGAATGCGGACAACAGGTCGTAAAAGGGACGCATCGGCAGCTGGTGGCGCTCGATGGCCGCTGCCAGCCGCTCGAACATCGGTTCGTGGCCACCTTCGCCGCGCTCGATGCGGCCGAGCGCTTCTTCATAGGCGGTCAGGCCCGCCAGCCGCTGCTCCGGCGTGGCGTCGCCTTCGTCGGCGATATCGTCGGCGCTGCGGGCAAAGGCATAAATCGCCTCCACCGCCGGGCGCAATCGGCGCGGCATGAGGATGGATGCGACAGGGAAATTCTCGTAATGGTCAACGGACATAGAGGTGCTGTTCTAAATTAATGACGCGAAAGTCATTTGCAAGTTCGGTTGACCCGGCTATAATTTTTTACTAAACGGAAAGTCATTTAGTTCCAGACTGGAAATAATAATGGCAAATATGTACACCCTGCAATTGCCGGAGACACTTAAAAGGAATTCCATCGTGTTCGTAGCGAAAAAACTACCTATGGTTGCGGCTTGCGCCATGCTGCTCGCCGCCTGTTCGAAAGAAGCACCCAAGACCGAAGATATCCGCCCTGTACGCGCCATGGTGGTGCAGAGCTCAGACATCGATGTGAATGCCGAATTTTCAGGCGAGGTGCGGGCGCGCGTCGAATCTCGCCTCGGCTTCCGCGTGGGCGGCAAGATTGTCTCGCGCAAAGTGGACGTGGGCAGCGTAGTCAAGCGTGGCCAGGTCCTGATGGAACTCGATCCGCAAGACCTGAAGCTGTCGCAGGCCCAGGCCCTGGCTGCCCTGCGCGCCGCGGAGACCAGCCGAGACCTGGCCAGCGCGGAGTTGAAGCGTTACCAGGAACTGCGGGAAAAGAATTTCGTCAGCCAGGCCATCCTCGACGCCAAGCTGTCGGCCGCCAAGTCGGCGCAGGCCCAGGTGGATTCGGCGCAGGCAGCCTACCGCGGCATGTCGAACCAGGCCGGATACGCCAGCCTGGAATCGGACATTGACGGCGTCGTCACTTCGGTCGATGCCGAAGTAGGGCAGGTGGTCGCCCCTGGCACGCCCGTGGTGCGGGTGGCCAAGACGGACGAAAAGGAAATCGTCTTCGGTGTGCCGGAAGATAAGGTCGACACCTTGCGCGCCATCCCCGACGTGCATGTGCGGCTGTGGGCTACGCCCGACAAGTCCGTCGTGGGCAAGATTCGCGAAATCTCGCCGGTGGCCGATCCTTCGACCCGCACCTATGCCTTCCGCGTTTCGATCCCCGCCAGCCTGTCCGAGGCAAAGCTGGGCATGACGGCCTTGGTCGCCTTCGCCTCGCGCACGCCGCAACCGCAAATCAAAGTGCCGCTGACGGCACTGTTCCATGAAAAGGCGGCGACTTCGGTGTGGGTTGTCGAAAACGGCGCCGTGCGTCTGGTGCCGGTGACCGTGAGTGGCGTGTCGGGCAATGACATCGTGCTGGGCAGCGGCGTCAAGCCGGGCCAGACGGTGGTCACCGCAGGCGTCAACCTGTTGAAACAGGGCCAGAAAGTGACGATCCTCGGAGCTGCCAAATGAAGGGCTTCAACCTCTCGCGCTGGGCGCTGGAGCACGTTCCGCTCACCCGCTACCTGATGGCCGTGCTGTTGCTTGGCGGCCTGCTGGCCTACAAGAACCTGGGCCAGGATGAAGATCCGCCGTTCACTTTCCGTTCGATGGTGGTGCAGGCGTTCTGGCCGGGCGCCACCTCGCTGCAGATGGCCGAACAGGTCACCGACAAGCTGGAAAAGAAGCTGCAGGAGACGCCGTTTGTCCATGAAATCACCAGCTATTCGAAACCCGGCCAGACGCTGATCATTCTCAGCCTGCGTGAATCGACGCCGCCGAAGGAAGTCTCGCAAGCCTGGTACCAGGTGCGCAAGAAGATCGGCGATATCCGGGCGACGCTGCCTGCCGGCGTGCAGGGGCCGGTGTTCAACGATGAATTCGGCGATACCTACGGCTCCATATTCGCGCTGTCCGGTGACGGTTTTACCTATGCGGAGCTGAAGGACTATGCCGACCTGGTTCGCCAGCAGCTGCTGGGTGTGAAGAAGGTTTCCAAGGTCGAACTGTTCGGCGTGCAGGACGAGAAGATCAATATCGAGTTTTCACACAAGAAGTTCGCCCAGCTGGGCCTGACGGTCGAGCAGATCGCCAACCAGATCACGACCCAGAACGTGGTGGAGGCGACGGGCGTCGTGGTGACGCCGACCGACAACCTGCAGGTGCGCGTTTCGGGCGCGCTGCGTACGGTCAAGGACCTGGAAGAGCTGGAGCTGCGCGCCAATAACACCACCTTCCGCCTCGGCGACTTCGCGACGATCAAGCGCGAATACCAGGACCCGCCGCGCGACAAGATGCGCTTCAACGGCAAGGAAGTCATCGGCCTCGGCGTGTCGATGGAGAAGGGCGGCAATATCATCCAGATGGGCAAGGACCTCGAAAAGACGGTCAATGCCATGAAGACCAAGCTGCCGGTCGGCATTGAGCTGGAGCGCGTGTCGGACCAGCCGGCCGCCGTAACGGCCTCGGTGGGCGAGTTCCTGCATACGCTGGTCGAGGCAGTGCTGATCGTGCTGGCGGTGAGCTTCGTCTCGCTCGGCCTGCACACCAAGCCTAAGCTGAGCCTTGATGCGCGTCCCGGCCTGGTGGTGGCGCTGACCATTCCGCTGGTGCTGGCGGTGACCTTCCTGTTCATGCGCATCTTCGACATCGACCTGCACAAGATTTCGCTGGGCGCGCTGATCATCGCGCTCGGACTGCTGGTCGACGACGCCATCATTGCAGTCGAAATGATGGTGAGGAAAATGGAGGAGGGGCACTCACGCTTCGAGGCAGCAACCTTTGCCTACACATCGACCGCGATGCCCATGCTGACCGGCACCCTGATCACCGTTGCGGGCTTCCTGCCGATCGGACTGGCAGCATCGGCAGCGGGCGAGTACACATTCTCACTGTTCTCCGTGAACGCGATTGCGCTGGTCACCTCGTGGGTCGTGGCGGTGGTGTTTACGCCTTACATCGGCTTCCTGCTGTTGAAGGTGAAGCCGCATGCGGAGGGCGAAGGCCACCATGAACTGTTCGATTCGCCAGGCTATCGCAAGTTCCGCTCGGTCGTGAACTGGTGCGTCGAATACCGCTGGACCACCATCGCTGCGACGCTGATTGTGTTCGCGCTTGGCTTGTACGGTTTCAAATTTATTGAAAAGCAGTTCTTCCCGGATTCGAGCCGTCCCGAGCTGATGGTGGAAATGTGGTCGCCGGAAGGCACGGCTTTCAGCCAGACCGAGCGCCAGGCCAAGAAGTTCGAAGAATTCATCCGCAAGGAGCCAGGCGTGGCGAGCGTGACCACCTATGTCGGCACCGGCAGCCCGCGCTTCTACCTGCCTTTGAACCAGATCTTCCCGCAGACTAACGTGTCGCAAACCGTGGTGCTGGCAAAAGACCTGCATTCGCGCGAAGAGCTGCGCAAGAAGATCCGGGATGTGTTCAAGACCGACTTCCCTGAAGTGCGCGGCCGCGTGCAACTGCTGCCGAACGGTCCACCAGTGCCGTACCCGGTGCAGTTCCGCGTGACCGGTACCGAAGTCGATACCGTGCGTTCGATTGCCGACCAGGTGAAGGACATCATGCGCGCCAACAAGAATGCGGTGGGCGTGAACGATAACTGGAACGAGTCGATCAAGGTGCTGCGTCTTGACCTGGACCAGGACAAGATGCGGGCACTGGGCGTGACTTCGCAGACCGTGATGCGGGCCGCGAACACGATCCTGTCCGGCACCCCGATCGGCCAGTTCCGCGAAGGGATTCGGCTGATCGACATCCAGGTGCGCCAGCCGCTGGACGAGCGTAATACGATCGCGGTGCTGAACGACACCTACATTCCCACCAACAGCGGGCGCTCGGTGCCGATCTCGCAACTGGCACGCGTGCACTTCGTGTGGGAGCCGGGCGTAGTCTGGCGCGAGGGCAGGGAATGGGCTATTACCGTGCAGTCCGACGTGGTGGAGGGTGTGCAGGGGCCGACGGTGTCGGACCAGATCAATCCTCAACTGGATGCGCTGCGCGCCAAGCTGCCGCCGGGATATGAGATCCGCGTGAAGGGCGCTGCGTCGGACAGCAGCGCTGCGGAAGAGTCGATTGCGGCCAACCTGCCGTTGGCGATCTTTATCATCTTTACGCTGCTAATGCTGCAGCTGCACAGCTTCTCGCGGGCGCTGCTGGTGTTCCTGACCGGCCCGCTGGGTATTGCGGGGGCGGCGATGGCGCTGCTGGTGATGGGGCGTCCGCTGGGGTTTGTGGCGAACCTGGGGATTATCGCGCTGTTCGGGATGATTATCCGGAACTCGGTGATCCTGGTGGACCAGATCGAGCAGGATATCAAGGCGGGCGTGCCGGCCTGGAACGCGATTGTGGAATCGGCGGTACGGCGTTGTCGTCCTATTATCCTGACCGCGGCGGCGGCGGCGCTGGCCATGATTCCCCTGTCGCGGTCGGTGTTCTGGGGACCGATGGCGGTGGCGATCATGGGCGGGTTGATTGTGGCTACGGCGCTGACGTTGTTGTTCTTGCCAGCTTTGTATGCGGCGTGGTTCCGCGTGCCTAAACCCGGCAAATCCGGGTCAGACCCGAGGGTCTGACCCATCCACTGCAGGCTCGCAGACGGGGTCTGACCCTTGGGTCAGACCCGGGTTTGCCGGGTTTTGCTCAAATGTTGCGCATAACGCAAAAAACCACTACCGCACTCCAGAAACACCGTATAGAATGCCGGGTTGAAGTTGAAAGCCCCGGGCGACCCCGTTTTCACTGAAAGGTCGCCCTTTGCTTTTGTGCAAATATGCCGCGAGGATGGCGAAATTGGTAGACGCACCAGGTTTAGGTCCTGACGCCAGCAATGGTGTGGGGGTTCGAGTCCCCCTCCTCGCACCATAAGTACACT
>JBCNPK010000070.1:0-22975 GCA_039593355.1 Pseudoduganella sp.
TCCAGGCGTTTGACGATGACGCGGTCATGCAAAGGGCGAAGGTTCATACAAAACTCCTTTTACTCGGTTTATTGACAGTTGTTAGCACTCTCGGCTAACGAGTGCCAACAATTATAGGGACGACACTTTCCCTTTTCAAGCGAATTTCTTTGCGCTTGATCAATCGTTGACTCGATATCAATGATGCTGTATTGATAACTAGACGCGCTGCGGCAGGGCCGGCAGGCTCAGGCTGAAGCTGACTTCGCTCGAGGAACATTCGGCCAGCCGCAGTTCGCCGCCGTGGGCGCGGGCGATTTCGCGCGCCAGGGCCAGGCCCAGGCCGACGCCCGAAACGCGCCGATTGTAGGCGTGGTCGGCGCGGTAGAAGCGGTCGAACAGGCGTTCGCGCTGCTCGAAGGCGATGCCGGCGGAGGCGTTGGACACGTCGATTTGCCAGCCGTTGGCGCTTCGGCGGCCCTTGATGGCGATCCAGCCTTCCGGCAGCCCGTATTTGACGGCGTTGCTGGCCAGGTTCTGCAGCACTTGCCGCAGCAGGTCGGCGTCGCCCTCGGTATCCATGCGCGGCGGCAGGTCCAGGCGCAGCGGGCGCTCGGGCGCCATCATGTCCAGGTCGTCGGCCAGTTCGCGCAGCATCGGCACCAGGTCCAGCGGCTGCACCGGGATCTGCAGCTGGCCGGCGTCGGCGCGCGACAGCATCAGCAGCTTGCGCACCACGTTGTCCAGGCGCCGCACCTCATCGAGCATATCGGCCAGCGACTGCTCCAGCTCAGGGTCGTCGCCCGCGCGCTCGAAGGCGCGTTCGAGCTCGCCCTGCAGGATCGAGACCGGCGTGCGCAACTCATGCGCGGCGTCGCCGGAAAAGCGCGCCGACTGCTGGAAGCTGCGGTCGAGCCGGTCGAGCATGTCGTTGAAAACGGTGACCAGGCGTTCGAATTCCAGTACTTCTTCGTCGGGAGCGACGCGTTGCCGCATATCGCTGGCGCGGATGTGCTCCATCACGCCGGTCAGGTGCTCGATCGGCCGCATGGCGCGGCCGGCCAGGTACCAGGCCACGCCGCCCACCAGGACGCAGAACAGGGCAACCACCGTGCCGAAGCGCTTGATGGTGACGAACAGCTGCACTTCGGACAGGGTGGTATTGACGCCCAGCTGCACCAGTACACTGCCGCGCCGAACTTCGCCGATGCGCCATTGCCGGCCGCCCCCGTAGTAAGTACGCAGCTCGCTGTCGCCCGCTTCAGGCACCAGCAGGGAAGTGGGCCAGTTGGGGCTCTGGTAAATCAGGCCGCGCTTGTCGTCGACTGCGCGCAGGATGGCAAATCGCTCGTTGTTGTCCTCCGGAGCGAAACCGCTGAAGCTGGCGTTCAGGTGGGCGTCTATCGCGGGCCAAAGCGGCACCTGTGAGACGCCGAAGCCCGGCCCCGCCAACTGGGCCGCCATGATGCGGTCGATAATGGCGGCGCGCCGGTTCAGCAGGGTGAAAGAGGCGGCGATGAAAAGAGCGATCACCACGGCCATGGCCAGGCCGCCGGTCGTCAGCGCCACGCGCAGGCGGAAGGAGCGGATGAAAGGGCGGCGCGCCGATGTCATGCGTCGCCGTCCGGCTTGCGCAGGCGGTAGCCGACACCGCGTACCGCTTCAATGGCGACATGCTCGGGCAGGGCCAGCTTCTTGCGCAGGCGCTGGATGCAGACGTCCACCATATTGGTCTGCGGGTCGAAGTCGTAGCCCCACACATGCTCCAGGATCTGGGTGCGGGTGTAGACCCGGCCCGGGGCGCGCATCAGGTATTCCATCAGGTTGAATTCGCGGCTGGTCAGCTCCACCTCGCGGCCGTCCAGGTGGGCCACGCGCGCCAGGCGGTCCAGCTTGAGCGGGCCGGCCGTGAGCACGTTCTGCCGCTCGCCGCTCACGCGCCGCCGCAGCGCGTGAATGCGCGCCACCAGTTCCTCCATATAGAAGGGCTTTGCCAGGTAATCGTCGGCGCCCAGGTTCAGGCCCTGCAGGCGGTCGTCCAGCTCATTGCGCGCGGTCAGCAGGATGACCGGCGTATCGCGCCCGTCGCGGCGCAGGGCCTTCAGGATCGCCAGGCCGTCGCGGCCCGGTACCATGATGTCGAGCAGGATAATGTCGTACTGGCGTGACAGGGCGTACTCATAGCCCAGGTTCCCATCTTCGCAATGGTCCACGAGGAAGCCTTGTTCGCGCAATCCGCTGCAAACAAAGCTGGCTATTCGCTGTTCGTCTTCTACCAGGAGGGCTTTCATCCCCGGCATTCTTCCAGAAAGTCAAAAGCGGCGTCAATGCGGGCGGCTTCCTATTACAGATTTGTAATCGAAGGGTTGCCTGTATTGTCATCTTCGCTTGCTGTAATGGCGGTGTTGACATACGGGAGAGCGGCCATGAGCATCGGCATCTGGTTCAAGGAACTTGGCAATGACCTGGCCGATATCGGCGGCGCATTCAAGGACGTCTGCAGCGACATCGCGGCGGCAGCCAGGAAGATTGCGGGGCTGGGGCCCAAATGAGCTACAATCCAATGCATGTCTAACACCAAGTTGACCGTGCAATCGTGCGGCCCTATAGTTTCTGGATGATCGCAGACTACCAAGAACTTTCCGACAAAATCGACCGCCTCGCGGAACTCGCGCATACCTTGCGTCGCGAGAACGCTCAGTTGCGCCAAGCCAATGCTGCCCTGGTGGCCGATAACCTGGAATACCAACGCCGCCTTGGCGAAGCCCACGCGCGCGTGATGGCGCTGCTGGACAAGATTCCGGCCGCCGAAGCAGATACCCCTGAGGATGCCCAATGATCCATGTCGACGTGACCATCATGGGCCAGCCCTACAAGCTGGCTTGCAAGGCCGACGAAGAACGCGCACTGCGCGAAGCGGCCAACCTGCTCGATAAGAAGATGAGCGCCATCCGCGACGCCGGCAAGATCAAGGGCAACGACCGCATCGCCGTCATGGCTGCGCTGGGCATGGCTGCCGAATTCCTGGCCTCGAAAACGGCCAACGGCGGCCCGTCCATGCTGGAAGTGCAGGAGAAGCTGGGCGCCATGCACAAGGTGCTCGACAACGCGCTGACCCCGCAGGAAAATCTGTTTTAATTTTTGTCTTAAAGGCCTTTCCCGGAAATCGTTTGAGGAGTAAACTTCGTGTCACCCTGCGGTGTTCGAGATTTGCCATATATTCCTTGAACCATTTACACGCATCGGTTGCGGAAATTTGTTTGGCGGGCGTGAGCGTCACTAGTCTGATGAACCCGAAGTTGAACTAACTGTAACCACCTTGAACCGTAAGGTTCGGGATGCCGGCATAACGGCACAGGCGGGGCCTCATTCCATATAAAAGCGGTTGCCAGCACCTGAGGGTGCGCAACCGTTTTTTTACGTCCGGAGGAGCGCCATGCAATATTGGTTGATGAAGTCTGAGCCCGACGAAGTAAGCATTGACGACGTCATGTCCGCCAAGGGCAAGACGGTGCCCTGGTTCGGCGTGCGCAACTACCAGGCACGCAACTTCATGCGCGACGCCATGCAGGTGGGCGACGGCGTCCTGTTCTACCACTCCTCCTGCCCGGAGCCGGGTATCGCCGGCATCGCGGAAGTGGTGAGCGGGCCCTATCCGGACGCGACCCAGTTCGATCCGAAGAGTCCTTATTACGATCCCAAGGCAACGCAGGAGCAGCCGCGCTGGATTTCGGTCGACGTGAAAGGCGTGCGCAAGACACGCCTGCTGTCGCTGGCGGAAATGCGCACGCTGCCGCAGCTGGAAGACATGGTGGTGCTGCAAAAGGGCAGCCGCCTGTCGATCACGCCGGTGACCCCGGCGCAGTGGAAGCACGTGATGGCGCTGCTGAAGGGCGATTGATGGACTGGAGTCTGATCGGCATCCTGCTGCTGATGGGAGCAGGGGGCGGTTACGCAGCAGGTTTGCTGGGCATTGGCGGCGGCATGGTGCTGGTGCCGTTCATAACGATGATCTTCACGGCCAAGGGTTTTCCGCCGCAGCTGGTGGTGCATATGGCGATTGCGACATCGCTGGCGACGATCATGTTTACTTCCTTGTCTTCGGTACGGGCGCATCACAAGCACGGCGCGGTGCAGTGGCGCATCGTGGCGCTGCTGGCGCCGGGCATTGTGCTCGGCTCCTGGATCGGTCCCTGGATAGGCAAGCAGATGAATACTTCGGCGTTGTCGCTGCTGTTCGCAGCCTTCGTGACGTTTTCGGCGGTGCAGATGCTGCGCAATAAAAAGCCTGCGGCGGGGCGCGAGCTGCCCGGTGCGCCGGGAATGTTTGCGGCAGGTGGCGTAATTGGCACCGTGGCGGGGCTGGTTGGCGCGGGTGGCGGCTTTATTTCGGTGCCGTTCATGGCGTGGTGTAATGTGCGCATCCATAAGGCGGTTGCCACCAGCGCGGCACTGGGATTTCCGATCGCGCTGTCGGGTACTCTATCGAACATCTATTACGGCTGGGCGGAGCCGGGCTTGCCGCGGTTTTCGCTGGGTTTTGTCTACCTGCCGGCGTTGGCCGTGATCGTGGCCGCCAGCGTAGTGATGGCGCCATTTGGTGCTCGCACTGCGCACAGGATGGATGTGGCGTCGCTCAAGCGCGCCTTTGCCGTGGTGCTGTTTGCGCTGGCGGCATATATGTTCTACCACGCGTTCGCGTAGCGGGCCCGTTGGCGGGGATTGGAGAAAGCAATGCAGGATGAACGGATTGGCTGTTGGGCCTTGTTCAAGGTCTTCTCCCACATGGCGATGCAGGGTTTCGGCGGCGTGCTGCCGTTTGCCTATCGCCATCTGGTGGAGCGCACGAAATGGCTGACGGCTGCTGAATTCGGCCAGCTTCTCAGCATTGCGCAATTGCTGCCGGGGCCAACCATCTGCAATCTTTCCGTCATGGTCGGCCAGCGCTATGCAGGCCTGGCGGGCGGTGTTTCTGCCTTGTCGGGGATGCTGCTCGGCCCCTTCTTCATCGTTATCGCGCTGGGCGCCGCGTATCAGGGCTTGGCGCATCACCCCCTCTTTGTCGACGCGATGCGCGGCATGGCCGCTGCGGCGTCGGGCCTGATCCTCGCCACGGCGCTCAAGATGGCGGTTGGCATGCTGCGCAGCTCCGCGCCAAAAGAAGCAGCAGGCGAGGTGGAACTTGATGTGGCACGGACACTGTTCTGGCGGCGTGTCGTGCAGATCGCGCTGCTGGTGGCAGCCTTCGTCGGCCTGGGCGTGGCGAAGGTTGGGCTGATCACGGTAGTGGCCACCCTCGTGCCGATCGGCTTCCTGCTGTTCGCTTTCGTCTGGAGGAAGCCATGAGCGACGATGTCAAACTGGGCGGACTGGCCTGGCACCTGGCGATGCTGTCGCTGACAGCAATCGGCGGCGGCGTGGTGCTGGTGGCTCCGGACGTACACCATTACGTCTCGGTGCAAAACCACTGGATGACGGACGAGCAGTTCGCCGCCATGTACGCGCTGGCGCAAGCGGCACCGGGACCGAACCTGTTGTTCGTTACACTGATCGGCTGGATGATCAAAGGGTGGCTGGGCGCCGTTGTGGTAACGCTGGCGGCGATCGTGCCATCCAGTTGCCTGGTGCTGGCACTGGGATCGGTGATCAACCGGCATGGTGGAGGGAAGGGGCGCTGGGCCGGCGCGCTGCGCGATGCGCTGGCGCCGCTGGCGGCCGGCATGCTGGCCGGCGCCGCGTGGACTTTCCTGAGTGTGGCCGGCGCTGGCTGGCGCGGCTTGGTGCTGGCACTGGCCGCCGCTGCGGCGGCCTATGCGAGCAAATTGAATCCCTTGTGGCTGATCGCCTTAGGTGCGCTGGCTGGCGCCGTTGGGCTGGTTTGAACGGTAGGCCCACGCCAGCATGATGATGGCGCCGATGATCATCGGCAGCGACAGCATCTGGCCGGACGTAATCGGCAAGCCGGCTACCTTGATCTCCCAGTCCGGGGTACGGAACCATTCGGTGAAGAACCGCGCGCAGCCATACAGCAGCACATACATCGCGCCAACGGCCAGCCGTGGGCGTGCCTTGCGTGCGAACGGCCAGATGATGCAGAACACCAGGATGCCATCGACCAGCATCTGGTAGATCGCGGAAGGGTGGCGCGGCAGGTTGTCGTGCAGGTTCGGGTAGATCATTGCCCACGGCAGGTTTGGATCGCTGACCACACGGCCCGGCAGTTCCGCGTTGATGAAATTGCCCATGCGGCCGGCCGCATAACCCAGCGGCACCAGCGGCGCGATGAAGTCATACACGTCCAGCAGGTTGCGTTTGCGTTTGCGTGCCCACAGCGCCATGCCGATCAACACGCCGAGGAAGCCGCCGTGATAGCTCATGCCGCCTTCCCATACTTTGAAGATGCGCAGTGGCGTCAACAGCATTTCCGGCTGATAGAAGAAGACTTCGCCCAGGCGGCCGCCGACGATCACGCCCAGCATGCCGTAGAACAGCATGTCGTCCAGGTCTTCCTTGGTCCAGCCTTGCGCGGCAATGTGCGGCTGCTTGATGCGTACACGCCCAAGCGCGATGAACATGGTGAAGGCCAGTACGTACATCAAGCCATACCAGTGGATCGCGACCGGGCCGAGGTGGACTGCGACCGGATCGGGCATTGGATGAATCAAAGGCATTCAGATTCTCTTTCTCATTAATTCCAGGAAGCCCCGCAGCACGGGCGAGGCATTGTCGCGCCGCCAGGCCAGGCCGGTTTCGACCAGTGGCGTGTTCTGGACCAGGGGCAGATATTCCACGCCCGGCCGGCGCAAATTCGACACGGATTGTGGCACAAGTGCCAATCCCATGCCAGCCGATACGAGGCTGACGATGGTCTGCATCTGGATCGCTTCCTGTCCCACCTCGGGAGTGATGCCGGCCTCTCGGAAGACCGACAGGATGGCGTCGTACAGTCCGGGCGAAATATGGCGCGGGAAAATGATCAGCGGGATGCCGGCCAGCTTGCGCAGGTCCGCCGTGCCGGCGTGCTTGCCGCCGCGCCCCTGGGGCGGCGACAGCGCAGGTAAATTCGCCGGCGCCGCCAGCACCAGCGGCTCGCGCAGCACCGGCAGGTAGTCGAGGTCCTGGCGCGCGCGGTCGGGCAAGGGAGGGATCAGGAGGCCGGCGTCGACCCGGCCTTCCAGCAAATCCTCCAGCTGCAAGTCGGAGGTGGCTTCCTTCAGTGTGATCTCGACCTGCGGGAATTCGGCGCGATAGGCGCGCAGGGTCGGCGGCAGCACGCTGTAATCGGCGGACGACACGAAGGCCAGCGACAAGCGCCCGCTAGCACCCGTGGCGGCGCGCTGCACCAGCTCCGCCAGGCCGGCGGATTGTTCGAGCAGGCGACGCGCCTCCGGCAGCAGCGCCTCGCCAGCAGCCGTCAGCGCTACCCCGCGCCGGTTTCGCTCGAAAAGGGGAGCGCCCAGCATTTCCTCCAGCGCCATGATGGTTTGCGACAGCGGCGGCTGGGTCATGTGCAGGCGGCGCGCGGCGCGGCCGAAATGCAGCTCCTCGGCGACCGTGACGAAGTAGCGCAGCTGGCGAAGTTCGATATTCATTCGCAAAGCATATCACAGCAGCGATTATCATATATTTGACAACTCGCCAGGGGCAAGGCAACCTTAGACTCTTACCGAGGAGACCCACCATGCCGCAATACCGTTCCTATACCACCACCCAAGGCCGCAATATGGCAGGCGCGCGTGCCCTGTGGCGCGCCACAGGCATGAAAGACGGCGATTTCAATAAGCCGATCATTGCCGTGGTCAACTCCTTCACCCAATTCGTGCCTGGCCACGTGCACCTGAAAGACCTGGGCCAGCTGGTCGCGCGCGAGATCGAAGCAGCCGGCGGCGTTGCCAAGGAATTCAACACCATCGCCGTCGACGACGGCATCGCCATGGGCCACGGCGGCATGCTGTACTCGCTGCCATCGCGCGACCTGATCGCCGACTCCGTCGAATACATGGTCAATGCGCACTGCGCCGACGCCATGGTCTGCATCTCCAACTGCGACAAGATCACGCCCGGCATGCTGATGGCAGCCATGCGCCTGAATATCCCTGCGATTTTCGTCTCCGGCGGCCCGATGGAAGCGGGCAAAGTCATCAAAGCCGTCAACGGCGGCGAAAAGATCATCAAGCTGGACCTGGTGGACGCCATGATCAAGGCTGGCGACCGCACCGTGTCCGATGCCGACGTGGCGGAAATCGAGCGCTCGGCCTGCCCGACCTGCGGTTCCTGCTCCGGCATGTTCACCGCCAACTCGATGAACTGCCTGACCGAGGCACTGGGCCTGTCCCTGCCGGGCAACGGCACCATCGTCGCCACCCACAGCGACCGCAAGGAGCTGTTCCTGCGCGCCGGCCGCCTGATCGTGGAAATCACCAAGCGCCATTACGAGCAGGACGACTACAGCGTGCTGCCGCGCTCCATCGCCACCAAGGAAGCGTTCGAAAACGCCATGGCACTTGACGTCTCCATGGGCGGTTCCACCAACACCGTGCTGCACCTTCTGGCCGCTGCGCACGAAGCGCAAGTGCCGTTCACCATGGCCGACATCGACCGCATCTCGCGCAAAGTGCCATGCCTGTGCAAGGTCGCGCCGATGACCGACAAGTTCCACATCGAAGACGTGCACCGCGCCGGCGGTATCATCTCCATCCTGGGCGAGCTGGCGCGCGCTGGCCTGCTGGACACCACCCAGCACACCGTGCACAGCCCGACCATGGGCGACGCCATCGAAAAATACGACATCAAGCGCAGCGACGACGCGGCCGTGCACCAGCTGTTCCGCGCAGCGCCGGGCGGGGTGCCGACCCAGGTGGCGTTCTCGCAGTCCGAACGTTATGCCTCCTCGGACCTGGACCGTAGCACCGGCTGCATACGCGACCTGGAGCACGCCTATTCGAAAGACGGCGGCCTGGCGGTCCTGTACGGAAACATCGCCGAAAAGGGCTGCATCGTAAAGACCGCCGGCGTCGATGAATCGATCCTGAAATTCAGCGGCAAGGCGCGCGTATTCGAGAGCCAGGACGCGGCAGTGGAAGGCATCCTGGGCGACACCGTGCACGAAGGCGACGTGGTCATCATTCGCTACGAAGGTCCGAAAGGCGGACCGGGCATGCAGGAAATGCTGTACCCGACTTCGTACATCAAATCGAAAGGCCTGGGCAAGGCGTGCGCACTGTTCACCGACGGCCGTTTCTCGGGCGGCTCATCGGGCCTGGTGATCGGCCACGCCTCGCCGGAAGCGGCCGAAGGCGGCGCCATCGGCCTGGTGGAAGAGGGGGACATGATCGACATCGACATCCCGTCGCGCACGATCAGCCTGCGCGTGACGCCGGAAACGCTGGCGGCACGCCGCGCCGCCATGGAAGCGCGCGGTGCCAATGCCTGGCAGCCGGTCAACCGCGAGCGCTACGTATCGCAGGCCCTGCAAGCCTACGCCGCCCTGACCACTTCCGCCGACCGCGGCGCGGTACGTGACCTGTCGCAATTGAAGCGCTGATTGAAAGCCGGGCGGCGGTAAAAAAGGGGACGTAACACATTTTCCGCTTCGCGGAAAATGTGTTACGTCCCCTTTTTTACCGCCGCCGAAACTTCACTTGCGTTTCTGGAGGTCCTGGAAGTTTTTCTTGACGCGGTCTTTGCGGCGCTGCTCGTCGACGTTGTGGGCCTTGCGCTTGTCGAGGCCCAGCATCGGCTCGATGAACTCGAACCAGAGGAAGGCAACGCCCATGACGGCTACGATCCACCACCACGACAGGTCGGCGAACTTCCAGACTTCAAAGTACTTCAGCGCCACGAGGGCAATTATCAATAGAATAATGGGCATGGAACACTCCTTGGTATTCCATCATAGCAATATCCAGCTATCGGTCAACCCATAATACGAAGCGTGCGTTGTGGAGTAGAATTGTGTCAGTTTTTTTCCTTGGAGATGAAAAAATGAAACGTTCCCTGATGGTTGGTGTCGTCCTTGCCGCAGCGTTCTCGTCGCAGGCCGCTTTTGCCAACGCTGACCTGGCCAAAGCCAAGAATTGCATGGGCTGCCATGCCATCGCCACCAAGCTGGTCGGCCCGGCTTACAAGGATGTCGCTGCCAAATACGCCGGCCAGAAAGATGCCGAAGCCAAGCTGGTTCAGAAAGTGATGAAAGGCGGTTCCGGCGTGTGGGGTGCAGTCCCAATGCCAGCCAACCCACAGGTGACCGAGGCGGAAGCCAAGACCCTGGTGAAATGGGTCCTGTCCCAGAAATGATGTAAAAGAAAAAAAGGGGACGTACCCCTTTTTTCAAGAAAAAAGGGGTACGTCCCCTTTTTTTTATTTGATCACTTCGATGCGCGTCTTCCTGTCGGCCTTGTAGCCGAACAGTGTCAGCGCCCCGTCCTTGATATCGCCCTTGTCGTCGAAGGCGATCGTGCCGCTGATGCCGTCGTGCTTGATCTTCTTCAGGAAGGGCAGGTATTTGGCGGGATCGGTCGACCTGGCGTCCGCCATGGCGTGCGCAATCGCCATCGTTGCGTCATAGGCATAGGGTGCGTAAATCTGCACGTCGATGCCGTAGCGTTTTTTGAAACGGACGGCGAATTCGTCCAGCTTCTTCTCCTGCTCCGGCGTGACGCCGCCGGCCTCCGCGCAGACGACAACGTCGTCGGCGCCGCCCGACAGCTTGGGCAGCGCTTCGGTGCAGATGCCGTCGCCGCCCATCAGCTTGGCCTTGATGCCGAGCTGCTTCATCTGGCGCAGCAAGGGTCCGCCTACCGAGTCCATGCCGCCGAAGAAAATGAGGTCCGGATTCTTGGAACGGATCGAGGTCAGGATGGCGTTGAAATCGGTCGCCTTGTCGGTGGTGAACTGCTTGTCCACGATCTGCACGCCGGGCCCTTTCTTGGCTTCCTTCAGGAATTCGGCTGCTACGCCCTGGCCGTAGGCGGTGCGGTCGTCGATCACGGCGATGCGCTTGGCGCCCAGTTTTTGCGTGGCGTACTTGCCCAGCGAGCTGCCCAGCTTATTGTCGTTGGCCACCACGCGGAAGGTGGTGTTGAAGCCCTGGTTGGTGTACACCGGGCTGGTCGACGATGCGGAAATCTGCGGAATGCCGGCGTCGTAATAAATCTTCGAGGCTGGAATGGTGGTACCGGAATTCTGGTGGCCGATCACGCCCTGGACCTTGGCGTCGACCAGTTTCTGCGCCGCCGAGGTACCCTGTTTCGGGTCGCCGGCGTCGTCTTCGGACACCATCTCGAACTTGACCGCCTTGCCGTTGATCTTGAATCCCTTGGCGTTCAAGTCTTCCACCGCCATGCGCACGCCGCTCTGATTGTCCTTGCCCAGGTGGGCGGACTGGCCGGACAGCGGGCCGACATAGCCGATCTTGACCACTTCCTGGGCGCCTGCGGCGCCAGCAAAGGCCAGGGCGATGGCTGCGATGATGGTTTTGGTTTGCATTGCACTTTCTCCTGAAACGAAAAGGGCCGCCATGCTGGTTGGCGGCCCACGGGCTCCCCCCCGATATTCTCGTCGTTACTTGATCACTTCCATCTTGGTCTTGACGCCGCCCTTGTAGGTGAACAGGGTCAGCGCGCCGTCCTTGATGTCGCCGTACTGGTCAAACTCGACCAGGCCGGTCACGCCCTGGTGCTTGATCTTGGCCAGCACCGGCAGGTATTTGGCCGGCTCGGACGAATTGGCTTTCTCCATCGCGTCGGCCATGGTCATGATGGCGTCGTACACGTACGGTGCGTACAGCTGCACTTCCTGGCCGTACTTCTTCTTGTAGCGGGCGCGGAAGTCGTCCATGTTCTTCTGCATTTCCGGCGTCACGCCGCCCGCTTCTGCGCAGGTGACCACGCCGTCGGCGGCTGCGCCGGCGGACAGGCGGTACAGCGCGTCGGTGCAGACGCCGTCGCCGCCCATGAACTTGGCGTTGATGCCCAGGGCTTTCATCTGGCGCAGCAGCGGACCGCCGACCGAGTCCATGCCGCCGAAGAACACCAGGTCAGGGTTCTTCGATTTGATATTGGTCAGGATGGCGTTGAAGTCGGTGGCGTTGGCGTTGGTGAATTCCTTGCCCACCACTTGCACGCCCGGCAGGGCTTTCTTGGCGCCTTTGACGAATTCGTCCGCTACGCCCTGACCGTAGGCGGTGCGGTCGTCGATCACGGCGATTTTCTTGGCGCCGAGTTTCTGCACGGCGTACGCACCCAGGGTGCCGCCCAGCTTGTTGTCATTGGCGACCACGCGGAAAGCGGTGTTGAATTTCTGCTTGGTGTACACCGGCGAGGTGGCGGCCGGCGAAATCTGCGGAATGCCCGCGTCAAAGTAAATCTTGGAGGCTGGGATCGTGGTGCCGGAATTCAGGTGGCCGATCACGCCCTGGACCTTGGCGTCCACCAGCTTCTGCGCCGCGGTGGTGCCCTGTTTCGGGTCGCCGGCGTCGTCTTCGAACTGGATCACGAATTTCACCGGCTTGCCGCCGATCTTGACCCCTTTGGCGGCCAGGTCCTCGACGGCCATTTTCGCGCCGTTTTCCATGTCCTTGCCGAGGTGGGAATTAGGGCCCGAGACCGGTGCCACGTGGCCGATCTTGATGGTGTCCTGGGCGTATGCGCCGCCGGCGAAAGCCAGGGCGAAGGCGGCGGAAATGAACTTGGTCTTGAACTGCATCGGGGTCTCCAGTCAAATATTCATGTACGCCAGAGAAAATACAGCAAAAACCCCGAATGGCAAAGAGGGAATTATTTCCGGCGGGTGGAGTTGGCTTGCAGGTGGGTGATTTCCTGCTGCACGGCGCGTGCCACGATCCTGCCGATGGTGTCGTGCAGGCCTTCGCGGATTTCCAGCGTCAGCGCTTGCAGGGCATGCTCCAGCACCTCGCCGATGCTGTCCTTGATGCGTTGCTCAAGCACGAAATCGACGCGGTTCGACAGCTGCTGCAGCACGCGTTCGGACAGGCGGCGCTCCAGGGTTTCCCAGGCTTCTTCGTCGTCCGGCGCAGGCAGGGACGTGGCCTGGGCGGCTTCGGCGCGGCCTTCCACGGGCACAGGCTCAGTGGCGGCCGGGGCCGGCGCCTCGTCGCGCATGATTTCGGTCAGGACCGGGATGCTTGCGTCAAAAGCCTGGTTCATGAATTACTTACCTACCGTGAGATGTTTGAGCGGGAAATCCTGCCTCTTGTAGGCAGCATAGCGCAGGCGGCCCGCCGCCGCATCCTCTTCGTCGGTGGAGATGACTTCGATCAGTCGCGGAAAAGCCTCAAACTGGGCCGGTGCGCGGCGCGACAGGTTGACCAGCAGGCCCGCTTCCGGCAGTTCGGTGGCGTCGCTGTCGGCCAGGACGATGGCCGAATCGGGCGCCAGCGGGTCGTTGGCGTGGGCGTGCGGCAGGAAATCGGTGGCGGAAAAGGTCCACAGCGCGCGGTCCAGTTCCGCCAGCTGGGCGGCGTCCTCGGTCATGACCACGATGCGGGGCGTGCTGGAATAGGCCTTGCGCAGCAGGCGGCAGGCGTAGCCCACCTTGTCCGGTACGCCGCTGTGGAAATCAATCTGCGTCATCGATCAACAATGGAAATCAGAAGCGGAACTCGGGCGGGGCGTTCTTCGGCGTGTCGCGCTCGCGGCGGGCCGCTTCTTCGGCAGCTGCGGCGCGCTCCGCTTCCGCCTTGGCACGCGCCACCTCGGCGGCACTAGGACCTTTCGCCGGCGCGGCCGACGTTGGCGGCGGATTCGAATAACCTGGCGGCAGCGACTTGACGGTCGGGTAGCCAGCCTCGGTCAGCGCGCTATCCCAGGCGCCTTGTTCGAAGCCGATCTGCTTTGCACGGCCGATCAGCAGCAAGGGAAGCTGGCCGTCGCTGCCGGCCTTTCTCAGCGCTTCCGAGTCTTCCGGCGTATTGACGGTCTTTTCGCGATAGGGAATGCCGCGTGCGGCCAGCATGGTGCGCGCCTTGTCGCAGCCGACGCCGCAGATGGACGAGGTATATAGCACGACAGGACGGGCGCGCACGACCTGCGCCAGTTCCGGCGGCAGTTCGACACCGCCGGTACCGCCGGTGTTGTAATTCTTCATCTCCGCCTTCTTGGCGGTGGCTGGCGGCGGCGTGTCGGTAAAGTGGGTGACGCCCTTGTCGTCCTTCCACTTGTACATCTGTGCCTGCGCCACGCTGGCAGTCAGCAACATCAAAAGCAGTGCAGCGCGTTTCATTCTTTCTCCTTTAAGCCGCCATGCCGCTGTGGCGCAGCAGGGCGTCGATCGTCGGCTCACGGCCGCGGAAGGCGGTGAACGATTCCAGTGCCGGGCGCGAACCGCCGACAGCCAGGATCTCCCGCTGGAAGCGTTTACCTGTTTCGGTGGACAGTTTGCCGCCATCCAGCGCCGCCGCTTCCTCGAAGGCTGCGTAGGCGTCGGCAGACAGTACTTCCGCCCACTTATAGCTATAGTATCCCGCCGCATAGCCTCCGGCAAAGATATGGCCGAAGGAATGTTGGAAGCGGTTGAAACTTGGCGGGATGATAACAGCGAATTTGCGCCGTACTTCGTCGATCAGGTCCTGCACCGATTTCGCGCCCGAGGGCTGGAAGTCATAGTGCAGCAGCATGTCGAGCAGGGCGAATTCCACCTGGCGCAGGGTCTGCAGGCCGGACTGGAAGTTCTTGGCCGCCAGCATGCGGTCGTACAGGGCGCGCGGCAGCGGCAGGCCGCTCTTCACGTGGGCGCTCATGTGGCTCAGCACATCCCACTCCCAGCAGAAGTTTTCCATGAACTGGGACGGCAGTTCCACCGCGTCCCATTCGACGCCGGAAATGCCGGACACCGCCAGTTCCTCGACCTGGGTCAGCATGTGGTGCAAGCCGTGGCCGAATTCGTGGAACAGGGTGATCACTTCGTCGTGCGTGAACAGCGAAGGCTGCGGCACGCCGTCCACTTCCAGCGGTTCGGTGAAATTGCAGGTCAGGTAGGCGACCGGGGTTTGCAGCTCGCCGTTCTTGATGCGGCGGCCGCGCGCGTCATCCATCCAGGCGCCGCCGCTCTTGCCTTCGCGGGCGTACAGGTCGAGGTAGAACTGGCCCACCAGCACTCCGTCGCGCTCGATGCTGTAGAAGCGTACGTCCTTGTGCCAGACCGGCGCAGTGTCCGGCCTGATGCTGACGCCGAACAGGTTCTGCACCAGCTTGAACAGGCCGTCGATGACTTTGTGCTCGGGGAAGTACTGCTTCACCTCCTGCGCCGAGAAGGAGTACAGGTGCTGCTGCAGCTTTTCCGAAGCGTAAGGCAGGTCCCAGGATTGCAGGTCGCTGATGCCCAGCTCCTTGCCGGCGTAGGCTTGCAGCTCGGCCAGGTCTTTCTCCGCGAAGGGGCGGGCGCGTTTGGCCAGGTCTTCCAGGAATTCGATCACCTGTTCCGGCGACTTGGCCATTTTCGGCACCAGCGAAACTTCGGCGAAGTTCTTGTAGCCGAGCAGTTGCGCTTCTTCGGCGCGCAGTTTCAGCAGGGTGAGGATATTGCCGCTGTTGTCCCACTCTTCGCGCTTGCTGAAGGCCTCGCCCAGCTCCGATGCCTTGGTGGCATTGGCGCGATAGACTTTTTCGCGCAGTGCGCGGTTGTCGCAGAACTGCAGGATCGGGTAGTAGGAAGGGAAGTGCAGGGTGAACATCCAGCCTTGCTTGCCTTCCTTTTCCGCCAGCGCCTTGGCGGCGGCCTTGGAATCGTCGGGCAAGCCGCGCAGCTCGGTTTCGTCTTCGACCAGCAGTTTCCAGTCGTTGGTCGCGTCCAGCACGTTTTCGCTGAAGCGGGTGCTGGTGGCGGCGTGTTCTTCCTGGATCGCGGCGAAGCGCTCCTTCTTATCGGCCGGCAGCTCGGCGCCGCCCATGCGGAAGTCGCGGATCGCGTTGTCGATGATGCGCTGGCGCGCCGGCGACAAGGAGGCGAATTCGGCGCTGGCGCGCAGGGCCTTGTATTTGGCGAACAGCGCTTCGTTCTGGGCCAGGGCAGTCCAGAACTCGGTCACTTTCGGCAGGTTCTCGTTGTAGGCGGCGCGCAGCTCGGGCGTGTCGACCACGTTGTTCAGGTGACTGACGATGCCCCAGGCACGGCCCAGCAGCTCGGTGGAGTTTTCCAGCGGGGTGACGAAGTTATCCCAGGTCACGGTGCCGCTGGGTGCTTCCAGTTGCGCCACGGCGGCGCGGTTTTTCTCCAGCAGGTGCTCGATGGCGGGCGTCACGTGTTCGGGCCTGATCGCATCGAAACGCGGCAAGCCGCTAAAGTCCAGCAGGGGATTGTCGGTCATTTTTGACTCCTTTAAAACCCAAAAGTCCGGGTCAGGCAGTACGGGGTTGGTTCTAAGCCTTTGACGTTCGGCGAAAGTCAAAGGCGCACAACCAAACCCGCGACGGCGGCGCAGACTGGGTCTGACCCTTGGGTCAGACCCAGGTTTACCGGGTTTAAGCCCGTTCCGCCGATTCGATGGTATTCATCAGCAGCATGGTAATGGTCATCGGCCCCACACCACCTGGCACCGGCGTGATATGCGAAGCCACTTCCTTGATGCCCGCAAAGTCCACGTCGCCGCACAGCTTGCCGTTTTCGTCGCGGTTGATGCCGACGTCGATCACGATGGCGCCCGGCTTCACCATATCAGCAGTCAGGGTATTGCGGCGGCCCGTTGCAGCCACCACGATATCCGCCTGGCGGGTGTGATAGCCCAGGTCTGCGGTTCCGCTATGGCAGATGGTGACGGTGGCGTTCGCTTGCAAGAGCAGCAGGCCCAT
Source organism: Pseudoduganella sp. (assembly GCA_039593355.1). Lineage (GTDB taxonomy): Bacteria > Pseudomonadota > Gammaproteobacteria > Burkholderiales > Burkholderiaceae_D > Rugamonas. The sequence continues at coordinate 16,785 of JBCNPK010000070.1, forward strand.
TGGCTTGCCGACGGTATTGGAACGGCCGATCACGACAGCATGCTTGCCCTTGAGCGTGACGCCGGTCGATTCGATCAGCTTCATGCAGCCGTAAGGAGTGCATGGCAGGAAGCCTTCCAGGCCCGTCATCAGTTCGCCGGCGCTCAGCACCGAATAGCCGTCCACGTCCTTGGTGGTGGCAATGGCTTCGATCACCTTGTGCGGGTCGATGTGCTTGGGTAGCGGCATCTGCACCAGGATGCCGTGGATGCCGGGATCGGCATTCAGGGTGGCGATGCGCTCGAGCAGGGCCTGCTCGGTCATGTCGGCAGCGTACTGCTCCTTCACCGAGCGGATGCCGGCGTCTTCGCAAGCCTTGACCTTGTTGCGCACGTAGACATGGCTGGCCGGGTCGTCGCCGACCAGGATCACGGCCAGGCCGGGCTGTTTGCCCTTGGCGGTCAGTGCGGCGGCGCGGGAAGCGATTTCGGCGCGCAGTTTTTGGGAGAGCGCTACTCCGTCGATCAGTTGTGCAGACATGATTGCTTGGATGGGTGGGATGGGAAAGTCGACATTATAAATCGCTCCTCCCTGGAGAGGCGGTCTTGCCTTGTCGAAATTCTTTACAGTTCGCAATTGTTTTGTAGATGGGAAATTTTAACGTATTGATAATTAAGGGGTTTATTTTCCTGGCCTGGAAATTGCTATATACGCAGCGTTTATCATTCAACAACTAGGGAGAAAAATCAATGAAGGGTCTGCGCAACCTGGCTGTCGCCGCCGCGATCACCGCAACCACCATGTTGTCCGGCGTGGCAAACGCCTCCGTATTCAGCACCGGTGCGCCGGCCAGCTATATCGGCTCCAACAACAGCGCCCTGTGGGTCCAGGCGAACTCGTTCTCGAGCGCTTCGGCCTCCAATATTTTTGGCGCCACGGTCTATATGGTGTCGCAGAGCACCGGACAGCCGAACCTGGCCAGCTGGGATGGCAGCTTTGAATACTTCCTGTACGCGAACTCCGGCAATGCACCGGGCGCGCTGCTGGCCAGCGGCAATGCCGCCAACCTGACGACCACCAACACCGGCATCAGCGCCGGCGCCGTGGGCAATATCTGGGCCTTCAGTTTCGACTTCCAGTCCACGCTCGGCATCCAGGGCGGCACCAAGTACTGGCTGGGCATCCATTCGGCCAACGATTACGCCGTGCGCGATCCGCTGTCGTGGGCCGACATCGCCAGCCCTGCTGAGGCAAGCTCGGCTGCGGAGAGCTTCCATAACACCGGCTCCTGGACGCCGTACAGCCTGGCGCACGCCTTCAGCATCGAAGGTACCGCCGCCAGGGACGTGCCGGAGCCAGGCAGCATGCCTCTGCTCGGCCTCGGCCTGGTCGGCCTGGCGATGCTGCGCAAGCGCCGTTCCGCCTAATTAAAGAAAGGCAGCCTGGGCTGGCGCAGCAGCATGTCGCGCGCCGCCGGCTCAGGCAAGGGCTTGCTGAAGTAGTAGCCCTGGATTTCGTCGCAGCCCTCCGCCAGCAGCAAGCGCAGCTGGTCTTCCGTTTCCACCCCTTCCGCAATCGCTTTCAGGCCCAGGCTGTGCGCCAGGCTGATGACTGCGCTGACGATAGCGTGGTCCTCGGCATTGCTTGCCAGGCCGGAGGTGAAACTCTTGTCGATCTTCAGCCGGTCCACCGGGAAGCGTTTCAGGTAGCTGAGGTTGGAGTAGCCGGTGCCGAAGTCGTCGATCGCCATCTTGATGCCGATCGCGCGCAGCCGGTGCATCAGCGCAATCGTTTCCAGCGGGTCGCTCATGGACAGGCTCTCGGTGAGCTCCAATTCCAGCAGGCCCGGATCGACGCCGAAACGGCCCAGCGCCTCTTGTACCGTGATGTCGAAATCGCGCCGCGCAAACTGCGAGGCGGCGATATTGACCGCCACCGGGACCAGCGGCACGCCGCCATCGCGCCAGGCGCGCAGGGTGGCGCATGTCTTGTCCAGCACCCAGTGGCCGATGTCGACAATCAGGCTGCTTTCTTCGGCCACCGGGATGAATTCCAGCGGCGGCACCAGGCCCAGTTCGGGCGACTGCCAGCGCAGCAAGGCTTCCATGCCGACGATGCCGCCACGGCGTAGATCCACTTGCGGCTGGAAGTGCAGCACGAACTCTTCGCGCTGCAGGGCGCGCAGCAAACCCTGCTCCATCGTCAGGCGTGCGTCGAGGCGGCGCTGCATATCCTGTGTAAAGAACTGGACGCCGCTGCAGCCCTGGCCTTTGCAGTGATACATGGCGATGTCGGCGTGGCGCAGCAATTCTTCCGCATGCTGGCCATCGTCGGGATAGATGCTCAGGCCAATGCTGCCAGTGATAATGTGCTGTTGGCCTGCAAGGTTGACCGGTTCCGCCAGCCGTTCGCTGATCCGTTGCGCCAGCATGGCAGGGCTCAGGTGGCCTTGCGAGTTATCCAGCAGGAGCACGAATTCGTCGCCGCCCAGGCGGGCCACGGTATCGCTGTCGCGCACGCAGCTGCGCAGCACGCCCGCCACGATGCGCAGCAGTTCGTCGCCGACGGCGTGGCCGCGCGTGTCGTTGATTTGCTTGAACTTGTCCAGGTCGACAAAAGCCACTGCCAGCGAGGTGCCGGCGCTGCGCGCCTTCGCGATTTCCGCTTCCAGCCGTTCCAGGAAAAAAGCACGGTTGGCCAGGCCGGTCAGCTCGTCGTGCGTGGCGCGGTGGCGGATGGCCACCTGCTGCAGGCGCTCGGTGACATCGTGCGCCGCGTGCATGACCGATTCGCGATTATTGAACAGGATCGAACAGCCAAAGAATTCCACGTCCACCGGTGTGCCGTCCAGGCGCAGCAATTTGAGCTCGCTGCGCGGGCGCTGGTGAACTTTGTCGAGCTCCATCGGCGTCCAGGCGTCGACCATCGCGTGGAACTGCTGTGGCACGCGGTCCATTGCAAGCGTGCCCAGCAGCTGCTCGGGGCCGGCGGCGCCGAACAGGCGCAGGGCCGCCTGGTTGATGAAGGTGATGCGGCCTTCGCAATGGATCCAGATGGCGTCGGGCGCCAGTTCCACCAGGTTGCGGTAGCGCAGTTCGCTCTCCTGCAGGAACTGGTTTTTCTCATAGAGCTCGCGGCTCTTTTGTTCGAGCAAAGACTCGGCCTCCTTGCGCGCCGCGCGTTCGCGCTGCAGGGTGCGGGTGGAAACGGAATCGGCGGTGCTTTCCATGTTGTCGAGTATATGTAGGAAATTTCCTACCGACAATTAGGCATTGAAACCATTTGTAGATCCGCAACGCATTTCACATTATAAAATCTGCTTTCGCAATTTGAAAAACAAGGGATTCGCTGATAGAATCCTTCACACTTAGCCAAAGTCTTAAGAAATAATCACCTGCACCGTCCGGAGCACACAGGGTGGGGCGCCTTCAATCGATAGGAGACTAGTTACATGTCAGCTCAACTTGACCAGGTCACGGCACAAACCGCCAACGATCCTGATGCACAGGAAACCAAAGAATGGCTGGAGGCGTTGGAAGCCGTCCTGGAAAACGAAGGCCCTGACCGTGCCCACTACCTGATGGAACGCCTGGTCGACCTGGCCCGCCGCCGCGGCGCCGATATCCCGTTCTCCGCCAACACCGCCTACGTCAACACCATCCCCGCCCACAAAGAAGCCCACTGCCCAGGCAACCTGGAATACGAAGAGCGCCTGCGCTCGTGGATGCGCTGGAACGCGATGGCGATGGTGGTCAAGGCCAACCGCGCCGACGGCGACCTGGGCGGCCACCTGTCCTCCTTCGCCTCGCTGGCGAACATGCTGGGCATCGGCTTCAACCACTTCTGGCGCGCCGAGAGCGCAGACCACGGCGGCGATCTGCTGTACATCCAGGGCCACTCGTCCCCCGGCGTCTACGCGCGCGCCTTCCTGGAAGGCCGCCTGAGCGAAGAACAGCTGCTGAACTTCCGCCGCGAAGTGGACGGCAAAGGCCTGTCCTCCTACCCGCACCCGAAACTGATGCCTGACTTCTGGCAGTTCCCGACCGTGTCGATGGGCCTGGGCCCGCTGATGGCGATCTACCAGGCGCGTTTCCTGAAGTACCTGCACGCGCGCGGCATCGCCAACACCGAAGGCCGCAAGGTCTGGGCCTTCTGCGGCGACGGCGAGATGGACGAACCGGAATCGATGGGCGCGATCGGCATGGCTGCCCGCGAACAGCTGGACAACCTGAACATCGTCGTGAACTGTAACCTGCAGCGCCTGGACGGTCCGGTGCGCGGCAACGGCAAGATTATTCAAGAGCTGGAAGCGGACTTCCGCGGCGCCGGCTGGAACGTCATCAAGGTCATCTGGGGCCCGGGTTGGGACAACCTGCTGGCACAGGACAAGGACGGCATCCTGCAGCGCGTGATGATGGAAACCGTGGACGGCGAATACCAGAACTACAAGGCCAAGGATGGCGCCTACGTGCGCAAGCACTTCTTCGGCAAGCATCCGAAGCTGCTCGAAATGGTGGCCAACATGTCGGACGACGACATCTGGCGCCTGACCCGCGGCGGCCACGACCCGCACAAGATCTACGCCGCCTTCAAGCAGGCCAACGAATCGGTCGGCAAGCCGACCGTGCTGCTGGTGAAAACCGTCAAGGGCTTCGGCATGGGCAAGTCCGGCGAAGCGCGCAACACCGCGCACCAGACCAAGAAGCTGGACGACGAAGCGATCCGCGAAATGCGCGACCGCTTCAACATCCCGATCCCGGACGACAAGCTGAAAGACATTCCGTTCTTCAAGCCGTCCGACGACGCGCCTGAAATCAAGTACCTGCACGAGCGCCGCAAGGCGCTGGGCGGCTACCTGCCATCGCGCCGCATGAAGGCCGACGAAACCCTGGTGGTGCCGGGCCTGGACGCCTTCAAGGCCGTCACCGACGCCACTCCGGAAGGCCGCGAGATCTCCACCACCCAGGCCTTCGTGCGTATCATCACCGCACTGCTGCGCGACCAGTCCCTGGGCCAGCGCGTGGTGCCTATCCTGGTCGACGAGTCCCGTACCTTCGGTATGGAAGGCCTGTTCCGCCAGATCGGTATCTTCAACCAGCAGGGCCAGTTGTACGAGCCGGTCGACAAGGACCAGGTGATGTACTACCGCGAAGACAAGGCCGGCCAGATCCTGCAGGAGGGCATCAACGAAGCGGGCGGCATGAGCTCGTGGATCGCTGCCGCGACCTCGTACTCGACCAACAACCGCGTGATGATCCCGTTCTTCACCTACTACTCGATGTTCGGCCTGCAGCGCGTCGGCGACCTGGCATGGGCGGCGGGCGACATGCGCGCGCGCGGCTTCCTGATGGGCGGCACCGCCGGCCGTACCACGCTGAACGGCGAAGGCCTGCAGCACGAAGATGGCCACAGCCACATCATGGCCGCCACCATCCCGAACTGCGTGCCGTACGACCCGACCTTCGGCCACGAACTGGCAGTGATCATCCACGACGGCCTGCGCCGCATGGTGACCAACCAGGAAGATGTGTTCTACTACATCACCATCATGAACGAGAACTATGCCCACCCAGGCCTGAAGCCAGGCCAGGAAGAGGGCATCCTGAAGGGTATGTACCTGCTGCAGGAAGGCGACAAGAAAGCCAAGCAGCGCGTACAACTGATCGGCTCGGGCACCATCCTGCGCGAATCCATCTTTGCCGCCGAACTGCTGAAGAACGACTGGAACATCGCCGCCGACGTGTGGTCCGCTCCTTCGCTGACGCTGGTCGCGCGCGATGGCCAGGACTGCGAGCGCTGGAACCTGGTCAACCCGACCAAGGAACAGCGCGTGCCTTACGTGACCGGACTGCTGAAAGACAGCACCGGCCCGATCGTCGCAACCACCGACTACATGCGTGCATTCGCTGAGCAGATCCGTCCATACATGCCTGCCGGCCGCACCTACAAGGTGCTGGGTACCGATGGCTTTGGCCGTTCGGACAGCCGCGCCAAGCTGCGCGAGTTCTTCGAGGTGAACCGTTACTACATCACCGTCGCATCCCTGCGCGCCCTGGCGGACGAAGGCAAGATCGCGATGTCGGTGGTGGAAGACGCCATCAAGAAGTACGGCATCAACCCGAACAAGCCAAATCCGGTGACCCAATAAATAAGAAGACGGAGCAAACACTATGAGCATGGTTGAAGTGAAAGTCCCGGATATCGGCGACTTC